>JANPIK010000051.1:0-15885 GCA_031424935.1 Polaromonas sp.
AGCGTGCCCTTCAGCGAGGCCGAAGGCCCTGACGTCACACTGCTGCTGTGGAACTTCTTTTCCCGCCATCGGCGCGGCACAGGCAATGTATCGGCAAGCGTCAGCGCCACTGCTGCGTCATCGTCAGCGCAGGAAGTTACATCAGCCCAGCCGCTATTGATTTCATAGCTTTCTGCGAACGAAGAGTATAGGCTGCGGCTTAGTTTTTCTTCTATCTAGTTCTGTCGAAATAAGCGTAAACCTTGACCGCTCGGACCAATGGCGCAAAGTACATGAGAACGGTGCGCTAGGGTAAAGACAACGCCAATGCCTATCCCCTCAAATTCGCACATCGGGGTAGACGGAATTTTTTGGATTTATAAAATTGAGTTCCAAGCTGCTAGATTGGTGCCTGATACTGGTCGCTTGCCAAGGACCGCTTGTGGCCCAAACCTTCGGTTTGAGAATTGGAGCTTTCGACGACAAAGCGAAATTACAGACTCTTGAGCTCATCGCCACAAAGCGGTCATCGGTTTGAGCTGCGCTGGCAACTGTACGGCGGTCCGTATTGCGGCGCAAGGAGTCAATCAGGTTCAGCCACTGCTGGGCTATAGTGCTTACATTGCGAAATGTCGGACAGCTTCGTCCGGTGCCAATGCGCCAAGATAGGCGGCATGATAAACGGGGTCTGTAGTGACACTAACGTTTCAGAAAAGCCCTTTGCATACCTCGGCTGCATGCGGCTTGCAGCTCACTGGATTGATTCGTATCCAATGGCGGAATTCTGGTTTATCTGGTCGGATAAGCTGGGATTGCCAGAATATCCGCCGATCCATATCGCGTTAACGCTCAGGTCAAATAAATGAGCAGTTCCGCTTACGGCATTCTGTTTCTCGGCACCCTCGGTCTCTGGATAGTCGGAGGGCTTTTGTGGCTGTTCCCTCGCAAGTTGAGATTACTTCGGCGTTTGGGGAGCAGTTCCGACTACTACAGGATCCGGGACCTCGCCAAGAATGGCGATCGGGAGTGCCAGTTACTTCTCAGAGATTCCAAGCGATACATGTTTCTGGGGCTCGGCATGTTGCTTCCTATTCAGCTTCTTAAGACGGCGTGTTTCGCATGTGGGTGATCGCTAACAGGTCAGTCAACTCGGACGAGCAGCAGCAGGAAGCCGCTTCGCGGCGGTTGCTGCGCGCCGGTTACCTCCAACGTTGAGGTTGTAAAAAAACTCCACTTAAAAATTTCACATGCATTTCTCAAAAAATCCAACGCATCAAAATGGCGTACAAGCCACGATCTCTGGTGTGGGAAGGGGTCGAGTACCCCCTAAAACGCTCCCTCGGGGCATGTACGATAGTTCTCTTATAGCTTCGTTACGTCGATGAAATCTGTTATCACACTCATCTTCGCATTCATTTGCTCGGCTGCCGGCGCAACCGCGCAAATACCCGATCAGATTGCCATTGACGGCGCGCCTGAGCCGTTGTTCTCGAACCCGTTCATGCCGATCGCAAGGCAGGATGCTCAGTATGCAAAGCTGAGGTCTTTTTTGAAAGGTGCGTGCTCAGCTTCTTGGCTTGGATTCACGGCGGCATGGGAGATCCGCGATTCCAAGTTGTATCTGATCCAGGTAACGGCCAACCCCTGCAGCAGCGTGCCAGACCCGGTTCCGCTGGGCACGTTTTTTCCTGAGGCAGCGGGGCCGGTGCATGCCACTTGGTACTCGGGTGTCTTGGTCATACCGCGAGGGAAACTGATTGAATACGTTCACATGGGGTACGCTTCGCGCTACGAGCGGTACCTACTGATTAAAGTTGTCGATGGCGTTGTCCAGTCACAGAAAGAAGTATTTGAACTTTCTCAGCGCTGATCGACTTAACTGGTCGGTCAACACGGACTCCTTGCAGCATGCGCGTGCAAGCCGCCGGTTACCTTTACGTTGAGGTTGTAAAAAAACTCCACTTAAAAATTTCACATGCATTTCTCAAAAAATCAACGCATCAAAACGGCGTACAAGCCACGATCTCTGGTGTGGGAAGGGGTCGAGCACCCCCTAAAGCGCTCCCTCGGGGCATGTACGATGGTTCTTTTACAGCCTCGTTAGACAGTAGAAATCCGCCCTACGCGAAATTTGGTTGCCTGATACCGGTCACTCGCCAACGGCAGGAACTGGCCCTTATGGATAGCTATCCATAAGGGCCATTATGCGAAGGTCCCAATTATGAGAAGTTCAATGCGCAAGTAGTCCGCTAGATCGCGTCAGCGCTTGCATCTCGCCAGGAGACATCAGCGGAACTATGCATAAGTCTGCGGTGATGCGCCAATGGAAGTCCCACTTTTGGAGACTCTCATGACCAAGATCCCTGATTTGCATCTTCCCTTGCGCGAATGGCTGCTCGAAGGCCCCTTGTGTGCGCAAGTTCCTGCCTATGTGGCCAGACTGAAGCGTGGCGGCTATGCCCCACACACCTGCGCTCGCAACTTGAACGCCTTGGCGCACTTCGCGCATTGGCTGACGATGTGCCACTTGCCAGTACGCATGCTGGACGAAGCCTGCATTGATCATTTCCTGAGGTACCACCTGCCAAGTTGTGACTGCCTGGGTGGGGTACTGCGTACTCCTGACGAAGCGCACGCCGCGCTGATGCCGTTACTTGAAATATTGCGAACTGAGAACATCGTTACTCGGCCACCTACGCCATCAGGGCCCACTGCTGACGAGCTTCGTCGCTATGACACATACATGTGTGAAGCGCGCGGGCTGACCTCTGGCACGCGCATCAATCGACTTCGCATCGTTGAACGACTGCTTCAGTCCAAGTTCGCTGGTGGGCCTGTTGTCTTTGGCGAGCTTCGGGCCTCAGACATACGGCAGTTTATTGCCGAGCAGCTTGACTTCCTGGGTACCACCCACAATGCCACCGCGATTGCATCCTCTTTGCGTGCCTATCTGCAGTATCGCGCGACCTGTGGCGACGCGGTACAGCCGTTGCGCTCCGTCATCGCGTCGCCTGCGCACTGGAGTATGGCTACGCTGCCACGAGCGCTTACACCTGACGAGGTTGACAGGTTACTGAATTCCTTTACCTCTACATTGCCTTCGCCGCACCGAGGTTACGCCGTCATCCGACTCGCGCTCGACTTGGGGCTGCGCGGCATCGAGATCAATCGTTTGCAGCTGGCCGATATTGATTGGCTTAGAGGCACGATAACCCTCAAAGGCACGAAGTCGAAACGACAGGATATCTTGCCCTTGCCAACGAGCACCGGACGGGCGCTGGAGGCATATCTGCGACACGAACGCCCCAAGACAAGCGATACGGCGGTATTCGTGCGCCGCATAGCACCACATGACGAGCCAATCGGTGTTGATGCAATCCGTCGGATCGTTCGTGACGCCTTCCAGCGCGCCGGAATCCCTCATGGTCGCGGCCATGCAATGCGCCACACTTTGGCTTGCCGTATCGTCAACCAGGGTGGCTCGATCAAGGAGGTAGCCGACGTGCTGCGCCACCGGTCGCTGAACACATCGATGATCTACGGCAAGCTGGACCATGGCGCGCTGTCCGGAGTAGCGTTGCCTTGGCCAGGGAGCCCAGAATGAGCGCCCCGGTCAGCCTGCGGGCACGGGTCGAGCAGTACTTGGCCGAGCGACGCAAGCTTGGATTCGCCTTGGGGTCCATGGAAATGGGTTTGTTTAGCTTCACACGTTACGTTCAAGCGGTCGACCATCACGGCCCATTAAACATCGATCTGATGGCCACATGGGCTCGCAAAGCCAAAGCCAAAGCCAAAGCTGGAAGCGGTGACCGTACTACATGGGCACGCCGCCTAAATCTGCTGCGCCCATTCGCGGGTTGGTTGCGGCAGTTCGAGCCTGACACCGAAGTTCCAGATGAGGCCATTTTCGGCCAGGTACCAGGGCGAACGACGCCGCACGTCTACCGCGAGGAGGAAATCCTGCAGTTGTTAGCCGCAGCCAGGCTGATCGGCCCCGATGGCGAATTGCGCCCGTTGGTGATGGAGACATTGTTCGGGCTGCTCGCATGTACAGGACTGCGTATCTCCGAGGCATTGGGGCTGTTGGACATCGATGTGGACTTGCGGGCCGGCACGCTGACGATCCGTAAGAGCAAATTCGGCAAATCTCGTTTGATACCGCTACACCCGAGCGCCGTCCAGGCTCTGGCGCGCTACCGCACACTACGCACGAGGTCTCTGCCCAGCACGCCCGAGTTGCCGTTCTTCGTCTCCAGCCGTGGACGATTGCTGGGCGAACATATCGGAGACCGGCAAGTCCACCGCATCTTCGAAGATATCCGGCAGCAATTGGGCTGGGTTGACCGTGGCAGCCATGGTGCGCCGCGCATTCACGACTTGCGTCACGCCTTCGCCGTACGTAGGTTAGTCCTCTGGCATAAGCAGGGTGTTGACGTGGGTCAGCGAATGCTGGCGTTATCAAATTACCTCGGACACGTCAAGATCTCCAGCACTTATTGGTACCTGACCGGAGTGCCGGAATTGATGGGCCTGCTAAGTCAGCGTTTCGAGCGCTTTGCCAATGCTTGGGAGCCTAGCGATGAGTAAGCCAACGACACATAGAACCTCGCCCAGCTTTTGCGCACTGGTGCAGTCGTTCTTCACCGAGTACCTCACGCAACAGCGTGCACTGAGCCCGCAGACAGTGGCTGCCTACCGGGACGCTTTTGTGCTTTTCCTGGATTTCGCTGTGCTGAGCCTGCACAAGCAGCCTACAACGATGTCCCTGCAGGACATTACGCCGGAGCTGGTCCTAGACTTTCTTGCTCACCTGGAGCGTGACCGCGGCAATTGCGTACGAACCCGCAACGCTCGACTGGCAGCGCTGCGCGCATTCCTGAAGTTCGCCAGCCACCGTGATGTCGGTGCATTCAATGCCATCGAACAGGCTTTGGGTGTACCGATGAAGCGTTTCGAGCGGCCGATGCTGGGGTACCTCTCGCGGGAAGAAATCTTGGCAATCATTGGCAAGCCTGGGCGAAGTTGGACGAGTCAGCGCGATCACCTGCTTCTGCACGTGCTCTACAACACTGGCGCACGCGTGTCTGAGATCATCGGTGTTCGCCTGGCCGATGTCGTGCTTGACGGGGCGCCATGTGTTCATTTACATGGCAAAGGACGCAAGCAGCGAACCATGCCGCTGTGGCGTTCCACCGTCAAGGTAATACGGGCGTGGCTAAGGCTGAATCCCGATTTGGGGCCAGCATCGGCGTTGCTTCCCAATCGGCATGGTCACTCAATGACCCGCGCTAACGTTACTCAGCGTCTGGCCCTTGCCGTGGCAGCAGCAACGCCAGCGATGCCGAGCTTGCAGGATCGCCGAATTTCGCCGCACACTATTCGCCATACAACGGCGATGCACCTGCTGCAGTCTGGCGAGTCCATTGAAGGAATCGCCCTTTGGTTGGGTCACGAGAGCCCGACTACCACCCATCATTACGTGGAGGCTAACCTCGCCATGAAGGAGCAGGCGCTGGCAAAACTGCAGGATCCCGAAACAAACCCCGGGCGCTTTCGGGCTACCGACAAACTGTTGAAGTTCCTGCAGACGCTGTAATTATGTGAAGTGCACCAGCAGGTTGATTGCCGATATACAGGCCATCGACCTGCCAGGTGGCATTGAACTTCTCATAATTGGGACCTTCGCATAATGGCCCATTGCAGCCGTTCGACGATAGCGATTAACGCGTCTGTTTACGAATTTAAAAAAGCGTCTCCAAAATCTAACGCCCCGCAAACCCGCATGGATGCTGGAGCGATGTTTACGACTTTAATGGCTTGTTTACAACTTTAATTGCTCAAAATATCAAAAAACGTCAAAAATCTTGACTTTTCCCCTTATAAATCAATAAGCTAACTATACAACTCATGAGATAGAAATAGAAAATTCAAGAAAAACACTTATAAATCAAGGAATAAACTATACAACTATATTTTACATTGCCAGCAATTTGTGCGCTGTGAGGGTTATTCGACCGTCACACTCTTTGCAAGATTGCGGGGTTTGTCCACATCCGTTCCGCGTGCGCAAGCGGTGTGATATGCCAGCAGCTGCAACGGCACCACATGCAGCATGGGGCTTAAATAGCCGTAGTGCTCTGGCATGCGAATAACGTGTAGACCCTCGCCACTGACCAGCTTGGTGCCGGCGTCGGCCAGCACATAGAGCACACCGCCGCGTGCGCGGACTTCTTGCAGGTTGCTTTTCAACTTTTCCAGCAAACTGTCGTTAGGTGCAACCGCCACCACAGGCATCGCACTGGTCACCAGTGCCAGCGGGCCGTGCTTTAGCTCACCTGCCGGGTAGGCCTCAGCGTGGATATAGCTGATTTCTTTGAGCTTTAATGCGCCTTCCAGTGCAATCGGGTAATGCAGGCCACGACCCAAAAACAGGGCGTTTTCTTGTTTGGCAAAGTCTTCAGCCCAAGCGATGACTTGGGGTTCTAGCGCCAGCACGGCGGCCAAGGCTACGGGCAGGTGACGCATCGCTTTGACGTGTGCGGCTTCCTGAGCATCCGTCAAGCGGCCTTTGCTTTGGGCCAGGGCCAGCGTCAGTAAAAACAAACCCGCCAGTTGCGCGGTAAAAGCCTTGGTAGATGCCACGCCAATTTCAACCCCGGCGCGTGTCACATAGGCCAGTTTGCATTCACGCACCATCGCCGATGTGGCGACGTTGCAGATGGTCAAGGTTTGCGTCATGCCCAGACTTTGCGCATGGCGCAGCGCGGCCAGGGTGTCGGCCGTCTCGCCGCTTTGGGTGATGGTGACCACCAGCGTTCGGGGATTAGGCACGCTGGTGCGGTAGCGGTATTCGCTGGCGACCTCGACCTGACACGATATGCCGGCAATTTCTTCTAGCCAATACTTTGCAGTGCAGCCGCTGTAGTAACTGGTGCCACAGGCCAGAATCAAAACTGAATCAATCTCTTTAAATACCTTGTAGGCAGCATCGCCAAAAAGCTCGGGCGTGATGCCTTCCAGGCCTTCGAGCGTGTTGGCAATCGCGCTGGGTTGCTCAAAAATTTCTTTTTGCATGTAGTGGCGGTACGGGCCCAGCTCAGCTGCGCCGCTGTGGGCCACCACGGTTTTAACCTCGCGCTGCACGGCTTTTTGAGCTTTGTCCAGAATCCAGTATTTACCGAGCTGGATGTCAATCAAATCGCCTTCTTCAAGGTACACAATCTGGTCGGTTACGCCTGCCAATGCCATGGCATCACTGGCCAGAAAGTTTTCTTGGTTGGCTTTGCCCACGCCCAAAATGAGGGGTGACCCCGCCCGTGCGCCAACCACCCGGTGCGGCTCGTCTTTGCAAAACGCGGCAATCGCATACGCGCCGTGAAGATGACGCACGGCTGACTTGAGGGCTTCAAACAAATCACCGTCGTACAGGCTTTCCACCAGGTGCACGATGACTTCGGTATCGGTTTGGCTTTCAAACACATAACCTTTGGCCTGCAATTCGGCGCGCAGTTCTTCGTGGTTTTCAATGATGCCGTTGTGCACCAGCGCCACCTTGCCGGGTTTGATGCCTACAGTGCCGGAGCCGTGGCTGAAGTGGGGATGCGCATTGTGAATGGCCGGTGCGCCGTGTGTGGCCCAGCGGGTATGGGCGATACCTGTTGTCGCTTCCAGTTTATCGGTGCTGACCTGGCTCTGCAGTTCAGCCACGCGCGATGTGCTGCGGGCACGTTTGAGCCCGCCGTCATACACCGCGACGCCGCAAGAGTCGTAACCCCGGTATTCCAGGCGCTGCAGGCCTTGGACCAAAACCGGAACGATATCGCGGCTGGAAACCGCTGCAACAATGCCGCACATATTTAACTCCTTGAAATAAAGTGCCTTGATGCTAGTGGTTTTAAATTTTTTATTTAGCTGATTTTTCAACTGTTTTTGTAATCAAATTTCCCTAGTGGGTAAATTTAGATTTTTATTTCATTTATAGTCAATTAATGGAACAAATAGTCATTGATGAGACAGACATTAAATTACTAAATGTCATGCAAACCGACAGTAGCCTGAGCAATCAGGCGCTGGCTGAGCTGGCTCACATTTCGCCGCCCACTTGCCTGCGGCGCATCAAGCGCCTCAAAGACGCCGGGCTGATTGAACGCGAGGTGGCGCTGCTCAACCCAGACAAGCTGGCTCAAGTCACAGGCTATGGCATCACCGCGATTGTTGAGATCACGCTCGATCGCCAGGGAGACGAGCACCTGAGCGCGTTTGAAAAGCGCTTGATCAGCGACGCAGCCGTGCAGCAGTGTTACCGCACCTCACCGGGTCCAGACATGGTGTTGATCGTGCATGTGCCAGACATGCCCGCCTACCTGGTGCTGAGCCAGCGGCTTTTCACGGGTGATGCCAATGTGCGCAACGTGAAAGCATTTTTCAGCGTCAAGCGCTCAAAATTCGAGCCAAAAGTTCATCTGGCTCAATGAATGTGAGGTCAGGCAGATCCTGAATAAATAGCATCTACTTTTTCAGCTTCATAGGTCGTTTCCAATTCGGCAAACTGATCTGCTTGGGTCGCGCCACATGCAGGCCACCTGGCTCGGTGCTTTTGGTCAGGGTGGAGCCGCCGCCCACTGTACCGCCAGCGCCAATCGTGAGGGGCGCAACCAGCACGCAGTTGCTGCCGATGTGGACATCATCGCCAATCACGGTGCGGTGCTTGTTGGCCCCGTCGTAATTGGCGGTGATGCTGCCTGCACCAATGTTGACGCGCTCGCCCACGGTGGCGTCGCCCAGGTAGGCCAAGTGGTTGGCTTTGGCGCCTTTGGCCAGCGTCGAGTTTTTGACCTCGACAAAGTTGCCGATGTGCACCTCTGCCCCCAGTTGCGCGCCTGGCCGCAGCCGGGCGAACGGGCCAACCAGTGCGCCCTCGCCCACCGTGACCCCGAGCTTTTCACCATCGATATGGGTAAACGGGTGAATCACAGCATTGGCGGCAATCGTGCAGTTGGCCACCACGCAATTAGCGCCAATGCGTACGCCGTTACCCAGACTGACCGAACCTTCAAACACGCAGTTCACGTCGATTTCAACGTCTTGGCCACATGTCAACGCGCCTCGCACGTCGAAGCGGGCCGGGTCGGCCAGGCGTACGCCTTGCGCCATCAACGCGCCGGCTAAGCGCTGCTGATAGACGCGCTCCAATTCGGCCAGTTGCACCGGGCTGTTGACACCGGCAACCTGAGCCGCATCATCAATCTGATGGGCCACGACCGCTACGCCGTCAGCGACCGCAAACTTCACGATGTCGGTCAGGTAGAACTCGTTTTGTGCGTTTTGATTGTCCAGCCGCGTCAGCCAGTTGCGCAGCAATCGGGTGGGCACGGCCATGATGCCGCTGTAGATTTCATGGATCTTGCGCTGCGCGGGGCTGGCGTCTTTGTGCTCAACGATGGCGCGCACCTGAGCGCTGGCCTCAGGGCCGCTGCGCACAATGCGCCCATAACCGGTGGGGTCTGCCATGCTCAGCGTCAGCAGCGCCAGCCGCTGGCCGTCGCACACGTCAAGCAGCGCTTGCAGAGTTGCAGCTTGGGTTAAGGGCACATCGCCAGACAGCACCAGCGTGACGCCGTCATCCGCCAGCAGCGGCACGGCCTGCTGCGCGGCATGGCCAGTGCCGAGTTGTGGCTCCTGGCGTGCAAATTGCATGTCAAATTTGCCATTGGCCCCCGTAAACAGGTCACAAGCTGCTTCTACTTCCATAGCACCATGACCTGTGACCACCACGACACGGCGCGCTGATAACTGCACAGCACGGTCAACCACATGGCCCAGCAAGGCGCGCCCGCCCAAGCGGTGCAATACTTTGGGCAAAGTGCTTTTCATGCGTGTGCCTTTGCCGGCGGCCATGATGACGACATCCGTCGGTAATAACTTTTTTGGAATGGACATGACGTTTCCCTTGATTTTTCTAACCGCAATCCGAATTATCAGCTTGGCAGTGCTGGCTTGTTTGCTACAAGCCTGCAGCGCCACCAAACTGGCTTACAACCAGGCGCCCGATTTGGCCTACTGGTACCTCGATGGCTATGTCGACTTTTCAAGCCAGCAGAGCTTGCAGGTCAAAGACGACCTGGCCAAGTTGCAAAGCTGGCACCGACAAACCCAATTACCGACCTACCTTGAAACGCTGCAAAAAATGCAGCAAAAAATACCGCTTGACGTGACCGCGGTTGAAGCGTGCAGCCTTTTGGCCGACGTGCGCCGTAAATTGGTCACCTTGTCTGACCAGGCACAGCCTGCAGTGGTCAGCTTGATTGACACGCTAAGCCCCAGCCAACTGGACACGATGGCCCGCAAATTTGACAAAGGCAATGCAGAATTTCGCAGCGACTACCTGCCAACCGCCCAGCCAGCCAAGCCTGCAAACGAAAGCAAACGCTACAAACAAGCGGTTAGCCGGGCTGAAATGCTTTACGGCAAGCTGGACGATAAACAACTGGGGCTGATTACCGTACAGGTCGAAAAATCACGCTTTAATGCCAACCTGGCTTACGCCGAAAGGCAACGCCGACAACAAGACACGCTGCAAACCATGCGTCATTTGTTAAAAGGACAAGCTACTGCCGAACAAAAACGTCTGGCAGTACGCGGCCTGTTTGAACGAACGCTTGCGGGATCCCACCCCGTCTATGTCGAGTACGCAGAAGCGCTGACCCAAGAAAACTGCAAAAATTTTGCTGACCTGCACAACAGCACTACCGCTAGCCAACGTCGAAAGGCAGCTGCTACTTTGATGGCTTACGCCCAAGACATCAAAATTTTGGTGGCCCAAAACAACGGCTGATGGCGGTTTATTGATCTACTGATCTACTGATCTACTGATCTGCTTTTTTTGTAGGTAACGGGCCAGGTTTTTTGGCCCGCCTCAGCTCGTTGGCTTCAATTTCTGTCTCTGGCGTGACAAGGCGCGTGTCTGTCGATTTGGACGTATGCGCCTTGTCGGTAGTAGGGGTCTTTTTAAGATAAGACTTGATGTCTGGCGCGGTGTCTGGCGTCGTGTCGCCCTCGTCGTTACTGTCGCCAGAGTAGGTGGGTTTACCGCTGGCGTGTGGTTGCTCTGCAGCATGCGGGCTGCCGGGCATAAAGGTGCTGCGCGGGTTACCGTGCAGACGATGGCGGTCTGAATAGCGTTGGGGTTGCTGCTGCGGCAGGCCGCTGGGCGGCGCTGGATAAGTACGGGTCATGGACATGCCTTCAAAGTGATGTAGAGCAAACCTTGAATCAGGGCGGGGCCAAAATTTACTTGCCCAGAATTCACAACGACTTGCCACGCTCAGCTTAAGGGCGCGAACTGTTACGTATTGTCAGCAAGCTTGCAAGCTCACGGTAAGTTAAGGCCTACACCCCTGCCGGTACGCGCGCTGGGGCAATCGGGCGTGAATTTGCACGCCGTATGCGCTAAGCCTGAAGGGCGTGCCACATCTCCTGGTCGCGCTGTGCTGTCCAGATGCGCGGATTTTTGATGCCGCTGGCCTCGTCAAACGCACGGCTCACGTCAAACGGTAAGCAATGCTCGTAAATAAATACATGGCCAAACGTTGGGTCAATGGCCTTACGGGTGTGCGCCATCGCGGCTTTGAGGTCCATACCGGCGGCAGCAGCTTCTTTGCCGGCCTGGTAAAGCGTTTCAACCCAGCGCTTGGTGTAGTCCAGCGCCTTGTTGACTTCTGACTCACCCTTCATGGCTTCACCACGGCCGGGCACGATAGCTTCAGCCTTCAGGGCCCGCAGGGCTTGCAGAGTTGCAGGCCATTCTTCAAGCTGGGCATCGCCCGTGTACACACCGGCTTCATATTCGACCAGGTCGCCTGAAAACAGCACTTTTTCTGATTCAACCCAGGCAATCGTGTCGCCCCGTGTATGGCCGGGGCCGGGGTGCCAGATTTGCACGGTAACACCGCCCAGATCAAGCGTCAGTTTGCCAGGTACTTCGCCCAAAGCAGGGTTACCGCCGCCAATCACCAGCGTTGGCCAGGTCAGGCCGGGCACGCTGGTGGCACCACGGAACAGACGCGGAAATCGCTCCATCTCACTTTGCATGTCCTGCGCGCCACGCTCGACAATCAATTCATAAGTGCCTTGACTTGCTATGACTTCAGTAGCACCTTCAGCAATATAAGCGCTGGCCCCGAGCACGCGCACCGCATGATAGTGCGTGAGCAGCACGTATTTGATGGGCAAGTTTGAGACGCTGCGAATACGCGCGATCAGGTCTTGCGCCATGTCTGGGGTGGCGGTGGCGTCACTGACCATGATGAATTTGCTGCCAATGATGACGCCAGAGTTCGGATCGCCCTCGGCCGTATAGGCCCAGCAATGGGCGCTGAGTTGCTCGAAGGTGATTTTTTTATCTTCCAGATCGGCTTGGGAGGCAAAGGCTTTCGACATACGTGACTCCTTGTAATCACATTATTTTAACTAATCGTAATTAATTACGATTAGTTAAATCTAAGCCGCAAGGACGCAGTCTGTGTTGCCTTCACAACGAATGGCGAAAGGGTGTCATGGCGTATGGCGACCCGGCATCAGCGTACAGGCCAAGCTAGCCGCCAGACCCTGCGCCAAACGACCCGCCGCCCACAGCGCCTGATGCAGCGCCGTGCCCAGGTCTGACAGGGGCTGGCGTACCTCATGGGCGTGCTGCACTCGCCGGTGGGAAGCGACCAGATTCAATGCTGCTTGGGGCTCCCAGCTGAAGTACACCGACGAATTCTCAGGTGTGGAGGATGGCGCATCTAACGCCTCCATCACGACTTGCTGACTACCAGCAAGGTGCAGCACTTCGCCCGCCTGTAGAAAATGGTCACCTGCGCGAACGCTCGCATCATTCGCAGCATCGACATAGGTCACCCACACCCGCCCATGCGTAATACGCAACTCGCCAGGTGCCTTGATGCGCAGCGTCAAAGCACGCCGGGCTGGCAGGTTGAAGCAGCCAACAGCGCGTGCAGGAGTGCGCTCACTGGCTTGGCTTGTGCAGATCAGGCCTGCGGAATTTGGGATAGAGTGCGGCATGATGGTCCTTCGAAAGTCGCCAGCAAAGTGTTGACGTGGACGAATGATCAGGCCGCAGGGCTTTTCAGTCTAATGAAAATGCGCTACGCTATTGATTCACAAAACGCATCAATCTGCCGTCATCAGCTCTTGCCCCTCTTATGCTCAGTGCTCTGACCCACGCTCGCACACGCCCCATCGCCGCAGGCCAGCTGCGCGCCTTTGAAGCGGTAGCGCGCCACCTTAATTTTCGTGCAGCGTCTGAAGAGCTGGCGCTCACGCAGTCGGCCATCAGCCGGCAAATCCAGGCACTGGAAGAAGATGTGGGCGTGAGCCTGTTTTTACGTCATACACGGGCCGTCGAGCTGACCAGCGCAGGCACCCAACTGCTGCGCGCCGTGCTGCCGTCGCTGGAGAGGATCGACAGCGCGGTGCGCATCATTCGCCAGAGCGCAGGGCGCAAAAGCGTAGCCATCAGCACCTGGGCCTCGTTTGCGTCAATGTGGCTGATCCCCCGGCTGGAAATGTTTCAACGCGCGCATCCAGACATCGACATCCGGATTGACGCGACCGACGCAGCAGTTGACCTGGAGACCACGGATGTTGACCTGGCCCTGCGTTACAGCGCACCCGGCCAGGTGCCCAACCACGCCTTGCGCTTGTTTGGCGAGCAGTTAACGCCCGTGGCCAGCCCCTGGTTGCTCAAAAGCGGCACACGCATTAAAAAACCCCTCGATCTGGCGCAACACGCGCTGATAGAAGCCAGCGACGCGCACCGCACCAGCCACATGGAGTGGCTGACTTGGCAGCGCTGGTTCGAAGCGCAAGGCTTGAAAAAATTTGCCCCCAAACGCTGGCTGTACTTTAACTATGCGCATCAAATCGCCCAAGCCGCGCTGACCGGCCAAGGCATTGCGCTGGCCCGCATGCCGCTGGTGGCCGACAGCCTGGCATCAGGCGATTTGGTGGAGCCGCTGCCCAACATGCGGATTGATTCGCCGTTGGCCTACTGGCTGATTGTTGGCCCGCGCAACGAAGCTAGGCCAGAGGTTGCCGCTTTTTGCGAATGGCTGAAAGCGCAAGCGCTGCTGACGCGTGAAGCGATTGGCGATGTGCCGGATGCGGATACGGTAGATAACCTGGATTGAGGGCTGATAAGTCCGGCTTAAACAGGTCTCAATTTGTGGGTCGGATGTGCCGTCCGAGCCCTGAAACGTCGCCGGAACATCCCGACCACAGCGCGATTCTTTCAAGTTGCTTTGGCTGCCTTATTGTCTCGTCAGGTGGCGGACATCAAGAGATGAAAAGAGGGCGTAAATGATTAAATTGTCAAATATATTTGACAATTTAGCCTTGAGACGCTAAGCTTTGCATCATGTCCTCTATTCTTGAACTCGGCAAAGCCATACATATCCGGCGCACCGACATGGGTTTGACGCAAACCGCGCTGGCCAAGCTCAGTGGTTTGTCGCGCGCCACGGTCAATCAGCTTGAAAACGGCAGCGCTGTGGACCTGAGTCTGACGCGTGCATCCCGTTTGCTGTCTTGCCTGGGCTTGTCGGTCGTCATTTCACCACCCCGGGCAAAACAACCAAGTGCGGCAGCGGGCAAAAACTCAGCATTGGGCATTGCCGCCCGCACAGCCAGCGTCAGCTACACCCGTTCAGTTGATGCAGACGAGTTACGCCAAGCGATAACGACAACTGTGCTGCCAGTGGCCCTTCAGCCCCACATGGCCACCCTGCTAGACGAAGCGCCCCTGTCCGTACTAGCCGCCGCAGTAGAACAAGTTCACGCCGAGCAAGACATCGCGCGTGCACAGATCTGGAAGAATTTGCGGAAGATGGCCACAGCACTTAAGAGTGATCGAGCGATATGGGCTTGAATGCGCCTGATTTGACAAAGCTAGGCATTTGGTCTTCATTGTTCCCAAGAGCCATAGTGTTGATGAGTCACTTGGAAAGCCAAATCAACAAACCGCACTGGACGTTTGGCGGCGGTACGGTGTCGATGTTGCGCATAGGGCATCGCCAAAGCAAAGACATTGACCTCTTTGTGCCAGATCCGCAATATTTGACACTGTTAAGTACCAAGGCCGAACCATCAAGGTCGAGACATGTGCAGAAATTATTGCCAAAAAGATGTGGCACCGAGGCCACCACGCCAAGGCGTGAGATTTGTACGACCTGTGCGCCGTTGCACAAGCCGAACCTGAAGCGATAAAGACAGCAGGCCCGTTCATGAAAAAACATGGCGCTGCTTTTATTGCTCAATTAGAAAACAGAGCGGACACCGTACGAGAGCAGTTTGAAGCGATTGATGTCATTGGTACGCGTCTCAATTTTAACGACTGCTTACACCAAGCGCGAGAAATTATTGAGCGCGCTGTGAGCGAATAGTGATGCAAGTCACCATTTGAGGAGGCGATAGACGAGCAAGCTCGGCGCATCAATGAAATCGTCAAAGGCCTGCGCGGCATCAGCGCAGACACCGCGTTGCGCCTGGGCGTCTTCTTCGGCACCGATGCACAAAGCTGGATCAAACTGCAGACCTCTTGCGACACTGAAAATGCGCGTGAGTTGATGGCCGCTGTGCTGCGGCGGGTTAAGCGGCGCAGTGCTGTGGATGCAGCTTAGACCAGCAATTACTCTAATTCAGCTATGAAAATAATAGCTGATTAGAGCCTTTTTGTGTAGGCTGTAGCCATTTTTTATGTCAGTCTCACTACTGTCCGGTAAATTCAGGGGGATTTTGTAAACAGGTCAATTTGCGATTTAAGCGACTCAAAGTCATCGCTTTGCAGAGCGTTGCTGACCATTTGGGTCAACGTAATCTTCTCAAACATGTTGACCTCAACCAAGT
>JANPIK010000052.1:0-5680 GCA_031424935.1 Polaromonas sp.
CCCCGATGATCGACAACCTCGTCCTCGAGGTCGGCGACGGCGCCGGCACGATCGACGACATGGTCGCCGGCACCCAGCGCGGCCTCCTCCTGACCTGCCTCTGGTACATCCGCGAGGTGGACCCGCAGACCATGCTGCTCACCGGGCTGCTGCAGACCCGCCACTCGGCCGGGATGACCGGTCAGCCGGTCACGCCGATGATCGACAACCTGGTCCTCGAGGTGGGCGACGGCGCCGGCACGATGGACGACATGATCGCCGGCACCCAGCGCGGACTGCTGCTCACCTGCCTCTGGTACATCCGAGAGGTCGACCCGCAGACCATGCTGCTGACCGGCCTCACCCGCGACGGCGTGTACGTCGTCGAGGACGGCGAGATCGTCGGGGCCGCCAACAACTTCCGGTGGAACGAGAGTCCGATCGACCTCCTCAACCGCTTCAGCGCGGCCACCGAGTCCGTGCCGAGCTTCAGCCGCGAGTGGGGCGACGACTACTTCTCCCGCACCGCCACCCCGGCCCTGCGGATCCCCGACTTCAACATGTCGAGCGTGTCGCAGGGCGTGTGACCCCACCAGGCCGGGCGTCAGCCCATCCGCCGGACGCGTTCTCGGTGGTTGCTGCTGTTGTCGCCGTCGATGTCGGAGTCGCGGGTCCGGGAGATGTGGTCGACCTTCTCCTGGCTGCCCGACACCGGCTGGGCGGCGATGAGGGTGTCGCGCTCGTAGGCGTGGGACTTGTCGGTGTTGCGGTAGTAGCGGTACAAGCCCCAATACAGCGCGGTTGCACCAGCTGGGCCGGCCAGCAGTAGCCATAGTCCGTTGTTATCACTCATGCCGCTCTCGCCAGTATCCAGATGGCGATGGCTTCCAAAAAGGTGCCCACCGTGAGTGCTGCCAAGATGAGCTTGCCTTGCTGCACGGGTACGCTGCCCATGGTCTCGCCGGTGCGGCCGTTAACCGCGATGTAGTGCAGCATGCCGCTGTTGCTGTTGCCGCCACTGCCCTGCTGATGGTACGAGTAGAGCCATACCGGCAAATACATGGCCACCCATCGCGTGCCGTGTACGCTCAAGCGCTCTTGCTCCCAGCGCACGCCCCGGTCGTATTGGCTGACTGATGCCGCGATTTGGGCTCTGGCGATGGACAGCAATTGGTCTTCCAGGCGCGGGCGCAGGTGCTCGACGTCCTGGTTGCGTTTTTCAGACGTCACGCCGACGAGATAAGACGCGTTCCACTTCACCGCGTTTTTGGTGTCGAACGGCAAAATGGTATTGATGATGTTGTTGGTGTTGGCACGCGTGTCCAGATTGCCACGGCTGCTGGACGATTCGAGCGGCAGGTCATCTACCGTAAAGTCCACGTGCCGCTGCACTTGGTAAACGTCAGCATCGTAATAGGTCGTTTTGTTGTTGCCGCTGCCTTGGCTGTAGCTTCGCGTTTGAACCTCAGCCTGACCCGCTACCTCGGCGCTGACATTGCCGTCAACAATCATGTAGGGCAAGTAAACACGGATGACGTTCTCGGGCGTGAACTGGTCTTTGAACGCCTTCAGTGCAAACATGCGCCGCTTGTCAACAAACTGGCGAATACGGGCGACAGCGTCGTCCTTTTTGATATGAAAGGGCAACACCGCATCAGGCACCGCGCCGTTGGCCACCTGCTCGTTCACGCCAAAGACATGGCGGCACCAGTGGCAACGCGCCGTCATGGCGCTTTCTGTATTGACGGTAATTTCGGCGCCGCAGCCCGTGCATTTAAAGCTCATCAGGCTGGCGGCGTCCAGCGCTATTTTCTGCGCACCAGACGCGATGACTGTGCCCTTGAGCCGGTCGATGCCCACGCCCAGTCCAAACGCTTCTTCGACCCGCGCGCCTTGCCATTGGTTGCGGCAATATTGGCAAACCAGCAGGTCGCTGCCAGTCTTTTGGCGGATGTCGGTTGAACCGCATTTTGGGCAACGGTTCAGGCCGTCCTTCAGCTCATCGGCAGACGTCTCAATGGCTACCGGATCTGGTGCCAGCAACTCATCTGCAATGGGCTTGGGCAGTGTGGCCGGGTCTACCGGAAAGCTGCTGGGCGTTTGCGGCACGTCTTGCGGCGATCCCGGGCCGGTGGTAGCTGCGCGCATTGGCAACGAAGATGAAGTGTCGATATTCGACATAGCTGTTGCTGAGTCCGCCGCTTAAAGCCCCAACGCCTTGGCCTTGGCAGCGTCGTAGTCAGCCTGCGTGATGAGCCCAAGGTCAAGCATCTCCTTGGCCTTTTTCAATTTAGCGATCGGGTCTTCTGCGGCCGCTGCGGCAGGCGCGACTGGTGTTGCTGGTTGCTGCAAGCTAGCCACGCCGCCAACCATGCCTGTCGCCATACCCACGCCCATGATGCCCCCCGCACCGCCAGTTTCGCCCGCAGACTGGATGCCTGCGGCCACACTGGCCTGCAAATTAGAGTTGCCACGGCTACCTGCCAGTGCATCGGCACGCTGCACGGTTTTAAGCAGTTCCCGCGTATTGGCATCGTATTCAATCGAGACAATGGCAGTTTTGACGATGGCCAGACCGCGATCAGACTTCCACTGGTAGGCGTTTTCTACCGCGTCTGACAAGCTCTTAGCAAAGCCGACCGAGTCTTGCTGCAGCTTGGTGATGCGGTTGCCTCGGCTCAGGTCATTGGTGTACAGGCTGAAGGCAGGGGCGAGAGAGCCCACCACCTCGTTAAACAGCTGGCTGGCAGCGGCGTTGTCCATGTCGGTGAAGTCAAAGACTTGGCCGCTTTGCAGATAACTGGCGGGTACGAAGTTTTTGACGAACAAAATCGGATCGACAATTCTCAAGGTGTACGAGCCGCGCGTCACCGCGCCGACCTGCGTGTGCAAAAAGCCGTCGTCCCAGTAGATTTCAGACTGGGTACCGAAGCGGTTGTTGGGCAGTTCCTTGAGCGAGACAAAAAACGCCGCCTGCTGCGAGCCTGGCTGGCCGCCGAATTTAAAACGCTCCCAGCTTTGCTTGATGAGCGAATCAGCAAAGCCGCCACCCGTGAAAATTGACTTTGAATTCAAATCGTCTGAGCGCCATTCATATGCGCCTGCTTCTGCCACAAAACCAGTGACCGCACTGCCTTCAAACAGCAGCAGGCCATAACCCTCAGGCACCACAATTTTGGAGCCGTTGGTGATGATGTTTGACGAACCCTTTGTGTTTGACCCACGACCCGCATTGGTACCCTGCGGCACAGCAGCAAACAGCGCCGCCGTAGCGGACAGGCCACTGGGTACGGTGTAGAAGTCTTTCCACTGGTCGGCCAGCGTACCGCCAATAGAACCCACCGCTGCCTGAATAAGACCCATGACATGCCTCCGTGATGACTGACGGACGTCGTGCCCGCCAACGCCAATGTACTATAGATTATTAAGCAGCATTCTTGTTAAAAAGCCAGTGCGAGCCAGCGTCAAATTAGCCCTCCGAAGCGCTTGCCAAGCATCAAACTCTTTTAGCCAACATGGCAGCCATGCCCACATAACTGCCGGGTGTCATGGCCAGCAATCTGGTTTTCTCCGCCTCGGGAATCTCCAGCGAGGCGATCAGCGCGTGCAAGTCAGCCGCTTCCACCGTTTTGCCGCGTGTGACTTCTTTGAGCTTTTCGTACGCGCCCTGCACGCCGTAGCGGCGCATCACGGTTTGAATCGGCTCGGCCAGTACTTCCCACGAGGTGTTCAAATCGTCGTCAAGTGCCTCGGCATTCAGCTCCAGCTTGCCCAAGCCCACGTTCAGTGAGTTGTAGGCCAGCACGGCATAACCGACGGCCACGCCCATGTTGCGCAGTACCGTGCTGTCAGTTAAATCGCGCTGCCATCTGGAGATCGGCAACTTCTCGCTCAAATGCTTGAGCAGCGCATTGGCCAAGCCCAGGTTGCCCTCAGCGTTTTCAAAATCAATCGGGTTGACCTTGTGCGGCATGGTGGACGAGCCGATTTCACCCGCCTTCAAGCGCTGCTTGAAGTAGCCGACGCTGACATAACCCCACACGTCGCGTGACCAGTCAATCAAAATCGTATTGGTGCGGGCAATCGCATCGAACAATTCAGCCATATAGTCGTGCGGCTCAATCTGAATGCTGTACGGCTGAAAAGTGAGCCCTAACCCCAGCGGCTCAGGCGTTTCAATCACCTTGCGGCTGAACGCCTCCCAATCGTGCGCTGGCCACGCCGCGAAGTGCGCGTTGTAGTTGCCCACCGCGCCGTTCATTTTGGCCATCAGCGGCACGGCGGCGATCTTGGCGCGCGCATTGACCAGGCGTACGACCACGTTGGCGATTTCTTTGCCCACCGTGGTCGGGCTGGCGGTTTGCCCATGCGTTCGGCTCAGCATGGGTTGGGCGGCAAAGGCGTGCGCCATCTCGCGCATTTTTACAATCACTTTGTCCAGTGCCGGCAGCAAAACCAGATCCCGGCTTCCCTTGAGCTGCAAAGCGTGGCTGGTGTTGTTGATGTCTTCACTTGTGCAGGCAAAGTGAACAAACTCACTGACTGCCATCAGCTCAGGCCGGGCATCAAATTTGGACTTGATCCAGTACTCCACCGCCTTCACATCGTGGTTGGTGGTTTTTTCAATCTCTTTGATGGCCAGTGCATCAGCTTCAGAAAAGTTCTTCACCAAACCCAGCAAGTAAGTACGTGCTCCGGGGCTGAGCGGCTTGAATTCTGCAAAGCCTGCATCTGATAGCGCAATAAACCAGGCAATCTCCACCTGCACCCGGCGGTGCATATAGCCTTGCTCGCTCATCAAGGGGCGCAAAGTGGCCAGCTTGGCGGCGTAGCGGCCATCCAGTGGCGACAAGGCGTTGATGGGGGAAAGCGTGCTGGGTGTTGTAGAAGAGGAACTCATGCCTGAATTGTAGGTGCGTAACTCGATAGAATGCTTTTTCCCAGTCCTACAGCGCTCAAAGAGATCTATGAAACTTATCGGTTCCCCCGCCAGCCCCTACGCCCGCAAAGTACGTGTGGTGATGGCTGAAAAAAAACTCGATTACAACTACGTGATTGAGGACGTGTGGGCACCTGACACCACCATCACCCAGTCCAACCCGCTGGGCAAAGTGCCTTGTTTGGTCATGGAGGGCGGCGAAGCGGTGTTTGACTCGCGCGTGATTGTGGAATACCTGGACACGCTGTCGCCCGTCGGCAAACTCATCCCGTCGCAGGGCCGCGAGCGCGCTGAAGTCAAAACCTGGGAAGCGCTGGCCGATGGCCTGATGGATGCGGCCCTTGCGGCGCGCATGGAAGCTGTCTTCAAAGGCCGCACCAAGGCGCAGCGCAGCCAAGCCTGGATAGACCGCCAGATGGGCAAAATCGACGCTGTGCTGGAAGCCATGAGCACTGGTTTGGCAGATAAAGCGTATTGCAGCGGCGTACATTTCAGCCTGTCAGATGTGGCGGTGGGTTGCGCACTGGGGTATTTGGACTACCGCTTTCCAGAAGTTACTTGGCGCATCAGCTACCCCAATTTGGCCAAGCTGCAAGACAAACTGGCGCTAAGGCCCAGTTTTATCGAAACTGCGCCAAAATAGCCGTTTTTGAGTGATTTTTGGCCATTTTTGGGGGTCAAATCGGGCTCTAGCCCAATGAATACGGGCGCAAACAGCTCCTGATTTAATAGCGTTTTAATTCTCAAGCGTGCGCCGCCTCA
>JANPIK010000053.1:0-127651 GCA_031424935.1 Polaromonas sp.
ACTTGGTTGAGGTCAACATGTTTGAGAAGATTACGTTGACCCAAATGGTCAGCAACGCTCTGCAAAGCGATGACTTTGAGTCGCTTAAATCGCAAATTGACCTGTTTACAAAATCCCCCTGAATTTACCGGACAGTAGTGAAATAATTATTGACGAAGTGACCAAATGTGCGACGGGTCGGATTAAAGTCACCACACTGGCGGTCCCGCCCGGCGAAGTATTTATTTTCCGCTCTAGCTGAGCTTGTCGAAGCCGGGGTCGGACAAGCCAAATCCTTTCGACCAAGCTCAGGTCGAACAGTTCATACTTTATAAGGCCGGACGAATAGGGGTCCTCTCCTTTTCCAGAGATTTTGGATCCCATGCGCGTCGTTTCAAATTTCTTCTTAAAAAGCGACCACAAGACTTACTCCCTCGCGAGCGGATTCAGGCCATCCGTTAACCTCCTGTTGAAGTCTTGCGCCAGTTTATTGCTGGCATTTTTAAGTTGTCAGGCCACCGCGCAAACCTGCGCTTCCCCGGGCGTTGATGGCCCTGCGTCCCTGAGCGGCGTTGTTAATAGCTACCACGCTGGCGCGGGGACGGCGACTGCAGGCTCAAACCAGGTCACGGTTGCCTCCATCACGGGTCAACGCACCAGCAACCGGGCCATCGTGGCAGGCGATTTGGTCGTGGTCATGCAAATGCAGGACTCCACCACACCGGCCAACGCAGGCAAATATGAATACGCCCAGGTCAGCAGCATCGCCGGCGCTGTCCTGACGCTGAACCGGCCGCTGACCAATGGCTACGTTCAAAGCATCACCGCGTCTGGCACCGGGGTTACCACGGCATGGCGCACTTTTCAGGTGGTACGCGTGCCGCAGTATGCGAGTGCTTCCGTGGCGACTGGCACCACGGTGTCTTCAGACGCCTGGACGGTGAACAATACCAACGGTCAGGCCACCGGCGGCATTGTTGCCATCGATGTCGCGGGAAGCACCGCCGTCAACGGGACCATTACAGTGGCAGGTGCGGGTTTTAGAGGCGGCGCGGCCTTCGTCAGCGGTGCAGCCCGAGCGGGTGGCGTCTTTACCGACGCAAATTATCTATTCAGCAATGGCAACGGGGCTTTAAAAGGTGAAGGCACAGTGGGCACGCCGTTACGGGTGTTTAACGGCACAGCCACAGCGCTGGCCTACGCCACGGCCACCTTTGGCCAGGGCTACGCACTTGGCGCTTCTGGGCGGGGCGCACAGGGCAATGCAGCAGGCGGTGGCAACGACGGCGACCCTTCGGGCGGCGCCAACGGCAATAACAGCGGCGGCGGCGGCGGCGGTAACGTCGGCGCGGGAGGGCGAGGCGGTAACAGCTGGACTAACAACAATGTTGCCGGTGGCCTGGGCGGGGCAGCCACCACCAACTCACTGACCACTTTGGTGTTGGGCGGCGGCGGTGGTGCGGGTTCTAACAACAACGGCAGCGCTGCGAATGCCATCACGGTTACGCCGCCAAACCCGGCAGGCCGAACGCTGCCGCCCGCCTACGGTACGGCCAACGGCGCAACCGGTTTTATTTCCTCATCAGGGGCACCAGGCGGCGGCGTGGTGTTGTTGCGCACCGGCAGCTTGACGGCCGCTGCGGGGGTCATCACGGCTCGCGGCTATGACGCTTATAACGTTGACACCGGCTCTGACGGGGCCGGTGGCGGCGGCGCCGGCGGCGCTATTTTTGTAACGTCAACGACTGGCAACGGCGCGGGCTTGAGCCTGAACGCCAGCGGCGGCGGCGGCGGCTACAGCAACTATTTTGACCATGGCCCGGGCGGCGGCGGTGGCGGCGGCTACATCGCCACCAGCGCTAACCTGACAGGCGTTGCCACCAGCGTGGCCGGTGGCGCACTGGGCTACGACGCCTGTTGCGGGGGCGCCCAAAGCGGCGCCCCAAAACCGTACAACAGTACCGTGGGAACGGTCGGCCTGATTGCCACGCCAGCGGGCGCGCCGGTAGGCGTTAGTTCTGGCTCGGCCTGCCTGCCCCAGCTAACAGTCAGCAAAAGCACCAACACGCCGACAGTGACGCTGCCTGGCAACACCACGGCGCAATACAGCATCAACGTGAGCAACCCCCTGACCGCTGGGGCAGCCTACGGCGTGAGCATTCGAGACGTACTGCCCGTGCCTTTTGGCCTGCAAACCATTGCAGCGACCGCAGCGACAGCCTTTTCAGGTACCAATACATCGGGCTTGTCACCGACCGCTGCCAACCAATCTGGCAACACCACCACCGCTGTGTTTGGTGTGGGCGGCACAGGCAACACCCCAACTGTGTCGTCTTTCACGGTGTTTCCGGGTGGCTCTGTGACCGTTAGTTTTATAGTGAACGTCAACGCAGCCACGCCGGTCACCACCTTCCAAAACAGCGCCAGCGCCACCTTCACGGACCCCACACGGACCACGGGCGGAGCAGCCACCAGCAGTGCATCGAGCAATCCGGTTGTCAGCCCAGGCGGCAGCTATGCGTCCGGCACTGTTGTCGGCGGTATCAACTATTTAAGCGGCAGTTCACCAGCTGAAGATGTGACCGTCGTGGCGACCACCACCCTGTCGGTGACAAAAACCAACGGTGGGACCACGTTGACTTCAGGCTCAACAACCAGCTATGCCCTGACATTCAGCAACAACGGTGGGTACGCGGCCAACAACGCGGTGATAAAAGATGTGCAAAGCGCCGGTTTGAGCTGTACATCGGTCACCTGCACCTCAACCTCCAGCGGCGCCAGCTGCCCAACAGGCTTGGTACTGGCGACATCAACACCCGCGGCCAGTGTGCCCAACTTTTTTAACGCGACAGGCATCACCATTCCAACCTTCCCAGCCGCTAGCACCGTGGTGTTAACGGTGGTGTGCGGGGTGACGGCTACCGGGCAATAGAGCCATTGAAAGCGTCACGCGTGCAAGCGTGACGAAAGACCGGAGCGTCACGCGTGCAAGCGTGACGTTTTTGGAATATGCGCCATCAAAAATTCCATTTGGTCTGCCAGAATTCGGCGGTTGCGCAAGATGAAGTCTTCCCACAAGCTGGGAACGTACGGCGTGTAAAGCAGCGGCATTTTGGCCTGCTCGGGGGTGCGGCTGCTTTTGCGGTGGTTGCATGCCCGGCACGCAGTCACCACGTTCATCCAGGTATCAACGCCTTTTTGCGCAAACGGAATGATGTGCTCGCGGGTCAGGTCTTCTTCATAAAAATGTTGGCCACAGTAGGCGCACACATTTCGGTCACGCAGAAAAAGCTTGGCATTGGTCAGGCCGGGCTTGAGTTCAAATGGATTGATCTTCGGCACCCCCTTGGTACCAATGATGCTGTTGATGGTGATGATGGACTGGTTGCCCGTGATGGCGTTGTGGCCACCGTGGAACGTGGCAACCCGGGCACCCATTTCCCAACGCACCTCGTCAGATGCATAGTGAAGAACGGCTTCTTCAAGGCTGATCCACGACTGCGGCAAACCTTGAGCCGAGAGCTTTAAGACCTTCAAACCTGACCTCCATCGAAAAAATGGAACACATTTGCACTTTTACTTTCGCATGCGCCTTCAATATACAGGTAAAAGATGACCACCACGCCTCGGTGCAAATTAACCCGACGTGGGCTTTGTCAGGCTGTGGTCTAAAAAACCGATAATCAAAAAATGAAAGTCTTTCGCGGCTACCGCCACCCTCAACTTGCAAGTGCCTCAGCCCTGACGATTGGCAATTTTGATGGGGTACATCGCGGTCATCAAGCCATGCTGGCTTTGCTTAAAAACGAGGCCCAGCACAGAGGTGTACCGAGTTGCGTGATGACGTTTGAGCCGCATCCACGAGACTACTTTGCAGCGCTTGCAAAAAAACCTGAGCTGGCACCGCCGCGCATTGCCACACTACGCGACAAGCTGACCGAGCTGGCCGATTGCGGCATTGAGCAGGTCGTGGTGCTGCCCTTTGACGCACGCCTTGCCAGTCAAAGCCCCGAAGCTTTTATCAGTGAGGTATTGGTACAAGGCCTGAAAGCCAAATACGTTTTGGTTGGTGATGATTTCCGCTTTGGCGCCAAACGGGCTGGCGGTTATGCCATGCTGGACGCCGCCGGACAACGACTGGGCTTTGATGTTGCAAGGATGAACAGCTATGAAGTTCAGAGCACCCGGGTGTCCAGTTCAGCCGTCAGACAAGCACTGGGTTTAGGCGCAATGGCTCAGGCTGCCAGTCTGCTGGGTCGGCCATACAGCATTTCGGGCCATGTGGTGCATGGCCGCAAACTGGGCCGAGATTTGGGGTTTCGCACACTGAATTTGCGCTTTTCGCACTGGAACCCGGCTGCCAGCGGCATCTTTGCAGTGCATGTGTTTGGCCTGGGTCAAAAGCCGTTAATTGGCGTGGCCAATTTAGGCATTCGCCCATCGATTGACGCCAACGACGTGAATGGCGGGCGCGTGCTGTTGGAGACGTATTGCCTGGACTGGCCGCACGAACTGGGCGTTGAGGATGGCTACGGTAAAATCATACGGGTGGAACTGCTGCACAAATTGCACGACGAACTGAGATATGACAGTCTGGATGCGCTTAAAAAAGGCATTGCAAAAGATTGCGCGGATGCGCGCCAGTTTTTTGATTCAAAGTTTGCTGCAATGCATGTTCAAACCACTCGCCAAACCACCCGCGACCGAATTTAAAAGATCTGTCAACTCCAGTAGCCCCCTTCGACAGGCTCAGGGCGAACGGACACCCTTTCACTTTTTACCCCAACTCACCCGTTCGGGCTGAGCTTGTCGAAGCTTTCCATGATTGCAACTATGTCTGAGCAAAAAACCGATTACCGTACCACCCTGAACCTGCCCGACACGCCCTTCCCCATGCGTGGCGACTTGCCCAAGCGTGAAGCCGGCTGGGTCAAAGATTGGGACGACAAAGGCATTTATAAAAAGCTGCGCTTGGCTCGGGCAGGCGCTGTCAAATTTGTATTGCATGATGGCCCGCCGTACGCCAACGGCAAAATTCACATCGGCCACGCGGTTAACAAAATTCTCAAGGACATGATCGTCAAAGCGCGCCAGCTCAAAGGGCTGGACGCGATTTACGTGCCGGGCTGGGACTGCCACGGTTTGCCGATTGAAAACGCCATTGAAAAACTGCACGGCCGCAAGATAGCCCCCACGTCCGCTGCTGGCGTCCTGCCCCCCGAGGGAGCCGCCCAGAGCCTAGGGAGCGGCCCGTCGGCTCTGGATGCTCGTGCCGATGTGCAGGCCAAGTGCCGCGCCTTTGCCACCGAGCAAATCGCTGGCCAGCTGGAAGACTTTAAACGCCTGGGCGTGCTCGGCGAATGGGACAACCCTTACCGCACGATGGACTACGCCAATGAGGCCAACGAGATTCGCGCGCTCAAACGCATCATGGAACGTGGCTTTGTGTACCGGGGCTTGAAGCCGGTGTACTGGTGCTTTGACTGCGGCTCGTCACTGGCCGAGTTTGAGATTGAATATGCGGATAAGAAATCGCAAACGCTGGATGTAGGTTTTAAAAGTGCAGAGCCAGATAAGTTAGCCGCCGCATTTGGCTTGAAAAACCTCGCCAAAGATGCCTTTGCCGTCATTTGGACCACCACCGCCTGGACGATTCCTGCCAATCAGGCGCTGAACCTGAACCCAGAGCTGACCTACGCACTGGTTGACACCGAGCGCGGCATTTTGATGCTGGCGGAATCGCTGGTTGAAAAGTGCCTGGAGCGCTACCAGCTCACCGGTCAGGTCATTGCCACCACCCAAGGCAAAAACCTGGCACTGCTTAACTTCATGCATCCTTTTTATGAAGTTGATGCAGGTTACAAACGTTTGAGCCCCGTATTCTTGGCCGACTACGCCACCGCTGACGATGGCACAGGTATCGTGCATTCGTCTCCCGCCTATGGCGTGGAAGACTTTAACTCTTGCGTTGCCAACGGCATTGCCACTGACGACATTTTGAACCCGGTTCAAGGTAACGGCCGCTATGTGGATGACCTGCCGCTGTTTGGCGGCTTGAACATCTGGAAAGCTGCGCCCCTGGTGATCGACAAGCTGCGCGAACATGATCGCCTGTTTGCCACCGTTAATATCGAGCACAGCTACCCGCACTGCTGGCGGCACAAGACGCCCGTCATCTACCGCGCCGCTGCGCAATGGTTTGTGCGTATGGATGAAGGCGAAGGAGTCTTCACCAAAGACAAAGCGCCTAAAACTTTGCGAAAGCTGGCGCTCGATGCCATCGAACAAACCCAGTTTTACCCTGAAAACGGCAAAACTCGCCTGCGCGACATGATTGCAGGCCGGCCCGACTGGTGCATCAGCCGCCAGCGCAACTGGGGTGTACCGCTGCCATTTTTTATTCATACGGCGACTGGCGAATTGCACCCGCGCACCATGGAGATCATGGACCTGGCCGCCAATATGGTGGAAGTGGGCGGCGTTGAAGCATGGAGCAGGGCAAGCGGTGAATCCATTATTGGCAACGGTGCACCGAACTACATCAAAAGCACAGACATTCTTGACGTGTGGTTTGACTCGGGCACCACACACGACCATGTGCTCAGACACAGCCACGCAGCGCAATCGGCCTGGCCTGCTGACCTGTACCTGGAAGGCCATGACCAGCATCGTGGCTGGTTTCATTCCTCATTGCTCACGTCTTGCGCGATGTACGACCGCGCGCCGTACAAGGGCCTGCTGACGCACGGCTTTACGGTGGACGGCAAGGGCCGCAAAATGAGTAAGAGCGAAGGCAATGTGGTGGTGCCGCAAGAGGTATCAGGCAAGCTGGGCGCTGAGATCATTCGCTTGTGGTGCGCATCAACCGATTACTCTGGCGACCTGGGTATTGACGACAAAATCTTGGCGCGGGTGGTAGACAGCTACCGCCGAATTCGCAACACGCTGCGGTTTTTGATGGCCAATGTCAGTGACTTTGACCCGGTAAAACACGCGGTGCCGTTTGATGAGCTGCTGGAGATTGACCGCTACGCCTTGAGCCGCGCCGCCCAACTGCAAGCCGACA
The DNA here is from genome assembly GCA_031424935.1 of Polaromonas sp. Lineage (GTDB taxonomy): Bacteria > Pseudomonadota > Gammaproteobacteria > Burkholderiales > Burkholderiaceae_C > Polaromonas. The sequence goes on from JANPIK010000053.1 coordinate 7,046, forward strand.
TTCTGGCGCACTACGAAGTTTATGAATTTCAGCCTGTTGTATCGAAACTGCAAATTTATTGCAGTGAAGACTTGGGCTCGTTCTACCTCGACATTCTGAAAGACAGGCTGTACACGACTGCTGCTAATTCACATGCACGGCGCAGCGCTCAAACCGCATTGCACCAAATTACCCACGCCATGCTGCGCTGGATGGCCCCCTTCCTCAGCTTCACGGCAGAAGAGGCTTGGAAAGAGTTTGGCTCATCTGAGTCGATATTTTTAGAAACCTACGCAGAATTCAAGGCGCAAGATGATCGTTTGCTGGCCAAGTGGGCACGTATTCGCGAGATTCGCGATGCCGTTAACAAAGACATCGAAACCCTGCGCGCAGATGGCAAGGTGGGCTCTTCGCTGCAAGCTGAAATTGCCTTGAAAGTTAACGCAGACGACTACGCGCTTTTGGCCAGCCTGGGCCCGGACGTCAAGTTTGTTTTTATCACATCTGCTATTAATTTAATATCATCTGGCGCATATGAATCAACGGTCCATGCCAGTATTAGTCCTAAATGCGAACGCTGCTGGCACTATGTCGAAGATGTTGGCAGCGACGCAGAGCACCCAACCATTTGCGGTCGCTGTATCAGCAACCTGTATGGTGCGGGCGAAAAAAGGACTTTCGCATAATGGCTAAAACCACCTTCACCAAATCGTCCAGCGGGATGTTGCCTTGGCTTGGTTTAGCGTTGTTGATTCTGATTGCAGACCAGTTCACCAAGGTACTGATCCTGGGTTATTACCGCTTGGGCGATGCCACTTACGTCACAAGTTTTTTCAACGTCGTTCGTGTCCATAACGCAGGTGCTGCGTTTTCGTTTTTGGCCAATGCAGGCGGATGGCAGCGCTATCTGTTCACGGGTATTGGTGTTGCAGCGGCGATATTTATTATCTGGATGCTCAAGTCGCATCCCGGTCAAAAGCTGTTCTCGTTCGCTCTTGCCTGCATATTGGGCGGCGCGATTGGCAACGTGATCGACAGGACGCTGTACGGTTACGTGGTGGACTTTCTGGACTTTCACTACGCCGGTTGGCATTTCCCGGCCTTTAACATCGCCGACAGCGCCATCAGTATTGGCGCGGTCTGTTTGATTCTTGATGAAATTTTGCGGGTCAGACGCTCACGCTAACCTGCCAAATCGAACAGTTTTCCGTACAGTTTGACTTTTGATAAGTCAAACTGTACAAAATTCTGACGATCAAAGCCATGCTGGCACCTGCGCAGTCAGGTCCCAAAACAAATTCCGGGGGTTCGCACTTAACCGCGTTTGTCACATCAGCGTCATATGCCGGATCAAAAATGTAATCGATTACATTTTTGATCCGGTTTGGAAAGTTGTGATGAATATTCAGGAAGTTGCCAGGCAAGCTGGCGTGTCCAGTGCCACCGTGTCGCGGGTTTTTAACCTGCCTGACAAGGTGACGGAGGCTACGCGCCAGCGGGTTCAAACCATTGCCACAGCACTGGGTTACACACCCAACGCCAGCGCGCGCACGCTGCGCACCCAGCGCAGCCGGGTGCTGGGTGTGGTGCTGCCTACGCTGCTGAATCCGGTGTTTGCCGAATGCCTGGAAGGTATTGCCAGCGCCGCCACGGCGGCGGGCTATGCTATCTTGCCGGTCACGACTGACTACCGATTGGACCTGGAAGATCAGGCTGTCAATTTGCTGCTTGCAGGCAATGTCGATGGCATGATTTTGGTGGTGTCCAACCCAGCGACATCAGGCGCACTCAAGCGCTTGAAAGCCGCCAAGCTGCCCTATGTGTTGGCCTACAACCGTCACGCTGCCCACCCTTGTGTATCGGTTGACAGTCAAGGCGCTGTCGCTGAGCTGGTCAAACGGCTGGTAAAGCTGGGACACAGCTGCATCACCTTGGTCAGTGGCCAGTTGGCTGCATCAGACCGGGCGCAGCAGCGGCTGCGGGGATTTCAAAAGGGCATGCGCGCGGCCGGGCTGAATGAAGCGGATGTTCTCGAAGTGCCATTTGTCCAAAGCGCTGCACTGGCCATCAGTCAGTTGCTGCGCGGCCCTAAGCGCCCCACCGCACTGGTGTGCTCTAACGACCTGCTGGCAATACGAAGCATACGGGCTGCACACCTTGCAGGTCTGCGCGTACCGCAAGATTTAAGCGTCGTTGGCTTTGACGGGATTGCCATCGGTGAAGACCTGACACCCATGCTGAGCACCATCACCCAACCAAATCAGGAGATGGGCAGCCGTGCTGCTGGTTTGCTGGTTCAAGCCCTGGCCGGTGGCGTAGCGCTTAAGCCCAGCGCGAGTTTGACTTTGCCCCATGCCTTTCGGCACGGAGAGTCATACGCCCGCCCTGCTTCAAATCAACATAAAACCTAGAAGTTTTCAACCCAGAAAACCTGAATTTTTATTTCCTCCACCTTGACTTTTCAACTCATCCATTTAAAACGGAGTTTTCATGAAAATTAGTTTGAAATCGATAGCAGCTAGTGCCCTATTGGCCTTGGGTCTGGCTACTAGCGGAATAGCTACAGCCCAAACCGCCATTTGCTACAACTGCCCACCTGAATGGGCCGACTGGGCCAGCCAGCTCAAAGCCATCAAAGCGAAAACCGGTATTACCGTGCCGCCTGACAATAAAAATTCCGGTCAGTCTTTGGCGCAACTCGTTGCTGAAAAAGCAGCGCCAGTGGCCGACGTAACCTACATGGGTGTGACGTTTGCAATACAGGCACAAAAAGACGGCGTCGTAACGGCCTACAAACCAGCTGCATTTAATGACATTCCTGACGGCCTGAAAGACCCGCAAGGCAACTGGTTCACCATCCATACGGGCACATTGGGCTTCATGGTCAATGTGGATGCGCTCAAGGGCAAACCGGTACCCAAGTCATGGGCCGATCTGCTCAAGCCTGAGTACAAAGGTTTGATTGGTTACCTCGACCCCGCGTCGGCCTTTGTGGGCTATGTCGGTGCAGTGGCGGTCAACCAGGCGCGCGGCGGCACGATGGACAACTTCGCACCTGGCATTGATTACTTCAAGGCGCTACAGAAAAATGAGCCGATCGTGCCCAAGCAAACCTCGTATGCGCGCGTGCTGTCGGGTGAGATTGCAATTTTGCTCGACTATGACTTCAACGCTTACCGCGCCAAACACAAAGACAAAGCCAATGTGCAGTTTGTGATCCCCGCTGAAGGCACCGTTATCGTGCCTTACGTGATGAGCCTGGTGGCTAACAGCCCGCAAGCGGCCAATGGCAAAAAAGTGCTGGACTTTGTGCTGTCAGATGAAGGTCAGGCCATTTGGGCCAACGCGTACCTGCGGCCCATCCGCAACGTAACGATGCCAGCTGAAGTGCAGTCGCGCTTTTTACCCGCCGCTGACTATGCACGAGCCAAGGCTGTCAACTACGCCCGCATGGCGGCAGTGCAAAAGACGTTTTCCGACCGCTATCTGCAAGAAGTGAAGTAAAAAGTGAATCGTATTCTCAGCCTTTGCGCGGCCCCGGCAGCGGCATTTTTTGCAGCATTCTGGCTTTTGCCAGTCGTGCAGCTGCTGGCGTTGCCATCGAAAAAAGGCTGGGAAACCTACTTTGCAGTGTTGACCAACAGCCGCTACTTGCAAAGCCTGGTCAACACCGTCAGCCTGTCGCTGGTGGTGACTCTGCTGACTTTGATATTGGGTGCGATGGTGGGCATCGTGCTGGCAAGGCAAGCGTTCAAGGGGCGGCAGTTACTGCTGTCGCTGCTGACGCTGCCGCTGTCGTTTCCCGGTGTCATCATCGGGTTTTTCATCATTTTGCTGGGTGGCAGGCAAGGGCTGGTGGCTGATTTAACGGACTGGGCAGGCTTTGGCCGCACCACGTTTGCGTACGGGTTGACTGGCCTGTTTTTAGGCTATCTCTACTTTTCATTGCCGCGCGCGATAGCTACTTACACGGCAGCCGCCAGCGCCATGGACGCGCAGCTTGAAGAAGCCGCCCGCTCACTTGGCGCATCGCGCTGGCAGGTCACGCGTGATGTGTGGATACCCGAGCTAGCCCCTACCACCATTGCCTGCGGCGCTATTATTTTTGCAACGTCAATGGGTGCATTTGGCACCGCATTTACGCTGGCAAGCAAGTTTGAAGTTCTACCCATCACCATTTACAACGAATTCACCAACTACGCCAACTTTGCATTGGCGGCGAGCTTGTCCATCACGCTGGGGCTGATCACCTGGCTGGTACTTTTCGTCACGCGGCATTTCACCTCAAGTAAATCTGGCGTGGCCGCGGCTGGGGTTTGAACATGCGCACCAACCCAAAAACACCCGGCTTGCTGATTGGCGTCACGCTCATCGTCAGCGTGTTCATGCTGGCACCGATTGGCCTGTCAGTGATGGCGGGACTGGTCAACAACTACAGCACAGGCATTAAAAGCGGGCTGACGCTGCGCTGGCTGAAAGAGGTGTTGGACGTGTATGGCAGCACCATCAGCTGGTCACTGCTACTGGGCTTGCTGTGTGTGGTGGGTAACCTGCTGATTGGCGTGCCTTGTGCCTATGCGCTGGCACGCAGTAAAAACAGAGCGGCGCGCGCATTCGAGGAGCTGCTGACGTTGCCCGTCGCCGTACCGGGCTTGGCAACAGCACTAGCGCTGATCTTGACATACGGCCATATGCGCGACTTTCGTCAGAGCTTTGGTTTTATTCTGGTTGGGCACATGGTGTTTACGCTGCCGTTTATGGTGCGCACCGTCAGCTCGGCTTTTCAGCGCCATGACTTGATTGCCATGGAGGAAGCTGCCAGTACGTTGGGAGCGACTTTCTTGCAACGCTTTTTGGGTGTTCTGGTTCCTGCCGTTTTGCCAGCTGTCGTGGCGGGAAGCTTGATGGTATTTACGCTGTCAGTGGGGGAATTCAACCTGACGTGGATGCTGCACACGCCACTGACCCGCACGCTACCTGTTGGCCTCGCCGACAGTTATGCGTCCATGAGGATCGAAATCGGATCGGCCTACACGCTGGTATTTTTACTCGTCATCCTGCCCGTTTTGTGGGGCCTGCAAGCCCTGGGCAAACTGATTGAAAAGCATCATGGCACTTGAACCTACACGCATTCAAATCACCGATTGCGCCAAAACCTACCCTGACGGTACACGGGGATTGCAACCCACAACCTTGACGGTTGAGCCGGGTGAAGTGCTGGCGCTGCTCGGGCCGTCAGGCTGCGGCAAAACCACGCTGCTGCGCATCATTGCAGGGTTAGAGGCCCCCGATGCAGGAAGCCGAATCATGTTTGGCGATGCAGACGTGACCGCTTTGCCGGTTGAGCAGCGCGGCATTGGCATGGTGTTTCAGCACTACGCGCTGTTCCCGCAAATGTCGGCTGCTTCCAACATCGGCTATGGCCTGAAAATTCGCGGCACCCCGGATGCCGAATACACAAAACGGGTGGGTGAGCTGGTTGACCTGGTACGCATGAATGGCCTGGAACACAAACGCCCCGCCGAGCTGTCTGGCGGGCAGCGCCAGCGTGTGGCACTTGCAAGGGCAGTTGCCGTCAGGCCCAAGGTGCTGCTGCTTGACGAGCCCTTGACCGCACTGGACGCCAAGCTCAAAGAATCACTGCGTGACGAGCTGGCCGACATGCTGCGCCGCCTTCACATCACGGCGGTGTACGTGACCCATGACCAGCAAGAAGCACTCGCCATTGCTGACCGCCTGGCAGTGATGCAATCGGGCCGCATTGTGCAGGTGGGGAATGGCGAAGCGCTGTACCGCGCGCCCAGCCACCCGTTTGTGGCGACGTTTTTAGGGCGTGTGAATCGCATTGAACGAAGCGACAAACATTGCGCAGACAACGTTGTCAATCTGGGGGGCCAGCTGCTCACTTGCCCAGCTGCATGGTCCAGTCAAAAGGCGGTGCTGGTGCGGCCTGAAGACATTGAAGTGGGCACCTGCGGCTCGGGCTGGGGCCAAGCCGTTGTCACCCACCGCAGCTTTCTGGGGGACAGGGTGCAATTAACGCTTGATGCGGGCGACAAGCTAAACCTTCGCGCAGACGTGGGCCGAGACCACTTGGCACAATTGGGCGATACCGTGGGCATACGCATTGCCCCTGAGCGCCTGATGCCCAGTCACGAATCACCATGAACAACATGACGCTTTTAGTTCAACTGTCTGACCTGCACATCCGGGAGCCGGGCAAGCTGGCCTACGGACGACTTGATACTGCGCCGTATTTAAAACGCGCGGTTGACAGCATTTTGCGATTGCCGCAGCAGCCGCATGCCGTCGTCATCACGGGCGACCTGACCGACTTTGGCCGGGCGGCTGAATACGATCACTTGCGCGAGCTGTTGTTGCCTTTGCCCATGCCGGTGTATTTGATGCCAGGCAACCACGACGACCGGGATCAGATGCGCCGCAGTTTTGCAGACCACACCTACCTGGGTGAGGGCGGATTTATACAGTTCAGCGTACCCGTAGGCGGTCTTCAATTGATAGCGCTTGACACCGTGAATACGGGCGCTAGCGCTGGTTTTTTATGTGCAGAACGATTGGCCTGGCTGGCCCGAGAGCTGCAGTTGCATGCCAACAAGCCAGTGATCGTGGCCATGCACCACCCGCCGTTTCAGACCCTGATTGGCCACATGGATGCCATTGGTTTGCTGCAAGGTGCGCAAGAACTGGAGGCGTTGATAGCCCAGCACCCAAATGTTGAACGCATCATCTGCGGCCACTTGCACCGCGCGATTCAAGTGCGCTTTGGCGGCACGATGGCGGCTACTGTGCCCTCACCCGCTCATCAGGTTTGCCTGGATTTGGCACCCGACGCTGCATCCCTGTGGGCACTGGAACCACCAGGTTTTGGCCTGCACGCCCTGCCTGCGGGTGGCCGCCTGGTCAGCCACACGGTGGCCAGCGAGCAACACGACGGGCCGTTTCCCTTTCATGACGGCGACCAGCTGATTGACTAGTTTTCTGTCAAACCAAGCACGCGGGCCATGATGAGTGCCGCCTCTGTCGTGAATTCCCCGCGCTGCATGGCAGCCACCAGCTCTTGCGTATCCATCAACACAAACTGCGCTACCTCGCCGTCCTGGTTGACAGGCGTCATGCCATCGGGCACGGTAGCCACATACCACTCGATAAATTCCTGCATGTAGCCCGATGCACCGTCGCTTGACGGGCGGCAATTGCTTTGGCGGCCGCCGTAGCGCAGGTTGTGCAAGTCAGCGATGCGCAGCCCGGCTTCTTCCCAGGTTTCCCGTTCCAGCGCAGTTTCAATCGTGTCTTGCGCGCTGACCATGCCGCCCATCAGCGTGTCCCACTTGCCGGGGTCGTTGGGCTTGTTTAATGCACGCTGCTGCACCCAAAAGCGGCCATCGGAGGTTTGCCCCACCAGGTGCACAGCCAGCGTGGCAATGCCTAAGGGCCGCACCGCGCCGCGTTCGATGGTGGCGATTTGCACGCCCGCCTCGTCACGTACCGCCAGTTGCTCATCACGCCACGCGCCAGCCATACCCGCATGGCGCATCAGGCCCGCGAGCTGATTTAAGCAAGCCGTCACGTCGCCGTCTCCCACCACCAGGTGCCAACCCGTTTGCTCTTCTTTCAAGAGCTGCTCATGTCCCGTTTTCAGGGGCCGAAGGGCTAAATGATGCATAAAAGTGGGCTCTACAGAGCCGATTTTCATGTTTTGAGCATAAAACGGAACTCTGGGTGCCAAAGGAGGCTGATTCGCTTCAGCCCGCAGCTTTTGCAGCCAATCCGTCATAGCCTACAACGTCAAAATCGTGCAGCCCGTCGTCTTGCGCGCCTCCAGTGCGCGGTGCGCCTCGGCAATATCGGCCAAAGCAAAGGTCTGGTCGATCGGGATGTTGACTTTGCCGCTGGCGACCATCGCAAACAAATCGTCAGCCATGGCCTGGGTTGATTCGCGGCTGGCGATGTGGGTGAACAGCGTGGGCCGGGACACGTACAGAGAGCCTTTGGCGGCCAGCAGGCCAATGTCCAGCGGCTCGACTTTGCCTGATGCGTTGCCAAAGTTGGCAACCAGGCCAAAGGGGCGGACGCAATCGAGCGATTTTAAAAAAGTGTCTTTGCCGACCGAGTCGTACACCGCGCTCACGCCTTGGCCGTCGGTGATCTCTTTAACGCGCGCCACAAAGTCTTCAGTTGTGTAATTGATAGCATGTGATGCACCATTTGCAAGGGCTAGCGCGCATTTGGCGTCGGAGCCTGCGGTACCAATCAATTGCAGGCCCAGTGCCCTGGCCCACTGGCAGGCAATCAAACCCACGCCGCCAGCAGCGGCATGAAACAGCACAAAGTCACCGGCCTTCAAACCCGACTGCGGCAGAGTTTTGCGCAGCAGGTACTGAGCCGTCAGGCCTTTGAGCATCATGGCCGCGCCGGTTTCAAAACTGATGGCGTCGGGTAATTTGCACACGCACTTGGCGGGCATCACGCGCAGCTCGCAGTAGCTGCCCGGTGGCTGGCTGGCATAAGCAGCGCGGTCGCCAACTTGTAGGTGCGTCACGCCGTCGCCCACGGCTTCAATCACGCCTGACGCCTCCATGCCCATACTGAGCGGCATCGGCAACTTGTAGACGCCCGAGCGCTGGTAAATATCAATGTAGTTCAGGCCCACCGCCTTGTGGCGAATGCGAATTTCGCCCGGCCCAGGCTCGCCTACCTGCACATCGACCAGTTGCAGTTCTTCAGGCCCGCCATGCTGGTTGATACGGATGGCTTTGGAGGTTTGGCTTGTCATGTTTGTTCTTTCGATAAATAGGGATGTTGAAGGTACAACAACCGCTATGTTGCCACGCTTGGTGATTTTTAGCGGTGCAGTTTTTGCGGTGCGGTTTTTGCGGTGCGGCTTTTGCATGGCGGCTTTTGCGTTATGGTCTTGCCATGAACCAACGAGTGACGCTACCCACCGCCCTACTGCTCACCGTGCCGCCCCTGATGTGGGCGGGTAACGCGGTGGTTGGCAGACTGGCTGCGGATTTGATCCCGCCGATGACGCTGAATTTTTTGCGCTGGGTGATCGCTTTTTTGATTTTGCTGCCCATCACCTGGCATATTTTGCGACCGACCAGCAGCCTGTGGCCCGCATGGCGGCGCTACCTGGTGCTGAGCTTGTTGGGGGTGGGTTGCTACAACGCGCTGATGTACCTCGCCCTGCACACGTCAACGCCCTTAAACGTCACGTTGGTCGGCGCCAGCGTGCCCGTCTGGATGCTGCTGATAGGAACTCTCTTTTTCAAGCAGCGAATCTCACGCATGCAGGTCATGGGCTCGGTGTTGTCAATGGCCGGTGTTGTGGTGGTGTTAACCCGGGGCGACAGTGCCGGACTGGCTCAAATTCGTTTCGTGGCGGGCGACTTTTACATGATGTTGGCCAGCATCGCCTGGGCTTTCTACAGCTGGCTGCTTGTCAGTCCTGCGGGCAGCCCACCCAAAGACCCGGCAGACATCCGCAGCGACTGGGCGGCTTTTTTAATGGCACAAATGGTTTTTGGTCTGGGCTGGGCAGGTGTATTTGCAGGAGGTGAGTGGGCACTGACGGACGCACAGATCAGCTGGGGCTGGCCGTTGGCAGCGGTGCTGCTGTATGTGGCGGTTGGCCCGGCCATTCTTGCCTACCGCTGCTGGGGTATGGGCGTGCAGCGCGTGGGGCCAGCCATGGCCAGTTTCTTCTCCAACCTCACCCCGCTGATTGCCGCCTTGCTGTCAGCCGCGTTTCTAGGCGAATTGCCGCAGCTGTATCACGCGCTGGCGTTTGTGCTGATCGTTGGCGGGATTTTGGTGTCCAGCAGGCGGTGAATCCAGGTCAGCCAGCACGTTTTACCCTGTCATCCGCTGATTCGACTAGTTGTCACTGAGGTCATCTCCAAGCAGCGATCGCCGCCTTATGGGTTGGTTTCAGTAAACCGCTTACACAGGGCCTGAAAGCTATTTGACGGCAGTGATGGTGGTGTTCAATGAGCCGTCAGGGTTGAGGACTTGCAGATCGGTGCCTTTGCGAACCACAGTAAAGCAGCGCTCCTGCCCAGCCCGGATTTGCTTCCAGGTGGCGCAATACCCTTTGTCAGATAGCCGCCATGTGCCGCTGTCAACCACAGCGCCCGTTACCTCGGCGGCACCACCAGCCTTAAGCCGCAAATCAATCGTCTTGCCCGCCTGTGGGCCACCGCCTATCAACCCAAGCACCGTTTTGCCTACCCAGTCTGACTGGATTTCTTGCGGCGTCATGAGAATGTCTTGCGCGCGCAGCGACGGCGACAAGGCCGCAACAAAAAGCACCAAAACGATTTTGGTCCTGTTTAAAAAGTGACACGTCATGCTCCAGTTTCTCCCGTTTGAATAAAACTTAAAACGTCCCCGAATAAGCCCCACCATCAGCCAGCACGTTTTGCCCGGTCATGTAACCGGCATGCACGCTGCATAAAAAAGCGCAAATCGCGCCAAATTCTGCCGGTGTGCCAAAACGCTGGGCGGGAATGGTTTTGCGGCGCGCGTCCATGACCGCCTCAACCGGTTGACCTGACTTTTCAGCAGCGCCCTTCATCGTGGTTTTCAAGCGGTCGGTATCAAACGCACCGGGCAGCAGGTTGTTGATGGTCACGCCCTTAGCGGCCAGAGAACTGCGCGACACCCCCGCGACAAAACCTGTCAATCCACTGCGCGCGCCGTTAGACAAGCCCAAAATATCAATGGGTGCCTTCACCGCACTGGAGGTGATGTTGATGATGCGGCCAAAACCGCGCGCGGCCATGCCGTCCACCACGCTTTTGATGAGTTCAATCGGTGTGAGCATGTTGGCATCGATCGCTTTGATCCAGGCATCACGCTCCCACGTACGAAAGTCTCCCGGCGGCGGGCCGCCTGCGTTGGTCACAACAATATCGAAATCTTTGCGTACGGCAAACACCGCGGCACGGCCATCAACCGTGGTGATGTCAGCAGCAACAAAATCAACACTGGCCCCCGAATCTGTTGCGCAAGTAGCTATTAAATATGTAGCAGCTTGCGCAAGCGCTTCTGCACCACGCGCCACGATCAACACATTGACGCCTTCGCGTACCAGCGCCTCTGCACAGCCCAAGCCCAAGCCCTTGCTGGCGCCGCATACCAGCGCCCACTTGCCTGCAATACCCATATCCATAATAATTCCTTGATTGATTCCATCATCTAAAAGCTGAACCATGATACTGACAAAACAAGGGCTAAAAACATGCTGGGTAGGGTGCGCGGCGGCCGTATTGAGCACAGCAGCCTTGGCGCAGGCCCCGGTGCAGGGTGAAACAGTGCTGGTGAAGCGAGCCGCCCAGCTGCGCGATGGGCCCAGCGATTCAGCGCGCAGTCTGATGCCTTTGGCGCTGCAAACAGCCATCGTGCGCCTGGGTGAAAAGCAGGGTGCCTGGATCAAAGTCAGCACGCCAGACAACACTTTGGGCTGGGTTCACATGTTCGACGTGACCGCAGCTGCGGGCGCCGCTGCCCCACCAGGCAATATCGGTACCAACGCGCTGCGCGGCATTACCCAATTTTTCAATCGCGGCTCAGGCCAGACGCCCGGCAGCAACGTGGCAACGTCAACTCTGGGAATACGTGGACTGGGTGCCGAGAACCTGAACAATGCACAACCCAATGCCCTAGCGGTGGCGCAGGCAGAGGCGCTTCGGGTAGATGCCGTGCAGGCACGCCAGTTTGCGGCTGGTGCGGCTTTGGCGACACGACAAGTAGAACCGTTACCCACGCCTGAAGCGCCCAACACCAGCTCGCAGCAGTCGAACTGACCACCTTGAGACACCCCAACACCTCACGCCACTGCCCCTAGCACTGAGACAAACCTATGAAACAACACTTAATTGCGACCCTGGTAGCGTCATTGATCGGCATTGCACCGGCCCCTGGATGGGCGCAAGATGCGGCGAAGGTTTTGAACCTGTTTCAATCCTTGTTAAGCGGCGCACAGCCGACCACACCCACGCCCACACCCGTTGCACCGCCATCGACAACCGGCGGTTTGGCCGGTGCCCTGCTGGGTGCAAGCCTTGCACCCAACACGTCTGCATCTGCGCAAGGCAATCGCGGCGGAGACCTTTTTCAGTTACTGTCGCAGTCGATTGATCAAATCGATGAGCCGCGCGAAGTTCAAATCGGCCAACAGCTCAGCGCCATCTTGCTGGGCAGCAAACCGCTGCTGCAAGACATGATGATGCAGCGCTATGTCAACCAGTTGGGCCGCTGGATCAGCCTGCAATCAGCGCGCCCCAATCTGCCCTGGACATTTGCGGTACTTGACGACCCGGGATTCAACGCTTTTGCGGCACCGGGCGGCTATATTTTTGTCACCAAAGGCTTGGTCGACAGAGTTGCCGATGAGGCTGAGCTGGCGGGAATTTTGGCGCATGAGATGGTTCACGTGACCTCAAAACACCACTTGATTGCCTTAAACAAAGCCGCCCGCGCCGGCCTGTTGACGCAGGTCATCAGCTCCCAGCTCAAAAACGATTTAGGCGGCTTGGTCTCTAGCCAATTGCTGGCACTGGGCCGCAACATGTACACCAAAGGGCTGGACCAAGGCGATGAGCTGGAGGCTGACCGCAGCGGCGTCGCGCTGGCAGCGCGCGCAGGTTTTGACCCGTACGGTCTGGTCGCCGTGTTGCAGCAGCTGCGCAGTGCCGCGCCTGATGATGCTTTGTTTGCCTTGTCACTCAGCACCCACCCACCTGCACAGTTGCGACTGAACCAGCTAGAACTGGCCATGGGCACCCGGCTTGACGCTTTTTCGGGGCAGACTGCTTTAACCATTGCCCAGCGCATGCAAAAGTTGGCCGCTCTAAGCAACCGAAGCAGCGCACAAGCTGTTTTGCCCAGAGCCGCACCGGCGCAGAAAAAGAACTAATTCTTGGTTGAGCTGAACACAAATATCCCCGCAATCACCAGCACCGTACCGGCGACAACCCACAGGGTAAAAGGTTCGCCCAAAATAGCGATGCCCATCAAGATGGTAGAAATAGCCCCTAACAGGCCGACTTGTGCGGTCATGCTGGCGCCAATGCGTTCAATGGCCATCATCACCATCACCACCGGCAGTACGGTGCACACCGATGCATTCAGCAGCGACAGCCACATGACTTCAGGCGCTACCAGCGCCACCGTCAGCGGCCGCAGCAGGGCAAACTGGAGCAGGCAGCACACGCAAGCCACCGTGCTGGCCAGCCCAACCAGCCGCAGTGCGCCTAAACGTTTGACCATTTCGCCGCTGTAAACCAGGTAAAGCGCATAACTGACGGCGCTCATGAAGACCAGCAACGCCCCCCAAATGGCGTCCTTGCCCTGCACAACGATTTCGTGGCCAAACACCAGCAGCACGCCGCTGTAGCTGATGGCAACCGCCACCAACTGCCTGCGCGTGGTGCGGCGCTTGAACAGCACCAGCCCCAGCAGCATGACGATGGTCGGATTCAGGTACAAAATCAGCCGTTCGAGCGACGCGCTGATGTAAGCCAGGCCAGCAAAGTCCAGAAAGCTGGACAAGTAATACCCACTAAAGCCCAGCAAAACAACACCCACCCAATCTTTGCGCACCAGCGGGGCTTGTCCACGGCTGGCCCACCAGGCCATCGCGATGAAAACTGGCATGGCAAACAGCATGCGCAACATGATCAGCGTCACCGCATCAACCCCGTGGCGATAAGCCAGCTTGACAATGATGGCCTTGCCGCTAAATGCCAGCGTACCGACCAAAGCCATCGCCAACCCAGGTACCAGTGATCGATTAATTGCTATTGTATTAGTAGCTACTTGCGCCCTATCGTCAGGGGCCAGCGGGTCTTTTGGCACTTAAATAGGCTTAAAAACCGACAGCTTGACCATCCCGCCGCGCATCACTGGCGGCCACGTAACCCTCTACCTTCGGATCGCCCGCCCGCCAGATAAACTGGCCGGCGCCAAAGTCTTGGTACGAGTCATTGATGACTTCCATGCGGTGGCCGCGCTCGGCCAGGGCCTGCACGGTGTTGGGGTTCATGGCGGCTTCGACATTGATCTCCAGGCCTGCGTTAAAGCGCCAACGCGGCGCATCGCACGCGGCTTGCGGGCTTTGGCCATAGTCCAACATGCGTACCAGCGTTTGCATGTGGCCTTGGGGCTGCATATTGCCGCCCATCACGCCAAAGCTCATTACCGGCTGACCACGCTGGGTCAAAAAGGCCGGAATGATGGTTTGAAAAGGCCGCTTGCCGGGTGCCACCTGGTTGGCCCCTGCCAGCAGGCTAAAGCCATGGCCACGGTTTTGCAGACTGATGCCAAAGTCGGGCTCTACACAGCCTGAGCCAAAGCCCATGTAGTTGCTCTGAATAAAGCTGACCATCATGCCGTTTTCGTCGGCAGCCGTGAGGTAAATCGTGCCCCCTTTGACCGGGTTGCCCGCGCCAAAATCTTGCGCTTTTTTCATGTCAATCAATTTGGCGCGGGACGCAAGATAAGCGTCGTCCAGCATCTGCGCGGGTGTTACCTCCATCGCCTTGCCCTCGGCCACATATTTGTAAACATCGGCAAAGGCCAGCTTCATGGCCTCGATTTGCAAATGCTGCGAGTCAACACCGTCAACTGCAAGGCTCGCCAGGTCAAATTTGTCAAGGATGCCCAGGGCTATCAGTGCAGCAATGCCCTGACCATTGGGCGGGATTTCATGCAACGTGTAACCACGGTAGTTTTTTTCAATCGGCTTGACCCACTCGGGCTGGAAATTTTCCAGGTCTTTTACCGTCAGACTGCCGCCATTGGCTTGCGAGAATTTTGCCAGGGCATGGGCAATTTCACCGCTGTAAAAAGCCGCGCCTTGGGTTTCGGCGATTGCCCGCAGCGCCCGGGCTGCAGCCTTGAACTGAAACAGCTCGCCGACCATCGGTGCCCGGCCCTTGGGCAAAAAGGCCTGCGCAAAGCCCGGCAGGCCCTGTAATTCGTCAACCGGTGCGGCCCACTTTTGCTGAACCACGGGAGGCAATAAATAGCCGCGCTCAGCAATGTCAATGGCCGGGGCCATGAGGTCGGCAAACGGTAACTTGCCAAAGCGCTTGCTCAAGGCAACCCAGCTGCTGACTGCGCCGGGCACGGTGACCGAGTCCAGCCCGCGCTTGGGCGGCGTGCTGGCGCTGTCGCCATATTTGCGCGTGAAGTAATCAGGTGTCCAGCTGGCGGGGGCGCAGCCTGATGCGTTCAGGCCGTGCAGTTCTTGGCCGTCCCACAAAATACAAAACGAATCGCTGCCCAAGCCGTTGCTGACAGGTTCAACAATGGTCATGACTGCAGCAGCGGCTACGGCAGCGTCTACCGCATTGCCGCCTTTGTACAACATACTGAGGCCAGCTTGAGCAGCCAGCGGGTGCGAAGTGGACACGACGTTGCGCGCAAAAAGCGGCAAGCGGGTCGTGCTGTAAGGGTTGTTGTAGTTGAAGGTCATAAAAACGAAGATAAACAAAAATAAATGAAGATAAGAAGGTATTGGCTGTCGCCAAAATCACCCCACCCTTAATCGAGAGAAATCCTGCGGTCAGCGATGATTTTTTTCCACTTGGTGTTGTCAGCCTTCACCATGGCGGCAAATGCCTGGGGCGTGCCGCCTGCAGGCTCTGCGCCCAAGCGGGCAAAACGTTCTTTCACATCCGTATCTGCCAGCGCCGCATTAACCGCTTGGTTGACTCTCAATGTCAGGTCTTGCGGCAGGCCTTTGGGACCGTACAGGCCAAACCAGGTCACTGACTCAAAACCTGGCAACACCTCAGACACCGTGGACATGTCGGGTGCAAGAGCACTTCGTTTTGCACTGGTTACCGCCAAAGCGCGCAGCTTGCCGTCCTTGACGTGGGGCATGCCGGTCACAAACGAGTCAAACAGCACATCGATCTTGCCGCTGATCAAATCAGGTATAGCCAAAGCCGTGCCTCGGTACGGAATGTGCAAGATAAAAGTATCCGACTGGGCCTTGAAATACTCGGTGGTGAGATGAACAATCGTGCCGTTACCGCTGGACGCGTAGTTCAACTTGCCCGGGTTTTTACGCGCATAGTCAATGAACTCGCGCATGGTTTTAACGGGCAGCGTGGTGGGCACCACCACAATGTTGGGCGATGAGGCCACGTAGGCAATGGGCGTGAAGTCGGCTTCCGCGTTGTAGGGGATTTTTGGGTTAATCGCCGGGCCAATGCTGTGCGTGCTGCTGGTGGCCAGCAGCAATGTGTAGCCATCTGCTGCAGATTTAGAAGCAGCATCCGCCCCAATCGTGCCGCCTGCGCCGGGCCGGTTGTCTACCACAACGGCCTGCCCGATTTTTTCACCGAGTTTTTGTGACAACGCCCGCGCCAGGATGTCGGTCGCCCCACCCGCAGGGAAAGGCACAATCAACCTCACAGGTTTCGCCGGATAGCTTTGCGCCAGCGCCAGCCCGGGGGCCCAACCCAGCACAGCGGCAGTTGCCACTGTAGGGGCAGCCAAAATCAAATCACGACGTTTCATGGGTGTTCCTTCAGGTTTCAAAGACTTTGTTGTGCAAGCGCCTGAGCAATAACCAGACCACCAAAACCACCAATGGCACAGCCATTGCCGTGGTCGTCTCTGCCGTCACCGGCCAGCCTATGTTTTTGGCACCGCGCGCCACGTAGTACACCAGCCCGGAGATGTAGTAGGTGATCGCCGCCACCGACAAGCCCTCAACGGTTGACTGCAATTTAAGCTGCAGTCCCTGGCGCTGGTTCATTGCACCTAGCAGTGCCTGGCTGCTTTGCTGCTGCTCAATTTCTACCCGCGTGCGCAGCAAGTTGCTGATGCGGGACACGCGTTGGCTCAGCGCGTCTTGCCGACGGGTGGCCCACTGACAGGTGCTGCGTGCCGGGCTCAAGCGCCGGTCCATGAACTCGCGGATCGTTTGCAAGCCGGCCAGGCGCGATTCGGCAATGTCATCAATGCGTTTGTCCACCAGTTCAAAGTAGGCGCTGCTGGCTGAAAACCGTGAATGGCTGGTGGCGTGCTGACTTTCAACCTGGCCTGCCAGCCGGGTCAGCCGGTCCAGCAGCTGCGGTTCTTCGTCACGGCTGGCACTGCGAATCGACCCGGCCAACTCTGCCAGCTCACGCTCGGCATTACCCAACACTTCAGACGCTTCACGCGCAGCAGGCAGCCCCATCAGTGCGGCCATGCGGTAGGTTTCAATCTCCAGCAGTTGCTGCACCAGCCGGCCCAGGCGGCGGGTCGAAATACCGCCGGTGAGCAGCAACATGCGCGAAAACCCGTCGGCGTGGATGGCAAAGTCGGTATAAAGCTCGGCATAACCGTCCGCAACTGTAGAGGCCACCAGGGAGTCTTCATGCATGACGTGTTTGACCAGATCATCCGTTCCCTCTGCCCGGCTCGGCAGCGCCCACACATGCATGCTGGCCAAACATTGGCCGGGCAAGGCGGCCAGCCATTCCTGCGGTACCACCTGGCTGGCTGTTGTCGGGACTTGGCCTGTGATGGGCGCGGCGTCTAGCTGCCGGATGAAAGTCCAGGTGACAAATTCGGTGTGCAGTTCCCAGCGCAAACGGTACAAGCCCAGATCCATGCGCAAGTGTGTCGATGAGGCGTCCGGCATCGGCAAATGCTGGTTACGCAGCAATTCCGCCACATGCGCGCGCGACGCGGCACGCTCCGCAGAGTTCACCAGCATCACCACATGTGACACCGCCGATGGTGCCGTCATTGACTCCGGCGGACGGGCATGAATTTCGTTGTGCAGCGACTGCCGCTGAGGGTAGGGGTTCAAAGCCATAAAAACCTTATTTGCCCTTATTGTGGCGCAGGCATGGCGGCCTAAAGCTCGGCTCACTTTCAAACGCCCATAAAAAAAGCACCCGAAGGTGCCTTTTTTTCAACGCTTGCCTCGGTCAGTCTTCGACGAAGGCCTCTTCTCGTTTATTTTTAACGGACGGCAGCAGGACGATGATCAGCATCAACAACCCAGCCGCCAGCAATCCCGCCGACAGTGGACGCGTCACGAACACACTCCAGTCACCGCGTGACAGCAGCAGCGCACGGCGCAAATTCTCTTCCATCATCGGGCCCAAAATAAAGCCCAGCAGCAAAGGTGCAGGCTCGCAGCCCAACTTGACAAACAGGTAACCAATCACACCAAACGCACCGACCGTCCAGATGTCAAAGGTGTTGTTGTTGGTCGAATACACACCGATCGCGCAAAACAGCACAATCGACGGAAACAGGTAGCGATAAGGCACGGTCAACAGCTTGATCCACATGCCAATCAGCGGCAGGTTCAAAATAATCAGCATCGCGTTGCCAATCCACATCGAGGCGATCAGGCCCCAAAACAGCTCGGGATTACTGGTCATGACCTGCGGGCCCGGCTGAATGTTGTGAATCGTCATGGCGCCAACCATCAATGCCATCACCGCATTAGGTGGAATACCCAGCGTGAGCAACGGAATGAACGACGTCTGCGCGCCAGCGTTGTTGGCCGACTCTGGACCTGCAACACCACGAATATTGCCTTGGCCAAACGGCACTTCGCCCGGCTTCATCTTCATCTTCTTTTCAAGCGCATAGGCTGCAAACGCCGCCAGCAAAGCACCACCACCCGGCAATATGCCCAGTGCCGAACCCAAAAACGTGCCGCGCAACATGGCGGGCGCCATGTCTTTGAAGTCTTGCTTGGTCGGAAACAAGCCCGTCACTTTGGCCGTAAAAACCTCGCGGTCATCTGCAGGTTGTGCCAGATTGCTGATGATCTCGCCGTAGCCAAACACACCCATTGCCACGACCACAAACCCGATACCGTCGGTCAACTCGGGAATATCAAAACTAAAGCGTGCCACGCCCGAATTGACGTCGGTGCCCACCAGGCCCAACAGCAAACCCAAAACAATCATGGCAATGGCCTTGAGCAATGAGCCCGACGCCAGCACCACAGCGCCGATGAGGCCAAGAATCATCAATGCAAAATATTCAGCAGGGCCAAATTTAAAGGCCAGCTCAGTCAGCGGTGGCGCGAAGGCTGCCAGGATCAATGTACCGACGCAACCTGCAAAAAACGAGCCAATACCTGCCGCTGCAAGTGCAGGCCCCGCTCGACCTTTTCGAGCCATCTGGTAGCCGTCGATGCATGTCACCACCGATGAAGATTCACCCGGTAAATTGACCAAGATGGCTGTAGTGGAGCCGCCGTACTGGGCACCGTAGTAAATACCGGCCAGCATGATCAATGCTGACACAGGCGGCAGCGCATAGGTGGCAGGCAACAACATGGCAATTGTGGCAACGGGACCAATGCCGGGCAGCACACCAATCAACGTACCCAATATGCAGCCTACAAAGGCGTACAGCAAATTGATGGGCGTGAACGCCACACCAAAGCCCAAGGAAAGATTTGCGATCAGATCCATTTTTTATCCTAGTTTTTATTGATCAGCTCAAAGCGACAAAAAGACAGGCCACACCGGAAACTGCAGCTTGAGCACCACCACAAATGCCATGTAGCTGCCAATGGCCAGTACGGTTGCCAAAATGAAGGTGTTTTTAACCTTCCAGCCCGGCTCTGCCATGCTGGCGATAAAGGTCAGCGCGTAAATACCCGCGACCAGACCCATGGCGGGCAACTTGATGCTGGGCAGGCCGCCGAGCAAAATGCCAAAAACAAGATTGGCCAAAATGATGAAGACCAGCGGTTTCCAGGCCCAGCTACCAATCTTGTCGCCGCCAGCGGTTTCAACCACCAGCGCCTTGAAAGTGATCGCTGCGCCCAAAACAGCCATCAGCACACCCAACATGAGTGGAAAGTAACCCGGCCCCATGCGCGCGCCTGTGCCAACGTTATAGGTGGTCGCGCCCCACGCAAACGCACTGCCCACACCCATAAACATCAGGCCGGAAAAAAAGTCTTTTTGACTCTTGATATTCACAACTGGTCTCCTCGGTAAATTTTGGATTAATTGATTTTGCAGCCATTTAACCGCGCGCGCCATGTGGCTTTCACCTATAGGTTCCCGGCTTGCCCCAATTGCTCTTGCTGATCCTGCTGCCAGCCCCGCCGGCTCACGCCATGGGTGGTGTCGACGCCAATATTTCTTCGATCGTGGTCAGCCCCTCAGCCACTTTCAGGGCGCCGCCCAGCCGCAGTGGCCGCATGCCGTCGGACACTGCCTGCCTGCGCAGTGCGTCGATATTTGGTTCTTTGGATACTTTTTCTTTGAAGGCTTCAGTCACCGTCAGCAATTCGTAAAGACCAAGACGACCTTTAAAGCCCGTCAACCGGCAATCGACACAACCCACGGGTTTGTAAGGCCTGTAACCGCCGTTAAGTTGCCAAGGTTTAACCAATTCGGTCAACGCCTCTCTTGATGCGGCTTCGTCTTTTTCACGGCAATTGCTGCACAAAGTGCGTACCAGGCGCTGCGCCAAAACCCCTAACAAGGTGGCATTGAGCAAATAAGCTGGCACGCCCAGCTCCATCAAGCGCGACACCGCCGACGGCGCATCGTTGGTGTGCAGGGTGCTGAAGACCAAATGCCCGGTCAGTGCAGCTTGCACCGCCATTTCCGCCGTTTGCAAGTCCCGGATTTCGCCCACCATGATGATGTCGGGGTCCTGGCGCATCAGGGCTCTCAAGCCTTCTGCAAAGTCAAAGTCCAGGTGCGGCTGGACTTGTGTCTGGTTAAAAGACGGCTCAATCATCTCAATCGGGTCTTCCACCGTGCTGACGTTGACGGCCTCGGTCGCCAGGCGTTTGAGCGTTGAATATAACGTGGTGGTTTTACCCGAGCCCGTGGGCCCCGTCACCAAAATAATGCCATGCGGCCGCTGCACCAGCGCCTCCCAGCGCTTGGCGTCATGGTCAGCAAAACCCAGCGCGTCCAGGTCTTTGGCGGTCGAATCCGGGTCAAAAATACGCATCACCATTTTTTCGCCAAACGCGGTGGGCAATGTGGACAAGCGCATTTCAATCTCGTCGCCACGCGGGTTGCGGGTTTTGATGCGGCCATCTTGCGGGCGGCGCTTTTCGACCACGTCCATGCGGCCCAGCAGCTTGATGCGCGCCGTCATGGCGTTGTGCACGCCCATCGGCAACTGGTAAACCAGATGCAATATGCCGTCGATGCGAAACCGTATCACGCCCTGCTCGCGGCGCGGCTCCAGATGAATATCACTGGCGCGCTGGTCAAACGCGTATTGCCAAAGCCAGTCCACCACCTGCACCACACCCTGGTCGTTGGCGTCCAGCTGCTTGCTGGTTTTGTTCAGCTCGACCAGTTGCTCAAAACTGGCTCCCCCCGCGTTGCCACCTGATTTGATCGCTGCTTTGACCGACTTGGCCAGCGAGAAAAATTCAGCCGTGTATTTGGTAATGTCCAGCGGATTGGCCACCACCAGACGTACGGTGCGCTTAGACTGGCGCTCGACTTCACTGATCCAGTCGGTGATGAACGGCTCTGACGTAGCCACCACTACTTCGGTTGGCGTGACCTGCACAGGCAAAATTTTGTGGCGCTCAGCATAAACGGCCGACATGGCGTCGGCAACCTTGCCCACGTCCACACGCAACGGATCTATTCGCAGGTAATTGAGTTTGGCACGACCCGCCAGCCATTGCGCCATGGTTTCCATGTCCAGCGGCTTGCCGTCTATTACCCGCGTCATGCTGACACTGGCCAGACGAATCAAAGGAGGTTGCGCGCTTTGCACCTGCGAGCACCGGGCAATTGTTCGCGCCGACTCGGCCGGGCTGATGATGCCGTCTTCACCCAACCACTCCACCAACGTGCGCCAGTCGAGAGGGCCCACATGCGTATTTTTTGCTGTTGTACGTGGGGACATGCTGGGGATGGCGCTCATGCTTTGGACTTTAACGCATCGCTGACCGGCAGCCCGGGTTAGATCACCGGTTCAGACCACGGGTTTGAACAGCCGTAGCCACTTTTTAGCGGGCAAGCCCCAACGCGACTCAATGTCAGCAGCTCGCATCAGCAAATCACTTCGTTCGGGCCGCGTTGGCTCACGCTGCGCCAACACCACGGTATTGCCTTCTTTGGTGGGCCTGAAAGCCCAAATCGCTTGCGGGCCAAAAGCCTCCGCTATTTTGCTGAGCGATTGCTCGTAGCTAGCATTTCGACCAAATAAGTTAACCGTCATCACGCCGTTTTCTGCCAGCAGTTGGTAGCAATGCTCATAAAATTCGGTGCTGTCCAACACTGGCGCCGCGGCTTCGTGGTCATACAGATCCACGTGCAGCAGGTCAACCGTTTCCAAATGCTTCGGTTTTTGGATTTCCAGCGCAGCGTCCGCCTCAATCACTGTTAGCCTTTTGTCGTCTTTGGGCAGTTTGAACCAGGTCCGGCAAGCACTGATGACCTGCGGATTAATTTCAATCGCAGTGGAGGTCATGCGAAGTTTTTTGTAACAAAATTTGGTCAGCGTGGCTGCGCCCAGACCCAACTGCATGGCGTGCAGTTTGGGTACCGTCAGTGGATCAAAAAACAGCAGCCCCGCCATCATGCGCTGCACATATTCCAGCTCAATCTCATACGGCTCGTCGATCAGCATGGAGCCCTGTACCCACAGCGTACCCAGGTGCAGATAGCGCACATCGCCGTAGTCGGAGAAGTTGACTTCGGGTAACGAGAGGGGCTTTATTGAGGTTTTTTGGGTCGTCAAAATAAGCTTGTACGCTATTAAAAAAGAAGCAGTTTATTCGCGTATTTATTGGGCCTGAGTCGAAAAATACGCTTTAAATAGTCATTCTAGCCCTGCACAGCTTGCGTGTGCACAACCGATGTGAGTTTTAACAATCCAAAGATAAGTGATGCAAAACAAGCCTTCAGTGTTGGCGCCGTTGATTTGCTGGTCAAACCACCACGCCTCGTTATGCCAAGTACGGTGGATGGCAGTTTCCCGAATACAGCAATGCGATTTACCGGGCTTGATCTTGTGGGCGGTGTTTTTGTGATGCCAACATTTCTGCACAAAGACTGACTTTTACGTTGAGCGCACAACTGACTGATTAATGCAGAGCTTCCTTAGAAAAAATCACAAGCCCGTATTTGTTCCCTCAAACTTTGATCTCGCATTTTTCAAACACCTCACGCCATGCAGCCAGCTTCCGCTCAAAGCTCCAGGACGCATTGGCCGGGCTGGTCGAAGGAAGTTTATATACCGGCAAACCCAGCAAAGCAGTGTGTTTTGAATGCTTGAAGCTCTCCCCGCCGTTGTGTGCAATCGCTTGCAGATTCGGGCAAAGCGTTCGCAATGTAGAAAAATCATTCAACACCGGATGGCGAATCTTGCTGTCCAGGCTGCCTTCGCGCTCGCAACAGGCGTACACGTCCCACACCCCAAGCTTATTGGCAAGCAGCCACTCACTGCGAATTTGATAGCTAGCTGCGTAGGTATTGAGCGGGCCAAGGGCACATTTTTCACCTAAAGCAGCATTTAAGACACGCCAGAACTGATTTTGGGGGTGGCCGTAGTATTGCTGGGCTTTCAAAGACACCACACCCGGGAAGCTGCCCAAAATCAGCAAACGCGTCTGGTGTGACACCAGCGGTGCCAGCCCTGTCAGCATGACAGCAACCCGCTTAGTTTGGGCAAGGCATGCAACGCATTGGTTGTCGTGGCGCCAGCCCAGGCCTGAGCTGTGATGCCGCGCAAGTCTGCAACAAGCTGCCCCATACGCGGCAGCTCGCCAGGCTCATTGCGGCCCTGGGGCATGCCTTGGGTCCGGTCAGCGGCCGTGGTGTACAGCCAATGCGGCGGGATGTCAGGTGAATCGGTTTCCATCACCAGCGCGTCCAAAGGCAAATCAACCGCCAGCCGACGCAGCTGGCGTGCCGTCTCAAAAGTCACCGCGCCGCCAAACCCGAGTTTGAAGCCCAGTTTGATGAATTCTTCAGCCTGCTGTTGGCTGCCGTTGAAGGCATGGGCAATGCCGCGCCAGCCGCCTGCGGGTTGAATCTGCCGCAAATGTTTGAGCAGCGCGTCGGCCGAGCGCCGCACATGCAAGATCACGGGCAGCCGGTATTGACGTGCCAATTTGAGTTGCGCCCGGTAAAAAAACGCTTGCCGCTCGCGCATGGCGGGCGCCGTCAGCTCTGGCAAGAAAAAATCAAGACCTATTTCACCCACCGCAACCAGGCGCGGGTCTGACAGCCGCGCCTTGAGTTCAGCGTCCAGTGTCATTAAATCAGCTTCTTTTGCCTGGGGCACACAGACCGGATGAATGCCCAGCGCATAGCTGTAGCCAAATTGCTCGGCCAGAGCCCGCACGGTTTGAAAATTACTGACAGCTACCGCGGGAAGCACGCAATGCACCACACCCGCAGCGCTGGCGCGACGGGCTACATCGGCCACATCGCCGCGCAGCTCGGCAGCGTCCAGGTGGCAGTGGGTATCGATCCATTTCGTCATGGGTTAAGTGTCACATGGCCAAGGCGTCTGGGCAGCAGACAATTAAAAATCGTGATACGGTTGAGTCGATGGGTAATTTTTAACTTTCAGCCGTTAATTGACAGGCAAACTCATGAGAAGACCCGCGCTTTACAGCAGTTCAGCAAAGCACAAGCTGCACACCAAGCCAGAGCCTGCCCTGGGTGAAGCCGGCACAAAGGGCGACCCAAAAGTCGACTTAAAAGCCAACCAACAACCCAATCCGCCCGGAAATCTGACTTTTCTGCAATCCCAGCTGCGGTTGAGCAACTTGAAGCTGCTTTGGTCAGTTTTGGGGCTGCTGGCTTTGGCATTGGCGGTTAGCCTCTACGCGCCCAGGCCGGGCGAGCGCAAGATCACGCAGGACGACATCAACGCGGCGGTGTTAAAGACGCTAGAGACCACACAGCTGCCGTCGGCTGCCGCCAAGGCTTACGACACCATCAGCCCGTCGGTTGTTCGGGTGGTGGGTTACAGCAAAAACAAGCTCGGCAAAGACGGCAAACTCGGCAAAGAGCTCAAAAGCGATGACGATAACCAACGCAGCGTGGGCACGGGCGTGGTCATTGTTGACAAAGGCGTTATCTTGACCAACCTGCACGTCGTGCAAGGCGCTGATGTCATTCACATCACCTTTGCAGACGGATTAACCAGCACGGCGTCCATCACAGGGGTGCAGCCTGAAAACGATTTGGCCGTGTTGCAAGCCCACAAAATCCCCGATGACATGATTGCAGCCACGATGCGCTCCACCGCTGACCTGCGCTCCGGTGACCAGGTGATGGCGGTGGGTTACCCGTTTGGCATTGGGCCATCCGCATCCAGCGGCATTGTGTCGGGCCTTAAACGCAACTTTCGATCACCCGATGGCCAACAGATGATGAGCAACCTGATTCAGTTTGACGCTGCCGCCAACCCCGGCAATTCAGGCGGGCCGCTGGTGACGATGGATGGTGAAGTGGTGGGTATTGTTACTGCCATTTACAACCCGAATCAGCAGCGGACATTTGTGGGCATCGGTTTTGCTGTTCCCATTGAAAACGCCGCGTCGGCTGCCGGCATGCCTCCCTTTTAACTTTGCGGGACAGACCAATTGACCTGCGCAGCAGCCGATTGCTCTGTCCCCAAACTGATCAACTCCCCAAACCCGAATTTGAACCCGAATTAAAAGACCACCATGCAAGAAAACCAAATCACCGCCCAGCTCATGGAGCAAATCCTTTACGAAGTCAAACGCATCGTCGTTGGGCAAGACAAGTTTTTAGAGCGCGTGATGGTCGCCATACTGGCTCAGGGGCATTTACTGGTCGAGGGCGTGCCGGGGCTGGCCAAAACGCTGACCGTCAAAACGCTGGCCAACACCATCACAGGCGATTTCAAACGCATACAGTTCACGCCTGATTTGGTACCCGCTGACCTGATGGGTACGCGCATCTACAACCAAAAGACAGGCGACTTCAGCACGTCGCTGGGCCCGGTGTTTACCAACCTGTTATTGGCTGACGAGATTAACCGCGCGCCTGCCAAGGTGCAAAGCGCGCTGCTTGAAGTGATGCAGGAGCGGCAGGTCACCATTGCGGGCGTCACGCACAAAGTGCCCTCACCTTTCCTTGTGATGGCCACGCAAAATCCGATTGAAACTGAAGGCACTTACCCCTTGCCTGAAGCGCAGGTTGACCGCTTCATGATGAAGGTGCTCGTCGACTACCCGACGGATGAGGAAGAATTTGTGATTGTCCAGCGCGTCACCGGGCCGGCCGTGGCCGTCGCGGCGGTGGCCACAACCGAGCAACTGGCTGCCCTGCAAGCCGAATGCCGTCAGGTGTATGTGGACCCCTCGCTGGTGCAGTATGCGGTGAAATTGGTCTCTGCCACCCGTTACCCAGACCGGCACGGCATGAGAGAATTGGCGCGATTCATCACCTTTGGCGCCAGCCCCCGCGCCACGATCAATTTGACCGAAGGCGCACGCGCCCTGGCCATGCTGCGTGGCCGCAGCTATGCACTGCCAGAAGACATGGCCGACCTGGTGCCGGATGTGCTGCGCCATCGCTTGGTGTTGTCGTATGAGGCGCTGTCTGAGGGTTTAAGCGCTGATGCCGTCGTTGCAAAAATCATGGCCAAAATTCCGCAACCTGCGAGGCCGCTAGCCCATGAGCAACTCGCAGCCTAGAAATGATGCCCCCACGTTCGTTCACTTCGTGTAACTCTCTGCCCCCCTCGGGGGCCGCTGCGCCTGCGGCCCGGCAAAGCCGGTTCCGCGGCCCCTGCTTGAATAAGACAGTTCATGACGCATCCCGTGGAGTGGCTGCATGAGCAACGCGCTGCCTAAATCAAAAGAAGGCGCAGAGCAGCTGCTGCGCCGCCTTGAATGGACGGTTTTGCGCCGTCTGGACGGCCTGCTGCAAGGCGACTACCGCACGCTGCTGCGCGGCACGGGTATGGACCTGGCTGACCTGCGCGAATACCAGCACCATGACGATGTACGGCACATTGACTGGAACGTCACCGCCCGCTTGCAGCAACCGCATGTGCGCGTTTTTACCGAAGACCGCGAAATGAGCGCCTGGTTTTTGCTTGATTTAAGTCCATCGATGGATTTTGGCTCAGGCGAGCAGCGTAAACGAGGGTTATCAGCTGAATTTGTCGGTGCGTTGGCGCGGGTGTTGACCCGCCATGGCAACCGCGTGGGCGCGATGCTGTATGGCTCCGGCGTGGATACCGTGATTCCTGCGCGCAGTGGCAGGCAGCACGTCCTTCAGCTGCTGCACACACTGCAAGCGCGGCCCGATGCAAAACAGGCGGGCCCCACAAAATTGCATGAATTGCTGGATTCCGCCGCCAGGCAAATTCGCCGCCGCTCCACGATTTTTGTGGTGTCTGACTTCATCAGCGAGACAGGTTGGGACAAGCCGCTGGGTATGTTGGCACAGCGCCATGAAGTCACAGCTGTACGCCTGGTTGACCCAATGGAACTGAGCTTGCCTGACCTGGGTTTGATCCCCATCACGGATCTAGAGACCGGTGAGCAACTGCTGGTAGATACCAGCGACAAGGGCTTTCGCAAACGCTTTGCCCATATTGCGGCGCAGCGCGAATCTGACCTTCGGCAGTCTCTGACCAAAGCCGGTGTGGACACGCTGGAGCTTGCCACCGATGGCGACCTGGTCGAGGCACTGATGCGCTTTACCGATTTGCGCAAACGCCGGGCCCGCCTGTCTGCCGGCGGCGGATTGCCAGCGCATTTACTGCGCGCCGCGTAAAAGTGAAACGTCGAAATAGCAAATCAAGCTGAAGCAAGCCGAATCAAGGACATCACACATGACCGCCCCGATGATTTTTTTATGGCCTGAATTTCTCTGGCTTTTGTTGCTGTTGCCGCCGCTGGTACTGCTTTACGTCTGGCTGCTGCGCCGCAAGAAAAAAATGGCACTGCGCTATGCCAGCCTGTCGATTGTGCGCGAGGCCATGGGCAAGGGCCAAAGCTTTAAAAGGCACATTCCGCCGCTGCTGTTTTTGTTGTCGTTGGCTGCCATGTTTGTCGCATCGAGCAGGCCGTTTGCCGTGATCACGCTACCGTCTGACCAGCAAACCATCATGCTGGCCATGGATGTGTCGGGCAGCATGCGGGCCACGGATGTCAAGCCCAATCGTCTGGTGGCCTCTCAAGATGCAGCCAAGGCATTTTTAGCGGAGCTGCCGCGCAACATCAGGGTTGGCATTGTGGCGTTTGCGGGCACGGCGTCCGTCGTGCAGCCACCCACATTGAGCCGCGAAGACCTGGTCGCAGCGATTGACAAGTTTCAGTTGCAGCGCGGCACGGCCATTGGCAACGGTATCGTGGTGTCACTGTCTGAGCTGTTCCCGGATGCCGGCATTGACGTTCAGTCCATGATGGCGGGCCGCGACCGCCAACGCGGCGTCGCGATTGACCAGCAAGCCGCAGTAGGTAAGGATGGCAAAGAAAAGAAGCCTTTTGTGCCGGTGGCCCCCGGTTCTTATACGTCCGCTGCTATTATTTTGCTAACAGATGGCCAACGCACCACGGGCGTTGACTCCATGGACGCGGCCAAAGCCGCCGCCGACCGGGGCGTACGCATTTACACCGTGGGCGTGGGTACGGTTGATGGTGAAACGATTGGTTTTGAAGGCTGGTCGATGCGCGTCAAGCTTGATGAAGAAACCCTCAAAGGGATTGCGCGCAACACGCAGGCTGAATACTTTTATGCAGGGACAGCCGCAGACTTGAAGAAGGTCTACGAGTCTCTCAGCTCACGCTTGACGGTAGTGAAAAAGGAGACCGAAATTTCTGGCTTGCTGGCACTGGTGGCAGCCGCGTTTGCTTTGCTGTCGGCCGGGTTGTCGCTGGCTTGGTTCAACCGGATTTTGTAAGCACTACTTTAAATTGCATTCACGCCGCAGCAAAGCCAGCGCATCATTCAAAGCGCCGACTGAATCGCTCAACAGCAGCCCTTGCGCTTCGCCGACAAAGTTTGACCACAGCAGCGCGTAATCACTTTGGTAGAGCGCGGGTGCGTGCGTCCAAATGTAATCAGTGGCCGTTTCAGGCTTAAAACCCGTTTTTTGAATTTTGCGAATCAGTGTTGTAGCGCTTTTTTCAGTCAAAACAGTTTTGGGTGCAGCGTGCGCCGCCAGGCAAAAGAACAGCGTCAGTAACGAGCCATCATCGGTGTGGCCGCCCGTAGTTTTGGCCCAGGCACTCGACACGCTGCGGTCATGGTGATCGACTTCGCTCAAGCCATCTTCCAGCCAAAAATACCGCCCCATAAAAGCGGGGGTCTGATCAAATAGCTTTCTTGTGGGCAGCTTGGTATCCAGAATTTTGGGCGCATCCCGCATGATGGATTGCTGCACACCAACTACCAAGCCATGATACGCAGCAGGCAGCTTTTTAGGCAAAGCGATTTCCAACGCTTGCGATTTGCCCGCAAACCTGGTGCGTAAACCAGCCACCAGTTTGTCAAAAGCCACCCAGTCGGGCAGCTTGGTACCCCGGCATGCCATCACCAGCAACGAGGTGCGAATCACGGCTTCTGCATCCTTTCCGGCCTCTTCCAGGTCATCAGCATCCAGACCCAGCTCATTGGCAAACCAGATGGCGGCATCAATCACCAGCGCCACCTGCTCGCGTTTGGCCAGCTCTGCCTGGTAATCGGCCAAGCTGCACAGCGACCATTTGGCCAATTGGGGAATATGGTCGTCCCTGAAGCCGCCCTGCTCATTCATGCCAAAGTGGCTGTTCTGCGGCTTGGCAATCATGGCTTTCAGCAAGTCAGAACCGCCTTTGGAGCGCGATAAAAACGAATGGTCACGCAATGAAACCGCAGCTTCATGCAAGTCG
Source organism: Polaromonas sp. (assembly GCA_031424935.1). GTDB lineage: Bacteria > Pseudomonadota > Gammaproteobacteria > Burkholderiales > Burkholderiaceae_C > Polaromonas. The sequence continues at coordinate 36,891 of JANPIK010000053.1, forward strand.
CCATCATGCGTATGCGCCAAATACAAGCTGACCAGATTGACCATGCGGCCCATGGCTTTCTCAAGCTCGGGGCGTAAAAATTCAGTGCCAAAGTAACGCGCAATTTGCACCATGCCCTTGGGCGCATCGGCGTTAATGGCGTCTATTTTTTCGCTGTCGATGATGTGGTGCTGAACGCCGTATTGCAAGGCTTTCTCAAAAAACGGCCGCGCGTCGTACAACGACAGCGACGCCGCTGCGCCGGATGGCGTTGGCGTTGGCGTGGCTGCCATTAAATCGCTGACTCCTCGTCAGAGTCGCGCTTGGCGGGCGTGACGTTACCGCGGTCGGTGTCGCCGGTTTCTACCTTGCCGTCGTCTTCTTCAGCATCTTCGGCCTCGCCAAAACCGGCATCAAACGCACTGGCTTTGGCACGCAGCACCAGCAGCATTTCAATGAACAAATCAGGCAACTCGTAACGCAGCAGCCAGGCCAGTTGCATCCAGTCCTTGTCGGCGACTTCATCCAGTTCGAGCTTGGGCTTCTCGTACGCTTTGGCAAATAACTCGTCTTGTGACAGCATGTCGCCGTGGTCATCCATCGCATCGAACGAGCCGGTACGCGCAAATGCCTCTACCCTGCTCCACTTTTCAGAAAAGTAATCGGCCAGAGCGTCACTTCCGCCTTCAAGGTCGCCAATCGCCGTTAAAAACGCAATCGGGTCAGCTTCGTCTCTGAAAATAATGGAATTGACCATGCCGCGCAGGTGCATTCGGGTCAAGTCTTTGTATTGCTTTTCAATCACCACCGCGCGCGCAAACTGCTCAGGCGTGACGAGCAAATTGATGACCGATTCTTTCGAGTTGTCGTATTCACGAATGATGGCCAGCACGTCTTTGGCGGGCAGTTGCTCCAGCACCACCATCAGCGCGCCGTCGCCCTCGGCATCGGCCAGCTCAACCAACGCGCCTTCGGCGCCTGAAATATCGCCAGCGGCAATCAGGGTTTGGGTTTTTTCAATCAGTGCGAGATTGCTCATACTCATTCTTTCCTGTCAAAGCCTTGGCCGACCATCCAATCTTCGGCGGCTTCTTTGCGGGCTTTGGCGTCTGCACGTTCTTCAGCATCGCCGTCAAATTCTTCTTCTTCGTCGTCTGACTCATCGGCTGCATGGGCAGCCTGGGTGACGGGTTTGCCCGCCATGTATTCGAGCAGGGCAGCCAGGGTTAAAAACCGCTGGCCACCGGGCTCGCCGAGCACCTTGTCAACCAGGCCTTTTGCCCAAGGCGCGATTTGAATATCTTGAGCCAAGCCTGTCCAGTCAGGCAATTCATCTGCCTCAAAGCTGAGCAAGTCGTCCATCACGGCGGGCTTGCTGAAGGTAAATGCCTGATAAAAGACCACGGCCACCATTTCGGGGCTGAGTTCCATCATTTTGACCAAAAAGTCAATCTCGCCGCGCTTGTCAGCCAGGCGCTTTTTCAGCACGTCCTTGCCTTCAGAATCCTGGCTCAAGTCTTCCAATTCGGCTTGGTAAGCCGAGCGCAAGTCAGTAAAAAAGTTGGATATGTTCATATTTTTTGTAATTGAGGGCAAAAGCGCAAAGTTAAACCAGCGATTTGAAGTACGTCTGCCAAATCTCTTGCGCTGTTTCTAACGGGTTATCCAGCAAGCTGCGGCGGCGGTTGTCGTCATAAGCCTGGCGCTTGTCAGCATCTGACAAGACATCGTAAGCCTCTTGCACTGCCCGAAAGCGCGCCGAAGCGTCGTCTGCGGTGTTTCTGTCGGGATGATAAAAAGACGCCTTTTGGCGAAATGCCTTTTTGATGTCGGCCAGCGTAGCGGCGCTGTTCAAGCCTAGGGTGGTGTAGTGGTCAGTCATGTTCGGACAACCGCCCCTGAACCAACCGATACCGCCGCGCACAGCGCGCTGCCAAGGTCTCGTCGTGCGTGACCATGATGAAAGCCGTGCCCTGGTCACGGGCGAGTTGCAGCATGAGCTCGAACACGCCTTCTGCGGTTGTCCGGTCAAGGTTGCCGGTCGGTTCATCGGCCAATACGCAGGCTGGCTGGGTGACGAGTGCGCGTGCAATCGCTACACGCTGGCGTTCGCCACCTGACAGCTCGGCGGGGCGGTGATGCAGGCGGCCTTCCAGGCCAACACTTGCTAGCATTTTAGTAGCTACTTGCGCACATTTTTCGGGGGCCAGGCGGCGAATCCAGAGTGGCATGGCGACGTTGTCAAGTGCGCTGAATTCGGGCAGCAAGTGGTGGAACTGGTACACAAAACCCAGGTGCTGGTTGCGCAACTGGCCTTGGACTTGGGCCGACAGCGTTGACAAGTCTTGCCCCTTCAGGACCACTTGCCCGCTGGTCGGTGCGTCCAGCCCGCCCATTAAATGCAGCAGCGTGCTTTTGCCAGATCCAGATGCGCCAACGATGGCGATGGTGTCACCGGGGTTGACTTGCAGGTCAACGCCTTGGAGCACGGTGACATCCAAGCGGCCTTCGATGAAGCGCTTGGTCAGGTTAGTTGCACTAAGAACCGCGTTGCTGGTATTTGGTGAAGTCACGAGTTTTTTCCCTTCAAACAGGGGCCGCGGAACCGGCTTTGCCGGGCCGCAGGCGCAGCGGCCCCCTCGGGGGGCAGCGAACCACACGAAGTGGGGAGCGTGGGGGCAACATCACTCATAGCGCAGTGCCTCCGCCGGATTTACACGACTCGCACGCCAACTCGGGTACAACGTGGCCAAAAATGCCAGTATCAAGGCGATCACCGCAATCGGCATGATGTCGGCATACTGCGGCTCGCTGGGCATGCGGCTGATGAGGTAGATGTCTTTAGGCAAAAAGCTGGCGTTCAGCAGCCGCTCCAGCGCGGGTACCAGCACATCGATGTTGAAGGCTACGCCCAAGCCCAGCAGCAAGCCCGCCAGCGTGCCAATCACACCCACCATCGCGCCTTGCACTACGAATATGCCCATGATGCTTTTTGGGCTGGCACCCAGCGTGCGCAAAATGGCGATGTCAGCGCGTTTGTCGGTCACCGTCATCACCAGCGTTGACACCAAATTAAAGGCTGCCACCGCCACGATGAGTGTGAGGATGATGAACATCATGCGTTTCTCTAACTGGACGGCTGCAAACCAGGTTTTGTTCTGCCGCGTCCAGTCGCGTATCAACAAATCGCCGGTTAATGAACGCGACAGCTCCAGCGCCACCTCGCGCGCCTGGTGCAGGTCCTTGAGCTTGATGCGGATGCCCGTTGGCCCCTCCAACCTGAAAATTTTGGCCGCATCGTCTTGATGCAGCATGACCAAGGCGGAATCGTATTCATAGTGGCCAGAATCAAAGGTGCCCACGACCGTCATTTGCTTTAAACGCGGCACCACACCAGCGGGGGTGACTTGACCACTGGGCGCGATCAGCGTGACGCTGTCCCCCTCTCGCACGCCCATCGAGCGCGCCAGTTCCCCGCCCAGCACCACACCAAATTCACCGGGCACCAGCTTGGCCAGCGTCGGTCCCGATGTGGCGGCCAGGTCAGTGACTTGCCCTTCCAGTGTCGGGTCAATCCCCCGCACCAGTGTGCCTTTCATGTCCTCGCCCCTAGCCAATAGGGCTTGAGCTGCTATGAAAGTAGCAGCGCCTACGACGTTTTTGTTGGCTTTGATCTCAGCCAGCGTTTTCTGTGGGTCTGGGAGCGCCGCCCCGTTGGGCGCAAAGACTTCGATGTGTGAGATGACGCCCAGCATGCGGTCACGCACCTCTTTTTGAAACCCGTTCATCACGCTTAGCACAATGATCAGTGCCGCCACGCCCAGCGCAATGCCCAGCATCGACACGCCAGAGATAAAAGAGATAAAACCGTTGCGCCGGGTGGCTCGGCCAGCGCGTGTGTAGCGCCAGCCCAAAATCAGTTCGTAAGGAAGTTGCATAACCTTCAATTGTGGCATCCCGGACAATATCACCATGCCTGTTGACCCCACACCCCACCTGATTGTTCCGTTTGCCCGCTGCAGTGGTGACGACTGGCTGCCGGTTGTCACCCGCCTGACGCTTAAAAATCTGGGCGAATTGCTTGGCGGCATGAAGCTGGTGGACACCGATACGGGGCAAATTGACAGCCTGTCGCCACCGCACGAAAGGGTATGGGCAAAAGCCATGGGCATGAAAACCAGCCCCGATGGCTTGATTGCCTGGGCAGCGCTTGAGGCGAGCGCCAGTTCAGATAAGGGTTGGGCCTTTATTACCCCCTGCCACTGGGCGATGGGCCGGGAGCACGCCACAATGACCAACCCGGCCACGCTGGCGCTGACCGAGCTTGAGTCGCGCACCCTGCTGGCCGCCATGCAGCCCTACTTTGAGAGTGACGGCATCACGCTGCATGACGTCGCCCCCACCCACTGGTTGGCGCGCGGCGACGTTTTTGCGAGCCTGCCGACAGCCTCGCTAGACCGGGTGCTGGGCCGTAACGTTGACAGGTGGCTGCCCGCTTCAAAACAGATCAAACTGCTGCAAAACGAAATGCAGATGCTGCTGTATACCCACCCCATCAACGACGAGCGCGCCGCCCGCGGCCAGCGCAGCGTCAATTCGTTTTGGGTCAGTGGCTCTGGCGCTTTGAGTAAACCGCCAGCGCCCAACCCGCAGGTAAAAGCCAGCACAGGCCTGGCCCCGGCTGCCTTGGCCAACGACTGGGCGGCGTACCAACAGGCTTGGGAACGACTGGAGGCGGGTGACTTGGCTGAGTTTTTAGCGCTGCAAAAGCGGGGCACTACCGTGCGCGTTAGCTTGTGCGGTGAAAGCAGCGCCCTGACCTTTGAAACCGCGAAGCGCAGCGTTTTAGGTCGAATCAAGCATCTTTTAAGCCCGTTGCCCCCGATTAAATTACTTAAGCAGCTATAAAAATAAGAGCATCATGAAAATACATGTCAGAGATATTCCGCCCCGCGCCGCCTGGGCTTTACAACAAGCGGGCGTGCATCCGCTGCTGGCACAGCTGTATGCGGCGCGCGGTGTGCAGGCCGCTGACGAGCTGGACGAAGGCCTGGCGCGGCTGCTCAGCCCCAGCACGCTGATGGGCGCAAGCCAAGCTGCGCAACTGCTGGCCAACGCGATCGCCGCTGACCAACATATTTGCATCGTGGCGGACTACGACTGCGATGGCGCAACCGCCTGCGCCGTTGGCATGCGCGGATTAAAGCTGCTCGGTGCAAGCAAAGTCAGCTACCTCGTGCCCGACCGGGTGGTGGACGGCTACGGCCTGACGGCCCCGATTGCCGACCGCGTCAAAGCCAGCGGCGCCGATGTGCTGGTGACGGTTGACAACGGCATTGCCAGCTTTGAAGGCGTGGCACGCGCCAAGGCACTCGGCATGCAGGTGCTGGTAACCGACCACCATTTGCCCGCTTTAACAGATGGAACCATTGGCCTGCCCAACGCAGACGTTATCGTCAACCCGAATCAGCCGGGTTGCGGGTTTGAAAGCAAGTCGATTGCCGGTGTGGGGGTGATGTTTTACGTGCTGCTGGCGCTTAGGGCGGAGCTGCGCGAACGGGGAAATTACATCGTCCAAGTCGATACCTCATCCGTTCGGGCTGAGCCCTTCGGCAAGCTCAGGACAGGCTTTGTCGAAGGACAGGCTTCGACAGGCTCAGCCCGAACGGTAGAGCCGCGCCTTGACGTGCTGCTGCCTCTCGTCGCACTCGGCACAATAGCCGACGTCGTCAAGCTAGACGCCAACAACCGCCGCCTGGTCGCCCAAGGCCTAAAACGCATCCGGGCTGGCCATTTACCAGCGGGTGTAGCTAGTCTTTTTGTAGCAGCGGGCCGCAAAGCCGACGCAGCCACCACCTTCGACTTTGGCTTTGCACTGGGCCCGCGCATCAACGCCGCAGGCCGCCTGGCCGACATGACGCTGGGCATTGAATGCCTGCTGACAGACGACGCAACTAGAGCCGACGAACTGGCCAAAACGCTGGACGGCATCAACCGCGAGCGACGCGATATTGAAGCGGACATGCGCGAGCAGGCGCAACTGGCCGCAGACGCGATGATCGATCTGAATGACGAACCCCCACCCGCCATCGCGATTTACGAGCCCAGCTTTCACGAAGGCGTGGTCGGCATCGTCGCCTCCCGCATCAAAGACAAACTGCACCGGCCTACCTTCGTTTTCGCCGCTAGTCAGGCCGAGGGCAAGGCGCATGAAATCAAAGGCTCAGGCCGCTCGATTGCAGGCTTTCATTTGCGCGACGCGCTAGATTTGGTCGCCAAACGCCAGCCTGGCGTGCTGCTCAAGTTCGGCGGCCACGCCATGGCGGCGGGCTGCACGATTGACGAGAAAAACTTTGAACTGTTCGAGCACACGTTGCAGCAAGTTGCAAGCGAATGGCTGGATGCAGCAACGCTGACCCGCCGCATCGACACCGACGGCCCGCTAGCCGCCGAATACCGCCGTACCGACATGGTAGACACGATGCACAAAGAAGTCTGGGGTCAGGGTTTTGCCGCACCTACTTTTAGCGAAGAAGTCGAAGTCGTATCCCAGCGCCTGGTCGGTGAAAAGCACTTGGCACTCAAACTAAAACATCAGGGCCAGCCGGTTGACGGCATCTGGTTCGGTCACACCGAGCCGCTGCCCGCACGGGTAACGCTGGCCTTCAGGCTGGATGCGGACGAGTGGCAAGGGGTGCGGCGGGTTCGGTTTTTGGTGGAGGCGGCTGAGGGCTAGAGTTTTTAGATTTTTTTGAGCAGCTTTTTGAGTGTTTTTAGGTATCATTTAGGCCTCCAGCCTTATAAATACCTGCGCAAGCCGCTATGAAAAATATAGTATTTCTACAAGCTTTAATAACCAAATTGAGTCAAGTAACTATGAAACGTACGCATCTCCTAGCTCACTTGTCGTTTCCAGTGTTGTTTGCATTTATCGGTCTGATCATGTCACTGCGCCGAGGGGCGCTAACAGGTGAGTTGCTTTTTGTTCATCTGGCTTGGGGCTTTTTGTTCTATGCCGCGCCCCACCTTCTTTGGGCTGTTCTGTGCAGCGCTATTCAACCGGTGCTTTTTGTGTGGCACGCTGGTTTTGTTTCCTCATCATGTGCGCTGTTGCTGGTTGCGGCGCTGTCCATTTGGGGGATACGTGATCCGTCGGGGCTCCCGTATCAGTGGTTTTTGTATTGGCCACTCGCTGGACTTTTACTGGTCGTCGTTGTTATTAATTGGTTTTTGACTGGACGCCGGCATTTAAAGATTTAGCTAGCCAAGTAGGTCTGATTAGCAAAGCGTAACCCGACAAACCTTCGTTACACAGGCACGTGACGTGCGTAATTTTCAAGAAACCGTTTGGCGATTTCCTGCTTACTTTGCCGCAGCAATTCGATCTCGGACGATGTCAGCCGTCTCGGTCCGGGCGAGATAGCGAGCTTCTGATTTAGTAAGCACGTCGAGGGTGTGAGCGAAGCGTTTGATCCACTAGTTTTTAAGTTCTTGTCTATGTTCAGCCCGCGAACGGTCGATCTGTCGGTTGCACATCAGCCGTTGAAGCCTGAACAAACGAAACATAACGCTCAGGGTGCTCGTTTTGCTTTTGCACAAGGGCGGCAAAGTAAGCCGCAAAGTCACCACCATGCTGAGCCAGCAGTTGCGCGCGAATCTCGTGAATTTCATCAACTATCGTGTCGTTGAGCATGTCAGTTCACCTCCAATAATTCAAGCGGGGAGCATAAAACGGGACACAATTGCCCGAATGATTCGCACACTTGGCGTACCTTAACAGCGCTTTGTGCATTGGCAATATGTTTAAAGTTCCACGTCAAAACGAAATCCATTTTCTCGAAAGCAGCAATGGCGATGTGTAAGGCATCAACTTGAGCTTTTGCAGGTAGCGCAGTGGCTAAAACCAACGCATTCGCTAAGTCCAGAGCATCCAAAGGAATCTCCAGCAATTGCATTTCGTCAAGTACGGCAAGTCGCTGCGTGGCAGCTTGCGTGTCGCCCATCGCCGCCTCATTTCGCACAGCTTCACTGTAAAAAAGCTCAAAAGCGTGACGCTGGTTTTGCCACCATTCGCGCGTTACTTCTTGGTGAGCCGCCATCACCAAATCACGGCTAGGCCTGGCGGTTAAATAGCTGATGACGGACGTTTCAACGTAAACGCGTGGCTTCATAATTGCATTGTAAGCAAGGCTAACTTGAGCCAGGTTCGAACTATGACCAAACGCGCACCACTGATTGATGCAGACGGCGAAGTCCGCGAGCTTACGGCTGCTGACTTGCGCCGTTTTAATTCAGCAGCCGAAGTGTTGCCACCTGGATTGCTCAAGGCAATGGGCATGAAGCCGCGCGGGCCGCAAAAAGCACCCACCAAGCAGGCCACCACCATCCGCCTGTCGCCCGATGTGATGGCCGCCTTCAAAGCCACTGGCGCGGGCTGGCAAACCCGCATTGATGCAGCTTTGAAAGACTGGTTGCGTACGCCTTCGCCGGTTTGACGGCCATTTTTGAGCCGTTTTTAGGTTTTTTCAATAGTCATTTAGGTCTCTGGCCCAATAAATTTGCTGGTTGACCTGCTACTGGTGCGGCGTTTGCAGCCGTATCTGACCAATGTCGGCAGGCGCCTCGTCAAATCTCCAAAGGTCTACATCCGCGACAGCGGCTTGCTACACGCGCTGCTGAACATCACAAATTTTGATGCGCTGCTGGGGCACCCGGTGGTGGGCGCCAGCTGGGAAGGCTTTGCGATTGAAAACCTGATCAACGCCGCCCCGCGGCTCACCGTGCCGGGCTTTTACCGCACATCGGGCGGCGCTGAAATTGACCTGGTGCTGGAGCTGCCTGGCGGCGAGCGCTGGGCGATTGAAGTCAAGCGCAGCCGCGCCGCCAAACCAAGCCGGGGGTTTTACGAAGCTTGTGAAGACTTGAAACCCGCCAAGCGCTTTGTGGTGCACGCCAGGGATTCGGGAAATGGGCCTAGCCGCCACCCCATCAGTGCCGATGTTGAGGCGATTGGCTTGCGAGAGTTAGCTGATGTGTTGTCGGCAACAGCTCAGCCGGGTTAAAAGCATGATGCGGCCAAGATTTCAACCCGCGTTAGCATCTTGGGCTGCTTTCAACCCCTGTCAGGCACTATTTAGGCCTCTAGCCCAATCGATACCGTGGCAAGCAGCTCCTACATTAATAGCAATCACCGAGCTCTTAATTTAGAACACGCCCGGTCCCTCACCAGCCACGACTGGCGGTTGTCCGACCTTGACACAGTCGCTTCGACCACTTCACCCCTTTAAGACGCACTTCAGAGTCAAGTTGAGCCAGGCTTCGCTTGGGGCTCAATACCCACTACATCAAGGAGCGCATATGAACTTACCCAACACCCCACATACGGACGTCAAACCGGCTGACGCAGACATTGCCGAGCAGGCACTTCCCGGCCACGGCGTGCCATCCCAAGACCCGGAAGCAGCAGCCCAAGTTGGCATCAGCCCCAAGGAAGCCGAGCGCGAGGCCAAGTCTGTGCTGGTCGGCGGCGGCTTGGTAGCAGGCTTAGTTGCCGGTGCAGCGGTGGGTGCTGCGGTTGCAGGCCCGGTGGGTATTTTGGCGGGCGGCACGTTGGGCGCTGTTGCTGGCGCAGTGGGCAGTAACGCAGCGGGCAAGTCGGCAGATCCAGCCAAATAAGACGGGTTTGCATGGCGTAAACCGCCCCGCCCGCCCGGCCGCGTGCTCATGTGATGACGGACCCACAGCGCTCATGCCTACAAATAATTAGCCGGTAGGCCGTACGCTTGAAAGTGTGAAACACCACAAAGGAATTCATCATGAAAGTTCAAGCCTACATAACGTTTGATGGCCGCTGTGAAGAAGCGTTGGCGTTTTATAAAAAGTCAGTCGGTGCTGAAGTCACTGGCCTGATGCGATGGAAAGAAAGCCCGGAAAAAGACATGAAAGGGCCACCCGGTTTTGAGGAAAAAATCATGAATGCGGCCTTTCGCATTGGCGAAACCCATCTGATGGCCGATGACGGCATGGGTGACAAACCCGCAGAGTTCAAAGGAATGACGCTGGCTATTGAGGTGGCCGATGACGCTGAGGCCAATCGTGTCTTCACGGCAATGGGTGAAGGCGGCAAGGTCACGATGCCTTTGATGAAAACTTTCTGGAGCTCGTCGTTTGGCATGCTGACCGACAAGTTTGGCGTGCCTTGGATGGTCAATGTTGCTGCGGCCAAGGCTTGAGACAAACAGGCCATGACCGCACACCTGCCGCTCAAACCAGCCACTGAGCTGGCAAAAAACAACGGCGTTCGCTACCCTAACGAGAGCAGCGCATACCGCCTTGCACGCGACGCGCTGCTTGCTGAAGAAATCGAACTGCGCCGCCACATCGAACGAGTAGCGGGGCAACGACGCGCCCTACCGCCCGGTGGCGCGGTACCCCAAAATTACGCCTTCGTCGGCGAAAACGGCCAAGTCCATTTTTATGATTTATTTGGCGATAAACAAACCCTGGCGGTCTACAGCTTCATGTTTGGCCCAGAGCGCGAACAGCCCTGCCCCATGTGTTCATCGCTGATGGCCGCCTGGGACGGCGAAGCGCTGGATGTGGCGCAACGCATGGCACTCGTGATGGTGACGCGCTCACCGATTGAGCGGCTGCTGATGGTCAAAAAAGAGCGCGGCTGGCGCCACCTCAAACTGTATTCAGACACACTCGGCGACTTCACCCGCGACTACGTGAGCGCAGACGACGCAGACATGCCGGCCTTTAACGTGTTCAGCCGCCGCGACGGCACCATTCGGCATTTTTGGAGTGGTGAGATGGGCGGCAGCACAGCCGACCCCGGCCAGGACCCGCGCGGTGCGCCTGACCTGATGCCGCTGTGGACGATTTTGGACAGCACGCCGGAAGGGCGTGGGACGGATTGGTATCCGAAGCTCAACGATGACAATTGAAAGTGTGTTTTCAAAAACGACCGGTCAGCAGGCCGTGTATAAAAAGCAGCCATTTAACGATTTAGGAGTCGCCAGATGACCAGTAAAAACACCATTTGCGTTTGGTATGACAAAGATGCCGAAGCAGCAGCGTACTTTTACGCCAAGACTTTTCCAGACAGCGCGGTGCTGGCTGTTCACGACGCGCCCAGCGACTATCCGGGCGGCAAGAAAGGTGGTGTGCTGACGGTGGAGTTCACTGTCCTGGGGGTTGCTTGCCTGGGCCTGAATGGCGGTCCGATCTTCAAGCACAGCGAGGCCTTCTCGTTTCAGATTGCGACTGACGACCAAAGGGAGACCGACCGTTACTGGGACGCAATCATCGGCAATGGCGGGCAGGCCAGCGAGTGCGGCTGGTGCAAAGACCGGTGGGGCATCTCCTGGCAGATCACCCCTCGGGTGTTGACCGAGGCAATGGCCGCTGGCGGGGACGAAGCCAGGCGCGCTTTTGAGGCCATGATGGGCATGAAAAAAATCGATGTCGCTGCAATTGAAGCGGCAAGGCGCGCACCGTGAACCCGCCAACTCGCGACACGCCGAAGCCAGATACACCGAAGATTAAAGGCCCCGCTTCGTACTTTCCATCGATTGAAAAGACTTACGGCAAACCCGTAGCGCACTGGCTGGAGATTTTGAAGCACGCCGGTGATCTTAAACACATGGAACTGGTGAGCCTGCTCAAGACAAAGCATCAGTTGGGACACGGCCATGCCAACGCGTTGGTGGCGTACTTTTTGGCTCAAAAGTGAGGTTTGGAAACAAGGACACATCATGATTTCAGGCAGCTGCCATTGCGGCCAAATCACTTTTCAGATCAACGGCGATATGCCTGCAACTTCGACCCGCTGCACCTGCTCGCTCTGCTCAAAGCGCGGGGCGCTGCATGCGTACTGCGAACCCGCGCAGTTTCACCTCACAAGTGATAACACTTGCGATGCGGTTTACCGCTGGCAAACCAAATTAGTAGCGCACCATTTTTGCTCGGCATGTGGGTGCGGCACTTTTAGCGACAGCCCTGCTTTTGCGCCAAATGGCAGTTGGGACGGAACCACCCGCCGCATCAGCGTGAACGCGCGCTTGTTTGACGACTTTGATGCAGCGACGGCGCCAGTGTCCGTGATTGACGGGAAGAATCTTTGGTAATCGACGGCTTGCTAACGGGCATGGTTTGGGTATGGTTTTTTGGTTAAGCCGCTTGACTTTGGGGTTTAAGCCTTTTTCAATCGGTTTTCAAGCGTCTTCAAGCATCATATACGCCTCTAGCCCAATATTTTCCTGAGCGTAATGCTCCTGAAATAATAGCAATTAAAGATCCATTAACTCATCAACTCATCAACTCATACTCGCCACCGCGCTCCACGGCACGCTGGTAGGCAGGCCGGGCGTGTATTTGCTGCAAATAATTCATCAGCCTTGGGCGGCTGGCACCCAGCCCACCGCGCGCAGCGGCTGCCTCAATGGGAAAGCTCATTTGCACGTCAGCCGCGCTGAATTCATCGCCCACAAACCACGCGCTTTTGCCCAGCTCGTCTTCCAAATAGTCCAGATGGGTGTTGATTTGCGGCATGATGAAGCTGCTTTTGGCCTTGCCTGATATGGCTTTGGCGATGGGCTTGACAAAAAACGGCATGGGCGATGTTTCGATCTTGTCAAACACCAGTTTAAGCAGCAGCGGCGACATCATTGACCCCTCGGCATAGTGCAGCCAATAACGGTAACGCAGATACTCAGGCGTGCCGTGCTCGGGCGACAGCGTGGCGCAAGAATCGGCATTGCCGTACATCTCGACCAGATACTCCATGATCGCGCCTGATTCAGCCAGTGTCAGCTTGCCATCGGTCAGTACCGGCGACTTGCCCAGGGGGTGAACGGCACGCAGCTCGGGCGGGGCCAGCATGGTTTTGGCATCGCGCTGGTAGCGCTTGATCTCGTACGGTACGCCCAGTTCTTCAAGCAGCCACAGCACGCGCTGCGAGCGGGAATTGTTCAGGTGATGGACAACAATCATCAAGGGCTCCGTGAGGTGACAAAACGCCATTGTGCAGGCTGACAGCGCGGTCATAAGGCAAAGCCTAAAATGCCATGGTGACTACACAACACGCCGCCTCCATCCTCAATGCTGACCTGCACTGCCATTCGGTGGTATCTGACGGCACCTTAACCCCCGAAATACTGGCTGAGCGCGCCAAAACCAATGGTGTCGAGCTGTGGGCGCTGACCGATCATGACGAAATTGATGGACAAAAGCGCGCGCTGGCTGCAGCCCAGGCGCAAGGCTTGAAGTACCTGACCGGCACAGAAATATCGGTCACATTTGCCAATGAAACCGTTCATATTGTGGGTTTGGGGTTTGATGCCGATGATGCTGCCATGATGCAAGGCCTACGGGCTACGCGTGGTGGGCGCGAGCAGCGGGCCATGGAGATGTCTGACGGCTTGGCTAAAGTGGGCATCAAAGGCGCTTACGAGGGTGCACTCAAATTTGTCGGTAACCCCGAACTGATCTCCCGCACACACTTTGCCCGGTTTTTGGTAGAAAGCGGCGTGTGCAGTGAAACCCATGAGGTGTTTCGCAAGTACTTGACCGAAGGCAAGCCCGGCTATGTGCCGCATCGCTGGGCCAGCCTGAAGGACGCGGTAAGCTGGATCACCAGCGCCAAGGGCATGGCCATCATCGCGCACCCGGCGCGCTACAAGTTCACGCCAAACGAAGAATACGCATTGTTCACGGAGTTCAAAGCGCACGGCGGGCGCGGCGTAGAGGTTGTGACGGGCAGTCACACACCGGCTGAATATGTGAAATACGCCGACGCCGCCAAGGAGTTTGGCTTGGCAGCTTCGCGCGGTAGTGATTTTCACAGCCCTGAAGAAAGCCGCATTGACTTGGGCGCATTGCCCTTTTTACCGGGTGAATTAACGCCCGTCTGGGAACTGCTGGCGGACCGTATTCAGTAAGCCGTGTTGTCGGCATCCGCAAAATAACCATGGCGCAGTTTTTTCAAGTTCATCCTGACAACCCGCAACCCCGCTTGTTGAAGCAGGCCGTAGCCTTGTTGGCCAAAGGCGGCGTGGCAGCTGTGCCTACCGATTCAAGTTACGCACTGGTTTGCCACCTGGACGACAAAGCCGCAGCCGACAGCTTGCGGCGTATTCGCGGCGTGGACGACAAACACCACCTGACGCTGCTGTGCCGCGACTTGTCAGAACTGAGCAGCTATGCGCGAGTCGACAACAAGCAGTTCCGGTTACTTAAAGCGGCCACGCCCGGGCCGTACACCTTTATTTTGGAGGCCAGCAAAGAGGTGCCGCGCCGCCTGAGCCATCCGTCGCGCAAAACGATTGGCCTGCGCGTGCCCGAGCATAAAACCTTGCAGGCACTGCTGGAGCTGCACGGTGCGCCGCTGCTGGCCACCACCTTGATACCGCGTGGGCAGACTGAATCACTCAATGACGCCAATGACATCCGCGAGTTGATGGAACACGAACTGGCCGCCGTGCTCGACGCGGGCCCTTGCCACCTGCAGCCCAGCACCGTGATTGATTTGACCCCGATGGCCGATGGCGGGGAAGCGGTGGTCATTCGCCTCGGGCGGGGTGACGTCCATGCGCTTGGCTTGCAGCCCTGACTGAGATAATCAGGGCATGGACATTGCAAACATCATTCAAACCGTTGCCATTTACGCCCTGCCGGTGCTATTTGCCATCACGCTGCACGAAGCCGCCCACGGCTATGTGGCGCGTTATTTTGGCGATGACACCGCCTGGGTCTTGGGCCGGGTCACGCTGAATCCCCTAAAACACATTGACCCCGTTGGCACCATTTTGATGCCCGCCATGATGTATTTGGCAACCTTTGCCATTCCAGGCGGGCCGTTTATTTTGGGTTATGCCAAGCCGGTACCTGTGCGCTTTGGCAACTTGCGCAATCCCAAGCGCGACATGATCTGGGTCGCCCTTGCCGGACCGGGCATCAATTTTGTTCAGGCCGTGATGTGGGCGGTATTGTTTGCTGTCTTAAGCAGCATGGACACGGCGGACAACTTTTTTATCCAAATGGCACGAGCCGGCGTGATTGTTAACTTGACCCTGGCCGTGCTGAATTTGTTTCCGCTACCGCCACTCGATGGCGGCCGCGTTGCCGTTGGCCTGTTGCCGTGGCGCTACGGCCAGTACCTGGCCAGGATTGAACCGTTTGGGTTTTTCATCGTCCTGGGCCTGATTATTTTCAAAGTCTTTGGCCCGCTCTGGATGGAGCCCATGATGGCGGTGGCGTTCAGGGTGCTCAACCTCTTCATCGCCCCCATCGCCATGCTGCTGCGTTAACCCGTCATTTCTACATTTATGCAACCGCCCACCACGCTCCGATATTTGACTGGCATCACCACCTCGGGCACGCCCCATCTGGGTAACTATGTGGGCTCGATTCGTCCTTCAGTGGCGGCCAGCAAAGGCGCTAACGCCGAGAGTTTTTATTTTTTGGCCGACTATCACGCGCTCATCAAGTGCGATGAGCCCGCGCGCATTCAGCGGTCAACACTGGAAATTGCCGCCAGCTGGCTGGCCGCCGGGTTGGACCCGGAGCGCGTCACGTTTTATCGCCAGTCAGACATACCCCAAATCCCCGAGCTGACATGGTTTTTAACCTGCGTGCTCGGTAAAGGCGTGCTAAACCGCGCGCACGCCTACAAAGCGCAGGTTGACAAAAATCAGGCGGCAGGAGCGGACGCTGATGCCGATGTCACGGCGGGCCTTTTCATGTACCCGGTGTTGATGGGCGCTGATATTTTGATGTTCAAGGCACACAAGGTGCCAGTCGGTCGTGACCAGATTCAGCACATTGAAATGGCACGCGACATGGCCAAAGCTTTCAATCACTTGTATGGTGATTTGCTGGTGTTGCCTGAAGCGTTGATTGAAGCATCAGTCGCCACTTTGCCGGGACTGGATGGCCGCAAAATGAGCAAAAGCTACGACAATACCATCCCGCTGTTTTCATCACGCGATCAGCTCAAAAAGCTGATTGCCGGCATCGTCACCGATTCCAACGGGCCCGGTGTTGCCAAGCAAACTGAAGACTCGGCGCTGTTCCAGATGTATCAGGCATTCGCCACACCTGAAGAAACCGACACCATGAGGCGCGCCTACGCCGATGGCATTGCCTGGGGCGACGCCAAACAGGTGTTGTTTGAACGCATTGACCAGGACATTGCGCCGATGCGCGAAACCTACCACGCCTTGATGGCGGACCCCGCAAAAATAGAAGCCATTTTGCTCTCTGGCGCAAGCAAGGCAACAGCCTTGTCAGCCCCTTTCATGGGCGAGCTGCGCCATGCCGTGGGCTTGCGCAAATTGGCGCTTTCAACAGCGCCTGCCGCCCCACAAAAGACCCTAAAACCGCAGTTACCCAGCTTCAAACAATACCGTGAAACCGATGGTCAATTTCATTTCAAAATGCTCAGCCCTGAAGGCAAGCTGCTGATACAGAGTGATGGCTACGCCACGCCCAAAGAGTCGGCTATGGCCATGACGGCTTTACAACAGCAGGGCGCTGCGGCCTGGCTTGTGATGCAAGACAAACTAAAACCCCTGCTAAATGTCACAACAGATGAAATTGCAACTGCGCTTGCCATGTTGAAACCTGAATCAAAAAAGCAGTAAGCAGAAACAACTACAAAACGAAATTTCAGGCTATTTGGAGAGCCAGTCCGTTGTTTCTGTAAGCAACAAATGAGACAAAATACCGTTTTAAAAAAACTTCTTGAACGCACTATTACCGAGCCAAGGGTTATGCTTTCGGGCATAAATTTTTACATCTGTACGTCATTCATGAGCGTTTTTGTTGTCGATGACCATCCCCTGATGCGCGAAGCCGTCGCAACGCTCGTACATCGCTTGACACCCGGCACCCCGGTGATTGAGCTTGAAAATGTTGCCGCGATAGCCCAGGCCGTCGAGGGTCACGGCGCCCCCGTGCTGATTTGCATGGACTTGAAGTTGCCAGATACAGAAGGCTTGCCCAGCCTGCGGGAACTCAAACGGTACTGCCCGGATGTCCCCGTCGTGGTGTTGACGAGTTTGTCTGCAGTCGACTACGAAGACCTCGCCCTACAAGCTGGTGCCGTTGCCTACATCGAAAAATCCGCAGCCTCAACCCAAGTGATGGATGTTCTGCAAACGTTTTTAAATCTTGAGCAGGAAGTAAAAGCACCTGTCAGCGTTCAAAAACTGTCCAAACGCCAAAAGCAGTTGCTCCACTTGCTGGACAAAGGTCAGAGCAACCGAGACATCGCCGAATCACTACAAATCAGTGAGCACACCGTCAAGGTGCACCTGTGGCGCATGTTTCGCCGGCTCAACGTCAAAAGCCGGTCACAAGCCAGCCACCTAGCACGCACGCAAGGGCTGCTGTAGAGGAGTCTGCAGCAACGCAGAGGTCTATCTGTAAATAAACCACCGATGAAACAAACCACCGTGAACGCTTTTGGCGCTGCCCTTCATTTGCTCGTCCTCATCGCAACGGCGGCAATTTTGAGCTGGGGGCCAGCACACGCGGGAGAACTTTTCCGGGTTCAAACGCGCAATGATGTCAAGACTACCGTGTTTTGGCACGCCACAGAAGGTGCCACTGCTACGCTTTTTGTCTTTCCCGGCGGCGGCGGGGGCTTTGGCAGAGTTATCGATGGCTGGCCGTCGAGCAATAACTTCTTGGTACGCACCTCCAAGCTTTGGGCAGCCAGCGGGTTTAACCTTGCGATTTTTGGCCGCCCTGGCGATTCAGACGAGCTCGACTACGAAGATCGAATTTCCGCTACCCACATGCAAGATGTCAAAGCCGTCATGGACTGGGTCAAAACCAAAAGCGCCGCACCCATCTGGGTGGTGGGCACCAGCCGGGGTACCGTGAGTGCAGCGTCAACACTGATCACCCTCCAGGACAATCAGATTGCTGGCGGGGTGTTTACTTCAAGTGTGGTGTCTGATAAAAAAGCCGGAGCGCTGCCCAAACAGAACCTTCAGCAGATAAAGGTACCCGTGCTGGTTTACCACCACGAAAAAGACGCATGCGAACTGTGCAAGCCTGACGCCGTACCCAACATCTTCAATGGCCTGAAAAGTAGCCCCGTCAAAAAGCTGATGATGACCAACGGCGGGGCAAACCCCAGCGGACCGCCTTGTGAGGGGAATCATTGGCACGGGTTCATTGGCATGGAGCCGCAGGCCGTCACTGAAATCAGCGCCTGGATAAGAAAGCCGATCAGATGAAATTTGGCGTTTGATTGCAGCCAGAATTTACCGCCACGGGAAACAAAAAAACCTTGTAAGTCATTGATTTACATGGGTTTTCTGCTTTTGGCGGAGAGGGTGGGATTCGAACCCACGGTACCTTGCGGTACGCCTGATTTCGAGTCAGGTACATTCGGCCACTCTGCCACCTCTCCACTCGACTTGTGATTCTATCAGCCGAGCACCGTTAATCCGCCCATGTATGGCTGGAGCACTGCGGGAATGTCGATACCGCCATCTTCACGCTGGTAGTTTTCTAGCACTGCAACCAAAGCGCGGCCTACCGCCAGGCCGGAGCCGTTCAGGGTGTGAACGAACTCATTTTTACCTTGCGCGTTTTTGAACCGGGCTTGCAAGCGTCTGGCCTGAAAAGCCTCGCAGTTAGACACTGAACTGATCTCGCGGTAGGTGTTTTGTGCAGGTAGCCAGACCTCTAAATCGTAGGTTTTGGTCGCGCCAAAACCCATGTCGCCGGTACACAGCAGCATGACGCGATATGGCAAGCCGAGCTTTTGCAGAATGGCTTCGGCATGTCCGGTCATCGCTTCAAGCGCCTCGTAACTCTTGTCGGGGTGCACGACCTGCACCATCTCGACCTTGTCAAACTGGTGCTGGCGAATCATGCCTCGGGTGTCGCGGCCGTAGCTGCCTGCTTCCGACCTGAAACACGGGGTATGCGCCGTGAACTTGAGCGGCAGCTCAGCCTCGGGCCGGACGGTGTCGCGTACAAAGTTGGTCAGAGGCACTTCTGAGGTGGGAATCAAATACAGCGCTGCAGTCTCAAGCGCACCTTCTTGCCCACCCTTTTTAGCCGCGAACAAGTCTTCTTCAAACTTGGGCAATTGCCCCGTACCGCGCAAAGAATCAGCGTTGACGATGTACGGCACATAACACTCCAGATAACCGTGTTCTTGCGTTTGCACGTCGAGCATAAAGCTGGCCAAGGCACGGTGCAAGCGCGCCAGACCACCTTGCAGTACGGTAAAACGCGAGCCGGTCAGCTTGGTGCCCAGCTCAAAGTCCAGGCCCAGCGGCTGGCCGACATCGACGTGGTCCTTGACCTCGAAGTCGTAAGCCTTGGGCGTACCCCAGCTTCGCACCATGACATTGCCGTCTTCGCCTTTGCCTGGCGGCACGCTGGCATGCGGCAGGTTGGGCACGGCCAGCAGCAGAGCTTGCAATTCAAGTTGAATCGCATCGAGCCGGGTGCTGGACGCTTCAAGTTCGGCCTTGGAGCTGCTGACCTGCGCCATGGCGGCACTGGCGTCTTCGCCTTTGGCTTTGAGTTGGCCGATTTGCCTTGACAGCGTGTTACGCAGGTTTTGCAGTTCTTCAGTGCGGCTTTGCAGGGCTTTGCGCTCCAGCTCCAGCGCGGTAAAGGCCTCGACACTGAAGAAGGCTTGCGGGCTTTTGCGCGTTTCCAGGCCGGCGATGGCAGAGGGCAGGTCTTTACGGAGAAGGTTGATGTCAAGCATGGGTCAGGGGTGTTTTAAAAATCGTTCAGGCCAGCGTGGCAGGGTCAAGGTTGGCACCGCAAATAATGAGGCAAATTTTTTCTTCAGGGCGCGGCAGGTAGCGCTGGCTCTGCAAGGCCGCCAGCGGCAACGCGGCAGCAGGTTCAACTGCCAGTTTGAGCTCTTTCCAGAGCCAGAGTTGTGCGGCGCGAATCGACGCGTCGCTCAGCAGCAGCGCATCGCGCACATGGGCTTGAGTCGCCTCCCAGGCCAGTGTGCCAATGCGTCTGGCGCCCAGAGAGTCTGCGGCAATGCCGCTGACGGCTACATCGACCGGCTGGCCAGCTTGCCGCGCACTGTGCAGGGTCGGTGCCAGCTCCGGCTCTAGCGCCACCACCCGGGTGCGCTGCTCAAACCAGCTGGCGATGCCGCCAATCAAGCCGCCGCCACCCACACTGACCAGTACCGCGTCTGGCAAGCCGCCCTGCTGTTCGATCTCAAGCGCCAGAGTGCCCGCACCCACCAGCACTTCAGGCTGGTCGTAGGCGTGCGTCAGCAGTGCGCCGGTGAGCTGCTGGCGCGCCAGGCAGGCGTGCAGAGCATCAGAATAGGCCGCGCCAGTGACAACCACCGTGGCGCCAAGGTCTGCCAGTTTGGCGCGCTTAGCAGGGCTGGACACTTCAGGCACAAACACTTCGCAGGGCACGCCGAGCGCCCGGGCGGCTGCAGCGGTTGCAATGCCGGCATTACCGCCCGAAGCCACAATCACGCCGCTGGCCGGTATCGGGTGGGATAGTAGGCGGTTGAGCATGCCGCGCGCCTTGAAACTTCCGCCAGTTTGCAGGTGCTCCAGCTTCAGCCAGATTTCTGCGCAGTTCACGCCCAATGCCTTGCCGGGTAGCTTAAAGAGCGGCGTTTGGTGGATAAAGTGACCGTAGCCCCTGTTAAATCTATCCGCGCAGCTCTGTATTTGATAGCGGTTAGGCATGAGGTTAGACATGATTTACTTTTATGCGTTCAGGCTGACATCAGCCCAAATGGTGCAGCTGGCTGTCACCCACATCCATCATTTGGCCCTGCGCGTCCAGCTTCAAGCCTTTGGGCAGCGGGAACTTGATGGTCTCTTCAATGCCGTCCATCTTACGAATCGACACCGCCCCCAGTGCCTTGATGCGGTCAATGACCTGCCTGACCAACACTTCAGGCGCTGATGCCCCCGCCGTCAGGCCGACCGTGGCCATGCCGTCAAACCAGCTCTCCTGCAATTCGCTGGCGTCGTCAACCATGTAGGCAGTGGTGCCCAGTTTGGCGGCCAGTTCGCGCAGGCGGTTGCTGTTAGAACTGGTGGGGCTACCCACCACAATCAATATATCGACCTGGCTGCTGAGCACCTTGACGGCATCTTGCCGGTTTTGCGTGGCGTAGCAAATATCCTGCATTTTGGGGCTGCGCACTTGTGGAAAGCGGGCTTTTACCGCGGCGGTAATCTCAGCGGCATCATCTACCGACAGGGTAGTTTGCGTGACAACGGCCAGCAGCTGCGTTTGCAGCGGCGCAATACGGGCGACATCGCCTACCTCTTCTACCAGATGAATACCGCTGTCCAGCTGGCCCATGGTGCCCTCTACTTCAGGGTGCCCCTTGTGGCCAATCATGATGAACTCGTAGCCTTCCTTGTGCAACTTGGCGACTTCGACATGCACTTTGGTGACCAAGGGGCAGGTGGCGTCGAAGATTTGAAACCCGCGCCGCTCGGCCTCCAATTGAATCGCCCTGCTCACCCCATGCGCGCTAAAAACCAGCGTAGCCCCCGGCGGTACGTCCTCAAGCGCTTCGATAAATATAGCGCCTTTGTCTTTCAGGTCGTTGACGACATAGGTGTTGTGAACAATTTCGTGGCGCACGTAAATCGGTGCGCCAAATTTGGTCAGGGCTCGCTCAACGATTTCTATCGCGCGGTCAACGCCTGCGCAAAAGCCGCGCGGCTCGGCAAGCAATATTTCTTGGGGTTGGGTGGTCATAAAACGCCTATTACTTTTGCCTCAAACGTCACACGCTGCCCGGCAAGGGGATGGTTAAAGTCAAACTGCACAGCGTCCCCTATCCCGCCAACTTGCAGCACACTGCCCGCATATTGGCCAGCCCCGTCCGGTGTAGGGAACTGCACCACATCGCCCACGTTGTAGGCCTCGTCTGCGTCGCCCAGGTCATTGAGCAGCTTGCGCGCCACCCATTGAATCAAATCGGGATTGCGCTCCCCAAAAGCCGCACCTGCAGGCAGCTCAAAAGTGGCATGCGCACCCTCGGGCAGGCCCATCAGGTGCTGCTCAATGGCGGGTGACAACTGACCCGTGCCCAGGCTCAGCGTGGCAGGTTTGCCGCCAAAGGTGTTGATGATGTCGGCTCCGTCAGGCCCAGACATGCGGTAGTGCAGGGTTAAAAAGGAGCCGGTTTCAATGACAGGTGTATGGGTAGATTCGCGAACGGACATGGGACTCTCTGCCTGTATATCGAGATTAGTGGGGGCTCGTCATCTTCTGTATTGTAGAAAGTTAAGCGTTCAAGTCCGGAAACACAAGCTGCCTGTCACGACTTTTGACGTGCACGCTCAAAACTGACACTGTTTGGGTCAACGATCGCATCGACCTTATAGCGCTGAACGATCAACTGTTTGTAAACTAGCCCTTTTCCGAATTATTTAACGGAGCCGCTCGAAAGCAAGCGCAAAGCCAGATTGATGCCGTATTTTGCCGCTGTTTTTTTGCAAGGGCTTTTGCTTAGCCTGGGTCTTATCGTCGCCATTGGCGCACAAAACGCTTTTGTACTGCGGCAAGGCCTGCGGCGCGAGCATATCGGCAGCGTTGTCGCATTTTGCGCCGTGTCTGATGCACTGCTGATTTGCGCAGGCGTTTTTGGAATGGCACAGACGTTGAGTGGGTACCCCAATGTGGCGTTAGCCCTGGCTTTGGTCGGCGCGGCATTTCTCCTCGTCTATGGCTGGCAAGCGCTCCAGCGTGCATGTCATCCCAGCAGACTGCATGCATCACAACACAGCACAGGTTTGAGCCGCGGCGCGGCGCTGGCCCAAGCAGCTGGCTTTACCTTGCTTAATCCACATGTCTATTTGGACACGGTTCTCTTGGTTGGTAGCATCGGCGTCCAACAGCCGCCAGCGCTGCGTGGCTGGTTTGTTGCGGGCGCTTGCGTGGCCAGCTTTTTATGGTTTGTAACGCTGGGTTACGGCGCACGCTGGCTGGCACCTTTATTTGACAAACCCAGAGCGTGGCAAACACTCGACGTGTTCATTGGCTTGACCATGTGGGTGTTATCAATTGTGCTTATTCGACACTTTTTGGCAAATTTTTAAGTCTTGCAACCAGCTGGCATCATTTCCACACCACCATGCTTCTCAAAGACCTGCCCCAAGACGCCAGACCGCGTGAAAAGCTGCTGGCGCGCGGCCCCGGCGCGCTCAGTGATGCCGAATTGCTGGCGCTGCTGCTGCGCACCGGCTTGCCCGGCAAAAATGCGTTGCAGATGGGCGAGCAGCTGTTACAAAAATTTGACGGCATGGCCGGACTGCTGCACGCCAGCGCTGACGACCTCAAAAGCATCAAAGGCTTGGGTCCCGCCAAACGCGCCGAGATCGTGGCGGTGCTTGAATTGGCCCGGCGGGCACTCGCCTGCCAGCTGAAAGAAAAAACCATGTTGGGCAGCCCACAGGCCATGCGTGACTACCTGCAGCTGCAACTGGGCAGCCGCGAGCACGAGATTTTTGCCGTATTGTTTTTGGACGTTAACCATCGCCTGATCGTGCTGGAAGAAATGTTCAGGGGAACCCTCACCCAAACCAGCGTTTACCCCCGTGAAGTGGTCATTCGCGCGCTGGCCCTGAACGCCGCCAGCGTGGTGCTGGCCCATAACCACCCCAGCGGACAGGCCCAGGCGTCACGCGCAGACAAGGCCATTACCCAAACGCTCAAAGCAGCCCTGGGCTTGGTTGATGTGCGGGTACTCGACCATTTCATCGTGACGCAAACCCAAGCCGTATCGATGGCGGAACTGGGGTTGATGTGATGAAGCCC
This sequence comes from Polaromonas sp., assembly GCA_031424935.1. Lineage (GTDB taxonomy): Bacteria > Pseudomonadota > Gammaproteobacteria > Burkholderiales > Burkholderiaceae_C > Polaromonas. The sequence goes on from JANPIK010000053.1 coordinate 60,681, forward strand.
ACACCGGCCAACGCCGTCAAGTCCGCCAAAGCTGTCAAAGCCCTAAAAGTCAAGGATTTAATGGGGCTAAAAGCCGTCAAAGCCGAGCTGGAGGCGCGTGTCAAACGCGCCCGCGAACTGGAGGCCAATCGCAAAGCAGCGCTGGCCAAGGCCAAGGCGGAAGCTGAGTACTTTGCGCTGGCCGTTGGCCCGATCAAACCCCTACCCCTTAAGCACCGCCCGGGCCACCGCGCCAGCTTGCCAGCAGTTCAGGCAGCACCGATTGCGCTGCAACACCATCTCGACGAATTAGCCGTGATGCGCGAGGCGCTGTCAGACGAGTTTGACGCAGAAACGCTGCTGGACACCGACGACGCCCTGAGCTACCGGCGCGCGGGCATAGGCACGGACGTGACCCGCAAGCTGCGCAAAGGCGGCTGGAGCATTCAAGGCCAAGTCGACCTGCACGGGTTGCGCCGTGAGGACGCGCGTGAAGCGCTGGTTGACTTCATCAAAGACGCCACACGCATGGGTTGGCGCTGCGTGCGGGTGGTGCATGGCAAGGGGCTGGGCTCACCGGGCAAAACGCCTGTACTTAAAGGCAAGGTGCAGAGCTGGCTGACTCAAAAGCAGGAGGTGCTGGCCTTTGTGCAAGCCCGGCCTGCACACGGCGGTGCTGGCGCCTTGGTCGTGCTGCTGGGACAAAATTGATTTGCTATTGTTTAAATAGCTGCTGGCCCATGAATTACAAGGGCACTAGCCCAAAATCATGGCCATACTGGCCTCAAGATGCTCGGATGGCAAGCGCTTGAAGCCAGAGCGCGCAAAGCGCTGCAAACGGCCCACCATGAACGCAACCGCGACCGATGCCACGACCTGGGCATCCACCGTGGGCGTGGCCGCGCCAACCATGATGGCGGCATCGCGCTGGCTTTGCTTCAGGCTGGACTCCAGCTTGTCAAAAAATTGATTCATGCGGCGCTGCAAGCGCTCGTTTTCAAACACCAGCGCATCGCCCACCATCACGCGGGTCATGCCCGGGTTTTTCTCGGCAAACTGCAACACCATCATCACCAAGCGGCGGGTACGCATGCCCGGGTCTGGCTCTTTATCGGCGATCTGGTTAACCAACGTGAAAACGCTTTGTTCAACGAACTCGATCAAGCCTTCAAACATTTGCGCTTTGCTGGCAAAGTGCCGATAAAGTGCGGCCTCGCTGACGCCGAGCCTGGCAGCCAAGCCAGATGTGGTGATGCGCTCGGCCCCGGGCTGCTCAAGCATTGCCGCCAATGCCTGCAAAATTTGCACCCGGCGCTCTCCAGGCTTGGGCCTTTTGCGCACAGCGCTTGTGTCAATTGAGCCACCGGGCGAGGTGTCAGCATCAAGCGCTAGGTCGGACATAGATGGGGGTAAAAAAAAGAAAAACGCGGTTGTCGCAAAAGGCTAAATTCGTATGCAAATGATTCTCTCACAGCCCCGCCGGGCGATTTACCGCGCGCCGTGCGGGTTTTCCTGCGGGAGCTCCAGGTACACCCGTAAGCCGCATGGCTTGGGCACACCCGGCAAACTTGGTTTGGCGTCAGCCAGCACCAACTGGGTTTTGTGAACTCTTGCAATTTCATCCGCAATGGCCAGACCCAAGCCGTTGCCCTCACCCTGTGTGCCCAACACCCTGTAAAACCGCTCCAATGCCTTGCCGCGTTCATGAAAGGCAATACCGGGGCCGTCATCGGTGACTTCTAAAAACACGGCATGCGGCGTGGTTGCCGATACGCCGCAGCGTATCGTCACGCAGCCACTTTTTGGGGTGTATTTGACTGCGTTGTCAACCAGATTGCCCAACAGCTCGCGCAGCAACCACTCATGACCGAGCGCGCGCGCTGGCGCGGCGTCCAGCCCCAGATCAATGGATTTGCAGGTGGCAGCGTCAAGATACAGGGGCAAAATTGCCTCGCACAAGTCCTTCAAATCGACCCTTTGCATCGGTTGTGCGGCAACGCTCACGGCATCAGCCCGCGACAGGGCCAGCAACTGGTTGGCAAGCTTTGACGTACGCCGGGTGGCACTGCGCAGTTTGATGATTTTGTCGGCGGCCAGCGTGACCGCGCCTTCGTTGCCATTGGTTTTAGAAATTCTTGCTGCTTGCGCCCAGGCCTCCACCTGGGTCTGCAAGCCCGCCAGCGGCGTGCGCAACTGGTGCGCCGCATCGGCCACAAAACGGCGCTGGCTTTCAGCCTGCGCATTGACCAGGCCAAACAAACGGTTCAGCGCAGCCACCAGCGGCTGGACTTCCGCTGGCGTACTTAGGGGGTCAATGGCGCTCAAGTCACGCGGGCTGCGTTTTTCGACCGCATCGGTCAGCTCGTTTAAGGGTTTAAGGGCACGCGCCACTGCCCAGTTAACCGCAAAACCTGCCACCAGTACCAGCGCCAAGTTAGGCAACAGCGCCTTGAACCAAATCGAGCGCAGCCACCGCTGGCGAGCGTCCGAGCCATCGGCGAGTTGAACAATGAGCTCGCCAGCAGCGGTTTCAACCCGTTGGGCGGCAATGCGGTAGGTAATGCCGTTGTCTTCAATGCTGTGAAACTCGGGCTCACGGGTCGCCGGCAGCACACTGTCAATCCACGCTTGCCCCGCCAAAAAGCCGCCTGCAGAGTCTGAAATGCGAAAGCCCGCAGAGCTGTTTTTGTCATTGACGAAGTCTTCAATGCCGGGGGCCAAAAGTAAAAGCAGCGCAGCGTCTTCTTGCGAGCCCAAAGCCAGCACAGAGTCGGCCATCAACGGAATCAGGCGCAGCAGCTGCTGGTCTTTTTGCAAAGCCACATCACCGGCTGTCTGGTAATCAAAATAAATATTGACCAGTGCAAACAAGCCCAGCGGCAACAACAACAGCAGCAATAGGCGACGCTGCAAGCCAGACTTCATGGCGACAGAGGTCATTCAGCCCCGCTGCCTGCAGCCATGCCGGGTAGGGCCCCTGCAATTTCAAGGCGGTAGCCAAAACCGCGAATCGAACGAACGGCAATGCCGTGGGGCTCAAGTTTGCTGCGCAAACGCGAAATATAGACCTCGATGGCGTTAGGTGTGATTTCTTTGTCCCAACCGGTCAGGGCTTGCAGCAGCTTGTCTTTGCTGGCAGGTTTGGGCGCGTTGATGAGCAAATATTCCATCACCGTCCATTCACGGGGTCCCAGCTCTATCAATTGGCCATTGGCGCGCGCTTGCCGGTTGGCTGAATCCAGCTCCAGCGCACCAAAACTCAAGGTGGCACTGGTGGCGGCTTGTGACCGGCGAAGCAAGGCCCGCAGGCGTGCCAACATTTCGGGCAATTCAAAAGGTTTGACCATGTAGTCATCGGCACCCAGATCCAGCCCCTGCACGCGGTCTTGCAAGGCGTCCCTGGCCGTCAAAATCAGGATGGGCATGGTCACGCCGCTTCGCCTGATTACCCGGGTCAGGCTCAGGCCGTCCATTTTGGGCAAACCAATGTCAATGATTGCCGCATCAAAAGTCTCGGTAAGCAGCACTTCTTCAGCGCGCTCGGCGCTGCCCACCCAATCGACCGCATAGCCAGCGTCGCACAGCCCCAGCTTGATGCCGCTGGCCACCATCACATCGTCTTCAACCAAGAGTAAACGCATAGCCGCCAAGCATAGTGGTCGCGCGGCAATGCCCAAATGCGGGATTACACCAGCGCCCGCACAGCCGACAGCCGACTGTCAGTAACCGTACCCTACACAACCCCCTTAACAGTTACGCCGCGGGTCAGCCTCTAGTGACTGCGGATCATGGTGCCGAAGGCTTGTTCGGTCAAAATCTCTAGCAGCATGGCGTGCGGCACACGGCCGTCAATGATGTGAACCGAGTTCACACCGCTTTTGGCGGCGTCAAGCGCACCCGCAATTTTGGGCAACATCCCGCCAGAGATGGTGCCGTCAGCAAACAACTCGTCAATCTCGCGGGCCGTCAGGTCAGTCAGCAACTTGCCTGATTTGTCGAGTACGCCCGGGGTGTTGGTCAACAGGACCAGTTTTTCAGCTTTCAGCACCGTGGCCAGCTTGCCTGCCACCACATCAGCGTTAATGTTGTAGCTTTGGTTGTCCTCACCAAAACCAATTGGGCTGATGACCGGGATAAAAGCATCGTCTTGCAGTGCCTTGACCACACTCGGGTCAATGCTCACGATGTCGCCAACAAAACCGACATCGTGGGCTTTGCCTGGATCTTTGTTGTCCATCATGCTGAGTTTTTTAGCCCGAATCAGCCCGCCATCACGCCCGGTCAAGCCCACTGCCTTGCCGCCCGCCTGATTGATCAACCCCACAATGTCCTGCTGCACCTGGCCAGCCAGAACCCATTCCACCACTTCCATGGTTTCATCGTCGGTCACCCGCATACCCTGAATAAACTCACCTTTTTTACCCAAGCGGCTGAGCGCCGCCTCAATCTGCGGGCCCCCGCCATGCACCACGACGGGATTGATACCCACAAGTTTGAGCAGCACCACATCCTCAGCAAAATCGGCCTGCAGCGCGGGGTCGGTCATGGCATTACCGCCATATTTGATGACCATCGTCTTGCCGTGAAACTTACGAATGTAGGGCAGCGCCTGAGCCAAGATTTCAGCTTTGTCGCGGTGTGAAATGTGGGACAAATCGGGGTCAGTCATGGTGCTTTCTTTACAAAAATTTAAACGGCGAAGGCAATTGGCCAAGCATATCGGCAGTTTCGGTGGTTTGTTTTAAAAAAGTCCCCCCCATTTGAGCCAATACAACGCACCCGATCTGACCGTGATGAGTTTTGCACGCAGCGAGCGATGTGTGTCGCGCTGCCACTGATGCACCACACGCACGGCCGGTACGTAAACCACGCGGGCCATTGACAACATGCGCCGACCAATATCGGCATCTTCATAATGCAGGAAAAAGTCGGGGTCAAAACCGCCTATTGATTGAAGCATTTGGGTCCGAAAAAACATAAAAGCACCGGTGGGGTATTCCAGCCGGTCAATTATTTTTTCGTAGTCGCAGTCACGCATTTCAAACTTATCCACCACTGATTTCATTCGCGACGAAAGCCAAGCCGGTGAAAAGCTTCTTAAAAACATCACCAAAAGGGTGGGGTTGCGCTTGCACAGATAGTGTCGTTCTCCGTTTTCTCCAAAAACCGCCGGGCTTAACAAGCCCACGTCCTGATGTTCAGTCATGAAGCGCAACGCCTCAAGCAGCGCATCAGGGTGCACAAAAAGATCAGGGTTAACGACGAGGTGGTAGTCAGATTGCGCACCGCTAATGACCAGATTGTTGCCCTGCCCGTATCCAATGTTTTCAGGGGCCCTCAGCAGCTGAAGCGTCCAGTCGCGCATGAGGTAGCGGGCACTGCTCATCCAGTCCTTCACCAAGCTGTGCGTGGCGGCGTCGTTTGAGTTGTCGACCAGCGTTAGCGCCAGCGTTAATTTGTAATGAAGTTTGGCCAGCTGCCCCGCATCTTGAAGCGCACGCAAAACCCGCTCCAGAACCTGTAGATCGGGCCTGAACAGCACCAGTGATGCCGTGACCACCAACGGATTCAAGTCAGGCGGCTGGTGACGCACGGTGTGCCCCAAGCATGCAGCACAGTAGGCCTGACTTAACGACGATCGCGACGTTAACCGGCTTGGCGCCATCGCATTCGGGGTCGCGAGTTTGAAAGACTTGTAAGTGCACGGGGTGGCGACGGCTAGAATTCAAGCTGGACAAGAAAATCAAGGGTGACTGCCTGTGGTTTTAATCAGACTGAATAAGGCGGTACCTGCCAAGTGAAAGCTTGTTCCACACGGACCGACCACAGTTATTGATGAGCCGCATGATGGTCTCAATGGTTGCATATTGATGTCGTACTGCGTATTTAAAATGTCATAACGCCGAGATGGTAACCCGCTTGAAACGAATATTTGACCTGACTTTTGCTTTCCTGCTACTTGTCATTCTTGTCATTCCCGCCGCAATCGTCGCATTGTTGGTCAGGCTGAGTTCGCCTGGACCTGCCCTGTATTGGTCAGATCGTGTGGGGCTGAATAATCAAATTTTTCGGATGCCAAAGTTTCGCAGCATGCGCGACGGAACGCCAGAGGTCGCTACTCACTTGATGTCGGATGCTGCAAGCTACCTCACCCCGTTAGGTTCTTTTCTCAGAAAAAGCAGCCTGGATGAGCTGCCCCAGCTGTGGAGTATTTTGGTCGGCGACATGAGTTTTGTTGGCCCGCGCCCGGCGTTGTTCAATCAGGACGACCTGATTGCCTTGAGAACTCGACACGGCGTTGAAAAACTGGTGCCTGGCTTGACCGGCTGGGCGCAAGTTAACGGACGCGACGAAACACCCATCCCGGAGAAGGTCGCACTGGACGTTGAATACCTTGAAAGACGATCATTTTGGTTCGACATCAAGATACTCTGGCTGACTGCCTTGAAGGTGTTAGACGGGCACGGTGTCGTGCATTGAGGTGGCAAGCCGAAGTTCAGAATTCAAAAATCAAAATTCAGCGTTTTTAAAAGCCACACCGGCAAGATCTTTTGCCGACAGCTTGGGCGATGCAGCCAGCGGCCACTCAATGGCAAGTTCGGGGTCATTCCACAAGATGCACCGCTCCAGCGCGGGCGCATAGTAGTCCGTTGTTTTATACAAAAAATCGGCGCTTTCACTGAGCACCAAAAAGCCATGCGCCAAGCCAGGCGGCACCCACAGTTGGCGTTGATTGGTTTCATTCAGTTCAACCCCCACCCACTTGCCAAATGTGGCCGATGCAGGGCGAATGTCCACCGCCACGTCAAAAACCGCGCCGCGCGCTACCCTGACCAGCTTGCCTTGGGGCTTGCCTAATTGGTAATGCAGCCCACGCAGCACACCTTGTTCTGACCGGCTGTGATTGTCTTGAACAAAATTAAAGCCGGTGGCTGTTGCGGCATTGAACTCGCGCTGGTTAAAGCTTTCATAAAAAAAGCCCCGCGAGTCACCAAACACTTTGGGCTCAATGATGAGGACATCAGCAATGCGCGTCGCGGTGACTTTCATGGGTACCTTTGCTCTCTTAACAGACGAAGTAGATATTGGCCGTAGCCGTTTTTAGCCAAAGGCTCAGCCAATTTTGCCAATTGCGCGCTGTCAATAAAACCGCTGCGCCAGGCAATCTCCTCCAGGCAGGCGATTTTTAAACCTTGCCTGTGCTCCAGCGTGGCAATGAACTGTCCCGCCTCAAGCAGGCTGTCGTGGGTACCCGTATCCAGCCAGGCGTAGCCGCGTTGCATGATCTGCACACTGAGCTGGCCGCAATCGAGGTAGGCCTGGTTCACCGCTGTAATTTCCAGTTCGCCTCTAGCGCTGGGCTTGATGGATTTTGCGATCTCCACGACCTGTTGATCGTAGAAGTAAAGGCCAGTCACCGCATAGTTGCTTTTGGGGGCGGTGGGCTTTTCCTCGATGCTGCTTGCCTTGCCTTGTGCATCAAACGCCACCACGCCGTAGCGCTCGGGGTCCTGCACATGGTAGGCAAACACAGTGGCGCCAACAGCGTTGGCATCGGCATGGCGCAGCAGGGTGTGCAGGTCGTGACCATAAAAAATATTGTCGCCCAGCACCAGGGCGCTGGGCGCACCCGCCAAAAAGCGCTCGCCGATGATGAAAGCCTGCGCCAAACCGTCAGGGTTGGGCTGCACCGCGTACTCAAGCCGCATGCCCCATTGCGAGCCGTCGCCTAACAGCTGCTCAAAGCGCGGGGTGTCCTGCGGGGTGCTGATGATGAGCACGTCGCGAATCCCCGCCACCATCAAGGTGCTGAGCGGGTAGTAAATCATGGGCTTGTCGTACACCGGCAGTAACTGCTTGCTGATGGCCAAGGTAGCCGGATGCAGGCGTGTGCCAGAGCCGCCAGCCAGAACGATGCCTTTACGTGGGGTCATATTGAGTGGCTAAGAAGGTTGTGATTCAGCCAGCATGCGCGCCACGCCTTGCTGCCAGGGCGCCAGCCGCAGCGCAAAGGTCTGCTGAATTTTTGTGGTGTTCAAACGCGAGTTATGCGGCCGTTTAGCCGCCGTCGGAAAAGCGCTGGTCGCCACGGGATGGATATCTTTTACGATTATTTCAGGAGCTTGCTGCCCAAGCATTGATTGGGCCACAACGTATGTTGCATACTCATACCAGCTGGTCTCACCGCTTGGGGCCAAATGATAAACCCCGGCAGCGCTAGAAAGCCGCTGAATTTGCGCGATCGCATGCGCGGTCACATCCGCAATCAAATCTGCACCGGTTGGCGCACCAAACTGGTCGTTGATCACGTTTAAGGTGTCGCGCTCTTTTGCCAGGCGCAGCATGGTTTTGGCAAAATTGCCGCCGCGTGCAGCATAAACCCAGCTGGTACGAAAGATCAGGTGCTTGGCGCAGTGTTGGGCAATCAGCTGCTCACCTGCTAGCTTGGTGCGGCCATAGGCGTTGACAGGGCCGGTGACGTCGGTTTCAACCCAAGGTTGACTGCCACTGCCGTCAAACACATAGTCTGTTGAGTAATGCACCAGCCAAGCACCGACTGCATGGGCTGCTTGAGCCAGCACGCCCGGTGCAGCGGCGTTGATGAGGTGGGCAACGTCGGCATCGCCTTCGGCTTTATCCACGGCGGTGTAGGCCGCCGCATTCACGATCACATCGGGCGCCACCCGCTGCACGGTGTCGGCGATGCCTTTTAAATCAGCAAGGTCGCCGCACAAGCCGTTACCCGATCCATTGGCGTGACGATTCAATGCCACCAGCTTGCCCAACAGGCCAAGGCTGCGCTGCAGCTCCCAACCGACCTGGCCATTGGCCCCAAACAGCAGTATTTTCAAACTGCGGCCTCTGTGGTTTGACCATATTGTTGGGCTGTCCAGGCCAGATAGCTGCCGTTTTGCACGTTGCTTACCCAGTCGGTATGGGTCAGGTACCAGGCTACCGTTTTAGCCAGTCCGGTCTCGAAAGACTCAGCGGGTCGCCAGCCCAGCTCGCGTTCGATCTTGCTGGCATCAATCGCGTAGCGCTTGTCGTGACCCGGGCGGTCTTTAACGTAGGTGATTTGCGACTGGTAGCTGGTGCCGTCAGCTTTTGGCCGCAACTCGTCCAATAACTTGCACAGGGCGTGGACGATATCCAGGTTGGGCTTTTCGTTCCAGCCGCCCACGTTATACACCTCGCCTACCCTGCCGCGCGCCAAAACGGCACGCAATGCGTTGCAGTGGTCTTTGACGTACAACCAGTCACGAATTTGCTGGCCGTCGCCATAGATCGGCAGGGGTTTGCCCGCCAGAGCGTTGACGATCATCAGAGGAATCAGCTTTTCCGGAAAGTGATACGGGCCATAGTTGTTACTGCAGTTGGTCGTCAAAACAGGCAAACCATAAGTGTGGTGGTACGAACGCACCAGATGGTCGCTGGCGGCTTTGCTCGCTGAATATGGGCTGTTTGGCGCGTAAGCGTGTGTCTCGGTAAATGCAGCGTCATCAGAACCCAGCGAGCCGTAAACCTCATCGGTTGAAACATGCAAAAATCGAAAGGCAGATTTGCGCTCGCCGGTTAAATTGCCCCAGTAGGCACGGACTGCCTCTAACAGGTGAAACGTGCCCACAATGTTGGTCTGAATGAAATCTTCAGGCCCATGTATCGAACGGTCAACATGCGACTCCGCTGCAAAATTAATGACCGCGCGCGGCTGATGGGTGGACAGCAGTTGAGCGACCAGTGCGGCGTCCCCCATGTCGCCTTTGACAAAAACATGGCGACTGTCCGACTGCAGCGATGCCAAATTTTCCAGGTTGCCAGCGTAAGTCAGTTTGTCGAGAATAACGACCACTTCATCTGACTGCGCAAGCCAGTCCAATACAAAGTTAGAGCCAATAAAACCCGCGCCGCCCGTCACTAAAAGCATGGAAGTCCTTTTGAGCAGCGCCAGTCGGCTGCTCATAAATTATCCCATGCCTGACATGTCAAAAAGTGTCAGAAGTGAATGCCGCGCATCATCTCTGCCATGGCTGTGGCTTCAGCCGACAAGCCCGGCTTGTCCGCTTTTCCCCCCTTAACGCCCTTGGCAGCCGAGCTGTCGGGGAACATCCTGAAGGTCGTGTTCATCATGATCTGCGTGACGCGCGGGGCAACAGCGTGCAGCAAGGCGACCGTGGTACCCAGACGGGTGGCCACCCGCGTAGGCTTGTTGATGCACGATTGAACCACCATGTCGGCGGCTACGTCAGGGTCGAGCAGCGGCATGTTTTCATAGATTTTGGTGGGTGCCGTCATGGGCGTGCGTACCAGTGGCATGTTGACCGTGGTAAACGTGATGCCCTGGTCTTGAAACTCGCTGGCTGCGCAAGCTGTCCAAGCGTCCAGCGCCGCTTTAGAGGCCACGTAAGCCGAAAAGCGCGGTGCGTTGACCAGCACGCTGATGGAGCTCAAATTCACCACATGACCTTTGCGCTTGGCCACCATACCCGGCAGCAAACCCATGGTGACGCGCAGCGAGCCAAAGTAGTTCAGCTGCATGGTGCGCTCATAGTCATGAAAGCGGTCGTAGCTGGCTTCAATCGCGCGCCGAATCGAGCGGCCTGCATTGTTGATCAAAAAGTCAACACCGCCATGGACTTCTTCCAGTGTTTTGACAAACGCAGCGCAACTGTCGCCATCAGCAATGTCTACCGAATAAGTAAACACTTTGGCGTCTTTGCCAGCGAAAGCCATGATCTCTTTTTTGGCATCTGCCAGTTTGTCTTCGCCCCGGCCGCAGATGATGGTGATCGCGCCTGCTTCAGCAAACTTGCACGATGCCGACAAACCAATGCCCGACGAGCCACCCGTGACCAGTACGACCTTGCCGCCGACGGTACCGCGTAATGACCGGTCAATGTGCAGCGCTGGGTCCAGATGGCGCTCCCAGTAGTCCCACAAACGCCAGGCATAGTCACGCAGGTTGGGGCAAGCAATGTTTGACCCCTTGAGCGCTGCCGTCATGTCGCGGCTGTCAAAGCGCGTCGGGTAATTGATAAAGGTCATCATGTCCTCGGGCACGCCCAGGTCCTTCATGACAGCTGATCGAATACGCCGCACGGGGGCCAGTGCCATCAAGCCTTTTTTCACGCTTTTGGGGATAAAACCCAGCAGCGCGGCATTGATGAACAGGTTCATCTTGGGCGCGTGCGCTGCCTTGCTGAAGATATCCAGCACGTCGCCCACGCGGTAGCCCACCGGGTCCACCAAATGAAAGCATTTTTTGGCCACATTGGCCTGGTGGCTGATGTGGTCCAGCGCATCGACCACAAAGTCAACCGGCACGATATTGACGCGCCCACCCTCCAAACCCACTGATGGCATCCACGGCGGCAGCAACTGGCGCATGCGCTGGATCAGCTTGAAAAAGTAATACGGGCCGTCGATTTTGTCCATCTCGCCCGTGGTGCTGTCGCCCACCACCATCGCTGGGCGAAACACCGTCCACGGCACCTTGCACTCCTTGCGGACGATTTTTTCGCTCTCGTGCTTGGTCCTGAAATACGGATGCTCGTAGTTTTCCGCCTCTTCAAACATGTCTTCGCGAAACACGCCTTCATACAGGCCCGCCGCGGCAATCGACGATACATGGTGAAAGTGCCCGGCATCAACGGCCTTGGCAAACTCCACCGTGTTGCGGGTGCCGTCGATGTTCACCGCAATCTGGCTTTCCTCGTCAGCGCCCAGGTCGTATACCGCTGCCAGGTGGTAGAAATGGTCGATTTGGCCTTTGAGTTTTTTAATGTCATCCGCGCTGACACCCAATTTTTTGGTGGTCAGGTCACCGTGCACCGCCACAGCCCGCGTGGCATTGACGCCCCAGTAGTCTCGCAGCGCTGCTGCTTTGCCCGCGCTCTCCTGGCGCAGCAAAAAATAAACCGTGCTCCCTTTTCGCTCCAGTAGCTTTTTAACCAGGCGTTTGCCGATGAAGCCGGTGGCTCCCGTGACGAAATAATGCATCTTGTGTTTCCTTTTGTTGTGGAATGCAAACGGTTTAGCCCCTGATTCTTGCCTGAATAACGCCGTTTCCTATTCAGCGAAAACCCGCGATAAAACGCCTGCGCACTCCCAGCAACGCGTTATAGGCAGCGCCCTCTAGCTTTCTAGGAGCCAGCACCTACCCAAGCTACAGCGGTAGATTTACATTAACACTCCAAGAATCACATCGGTGATTCAACCCACCGGAGAACACCATGGTCAAAAAATTGCAAAAAATGAGCGCCGACAAACAGTCTGGCCCGCACCTGGCCAGCGCCGTCAAAGAGTCGGCCCAGCAAATATGGCTGGCGGGCTTAGGCGCGTTTGCCAAGGCACAAGAAGGTGGCGGCAAGGTGTATGAATCTCTGATGAAAGAAGGCTTGTCTATCCAGCGCAAAACACAAGCCGCAGCAGAAGAAAAAATCTCGGAAGCGACCAGCAAAATGGCCAACATGGCAGGCGACATACAGTCCAAAGCGGGCCAGCAGTGGGATAAGCTGGAAAATATTTTTGAAGACCGCGTGGCCAAAGCTTTGAACAAGCTGGGCGTGCCTTCTGCCAAAGACGTTGACGCATTGATTGCACGAATCGACGAGCTGAACAAAAGCGTCCAAAAAATGAGCGCCAAATCGTCTGCTCCAAAATCGGCCGCCCCAAAGTCGCCAGCCGCGAAGCAGCCTGCAAAAGCAGCAGCTAAGACACCGGCTAAGACACCGGCTAAAACACCCACAAAAACACCCGTAAAAACATCCGCAACAGCACCTGCCAAAGCTGATGCCCAAGAGGCTGCCGCAACCGAGGCCAAAGCCAGCGTGGCGCCAGCGGCTAAAAAAGCCAGACCTGCGGCGAAGCGCCCAGCGGCACGCAAAGCAGCTTGATGCCTTAAGCCGATAAAACGGGGGCGTATGGTCCCTTTTTTTTCGGCTTCAATCCCTATCGAATGCCCATGGCGACACTTTTAAAAACAAAAACTCCTGCCAACAAACCGCGTATTGGCCTGGCACTTGCCGGCAGTGGGCATCTAGCCGCTGCGCGGCCAGCTGCCGCTGAAAATATGACTAAACGGCCCGCCGCCGGAAAACCGCGTATTGGCCTGGCACTTGCCGGCGGCGGGCCGTTGGGCGCTATTTACGAGATTGGTGCCTTGTGCGCGCTTGATGAGTCGCTGCAGGGCATCACCTTTACTGACTTGCATCATTACGTTGGCGTATCAGCGGGCGGTTTTATCGCGGCCGGTTTGGCCAATGGCATGGCGCCGCGAGAGCTGTGCGCCGCTTTCATTCAAACCGATGTTGAGCCGTCAGAAGTGTTTGACCCGGCCTGGCTGATGGTGCCTGCCTATGGTGAGTTTTTACGCCGCAGCATCATGCTGCCCGGCCTGGTGGCGACAAGTTTATGGCGCGCCACTTTTGGCGGTAAAACCCTGCTCAGTGCCCTGGAAGCACTGGGCCCAGCGTTGCCCACCGGTGTTTTTTCAAACGATGAGATTGACCTGCGCTTGACACGCCTTTTCTCTAAGGCAGGCCGCACCAACGACTTTCGCAAGCTCAAAGCCAAGCTGACACTGGTGGCCACCAACCTGGACAGTGGCGATGCCGCCCCTTTCGGCCAGCCCGGCTGGGACCACGTACCCATCTCCAAAGCCGTTCAGGCCAGCTCAGCCCTGCCCGGGCTTTTTCCGCCAGTAGAAATTGACGACCAGTACTTTGTTGACGGTGCCTTGAAAAAAACCATGCACGCCGGGGTCGCCATGGATGAAGGCATCGACCTGATGTTTTGCCTGAACCCATTGGTGCCGTTTGACGCCACCCGGCCCCAAAGCTTGGCGCGTCGTTTTGCCGCCACCGGGCGCATCCCGCGCATCATTGACGGCGGTTTTCCGGCAGTCATGAGCCAGGCGTTTCGGGCCATGATTCACTCGCGGCTTGAGCTGGGCATGAAGCATTACGAGCGCGCCTACCCGCACACCGACATTGTGCTGATCGAGCCCGATCACCGTGACACCAATATGTTTTTGGCCAACACCTTCAGCTACCGCCAACGTCATCAAATGGCGGAGCACGCCTACCAAAGCACCCGCCAAATGCTGCGCTCGCGCAAGACGGCGCTGTCTGCCCAACTGGCGCGGCACGGCATCAGCCTGAACCTGGCTGTGCTTGATGACCTCAAGCGCCAGTTGGTGGCCCCGCCACCGCCTGTCACCAAAATTGGCCGGGCCATCGCGTCGCTCGAAGAAATCATGGACGACCTGGGTGCCAGTTTGCAGCCTCGGGCGCTGCTTTCTGGACATCCCTAATAGCTCAAGCCGCGCGACTGGGTTAGAGTACAAAAAAACTACCGGAAGGGCACCATGGCGAAAAAAGCGCCGCGCCGCACTGCTGAACGCATACTCGAAGTCACGCTGGAGCTGTTCAACCGATTCGGTGAACCCAATGTGTCAACAACGCTCATATCAGCAGAGTTGTCCATCAGCCCCGGCAACCTGTACTACCACTACCCGGCCAAAGACGAGCTGATCAATTCGCTGTTTGACCGCTACGAAAAGTCACTCAGCGAGCTGCTCAACGCCAGCGACGGTGTGCGCAACGTTGAAGACGCCTGGTTTTTCATGCACACCCTGTTCGAGCTGATCTGGCAGTACCGCTTTTTGTACCGTGACCTGAACGATTTACTGAGTAAAAACCGCCGGTTAGAGACCCATTTTCAGTGGGTGCTCAAAAACAAAACCCGTTCGGTCAAAGCCCTGCTCGACGGCATGAGCCGCGCCGGTGCCGTGTCAATAGACTCGCGCGAAGTGGAAGCCACTGCCACCAGCATGGTGGTAGTGCTGACCTACTGGCTGAGCTTTGAGTACGTGCGCGACCCGCGCAAGGCGCTGGAGCCTGAAAACGCACAAGCCGCACTGCTGCGAGGCGCGCACCATGTCCTTAATTTGCTGGTGCCGTACCTTGAAAAAACCCAGCGCACCCACCTGCAAGCGCTGGTCGCGGCTTACAGTCACACGGCTTGAGTAACATTAAAAATATCAACACTGGAGACAAACATGGCAAACCCCGCCAAATGGACCGCTTTCCCGCACGCGGGCGACTACAGCTTTGACGCAGCCAGCGTCAAAAAGAACTGGGCACGCTTGCACCAGGGCGACTGCGAGCCCCTGCCCAAAGACGCCGCTGTGCTGGGCGCTTGGGTACTGTTTCACAACGGCGAGTTTCAAAAAGCTTTTGATGCTGGCATGAAGGCCGGGGAAGCTGGCATGGCGGGCGGCATCACAGTCGCCAACAAAGCCGCCTGCATTTACGCCAATTACCTCGAGACCAAAGAAAAACCAAAGCTCGACATGTTCATGCAGGCAGCCGAGCGCGCCGAAGCCCTGCAAAAAACCGATCCCAAAAACCCCAACGCCTTTTATTGGCAAGCCTATGCGCTGGGCCGCTACGGCCAGGGCATCAGCGTTGCCAAAGCACTGGCGCAAGGCCTGGGCACCAAGGTCAAACAGGCGCTGGAAATTGCCATTAAGTTAGAGCCCAAGCACGCAGACGCGCACATTGCGCTGGCCGCGTTTCATGCCGAAGTGATCGACAAGGTAGGCTCGCTGATTGGCGGCATGACCTACGGCGCCAAAAAAGACGTGGGTTTAAATTTGTTCAAAAAAGCGCTGGAGCTCAACCCCACATCGGCCATTGGCATGATTGAGCAAGCCAACGGCATGGTGATGTTAGAGGGCGACAAAAAGATGAAAGAAGCCACCAAGCTTTACGAAGCTGCCGCAGCCAGCAAACCGCTAGACGCCACTGAGCGGCTCGACGTAGAAATAGCCAAGGCAGAGCTGGAAGACTGATACGTTTCCTACCTGAATCGCATCGCAAAGCCTGTTTACAGGCTTTTTTAACGCCTGCGTCAACCGGCCCAGGGCTCAGCCCCTTCGCTATCATTTGCCCAATGCCCCACACCGTACCCGACCTGCCCACACCAGACGCCCATCAGCAAGCAAATGCTTTTATTGCGCGCTGGCACGGCACCACCGCCAGTGAGTTGTCAACCGCGCAAAGCTTTGTACGTGAGCTGTGTGATTTGTTGGGCGTACCCGCGCCGCACCCCACTCTAGAGCAAGACTACATGTTCGAGCGGCCCATCACCTTTGCCCACGGCGACGGCAGCAGCAGCGCTGGGCGGATTGACTGCTACAAGCATGGCCACTTTGTGTTGGAGGCCAAAAAGACGCGCTTAAACGCCAACACCAAAGGTTTTGACGATGCCCTGCTGCGCGCCAGGGCGCAAGGCGAAGGCTACGCACGCGCCCTGCCTGCCATTGAAGGAAGACCGCCCTTCGTACTGGTGGTTGACGTTGGCACCGTCATTGAGCTGTACAGCGAGTTCACCCGCAGCGGCGCCACCTATGTGCCCTTTCCCGACCCGCGCAGCCACCGCATCGCCCTGGCTGACCTGGCCAAGCCAGAAGTACGCCAGCGTCTGAGACTGATTTGGACAGACCCACTGGCACTAGACCCCAGCCGCTTGTCGGCCAGCACCACGCGCGAGGTAGCCGGGCAACTGGCAGACCTGGCCAAGTCGCTCGAACAGTCCGGCCACCACGCCAACCATGTGGCGGCCTTCCTGACCCGCAGTTTGTTCAGCATGTTTGCCGAAGACGTGGAGCTGCTGCCCAAAGGCAGTTTTTTAAAGCTGCTGCAAGACCACCAGTCCAATCCAGCCGCACTGCAAGGCATGCTGCGCGCCCTGTGGATGGACATGGACCAAGGTGGATTTAGCGTTGCACTTGCCGCACCGATACTTCGCTTTAACGGCAAGCTGTTCAAAGACCCCACCAAAGATGGCTACAGCCTGCTCTTAAATACGCAGCAAATAGCCCAATTAACACGGGCGGCACAGGCCAATTGGCGTGAGGTAGAACCGGCTATTTTCGGCACCCTGCTAGAGCGCGCCCTAAGCCCCACCGAGCGCCACGCCCTGGGTGCGCACTACACGCCGCGTGCCTATGTAGAGCGGCTGGTGCTGCCTACGGTGGTTGAACCGCTGCGCGCCGACTGGGCCAACGCCCAAGCGGCAGCCGTACTTCTGGCCAGCGAGGCGGCAGAACTCACAGGCAAAGCTCTTGACGCCAAAATGCTTGAAGCCAGAAGTGAACTGAAAAAATTTCACCACCAGCTTTGCAGCCTCAAAGTACTCGACCCCGCCTGCGGCAGCGGCAATTTTTTGTACGTCACGCTAGAGCACTTGAAGCGGCTTGAAGGCGAGGTCATTAACCAGCTGGAGGCTTTTGGCGAAACCCAAAGCACCTTGGGCCTGGAAGGCGAAACCGTCACCCCCCAGCAACTGCTGGGCATCGAGCTGAACGAACGCGCAGCGGCTCTTGCCGAGCTGGTGCTGTGGATAGGTTACTTACAGTGGCACATTCGCACACGCGGCAACAAAGCCGTGGCCGAGCCGGTGGTGCACGACTACGGCAACATTGAATGCCGTGATGCAGTACTGAGCTGGGCAGATACCGATTTGGCCTACGACGCTGATGGCCAACTGCTGAGCCGCTGGGACGGCAAAACCTTTAAGACCCACCCCGTCACAGGTAGCCTAGTGCCCGATGAAGCCGCGATGGTGCCGCAGTGGCGCTACATTCGGCCCACGCAGGCCAAATGGCCAACGGCTGACTTCATTGTGGGTAACCCGCCTTTTATTGGGGCAAGCACGCTACGCGCCGCGCTGGGTGACGGCTATGTAGAAGCCCTGCGCAAAACCTGGCCTGAAGTGCCTGAAAGCGCTGACTTTGTGATGCACTGGTGGGCTAGATCCGCACTGATGGTGACCAGCGGCAAAACCCGACAGTTCGGCTTGATCACCACCAACAGCTTGCGCCAAACCTTTAACCGCCGCGTGGTGCAAGCAGCTTTGGATAAAGGGCTTTTGCTGACCTACGCCATACCCGACCACCCGTGGGTAGACAGCGCCAACGGCGCTGCAGTGCGCATTGCCATGACAGTTGGCACGCGCAACACCACACCTGCCATCGTTCGGGCTAGCCCAACCACCGTTCGGGCTAGCCCAACCACCGTTCGGGCTGAGCCTGTCGAAGCCACCCCGAGCACCGCGCCCCGCCTGCTAACCCTGCTAAGCGAAACCACAGGCGACTTTGGCGAAGTCGATGTGACGCTGGGAGAACACAGCGGCGTCATTCATGCAGACTTGAGCGTGGGAGCTAATGTAGCTTCTGCTAATTCGCTTCAGGCATGCCTCGGATTAACGTTTCGTGGCGTAACCCTGATGGGCAGCGGTTTTTGGCTTGAGCCCAACGACCCATTAGCCCAATGCGAACCTTCATCAGTCAAATCACTTCGTAACGGACGTGACTTAACGGATAGACCGAGAGGAGTTTTTGCAATTGACTTTTTCGGGTTAACGCAAGAATCAGCCAGAGCAAAATTTCCAAATGCTTATCAAAGGGTTCTTGAGGGAGTTAAGCCCGAACGTGACTTATCCCAACGCGCAGCCTACCGCGAGAAGTGGTGGCTATTTGCAGAGCCTCGTACTGAAATGCGCGTTGCTCTAAAGGGGCTGCATCGCTACATTGCCACTCCGATGACGGCTAAACACCGTACATTCCAATTTTTAGAAGAAGGAATATTGCCAGATCAAGGCTTGGTTGTGATCGCCACCAGCGAAAGCATCTTATTGGGCATCCTTTCGAGCACTATTCATCGCGTTTGGGCGGCTGCGCAGGGCGGCACATTGGAGGATCGCCCTCGTTACAACAACTCTCGCTGTTTTGAGACCTTCCCCTTCCCATCCGAAGACACAGGCCTAACGCCCGAACTGAAGGAAAAAATCGCCGCCCTGGCCGAACAAATCGACGCCCACCGCAAACGCCAGCAAGCCGCGAACCCTGGCCTCACGCTGACCGGCATGTACAACATGCTGGAGATCCTGAGATCCTTCGATCCTTCGACAAGCTCAGGACAGGCCAAGCTCAGGACGAACAGGGATAGCGACGAACAGATTTTGACCGCCAAAGAAAAAATCATTCACACCCAAGGTCTGGTCGGCGTGCTCAAAGAGCTGCACGACGAACTCGACGCCGCCGTCCTGCAAGCTTATGGCTTGGAGCCCGGTCTGAATGAACCGGAAAACAAAGACGCCCTGCTAAGCCACCTCGTCGCCCTCAACGCCCAACGCGCGCTTGAGGAAAAAGCCGGCAAAGTTCGCTGGCTGCGGCCAGAATTTCAAAACCCGGCACTGCGAGCCAACAGCAATTTACTATTATATCAGGAGCTACCAGCCCATATAAATCAGGGGCCACAGGGCGATTTGATGCTTGAAAATAGCAAAAAGTCTGAAAAGGCAGGCCAGTCAGGCAAAACCGCCACTCAAACCCCACAAACCACGTGGCCCAGCACCCTACCCGCCCAGGTCAGCGCCATCGCCCAGCTACTAGCCAGCGCAAGCGCAGCCCTGAGCCTGGGCGACATAGAAGCCAGCTTCAAAGGCAAAGGCCCGTGGAAAAAGGGCTTGCCTCGCATTTTGGAAACGCTGGAAGCCCTGGGCCGGGCACGGCGTGAGGAAAACGGCGGATGGCGTGGGCTGTGAGTAGGTCGGGTTAGCGCATGCAGCGCATACAGCCAGTTGTTCCTACAACTGAGGAGAGCATCATGCGGTCACCAACGTTCCTCAGCTCAAATCCAACCCGTCAACCGCACGGTGTCTTCTGGATTTTCGCTTTCGCGGGCATGACGGATTTTTATCCTGTCCACGGCTTTGCACGGTAAAAAGCATGCGCTGCCAACCTCAGCATGGGTTTGTCGCCGGATGTGTCGCCGTAGGCATACACAACTTCTGCACCACTGCTAGAGCCAAAGCGCTCGGCCACCCAGACTTGCAGGCGCAGCACTTTTTGCTCGCCGTGGCAGTTGGGGGTTTTCATGTCACCCGTCAGTCGCCCGTTGACGACCGCCATCTCGGTGCACAGCAGGGCATCAAAACCCAATTGATCGGCGACGCGTTTTAAGTAAATGTCGGGGGACGCGCTGACCATCACGCAGCAGTGGCCTTGGCTTTGGTGCAAGGCCAATTGGGCCATGGTCCAGCTTTGCAACTGACCGGGGAAGCTCTGGGCCAGCCAACTGCTCGTCCAGTCGTCCATCTGCTCTAGGGTCCGGTTTTTAAGCGTGGCCCGCAGCAGCTTTTGTTTGGCGGCGTGGTTGGGGATCAAACGCAGCGCAAAGGCGGCCAGCCACGGTGCGCACTTGAGCAGGGCCAGTAAAAACCGGGGCCAGCCCATGCCGCGCGCTAAAAACGGCAGAAGTGTGTCGCCCTTTGTCAGCGTTCCATCAAAGTCAAACGCGGCGATGACCACCTTGGGTTTTACGGCGGACATCTGACTTGCCCACAGTAACGCTCACAAAACGGGCAGCCCGTCATGGGCAGCCATTTTGGGATGTTGTAAAAGCTTTTGAAAATACTTCCCAGTACGCCCTGCCGGTAAGCGGGGTAGTTAAAGCCTATGCCTTCAACCATGTAAAACTGCACAGCGTCTTGAGTCACCGTCAGGGACGTGACCCTCTCAAAATACGGTTTGTAGTCGTCCAGATTGGGCACTGCACCCGTCATCACACGAATTGTTTTGCCCTGGTACACCGAAAAGTCCACCAGCATGTCGTCTTGCCGCGCATGAAAGCGCCCCACACCGAACACCGGCACATACTGGCGGCGCGCAAAGCCGTAAATCGAAGCAGCGGTATAGGCGTCGGCCATCAGCACCACGCCAGGGCTGCTGATCTGCTTAAGGATGTCTGCCGATTTGTAGCTGCGAATGACCTGTGGGTAGATTTTTGACAGCGGGGCAACGGTGCGCCAGGTGTCCAGGTTGGTCATGTACAGCCCCACCACGACTGCCACATGCAGCCCCGCAAAAACGGCAATGCCGACAGCGGCGGTTTTGAGTTTGTCAAGCGGCAACGCAAACGCCAGCAGCGCAAAACCAAACGGGTAAAACGACAGTACCCAATGCAGGCCAATGACTTTTTTGCCAGAGAGCAGCGCAAAAAACAGCAGCGGCACCACCACCAGACAAGCCAGCAGCCGGTGCGTGGTGCTGGCTGAAACCGCCCGAAACGATTCGCGGTATTTAAATGCCAACCACAACGCCGCTGGCGTGACGAGGTAGGCCATCATGCCCAGGTACATCAACGGCTTGCGCGACTCAAATTGAGCACCTTCATTGCGGTTATAGACATTAAACATGATGTTGGGCCAGCCGTGTGCGGCGTTGTAGCCCAGGTTGACCGCTGCAAACGGCAGCGAGCACGCCACCAACAATACAAAACCAGCCCAACGGTCACGCCGGTACAGCGCAAAGTAGGCGGCGTAAGTCAGCCCCAGCACTACCGCAAAATACTTGGACAAAAACGCACAGCCTAAAAACACCCCTGACAGCGCATACAAGCTATATGTCGCTCTACCAGCCCCGAGACCGGCAGTTTGGCTTCGTTCTGCGCGCATCAGGGCGCAGGCTGAAAGCACAGACCAAAATATCAACGGCGTGTCGGTGGTGATCAGCGTGTTGAGCCAATTCAGCGGGGCCAGCCAAAAAAAGGCAACCGCCCAGGCGGCCCGGGTTTTGTCCATACCTTTTAATGCCCACCACAGCGCCGCGCCAATCCCCAGCGGCAGCAAAACCACCGGCAGCCGAATCGACCACAGGCTGTCGCCCAGCGTGGCCCGCATGGTCGCTATCAGCCAGCCCACCATAGGCGGGTGGTCGTAGTAGCCCCAGTCGGGGAACACGCCCCACCAGTAAAAAAAGGCTTCGTCGCCGGTGATCGGAAATGTATGGGCTATCCACAGCCGGAGCACCAGCGAAGCCAGACCCACCGCCACCAGCCAGCGCATCACCTTGGGGGAGTTGTCCTGCAGCGTGGGCATCGTTACAAGCGAATGTCTTTGGCAACGCAAACGCTGTAGGACAGCGCAGCAACGCCCAGACCCACGGCCGGCCACAGCGTTAGCAAGCGGACCATCACCGTGATGGTCAGCGCCTCAGCGGTGGTGGCGCTTTGCGCGACCAATAAGCCCGCAAACACCAGTTCCATACTGCCCAGGCCTGCGGGCAAAGCTGACAACGCGCCAGCCACCATGGCCACGGCGTAAAACCCAATCGCTGTTAACACCTGCATAGGCACGTCAAGCGCACGGCAAATCAGCCACACCGCCATACCTTGGGCCGCCCAAGCCGACAAGGTCAAGGCAAACCAGACCAGCGGGCGCACCGCCAAACAATCCCAAGTGCCTTGCAACCAAGGCAAACGCCTGAGCACCAGCGCGCGATTGCGCCATACCACCGCAACCGAAACCAGTCCTGCCGCAGCGCCCAACAGACCTGCTAACCACCAGCCGGCTGTGCCGCCTTGAAAAGCGGTTGGAAACGCGGCTTGATACGCCGCGTGGTTCAGCAGCCAACCCAGCGCAGGCAAACAAAGCAGCAGCAAGCACAGCAAATCAGCCAGCCGCTCAGCGCCAAAAATAGCCAGACTTTGCAGCATGGGCAAGGGCTGCCGGGCCAACAACAGCCCGCGCAGCGCCTCGCCTACATTGCCGGGGGTCGGGGTAAAAGCGTAGCCTGCCCAGTACAGGCGCAGACCCTCAAGCAAGCCAAACGGCCTGCTAGCGTGCGCCATCCAGAGCCGCCAGCGCAGGCCGCGCAGGACGTAGCTTAAGACGCTTAAGGCCGCAGCCTGCAAACTCGCCCCTGACCACAACAGCGGCCATGACAAGCTGCGCGCATCAACCCACAGAAGCGCTGCGGCATAAGCAGTCGCGGCAAGGCCCAGCACCAACAGCAGACGTTTGATGGGCCAGCGCTGCCCGGCAGGCGCTGCCTCGTCAGCAAAGCTCACAGCAGCCGGTCCCAAAAGCGGCTTAAAACAAAAAACCCCACCCAGCAAATACCCGCCACCACAATCCACGGGTCACGCAGCAAGTCGCGCGCCACGTCTTCGCCACGGCCCCGGTGAACCTGGTAGGTGTAACGCAGCACACCAAAAATCACCAGCGGCGCCGTGTAGATCAACCGCTCGCCATGGCGAAATTGCGACTCAGGGCTGATGGCAAACAGGCAATAAGTGATCAGCATGGCCGTCATGGTCATGGCGATGAAGGTGTCCAGCAGCGCGGGCGGGTAGAGCAGCAGGACCTGACGCTGGCTGGCAGGCGCATTAAAGCTTTCCGCCTTGCGTTTAGAAAACCCCAAAAACAGCGCAATGAACATGCCGGTCAGCAGCAACCAGTGGGAAGGCGCGATACCCACCGCGACCGTACCGGCCAGCAAGCGCAAGATAAAGCCGGAGGCAATGATGAACACATCGACCACGGGGACATTTTTCAGGCGCAATGAATACGCCACATTCAGCAGCACATAAATCGCCAACAACGCCAGCAAAACAGGGTTATCCGACGCCAGCCAAAAAGCGCCTGCGATCAGTGCAGCGGCCAGCGCCAAGCCCGCGCGTGCCGTGACCGCGCCGCTGGCAAAGGGCCGATGGCGCTTGGTCGGGTGCAAGGCATCGACCTTGCGGTCAAGCCAGTCGTTAAACACGTACACCAGGCTGGACACACAGCAAAACGCCGCAAAAGCTAAAAACACCCGCTCCACAAAGACCGTGTCGCTCCAAAGCTGGCTAAACACCAGCCCAGCAATGACAAAGCCATTTTTAACCCACTGGAGCGGGCGCAAAAGCTTGAAGAGAGGTTTGATCAGGGCTGTAGGAGGAAACAAAGGCATGGTGGGCAGCAAAAATCAGAAGAGCTGTGATGAGCATAACTGACCCTATAACTGACCCTATTACTGACCCTGGAACCGACGCCCATTGCTGCAGCTGATGCCTGGCTACTCCCTGACTCGCCCGGCCCCGTCAATCAGGCTCAACTCCACCATCTTGGAGCCCACTCTGTCGCCGTCAAAGTGAACCCTAAACCCACCCAAATCCATCTCCTGCAAGTTATCGAGTGCCTTGCGCAACTTGGCGCGGGTCGGCTCTTTACCGGCTTTGCGCAAGGCCTCGGTGTAGGCCCAGGCGGCGATGTAACCCTCTAGCATATAGACGTTTGGTTTGCCCAATTTGGCCGCTGCTGAATCTGCCAGCAACTCGCGCACCAGCGTGCTTTTGGCATTGTCTGAACGCGGGGTGACACGCACCAGCACCACACCTGCGCCCGCAGCGCCCAGCTGGTCGGCCAGCAGGCTTTCGCCTGTGTTTGAAAAGCCGTAGATCGGCCCTTTATAGCCTTTGGCGCGCAAATCACGGATGCTGGTCGCCGCGCCTTTCGGGTCGCTGATGACCAGCACTGACTGCGGCTTGACCACAATGGCTTTGTCCAGCGCATCGGGGCTGACCTTGATCAACAAGTTAGCCCCCAGGCTGGTCATGGTGCGCTCGGCAGAATCGAGTGCGGCCATGGATTCAGCGTCCTTGGCATGCACGATGGCCAGCTTGCGCATGCCCAGGGTTTCAGCGTGCCGGGTAATGACCGCCGCTTCTTCAGAATACCCAGGGCGAATGGAATAGACGTTGGGGTACAGCGAGCCGCGCAGCTCGTCAGCGCCTGCCATGGCGCCAAACAGCACAATGTCTGCATTGTTGAGCTGGGCATTGACCGCCGTTACCTGCGGCGAGCCGACGTAGCCGAACAATGAAAACATACCTTGCGCCAACAACTTTTTAGTATTGGCCACGGCTTGGTCCGGGCTACCCACGTCGTCGATGCTGACCAGTTCGACCTTTCGGCCATTGATGCCGCCAGCATTGTTCAAGCGGTCAAAATACAGTTTAGCGCCTTGCGTAAAAGGTACCCCCAATGTGGCTGTTGGCCCGGTCAATGCCGCAGACTGCCCCAGGGTGATAGCGCTTTTGCTGATGCCGTCCTGGGCATGGGCAGCCAACGCAATCAGGGCCAATGCCGCTACCATGAAGGTTTTAGCGAGTCCGCTGATGTTTGATCTGATTTCGTAGGTGTGAGTCATGTTCGTCTCCCGCATCGTTTTTTATCTTCCGACAATATAGGGTTTGCCCATGCAAAAAGCCATCAGCACTAGCCCTGCCATACCCACTGCCGTCAGCCAATTGAAAGCCGGGGGCCAAACCCAGGTGCGCGGCGCATGCCCGCATGACTGCCCGGACACCTGCGCGCTGGTGACCACTGTGGAAAACGGCATAGCCACCAAAGTCCAGGGCAACCCGGCGCACCCACAAACCGGCGGCGTGCTGTGCAACAAGGTTTCGCGCTATGCCGAGCGCACCCATCACCCGGAGCGCTTGCTGACCCCTCTCAAACGCAGCGGCCCTAAAGGATCGGGTGAGTTTGAACCTGTGTCATGGAACGCGGCGCTCACAGACATTGCCAGCAAACTCAAAACCATCGCCGATTGCAACGCGCAAGCCATCGTGCCGTACAGCTATGCAGGCACCATGGGACTGGTGCAGGGCGAGGCAATGGCGGGCCGGTTTTTCAACCGGCTGGGCGCGTCCCTGCTGGACCGCACCATTTGCTCGTCTGCCGGCGGCGAGGGCTTGGCGCAAACGCTGGGCGGCAAGGTGGGCATGCGGGTCGAGTTTTTTGCGGAATCCAAACTCATCATCATTTGGGGCAGCAATTCGATTGGCAGCAATTTGCACTTTTGGCGTTATGCGCAGCAGGCCAAGCGCGACGGCGCAAAGCTGATTTGCATTGACCCGCGCAAAAGCGAAACCGCTGAAAAATGCCACGAACATATCGCCCTGCTGCCGGGCACGGACGCGGCGCTGGCCCTTGCCGTGATGCATGAGCTGATCACCCACGACTGGCTGGACCACGACTACATTGCTAAACACACAGCTGGCTGGCCAGCGCTTAAAGCGCGCGCCCTGCTATGGAATCCGGAGCGCGCAGCAACAGTATGCAGCGTGCCCGCGGCGCAAATCAAAAGCCTGGCACGCGACTACGGCCAGTGTTTTGTCAACCAGCAGCCCGCCGCTATCAGGCTCAACTACGGCATGCAACGCGTGCGCGGCGGCGGCAACGCGACACGCGCTGTGGCTTGCTTGCCGGCGTTGATTGGCGCATGGCGGCACCGCGCGGGCGGTTTGCTGATGAGCTCGTCGGGTCAGTTCCCGGTCGATAAAGCCGCATTGCAACGCCCTGAATTGCTGGCCGGGCGCATGCCGCGCATGATCAACATGTCTACGATTGGCGATGCCCTTTTAACCCCAACATCTACCGGCTTTGGTCCAGCAATTGAAGCCCTGATCGTCTACAACAGCAACCCGGTAGCCGTTGCACCTGAATCTGGCAAGGTAGTCAAGGGTTTTGAACGGGCAGACCTGTTTACCGTGGTGCTGGAGCATTTTCAGACCGACACGGCTGACTACGCCGACTACATCTTGCCCGCCACCACGCAGCTGGAGCATTGGGACATCCATACCTCTTACGGCCACACCGATGTGCTGCTGAACCGCCCGGCCATTGCGCCACTTGGGCAGGCTAAAACCAACACGCAGATCTTCAGGGAGCTGGCGGCGCACATGGGCTTTGTCGAGCCTTGTTTCAACGACGATGACGAAACCCTGTGCCGCGCAGCGTTTGGCCCGCTGATTGACTTTGACGAGCTGCTTGCCCAGGGCTTTGCCACCCTCAAGCTGCCCGAGGCACCGTTTGCCGAGGGCAACTTTCCTACAGCGTCAGGCAAATGCGAGTTTTTCAGCGCACGGCTCGCCGCGCTGGGCGTTGACGGCCTGCCCGACCATGTGGCTAATTACGAGCTGAGCGGTACATCAACAAGCTTCCCATTGGCCATGATCTCGCCGCCGGCGCGCAACTTTTTAAATTCGACCTTTGTCAATGTTAAAAGCCTGCGCGATATTGAAAGCCAGCCGGTGCTGGAAATCCACCCTGGCGACGCAGCACAGCGCGGCATCACAAGCGGTGCAGTGGTCAGGGTGTTCAACCAGCGCGGCAGTTATACCGTCGCGGCACAAGTGTCCAGCCGTGCCCGGCCAGGCGTGGTCAACGGCATGGGCATTTGGTGGCGCAAACTGGGCCCGGGCGGTACCAATGTCAACGAATTGACCAGCCAACACCTGACCGACATCGGCCGCGGCCCGGTGTTTTATGACTGCCTGGTTGAGGTTTGCCTGGCATGAGAAGCCTTTATTTGCTGCTGGCCGGGCTCGTGATGGCGCTTTTGGGTGGCTGCAGCACGGCAGGCTACTACTGGCAGTCGGTCAGCGGCCACCTGCGGATGCTCAATGCCGCGCGGCCCGTTGCCGAGGTGCTGGCAGACCCGCAGGCACCTGCTGCTTTAAAAGCGCGGCTTGAGCTGGCTCAGCGTATCCGCCGTTTTGCTGCCAACGACCTGAAACTGCCCGACAACGCCAGCTACAAAAGCTATGCCGACCTTGCCAGAGGCTCGGTGGTGTGGAATGTCGTGGCTGCGCCCGAGTTTTCACTGACGCTTAAAACCTGGTGTTTTGCGGTCGCGGGATGTGTGGGTTACAGAGGCTATTTCAGTGAGGCAGACGCCCGGTTACTGGCCAGTCAGCTCAAGGCCGAAGGCCTGGAGGTTAGCGTTTATGGCGTGCCCGCTTACTCCACCCTGGGCAAGCTGGACTGGCTGGGAGGCGACCCTTTGCTGAACACTTTTATCCATTACCCCGAGGGAGAATTGGCCCGGCTTATCTTTCACGAGCTTGCGCATCAGGTGGTGTACGCCGCCAACGACACGGTGTTTAATGAATCGTTTGCCACCGCAGTCGAGCGCCTGGGCGCACAGCGCTGGCTGACCACCCAGGCCAGCCAGTCGGCACGAGACGACTATGCCGCGCTGGATGCACGGCGCCAACAGTTTCGCGCGCTGACCGCGGCCACCCGGCGGGAGTTGACCGTCATTTATGCATCAAATACGGCCTTGGCCCCGGTAAATAGGTCATATATTGATATGAAAACGATAGCAATGCAAAAATTCAGAAGTGACTATGAAGTCCTGAAAAAAAGCTGGGGCCATCCGGCTCCCCGCACATCAGGCTACGACACCTGGGTCGCGCAGGCCAACAATGCCAGCTTTGGCGCGCAAGCGGCTTACGACGACCTGGTGCCCGGCTTTGAAGCATTGTTCGCCCAGCAAGGCCGCGACTGGCAGCGGTTTTATGATGCTGCCAAGGCGTTGGCAGAACGCCCCAAAACCGAACGCCACCAGGCCTTGACAACCCAAAACCCGGAAATTGAAAAATAATGGCAGACATCAACATCACCCGCCAGCATGGCATGACCTTGGCAGACGCACGTAAAGCCGCCTTTAAATGGGCTGAACAGGCCGAAGCCAAATTTGACATGGCCTGCACCTACGAAGAAGGCAAAACCTCAGACGTTTGCAGCTTTACCCGCTCAGGGGTGTCGGGCACGCTGACCGTTGACAAAGACAGCTTTGAACTGCATGCCAAGCTGGGCTTTTTACTGGGTGCATTCAAAGACAAGATTGAAGGTGAAATCGTCAAAAACCTGGACGCACTGATTGCTCACAAGCTGCCCACTGCCAAGCCGGTTGCTGCAAAAAAAAGTCCAGCCAAAAAACCAGTTGTTAAAAAAGCGTGACCGTAGCCACTCCCCAAGGCCCGTTGGCGGGCTTAAAAGTCATTGAACTGGGGCAACTGATCGCCGGGCCCTTTGCCGCCAAAACGCTGGCAGATTTTGGGGCGGACGTCATCAAAATTGAGCCGCCTGAAACCGGTGATCCATTACGCAAATGGCGGTTACTCAAAGACGGCACATCGGTGTGGTGGCAAGTGCAGTCGCGCAACAAACGCTCGGTCGCGCTTGACTTAAAGCACCCAGAGGCACAAGAAATCGTGCGCAAACTGGTGCTGGATGCTGATGTGCTGATCGAAAACTTCAGGCCTGGCGCGATGGAAGGCTGGGGCCTGGGGCCCGACGTGCTGCAAACCTTGAATCCAGCCCTCATCATGCTGCGCATCAGTGGTTACGGCCAAACCGGCCCCTACCGGGACCGGCCCGGCTTTGGCGTGGTGGCTGAAGCAATGGGCGGCCTGCGCCACCTGACCGCCGAGCCTGGCCGCGTGCCCGTGCGGGTGGGCGTCAGCATGGGCGACACGCTGGCATCGCTGCACGGGGTGATTGGTGTTTTGATGGCGCTGCACCACAGAAGCAAGACAGTCAGCCAAGACGCGCCTAAAGGTCGTGGCCAGGTGATTGACGTGGCGCTGTATGAGGCGGTGTTTAACTGTATGGAGAGCTTGCTGCCCGAGCATTCTGCTTTTGGTGCCGTGCGCGGCCCCGGCGGCAGCGCCCTTCCCGGCATTGCGCCCAGTAATGCCTACCTGTGCAGCGATGGCGGATATGCACTCATTGCGGGTAATGGCGACAGCATTTACAAGCGCTTGATGAAGGCGATTGACCGTGAAGATTTGGGCAACGACCCCGCCTTGAGAGACAACGCAGGCCGCGTGGCGCGGATTGAAGAAATCGACCATGCGATTGGGCAATGGACGGCCCAGCGTAGCGTGGCTGGTGTACTGGCCGCGCTAGATGCCGCGTCTGTGCCCGCAGGCCGCATCTACACCATTGCTGATATTGCGGCTGACCCGCATTACCAGGCCAGGGATATGTTGCAACACATCACACTTGCCGACGGCAGCGCGGTCAGCGTGCCAGGCATCGTGCCCAAGTTGTCTGCCACCCCCGGCGGGCAGTACCGCAACGCGCCAGCGCTGGGCCAGGACACCGATGCGGTGCTGAGCGGCATGGGGCTGACCACCGCACAAATTCAAGCGCTAAAAGACAAAGGGATTGTGCAATCTGCTATTGAATAAATAGCGTCTGGCATTTGTCTATATTGGGCCAACACCGAATTTAGCTATATTTATTTGTATTTAGCTCAACTCAGCAATCAAGTCCACATACTGCTGCATCGCGTCGTCGGTTGACGTGCCTTTGAGCTTGGCCCAGGCGTCCCACTTGGCGCGTGCCACCATGTCGCCAAAGCCGGGCTTTTTCTCTTCGTTGTCACCCGTGCTGCCCTGCTTGTACAGTGCATAAATTTTGAGCAGCGTGGCGTTGTCTGGTCGTTCGCTCAAGTTTTTGGAATCGGCCATGGCTTTGTCAAAGGCGGTTTTGAGTGCTGACATCAGAGTGCTCCTGTAAAGTTTGAGGGATGGCTTTGGGGGTGAAAATGGGGGTAACTGCCCAGTATCTTAGCGGCGCGAAAGCCTGCAAAATAGAAGGCTTACCTCATAGGGCAGATTTGCTCAAGAAAGTATTCATGGTCACCCGCATCAAAAACGGCAAAACAGTCGCGCAAGACTTGGCAACAGAAGTTGCCGCAAAAGTACAAAGAAACGTCAAACGCGCAGTTGCCGGTACGCTGGGCTTGAGCGGTGAGCGCATGACCAAGGTTGACACCGCCTGGCTGCGCATGGACTGCGACGCCAACCTGATGATGATTGTGGGCGTGTGGCAACTGACCCCCGGCGTCAAATACGCAGCAGTTTGCGAGCGAATTGAAAACAGTTTGCTCAAGTACAACCGCTTCAAGCAGCGGGTGATGGAAGACGCAGCGGGCGCCACCTGGGTGAGCGACCGCAAGTTTGATCTGGCCAACCATGTGGTGCTGGAAACGCTGCCAAAAATAGCCAAAAATGCACCCGCTGGCAGTCACCAGCAAGCCGCCCTGCAAGACCGGGTCGCCGAACTGGCCACCCAGCGGCTGGACCCTAAACGCCCGCTGTGGCAAATCCATTTGATTGAAGATTACACCGGGCCAGACGGTGTCAAGGGCAGCGCGATGGTGGTGCGCATTCACCACTGCATTGCTGACGGTATTGCACTGATATCGGTCACCATGTCGTTGGTTGATGGCGGTATGCCGCCGCCCGAGCGGCGTAAAAAACAGGTCACTGGAGGCGCTGAAGACTGGATCACGGACACACTGCTTAAACCATTTACCGACCTGACCGTCAAAGCCCTGGGCGCGGTGGGTGAAGGCGCGTCCCGCTCGCTGGGCATGCTGGACGTGATGGACACGCTGAGCGACCCCAAAAGCGGGATTAAAAAAGGCATGAACGCGTCGATGGATGCCGCCAAGGTGATGATGCAAATTGTCAAAGATGGGGCGGCGCTGGCCCTGATGCCTGACGACTCCAAAACCCGCTTGAAGGGTAAACCGGGCGGCATCAAAAAAGTCGCCTGGTGTGACCCGATCCCGCTGGACGAAGTCAAGGCCGTGGGCAAGGCGCTGAACTGCTCGATCAACGATGTGCTTTTGAGCTGTGTGGCCGGCGCGCTGGGCGAGTATTTGAAGTCCAAGGGTGACGATGTGACAGGCCAGGAGATTCGCGCGATGGTGCCGGTTAACCTGCGGCCACTCGACCAAGCCTACAAGCTGGGTAACCGCTTTGGCCTGGTGCCGCTGGTGCTGCCAATTGGTGTGGAAAACCCGATTGAGCGGGTGTATGAAGTGCGCCGCCGCATGGCAGAGCTTAAAGGTAGCTACCAGCCCCTGCTGGCCTTTAGCTTGCTGGCTGTGGCCGGGCTGCTGATCAAGCCCGCGCAGGACATGATGCTGAACCTATTTGCTAAAAAAACCACGGCGGTCATGACCAACGTGCCGGGCCCGAAGGACAAGCTCAAGTTTTGCGGCAGCACCCTGGAGCAAAGCATGTTCTGGGTGCCGCAGTCGGGCGATGTGGGGCTGGGCGTGTCTATTCTCAGTTATGGCGGCGGCGTGCAGTTTGGCGTCATCACCGACAGTCTGCTGTGCCCCGAGCCGCAGCAAATCATTGACGAGTTTGTGCCTGAGTTTGCCAAGCTGTCAGTCGTGACCTTGATGCTGCCCTGGGGGCAGTAAAGCCTTTTTAAGTGCCAAACCTGCGCTGCGCAATCTCCAGCAATCCGTCAAAAATCAGGCTCTCGACCAGTTCAACGTTTACCGACATGCTGGGCGCCATCTTCCAGCCTGCGCCGCCGGTCATGATGCAGACTGGTGCCTGACCGCAGCGCTGGGTGACGTTGTCAACCATGCGCTGCACTGCGCCAGCAATGGCAAAAGTGCCGCCACTGGTCAATGCGTCGCTGGTGTTGGTGGGAAAGTCGCACACCTCGCCTGTGGGTACATGCAAACCCGCCGTACCCGACTCAAGTGCGCGCAGCATGATGCCGTGGCCCGGCAAGATAATGCCGCCCAAAAATTTGCCCGACGCATCAACGGCTTCAACCGTCACCGCGGTACCCACCATGACCACAATGCAGGGCTGGTGCAGGCCGCGTGCTAGCAGCCGGTGCCGCGCACCAATCACAGCCACCCAGCGGTCAGCGCCCAGGCGGGTCGGATGGTCGTAGCCGTTGGTCACACCGGCTTCTTGCGCGCTAGAAATGACCCAATGGGGCGTGACGTCCCACAGCTCGAGTTGCTCCACCACGCGGCGCTTGATGGCGTCGCCCGCCACAATGCAGCCTAAAATTTTGTCTGGCGCAGCGATCGCGCCCCAGTCGCCTTCTGCCAATCTGTCGATATTTTCTAAAAACACCGCACCTTGCCCTATTAACCTGGCACCTGGTTCGGCCGAGTCGTATTGCGCCCATTTCAAGCGGGTGTTGCCAACGTCAAGTGCAAGTAGAGTCATTGGTAGGAATTATGAACACGATTGCAGAGCTTGCCCGCGCTGATGACTAGAGGTTTTCCCTCTTAATGGGTGCAAACGGCCATGGCGCCTAAAACCCATGTCAGTTACCCCTACTGTTCGGTTAGATGCCAAATCCGTTCGGGCTGAGCCTGTCGAAGCCTTTTTCTTATGCGAGACGACCCTTCGACAGGCTCAGGGCGAACGGCTAACCGGGCAGTGGTGTGCTAGGTCTCGATACTGCTCGGTTAAATTCCAGATCCGTTCGGGCTGAGCTTGTCGAAGCCTTTTTCTTATGCGAGCCGACCCTTCGACAGGCTCAGGGCGAACGGCTACCGAACAGGACTGTGTCAGGTTCACCGTAAAAGACATTTTCTCGACATTCGACGTTCTGGCGTCTCGCTGTGGCGGTTGTCGCTATATCGTCGCCATATCGTCGCTATAGTGAAGCATGCCCAACCATAAGACCAGGAGATACCCATGAGCAAGTTACGCAATGCATGGCAACTGCCCTACAACAAGAAGCGCTTGCTTGCGGACTTTGACCCCGCTGCCAAGCCGTATTCAAGCGGTAGCAAAAATGCTGATATTGCCGCGACTGAAGCGCTGGCCATTGAGTTGGACGGTTTGCAAAATCTTTTTTACGCCGACAAACGCTTCAAACTGCTGGTGGTATTGCAGGGCACCGACACCTCGGGTAAGGACGGCACGGTGCGCGGCGTTTTCAACCGCATGAGTCCTCTGGGCGTACACACCATCGGCTGGAAGGCGCCCAACGAGGAAGAACGTAGCCACGACTACCTGTGGCGCATTCACAAGCACATGCCCGCTACAGGCGAGATCATGATTTTTAACCGCAGCCACTATGAAGATGTGCTGGTGCCACCCGTCAATGGCTGGATCACCCTTAAGCAAACAGCCGAGCGCTTTGCGCAAATCAATGATTTTGAACGGATGCTGACCGAAAACGGCACAGTGATCTTGAAGTTCATGTTGCACATCGGTTTTGACGAACAACGTGAGCGCCTGCAAGAACGCATTGATGACGAAACCAAGCACTGGAAATTTGCGCTTGGCGACATTGACGCACGCAAACAGTTCAAACCGTATCAAAAAGCGTACGAAGCACTGCTCAATGCCACCAGCACGCCTTGGGCACCCTGGACTGTGGTGCCCGCCAATTCAAAAACCCACCGCAACTTGATGATTGCCACGCTACTGCGCGATGCGCTGCTCAAACTCAAGCTGCGCTTTCCACCGGGCGACCCGGCGCTAAAGGGTCTCAAAATCGACTAATTGGCTCACCCCCGTCCGGGCTCACAACGCGCAAGCCCGTTCCCCCCTTGCAGGGGGCGCCGCCTACAGACTGGCAGAGCCAGATCCGTGGCCCCTGCGGGCTAACAGAGATGGGAGGCTAGTGACCACCGCCTAGATAGGCGGCTTTCACGGCCGGGTCATCACGCAGCTTGGCAGCTTCGCCGTGCACTGAAATACGGCCGTTTTCCAGCACGTAACCGTAGTCGGCCACTTTGAGTGCTGCGGCGGCAAACTGCTCGACCAGAAGCATCGTCACGCCGCGCGCTTTCAGGTCGCCAATGATGCGGAACACTTCTTCCACCAAAATCGGCGCCAATCCCATCGAGGGCTCATCGAGCAGTACGATCTCGGGGTTTAGCATCACTGCTCTGGCCATCGCCAGCATTTGCTGCTCGCCGCCCGACAACGTGCCCGCCAGCTGATTGCGCCGCTCTTTCAGGCGCGGAAACAACTCCATGGCGCGTTCCAGGTCACCTGCCACATCGCCCTTGGGGCGGCTGCCCGTCAATCGCGGGAAAGCACCCAAAATGAGGTTGTCTGTGACCGACATGGTGGCAAACACGCGGCGGCCTTCGGGCGAATGCGCCAGGCCTTGCTTGGCAATCGCGTAAGACTCCAGGCCGTCAACCCGCTTGCCGTGCAGCGAGATTTCGCCTGAGGTTGGCTTGATCATGCCCGACACCGCGCGCATGGTGGTGGTTTTGCCCGCACCGTTCGAGCCAATCAGCGTCACGACCTTGCCTTTGGGCACTTCCATCGAAATGCCGTGCAACACCTGCACTTTGCCGTAACCGGCTTCCAGATTTTTGATACTCAACATGGTTATCTTTCTTAAGCGACCGTGCCGCCCAAATAGGCTTCAATGACTTTTTCATTGGCTTGCACTTCAGCAGGCTTGCCTTCGGCAATTTTTTGGCCAAAGTCGAGTACGGACACGATGTCGCACAACTGCATCACCACGTCCATGTGGTGCTCAATCAAAATCACGGTGATCCCGTGGTCGCGGATTTTGCGGATGATGGCCACCAATTCTTTGATATCAGGCGCAGTCAGGCCAGCGGCAGGCTCGTCAAGCAGCAGCAATTGCGGGTCGAGCGCCAATGCGCGTGCAATTTCCAGCAAGCGCTGCTTGCCATATGGCAAGTTGCGTGCTTCTTCATAAGCCAGATCGCCCAGGCCCACAAAATCAAGCAAGCCCAAGCCACGCTCGGTAGCGGCCTCCTCTTCGCGGTTGTAGCGCGGGGTGTGCAGCGACACGTCCATCACATTGCTGGCAAAGGTGTGGTGCAAACCGACCTGAATGTTTTGCAGCGCCGTCATTTCGCCAAACAACTGAACGTTTTGGAAGGTGCGCGCGATGCCCGACAAAGCAATGTCTGATGAGGTGCGGCCCACCAACGAGCGACCTGCAAAATCAAGACTACCAGCGGTGGGTGTGTAAATGCCCGTCAGCACGTTCATCATGGTGCTTTTGCCCGAACCGTTAGGGCCAATCAAACCGTGAATCGTGCCGCGCTTGATGCGCAAGTCAACCTGGTTAATCGCCTTCAAGCCACCAAATTGCATCAACACGCCTGTGGCGACCAACAGATCTGTGCCTTTTTCACTGGCACCTGCATGGGCTGCCACCATGACCGCATCTTTTTGTGAACTGCTGGTGACCCGCGGTCCGGCAACAGTTTTACGCGCAAACAGGCTGCGGGCAAAACCCACAATACCGTCTTGCAGGTAATACACCACGAACAGGATCATCAAGCCAAAAATACTCAAACGCCAGTCGGTGATGGACTGCAGCCAGAATGAAAACGCTGCCAATGCAATCGAGCCCACCACCGGAATCGCCATCGCCTTGGGTGTGGTCATCTTTTTGGCAACGCCCACCACTGCGCCAATAAGCATCAGCACAGCCAAGCCGGATGCGACGATGCGAAACATCTCCAGGTCATCGAGCAACTTGGGCAAAATCACGATGATGGCAGCGCCTAGCAGTGCGCCTGAACGGGTTTTGCGACCACCCATGATGACGGCCAACAAAAACAACACGGTCAGCTCGAAGTTATAGGTATTTGGTGAGATGTACTGCTCAGAATAGGCGTACAGGCAGCCCGCCAAACCGGCAAAACCTGCGCTGATCACGAACGCGTAGACCTTGTATCGGTAAACCGACACGCCCATACAGTCGGACGCCACCGGGCTGCCGCGCAGCGCCTCAAACGCGCGGCCGAGTTGCGACTTCAAAATGCGGTGCACCACGATCAACGACACGACCATGAGCGCAAACGTCAGCCAGTAAAACTCGTGTTCACTGAGCTTGTGGCCAGCAATCGATGGCTTGGGGATTTTGATGCCCAGCGGACCTTCGGTGAGGAAGGTCATCTCGTTGATCAAAATCTGAATGATGGTGCCAAACGCCAGCGTAACCATCGCCAGATAAGGGCCGGTCACGCGCAGGGCTGGCAGCGCCAGCAATGCGCCAAAGCCAGCGGTCACCACAATGCTGGCCGGAATGATCAGCCACAGCGGCGCGCCGAATTTTAAAAACAACACGCCTGCCGTGTACGAACCTACACCAAACAAGCCTGAATGCCCCAGCGACACCTGCCCGGTGTAGCCGACCACAATGTCCAGGCCGTAGAGCAATATGGCGTAAATCATGATCGTACCGATCATGTGAACGTAATACGGGTTACTGGTCAGCAGCGGTGCGGCGGCTAGCAGGCCCAAGCCCAATACCGCCGCAATCAAAGTATTGCGGTTCATCTTCAAACTTTCTTGATAGCGGTTTTGCCAAACAGGCCAGCCGGCTTGAATGCAAGCACCAGCAGCAGCAACACCAAGCCAGGCACGTCTTTGTAGCCGGTTGAAATATAAAAGCCGGTGGTGGTTTCAGCCACACCCAAAATAATGCCGCCGACAATGATGCCCATGCCACTGGTCAGCCCGCCAATGATGGCCACGGCAAACGCTTTGAGTCCGAGCACCGCGCCCATGGTGGCACCCGTCAGCGTCAGTGGTGCAATCAGCGCACCTGCAAAGCCGGCAGTAGCTGACGACAAGGCATAAGAAAAGGTAATCACCAAACCAGTGTTGATGCCCATCAGCTTGGCGGCGTCGCGGTCATTGAAAGTGGCCACAACCGCTTTGCCGTAAATGGTCTTGCGGTTGAAAAACTCAACCGCCAACATCATCAGCACAGCGCCAACCACGACCAAAATCTCCATTGGCAAAATATTGGCACCAAAGAGTTTGATCGGTGACTCAGGCAGCGGTGATGGAAACTTCAGGTCATCGCGGCCCCAAATGTTTTCGGCTACATTTTTAAAAATAATACCCAGCGCGATGGTGGACATGATCCAGCCAAACTCGCTTTTGATTTTGATGGCAGGGCGCACACCAATGCGTTCAACAAAGCCACCTTGAACTAAGCCAAACACAATCACCAGCGGCAGCATGAGCCAATAGTTAACGCCCATATTAACCAGCGTCAAGCCCACCATGGCACCCAGCATGAGCGCGTCGCCCTGGCCAAAATTAAGGGTGTCGGAGGTTTGAAAAGTAAGCTGGTAACCAAAGGCAATGACCGCGTAGATCATGCCAAGCGCGATACCGCTGTAGACGAGTTGAAGCAGGATTTCCATACAAACACTTTCACTAAAGATTCAGGTTTGCCCCGCTGCGCACGCCAGTAGGGGCAAAAAAACACCGCACAGGCCAATTAAAACCTGAGCGGTGCGCTGCGCTTTTTATAGCGCCTTGAGATTACTTCTTGACCCGGACTTCAGATGCCTTTTTCTGGTCTTCAGGGTAGGCGTACACCACGCGCTGGCCCTTGACTTCACCAAAAACAGGAATGTTGGCGGTGATCGCTTCGTGGTCTTTGGCAGAAAACGGCTTGTTGTAAGTCGTGACCACACCCACCACTGGGGTCTTCAGGTCTTCCAGCGCCAGGCGGATTTTGGAGCCGTCAGTCGAGTTGGCCTGCTTGATGGCGGCGGCCAGCAGGTAGATGGAGTCATAACCCTGGGCTGCAGAGACTGGCGAGTCAATGCGCGCGTTTTTTGGGTTGAAGGTTTTCAGGTAGTTGATGATGAAAGACTGACGCTGCGGCGTTGTTGGCTCTTGAATGAAAGTTTGCGGCATACGAGCACCTTCACCACCAGGACCGGCATTGTCGATGTAGTTGGCCATTGACAAGGTCCAGCTGCCAATCATCGGGACTTTCCAGCCCAGCTTGGTCATGCCGTTGGCGATCTGAGCCAGCTCAGGGCCAATGCCGTAGGTCAGCACCACTTCAGCGCCTGCTTCTTTGGCCTTGAGCAGCTGCGCCGTCATGTCAACGTCCTTGATGTTGAACTTTTCAACAGCGACGGCTTTCACGCCTTTTGCTGCCAGCGCTTTTTCCAGGTCGTCACGGCCCAGCTGGCCGTAGTTGGTGGAGTCGGCCAGAATGGCGACTTTTTTGTAGCCTTTGCGGGTGATGGCTTCTTCAACAATCATGGGCGCCTGAATGCTGTCGTGTGCCGCGTTGCGGAAAATGTAGTTTTCAGCCTGCTCGGGGAATTGTTTGGTAACAATACTGCCGGTAGCCACGTTGTTCATGACCGGGATTTTGGCTTCCTGGAAGAAGCGCTGCGAAGCCAGCGCCACACCAGTGTTGATGTAACCCACGGCAGCCGTTACTTTTTCTTTGCTGATCAGCTCTTGTGCGATTTGCACACCGCGCTCGTTTTTGGCCTCGTCGTCGCGCTCGACCAGCAAGATTTGACGGCCCATCACGCCGCCTGCTTTGTTGATCTCGGCAGCGGCCAGGCGCACGCCGTCGCGCATGCTGACGCCCATAGAAGATGAGCCACCCGTGAAGGGGCCAGCCACGCCAATCTTGATCGGCTCCGCTGCAGCAGCAAAACCAGCGCCATAAAGTACGGCAGATGCCAGGGCCAGTTGCGTGGCCAATTTAGTAAAACGAATCGTCATGTTGTCTCCATTTGGTAAGTGACTTGCAATGCAAATAAACAATTTCGGCAGGCCAGCAAATTTTGCTTGGCAGCCATGCAGACTTGATATTTCGGTTCAAGTTCAACGCACTAATTTATCCGATTAAGGCGTTTGTGTCTTTGGTGCTTTCAGCAAGTCGTCAGGATACACGCCGGACGCAGGGTAAACCCTTGCAGCACAACGAACGCTTGTAGCAAGCCCTAAAATCACGGGCAATTCTTGTCGTCCACCTGAGCCTGGAGAGTTCGTGAGCTTCCTCAATCAACTAAAGACACAAGCCAGCGCCCTGCAAGAACAGCAACGCAGCGAGGTAAAAAATCTTGAAGCCAATACCGCGCTAACTGAAACGGCGTGTCAGAAAGTATGGATTTACCTATCTGACCTGGCACGCCAGCTAAATGTCATTGGGCCGGCTGCCGCCAGATTCACGCTGGATGGCAAAACGCCGTGGCCCGCCATGAAACTCAGCGAATTCAGGGCGGATTCACGCAAAAAAAAGCTGCGGGACAAAGAGGTGTACGACTACGTGGCGATGGGTTGGAACATCGTTCCGCAATTCGGAGCACCGGTTGGGGGAACAGTCAGCGCGAACTTTCCGCCCGACCTGCAGCGCATTGAAAGGCGACTGGCTGAAGGAAATGTCAAACAAGAGCGTATTGAGGTGCGACATCCTGAAAAAAACAGCCTGCTGGCTGTCAAATTTGACTACATTACGGCGTCACGCGGGAGCGTCAAGGTCACCTCCGACCATGAAAACGCAAAGCTTGTGTTTCGCGTGGTTAACGCAAATGGATTTGATGTGCTCCATACCACCTGGCCGGCAGCACAGGTACAAACCGACATGCTGGATGAACTGGCAAAGATGATCGTGGCCCAACCCAGCCGGTTTGCCTGACCGGAAGGTACAGTGGTCAGTGAACGATAACTAGCCGCTGGACCGCTCCATTGCTGCATGTCGATCTTGGCTTTTGCTTGCTGCTGACCGGTCAATTAACACGGCTGCACGCGATTTCTAGTTGACGTTTACGTAAACGTAATATCATGCAAGTCAACCGACATGCCAGGGCCCTCTGGCAATCTATCTCTTAGCCGCAGCTCTACCCGAGGAACACCATGACCGACCTCTCAGCAGAATACAAAGCCCTGGCCACCTACCGCCCTACCCACAAGGTGCGTTTTGTCACGGCAGCCAGTTTGTTTGACGGGCATGACGCGGCCATCAACATCATGCGGCGTATTTTGCAAAGCATGGGTGCGGAAGTCATCCACCTGGGCCACAACCGCAGTGTGGATGAAGTCGTTACCGCGGCTTTGCAAGAAGACGCACAAGGCATCGCCATCAGCAGCTACCAGGGCGGCCATGTCGAGTACTTTAAATACATGGTGGACTTGCTCAAAAGCCGGGGAGGCGCGCATATTCAGGTGTTTGGCGGCGGCGGCGGCGTGATCGTGCCGCCTGAAATCAAAGAGCTTCATGCGTACGGCGTGACGCGCATTTACAGCCCCGAAGACGGTCAAAAAATGGGCCTGGCAGGCATGATTGGCGAGATGGTGATGCGCTGCGACAAGGATTTGACGGGTTATGCACCCAGCAGTATTGATGCAGTTGCAGGCCATACCGAGGCGGCCTGGCGGGCGCTGGCGCAACTGATCACTGCGCTTGAGAATGATAAAGTGAAAGAGGCTTTAGCCCAACAAATACGGGGGCAAGCTGCTATTAAAAAAATACCTGTTTTGGGCATCACGGGTACAGGCGGTGCAGGTAAATCGTCTCTGACCGACGAGCTGATTCGTCGATTACGACTGGATCAAAACGATGCA
Organism: Polaromonas sp.; assembly: GCA_031424935.1. Taxonomy (GTDB): domain Bacteria; phylum Pseudomonadota; class Gammaproteobacteria; order Burkholderiales; family Burkholderiaceae_C; genus Polaromonas. The sequence goes on from JANPIK010000053.1 coordinate 101,474, forward strand.
CTGCGGATTGCCGTCATCAGCATTGACCCGTCACGCCGTAAAAGCGGTGGCGCGTTGCTGGGTGACCGTATCCGAATGAACGCTATAAATCCCTGGTCTGGCGGACCGCGCGTATTTATGCGCAGCCTCGCCACCCGCGAGTTCGGCTCCGAAATCAGCAAGGCCCTGCCCGATGTGATTGCCGCTTGCAAGTGCGCAGGCTTTGACCTGATCGTGGTTGAAACCTCCGGTATTGGCCAGGGCGACGCGGCCATCGTGCCGCATGTCGATGTGCCGATGTATGTGATGACGCCAGAATTTGGCGCGGCCAGCCAGCTGGAGAAAATCGACATGCTTGATTTTGCCGAGTTTGTCGCGATCAACAAATTTGACCGCAAAGGCTCACTCGACGCGCTGCGTGACGTGGCCAAACAGGTGCAGCGCAACAAAGAGGCCTGGGGAACACCGCTTGAGAAGATGCCAGTTTTTGGCACCATGGCAGCGCGATTTAACGATGATGGTGTCACAGCCTTGTATCAGGCGATGAAGCCGCGCCTGGGGGAACTGGGCTTGGCCCTGATGGAAGGCACGCTGCCCATAGCCGATGTCCGCCACAGCACCAACCAGACGCCGGTTGTACCGGCAGCTCGCACTCGCTACCTGGCCGAGATCAGCGACACCGTACGCGGGTATAAAAAGCGCGCCGTCGCCCAGGGGCAGTTGGCACGCGAGGTACAGCAACTCACGGCCGCCGCCGCAATGCTCAAAGAAGGCAAACCCGAACGTGCGCCAGCAGCAGATGCAGCTTTGAGCCTGGCAGACCACCGCAAGGCACGCATGGACGCAGACGCACGCGCCTTGCTGGCCCAATGGCCGGACATGCAAGCTGCCTATGCGGGCGATGAATATGTAGTCAAAATTCGCGACAAGGAAATCCGCACGGCGCTGGTCACCAAGTCGCTGTCAGGCACACCGATCCGCAAGGTCAGCCTGCCCAAATACCATGACGACGGCGAAGTGCTGCAGTGGCTGATGCTCGACAACGTCCCCGGCAGCTACCCCTATACCGCCGGCACGTTTGCCTTCAAGCGCGAGGGCGAAGACCCGACCCGCATGTTTGCCGGCGAAGGCGATCCGTTTCGCACCAACACCCGCTTTAAATTGCTCAGCGAAGGCATGGCCGCCAAGCGGCTGTCGACTGCGTTTGATTCGGTCACGCTGTATGGCAATGACCCCGGCGTGCGGCCCGACATTTACGGCAAGGTGGGCAACAGCGGCGTGAGCATTGCCACGCTGGACGACATGAAGGTGCTGTACGGCGGCTTTGATTTGTGCAGCCCAAGTACCAGTGTCAGCATGACCATCAACGGCCCGGCACCGACCATTTTGGCGATGTTCATGAACACCGCCATCGACCAGAACATGGACAAGTTCAAGCTTGACAACGGCCGTGACCCAACGGCTACTGAGACCGAGAAAATCCTTGAATGGGTGCAGGATAACGTGCGCGGCACGTTACAAGCCGACATTCTGAAAGAAGACCAGGGCCAGAACACCTGCATCTTCTCAACCGAGTTCAGTCTGAAAGTCATGGGCGACATTGCCCAGTATTTTGTGCACAACCGGGTGCGCAATTTTTACAGCGTCTCGATCAGCGGGTACCACATTGCAGAGGCTGGTGCCAACCCGATTTCTCAGCTCGCTTTTACGTTAAGCAATGGCTTCACCTTTGTCGAGGCGTATCTGGCGCGCGGCATGCACATTGACGATTTCGCGCCAAATTTAAGCTTTTTCTTCAGCAACGGCATGGACCCCGAATACACCGTGATGGGCCGCGTCGCGCGCCGCATTTGGGCGGTGGCGATGAAAGAAAAGTACGGCGCGAACGAACGTAGCCAAAAGTTGAAATACCACATTCAAACCAGCGGCCGCAGCTTGCATGCGCAAGAAATTCAGTTCAACGACATCCGCACCACGCTGCAAGCATTGATTGCGATTTACGACAATTGCAACAGCCTGCACACCAATGCGTTCGACGAAGCCATCACCACACCGACAGAAGAATCAGTCCGCCGGGCGATGGCGATCCAGCTCATCATCAATCGTGAATGGGGCCTGGCCAAAAACGAAAACCCGACACAAGGTGCGTTCATCATTGAAGAGCTGACCGAGCTACTTGAAGAAGCGGTGCTGCAAGAGTTTGAACGCATCGCCGAGCGCGGCGGCGTGCTGGGTGCGATGGAAACAGGCTACCAGCGGGGGCGCATTCAAGACGAATCGATGCACTACGAAATGCTCAAACACACCGGCGAGCTACCGATCATCGGTGTCAACACCTTCCGCAACCCGCATGGTGAGCAGGTAGCTGACAAGCTGGAACTGGCGCGATCAACCGAAGAAGAAAAGCAGAGCCAGTTAAAACGCCTGGATGACTTTCACGTCAAACATGCCAACGAATCACCCGCGATGCTCAAGCGCCTGCAAAAGGCCGTGATTGACAATGCCAACGTGTTTGAAGTGCTGATGGATGCGGTGCGGGTTTGCTCGCTCGGTCAGATCACCAATGCGCTGTTTGAAGTGGGTGGGCAGTACCGACGCAATATGTGAACGCTGACATCTGAACTGCGGCGCCCATAGTTGGTCACCATCGCTATTTTTGGGCTGCTCCGCATGCCATTGTTCAAACTGACCGCTGTTCTTGTGTTGGCGTTGGCTAGACATCTCGTTGCCACGCGAACCCGTTGGCCGGGATACATCTCGCAGCTGGTGCGGGTTGCATCTGAACGAAACCGAACGGGCTGTGGTCGAAAACGACGCAGGCTAGCTGGTGTGCGGCGTGCAGCGCTAGGAGCCTAGGCTGGTGCGCTCTGTTTTTCGGTTTGCTTGCCCGCCAACTTCAACAGTACCGCGTACAAATGTTTGGGTGCAACCGGTTTGTGCAGCAATGGCACACCACTGCCAAGTGCTTCGCGCAAGCGTTCAGGCGCGGTGTCCCCGGTAATTAATAAAGCGGGAACAGCACTGCCCAGCCGGGCGCGGATCTCGCTTATGGCTTCAGCCCCGGTAGTGTGGCCACGCAAGCGGTAGTCGCTGATCAGAATGTCTGGTTTTTGCCTCGCCGCCAGCGGCAAGGCTTCGCTGATGGACTCGGCCTGGTCCACCACGCAGCCCCAGCTTTGCAACAAATGCACCATTCCTGTCAACACCGCTTCATCATCATCAATGAGAAGCACGCGTGTGCCTTGCAGGTAGCCAGCGCTCGTCGGCACAGATGTCTCCAGCACCCTTGAACTGGCTGGAGCCACAGGCAAAGTGAGCTTGAACACGCTGCCGCGCCCTGGTTTGGACGCAAGCATTACGGCTTGCCCCAGCGCTTTGCTCAAACCATCCGCGATGGCCAGTCCCAGGCCCAGCCCTTTGCGTCTGTCCCGCTCCGGGTTGCCCAACTGGTGAAATTCTTTGAAGATTTCCAGCTGGCTTTCAGCGGCTATACCGATGCCGGTGTCCCACACCTCCACCACCGCATGGCCAGCATGCTGGCGGCAGCCGACCAGCACGCCACCGGCATCGGTATAGCGAATGGCGTTACTCACGAAATTGCGCAAAATCATCTCGACCAGCGCTGCGTCAGACGCAATGGTGATGCTGGTTTCACGGGTGCGATAAACAAGCCCTTTGGCATCCGCCTGCGGCGCCAGGTCATTTTCAATTTTGTTGAGCAGCGGTTGTAAATCAAACGTCACGATGTGCGGTTTGACGACACCCGCCTCAATGCGTGAAAAGTCCAGCAGCGTGTTCAGCATATCGCTCGACGCCATAGACGCAGAGCGCGCGCTGGCCAGCACTTCGCCTTGATGCTTGCTCAAAGGCGTTTGGCTCAGCACTTCCAGGAACAACCCCTGCGCATGAATGGGCTGGCGCAAGTCGTGGCTGGCAGCAGCCAAAAATTTTGACTTGGCCAAATTGGCTTGTTCTGCATCGTGTTTTGCGGCCTCAGTTGCCGCCATCAGGTCAATATTTTCGAAACGCAGCTCAATCGCTTCGCCCGCAGCGCGGCCACTGTTGCGGGCATGTGCAAGCATGCTGCCCAAGTACAGCAGGCCAGTGATGGCCAGCGCGTTGTAAGCCGGGTCGTTCAGCAGCACCAGCTTGATAGCCATCATCAGCATCATCGGTACGGCAAATGCGGCAAACACCACAAACAGTGGCGAAAGCAAAGACACCGCACCGCCAATGATGCCTGTCATCACGGCAAGAACAAACACATTTCCCGCCGGGCTAACGTTGCCCAACGTTACCCAAGCCAGAGCGCCCCATACAAAACCATCAATGGCGGTGGCAAGAATCAAAAATGGAATGAATTTTTGCGCGCCCCGTACGCTGATGCGGCCTTTCAGGCGACGACGAGCGTCCATGGCCAAAGTCAAATTCACGCTGATAACGGCAACGCTCCAACCCACCAAAGCCCAGTGGTTCTCCTCATTGCTCAGGGTGAACAGCAGCAGCAGCGCCACGGGCACCATCGGTATGGCCGACACATCCATGTTGCGGTACAGCAGCCGCAAGCGCTCCACCAGAATACGCCCTTCGGCCTCGTCAACCGGACGCTGCGTTCGCCAAAAAGAAAAAACCATCAGCCGATCAAACCTTCGCGGCGCGCCGCAAAGGTAGCCTGCGAGCGGCTTTGCACGTCCAGCAGGGTGAGTACCGCCTGCACATGGCCGCGCACGGTAAATTCTGACAATTCCATTCGTTTGGCAATCATCTTGTTCGACAGCCCTTCGCACAGCAAATCAAGCACCTCACATTGGCGCGGGGTCAGGCGCGGTCGGCTGACTTCTTCAATGGTGCGTGCTGCACCCTTGCGTGTGCGGCCCAGGGTTTGTTCAATCACCGCAATAATTTTGTCTGCTGTCTCAGCTTTCGATACAAACGCCGTCGCACCCCGCGCCATTGCCAGCCGCACCGTCTCTGGCTCCACCACAGACGACAGCATCACCACCGGCACACCCGGCCAGCGCTGCTTGAGCAGGCCCAAGCCTTCCAGCCCATTGACACCTTGCAATTGAATGTCAAGCAACACCAGCGATGGCGGCTCTTTGACTTGGTGTACTGCTTCTTCAAGTGACTGGGCTTCTAGCACCTGCGCATCTGGCAAGCCGCCTAGCAACACCAGCTTGAGGCCCGAGCGAAACAGCGCATGGTCATCAATCAGCAAAATCTTGACAAGGTTCATGGCAAGAATTAAACCACTGGCCTTTGGCGCTGACAACCCGTCAAAATTGACTGGTTTTTGTTTAAAGAGGCGCTTTCCTGTCACGGCGGGTTTGACCCGCGATCCATGACCTCGCACCTTTGCAAGGGTGTTAAAAATCAATATTTCAAAGTCATATCAGCCGAAAGCCCCGTCTATATATAGTCTAGGAGCTCCTGAAATAATAGTAAATAACACTTAAGGCACAAGTATTGGACTCTGTCAACCCCTACAGATTGACCGTATCAAAAGGTTATTAAGTTTGGTAAAAACCGGGTTGCCAACATTACTCAAGGAGCCCACTATGAAATCCCACGCCAGCATGAACCGCATTTACCGCCTGGTTTTTAATGCCGCTTTGGGCATTTGGGTAGCTGTGGCTGAAAACGCCAAAGGGCGCGGCAAGGGTGGGCGGGCGGCTTTTGGCTTGCTGGCTACCGCATCCTTATTGGCCATCTTGTCACCTTCAGCCTACGCAGCAGACGCCGCCAACGCCAATGTGGTCGGCGGAATGGGCAACGTAGCAACCTTAGGTTTGACCACCACCATCAACCAAACCAGCCAGCGCCTGGCAATTGACTGGACGCAGTTGTCCACTGCGGCGGGAGAGGGGCTTAGGTTCAACCAGCCCAATGCGCAGGCTGTAGCCCTGAACCGAATCACTGGCGGCGCCCCCAGCAGGTTCATGGGCAGCCTCACGGCCAATGGGCAAGTGTTTGTCTTGAACCCCAACGGCGTACTGTTTGGCGCGGGCAGCCAGGTCAACGTGGGCGGCTTGGTGGCCTCCACACTGGGCATAGGTACTGCGGACTTCATGAACGGAAGCAGCACGTTTACTAAAACCACAGGCGCAGGCGCGGTCGTTAACCACGGCAGCATGACAGCAGCCCAAGGCGGCTACCTCGCTTTGCTATCCCCTGAAGTCCGCAACGAAGGCGTCATGACCGCCACCCTGGGCACAGCCCTGCTGGCGGCAGGCAACAAAGTCACCCTCAACCTGAACAACGGCAGCTTGCTGAGTTACAGCATTGACCAAGGCGCACTCAACGCGCTGGCTGAAAACGAACAACTCATCAAAGCCGACGGTGGGCAGGTGCTGCTGTCTGCCAAGGCGCTCGATGCACTCACAACGGCAACGGTCAACAACACGGGCGTGATTGAAGCCAGAACCATTCAAAACATTGCAGGCCGCGTGATGTTGATGGGCGATATGGAACACGGTACCGTCAATGCCGATGGGCGAGTTGACGTGTCGGCCCCCATTGGATCTGGAGCCAACGCAAGCGCTGGGGGCCAAGGCGGCTTTGTGGAAACCAGTGCGGCGAACGTCCGCATTGCCGACAACTTTCGCGTCAATTCTTTGTCCAGCACCGGCCAGCATGGCACCTGGCTGATTGACCCGACCGACTTCACCATTGCGTCTGGCGGCGCGGCGCAAACCACCAGCGGCATGGGTGCCAGCACGCTCAGCAGCAATTTGGGCGGCGGCAATGTCAGCATCGCTACTGCGGCTGCCGGCGCGGGCAACGGTGATATTTTGGTCAATGCCGATGTCGTATGGACGCAGCCCACCGCGCTGACACTCACCGCGCAGCGCAATATTGACTTCAGTTTTAACAACGCCAGCCGACTGTCTGGCCAAAGCGCCAGCAGCGGCGTGGTACTCAACGCTGGCGGTGCAGTTATTGGCCGCGCGACCCTATCACCGCGCATCGTGGCGGGCAGCGCGGCCATCAGCGCGGTGACGGGTATCGGCAGCGCCGCCGCACCGCTGGTTGTTCATGCAGGCAGCATCAGCGCCAGCAACAGCGGCGCGGGCGGTGTGTACCTCAACGCAGGCCAGCAAAACTGGGGGGGCTCTGCGGTTAACGACGTGTCACTGGCTGCCAGCACTGCTGTGGGCGATGTGGTGGTCAACATACAGCGCGGCAACCTGCTGGCTGACCAAAGCCGCATCTCGACTGGCAACGGCAACATCACCCTGATGGGGGCGGCGGGCATCACGGGCGGCGCGGCAGCCAGCAGCATTCAGGTGCTGGGCGGCCTGAACGCTGGCGACACCAGCGGGCTGGGCACCAATGGCAACATCACCATCACCAGCGGTGCCGGCCATGCGGGCGGTGACGCGCTGACGCTGACCAACGTGGCAGGCCTGGACGGCGGCGCGGGCGGCGCGGTGCGGCTGGGCGGGGGCGTTACCGCAAGCGGCGCCATCAGCGTGACCACCGGTGCAGGCGGGCGCGGCGGTGACGTGAACCAGGCAGGCGGCAACGAAGCCGCAGGCGGCAATGCGGGCGCTGGCGGCACGCTGCGGGTTGACACCAGCTTGACTGCTGGCGCGGCCATCAATTTAAGCGCAGGTGTGGGCGGGCGCGGCGGCAATGGTGCGGGCAGCAACGTAGGCAGCGAAAACGGCAACGGCGGCGTTGGCGGCAGCATTGAACTGAACAGCATTGCCTTGACAGCCGGCAGTGACCTGGCGCTTACCGCCGGTGCGGGCGGCAGCCAGGCACCCAATGCCGCCAGCCGCCCGGTAGGCTTTAAGGGCGTAGCAGGCAGCAACGGTGCGCAAAGCGGCAGCGATTTCAGTTTGCAAGCGGGCGGCAACATCAATTTGGCGGGGGCTTTGCAAGTCACCAACGGCAACGCCGCCCTGCGGTTTGGGGCCACCACCAGCGGCGGCGTTACCAGCTATGCCAACGGCAGCAGCATCAACCAAACTGGCGGCACCATCGCAGCGGGCAACGGCACGTTCAGCATGACGGGCCAGGCCTTAAACAACAGTTTGACGATCACCGGCGGCAACAACGTCACGCTGGACGCAGTAGATGGCACGGTCAGCTCGTCAACCGCTTTTGCCGCCAGCGGCACGCTGCGCTTTGCAGGCAGGGCGGTGAATGTCACCAACACAACGCCGCTGCACAGCGCCAACCGCATTGAGCTGGTATCGGGCGGCGCGCTCGGCAGTGCTGGCTTGCCGATTAACGTCAGCGCCAATACGCTGGCACTGCAAGCGGTGGGCAACATCAACTTGACCACTGGCCTCACCACGACCAACGTGGTGGCCGTCAGCACCAACGGCAGCGTGAACCTGAACCTGCGCAGCACTGCAGCCGCCACGGTGGCCGCCAGAGCAGGCACGGGCGCTACGAGCAACCTCACCATCACAGCGGTCAATGGCGCGGCCAACACCACCGGCACGGCACTCACAGTAGGCAGCCTGCTCGGGGCCGACGGCAATGCCGTGAGCGGTTTAAGCGCTGGCGGCACTGTGACCGCCCGCGCGGGCGACGGCGGCAGCAATGCGGCGGGCGGCAGCTTGACCGTCAATGGCGGCGTATCGGCAGGTAGCGCGGCCAGCTTGCTGGGCGGCGCGGGCGGTGCGGGTGGGGCGGCGCAAAACGGCGGTGCCTTTACAGCCAATTTGGTAACTGGCCAAGCGATTGCAGCCGCCACCAACGCCACGCTAGGCGGCGGTGCGGGCAGCAGCGGCGGCGCGGCTGGGGCCGTGGGTGGCAGCAGGCTGCAAGCCAGCGCTGGCAATGACCTGACGGTGCAAGGCTCAGGCATCAACGCCAGCGGCGCGGTGCTGCTGACGGCTGGCAACACGCTGAGCGTGCCGGGCGGCGCAAACACCACCAACACCGCTGCGGGCACCATCGCGCTGCGGGCGGCAACCCTGGCCAATTCCCAAAGCGGCGCACTGCGCTTTAGCGGCCAAAGTGTGGCGATCACGGCGGCCAACGGCTTGGGCTCTAGCGCAGCGGCCATGCAACTCAATGCCGACACGGTGGCCCTGGCCAACACGGGCGGTGGCGGCGTTTACGCCAACCTGCTGCGCAGCGCCACCATTGGCGCACTCAGCAACAACGGTGATTTGGTCATCACCAGTGCCAACGGCGTCAATGCGCCAAACGCCATCACCGCAGCAGGCGCAGGCGTCAGCATTACGGGTGATACAACCGTAACCCGGGCCGGCGGCGGCACTTTGCTGGGCTTTACCACCACGGGCAGTGGCAATATAAACGTCACGGCGGGCAACGGTGGGGGGAGTCGGGAAAATGCTAACTGTGGCAACCCGCTAGGCGCAGGCTGCATTGGTGGAGCTGGCGGCAACGTTTCGGCCGGAGTAGCGAGCGCGGCAGGGAGCGTAGCGTTGCGGGCAGGCAGCGGCGGTGCAGGCAGTTCTAACCCGTCTGCCGCGACCACCGGGGCCGCAGCCCAGGGCGGCAAAGGTGGCAACCTGACGCTCGGTGCTACGCCCGTCAGCACCAGCGGCGCAGGCGTCAGCTTCAGCGCGGGCACCGGCGGCGCGGGCGGCTCTTATGCGTCCGGCACGGGCGGCACGGGTGGCGCTGGTGGTGATTTGGTGCTCAATGGCAGCACCCAACTGGCTTTGACTGGCAACGCCACGTTGGGCGCTGGCCTGGGCGGGGCTGGCGGTGCGGGTACCGCCACTGGCAACGCGGGCAGCACGGGCAGCATCACCGGCAGCAACATCGACATCTCAGCCACCGGCAACCTCACGCTCACATCGCGGGTATTGCCCGGTGGCGGGGCCAGCCGCACATCGCTGCGGGCAGGCGTGGTCACCCTGGACGACTATGCCGCTGGCACGCTGGGCAGCATCAGCGGCGACTTGACGCTGGCGCAAAACAGCTTGCTAGCCGACCCGCTACAGGCCAGCACTGTGGTGCTGCAGGGCGGGCGCATTGCCACCACCGCTGCATCGGGCGATCTGGCGGGCTTTAGCGCGAATGCTGGCACGGTACAAATCACCAGCGCCAGCGCCATAGGCACAGCTGCCGCTCCTTTGAGCGCGGCGGCTCGAAATATTGCGCTGCGCAATGTGGGCAGCGGCGACATTCGGGTGGGTCTTCCTGGTACCACCATATTGGAACGTACCGCGCTTGCCGCCAGTGCAGCGGCGGGCAGCGTGGTGGTGCGCAGCGCGGACGGCTCCCGAGCGACTTCTATTGACGTTAACAACATCGCGGGCTTGACAGGCGTAACCGCTCGGGGTACCGGGGCAGGCCAGGGGGCCATCAACCTGACAGCCGGCAACGACAATACAGGTGACGGTGCCTTTGTGTTGATTGACGCCGCGCTGCGGGCAGACCGTGATGTGACCCTGACTGCAGGCAATTCAGCTGCCAACAGCGACCGCGCCGGGGGGTCTGCGCTAGTCAGCGAACCCATTACGGCGGGCGGCACGATTCGCATCACTGCGGGTAACGGTGGGGGTTCTGGTTTTGGCGGGGAGCTCCAAATCAACGCAGCGCTGAGCAGTGGCGGGGATGTTGAACTGACCAGCGGCGCTGGCGGCGCGTCTAACGGCGACGGTGGCCGGGTCAGGATCACCTCAAGCCCGACTCAGGTGCGCAATCTGCGCATTCAAGCGGGCGATGGTGGGGGCAGTAACGGGGCAGGTGGGGGCGTAAATTTGGTGGCGTCGCTGGCAGCGTCACAACAACTGACTGTGCGCGCAGGTCAAAACCAAAGCGGTGACAGAGGCCGAATTGACTTCAGTAACAGCTCAAGCAGTGCGTACGCGCTCACCGCTGGCACGACTTTGGAGCTGGCAGGCACGCTGCAACGCAGCAGCCCCAATTTGCCGCTCAGCTTGGCACTCAGCGCGGGCACCGGCATCAGCAACGGGGCGGGCGGCGCGGTGGTGGCCACAGACGTGCCCAATTTGAGCCTGGCCAACAGCACCGGTGGCAGCGTGCGGGTTTTCGCTGGCAATGCCAACGTCAGCGTGGCATCAAGCGGCATCAGATCAGACGTGACGCAAATCGCTACGACGGGCGACATCACGCTGAACGGCACAGTAGCCGCTACTGGCACCGGCGACGCGGTGCGTCTGGCAGGCAATAGATTAATAAACAATTCGGGTGCTGGCGCAATCAATACGGGCGCAGGCCGCTATATTGTTTGGAGCGCTTCGCCACGGGACAACGTGTTTGGCGGCATGCAGTCTGGCAGTGCTGCGGTGTGGGGCACAGCCTATAACGCGGCTAACCCAACTGTTGCGGGTGCCGGCAATCGCTTTGTTTTCAGCGTTGCCCAGCCCCAAGGCGTGAGCGTGGCAGCCAACGATGTGATTAAAACCTTTGGCGACGCGGCCAACTTCAGCGCTGCGCCGTTCAGCAGCGGCTACCGGCTGATGGCTACTGGCGCTGGGGCAAATTACGGCGGCGCTTTTACCGATTTGGGGCCAGACATCACCGGCATCACCCTCACCGGCGTGCCAGTGCTGTTCAGCGCAGGCGCAGCCGCTGGCGCCCGCCGCGATGGCGGCACTGGTGGCGGGGCGACGTATGCCATTACCCTGAACACCGCAGGTGTGACCGCCAGTAGCGCAAGCGGCGCGGTAACGCTCGATGCGCCTGTTAACGGCACGCTCACCATCACCACCCGCACTGTGGGTGCGGCGCTGACGGCTGACGGGCGCAACTACGACGGCACCACCAACGCCGCTGGTGCTACCGCCAGCGCGACGGGTTTGGTGGCTGGCGCAACCGGCGTTACCGTGGGCGGCACGGTCGCCTTTGCCAGCGCCAACGCCAACCCCCTGGCTGCGCTAACGCTCAGTAACGGAACAATAACTGGCGCGGACGTCATCAACTACGCCCTTGGCAGCACCGTCAGCGGCAGTGCCGCAATCACGCCCCGGCCCGTGACGATTACCGGCATGACGGCACAAGACCGACAAGCCAACGGCACTACCGTGGCAACGCTGCAAGGCGGCGCGGTAGCTAATCTGGCAGGCAGCGAAATGCTGACCTTTACTGGTGCAGCAGGCACCTTTGCCAGCGCCGCTCCCGGCACCCATGCGGTCACGGTAATCGGCACCACGCTGGCCAACGGCAGCGGCCCCAACGCCGGCGTGGCGGGTAACTACACGCTGACGGCACAACCGCTGGTGCCAGCAGCGACGATCTCTGCTGCCCCACCACCACCACCACCACCACCACCACCACCACCACCGCCACCGCCACCGCCACCGCCACCGCCACCGCCGCCACCGCCGCCTGCGCCTGCCCCATCGCCAAGCCCTGCTCCTGCGCCAAGTCCGGCCCCAGCGCCAAGTCCTGCGCCAGCGCCAAGTCCTGCGCCAAGTCCAGCACCAGCACCGGCACCGGCACCGGCACCGGCACCGGCACCAGCACCAGCACCGGCACCAGCACCAGCACCAGCGCCAAGTCCGGCCCCAGCACCAGCGCCAAGTCCTGCTCCAGCACCAGCGCCAAGTCCTGCTCCAGCGCCAGCGCCAAGTCCTGCTCCAGCGCCAGCGCCAAGTCCTGCTCCAGCACCAGCGCCAAGTCCCGCTCCAGCGCCAGCGCCAAGTCCGGCACCAGCACCAGCGCCAAGTCCGGCCCCAGCGCCAGCGGCTGGCAATACAAACAACCCAGGTTTGGTTGTGGCTGGGCTCAGTCCTGCAGCGGTTCAAGGCGCATTAACTACCGTGCAAGGCAACCCGCTGGGCGGCGCGCCATTTAATCCGCCAGCCGCACAGACCATCAACACACTAAACCCCCAGTCAGCAAGCCAGCCAACAAATGCGTCTGTTGCACAGCCAGGCCCCCAGCAGGCCAATACGCCCAGCGACACGCAGCCAGCCGACCGCCAAAGCACGCAGCCCAACGGGCAACGTCAGCCCGCGGCTCAATCAGACAGTGGTCAAAACAGCCAAGCAAATGAAACCCAAACAAACGAAGGCTCCCTCGGCCGCGGCCGCAGCCGTGAAAACTCTCAGTCTGCAATTACCCGTATTGAAGGCTGCGGGATGCGTATGCCTGCTGGATTTGATACCCGGCAGTGTGAATAAATGCTACGAAGTTAGTAGCTATTTGCGCCCGTTTTAATTGGGCTACAAGCCTGAATTGCTTAAAAAATTGTTAAATATGCCGTTCCACATGCCGATTCTTTGCCGCGCCGTTACCCTAGCCTTGGCCAGTCTGGGCGCAGCGCACGCCCAAACTGCTGCGCCGCCCCTTTTACCGCCTTCTGCAGGCCAGGTCCTGCGCGAACTGCAAGCGCCACCGCTGCCCGCACCACCTGCTGCCCTGCCAGTGCCGGGTGCAGATGCCGCCCCCACTGCGCCAGCCGGCCAAACCAAAGTCTTGGTCAAATCCATCGCCATTTCAGGCAACCAGGAAATCGCTACTGCCGAATTGATGCCGCTGGTGGCGTCGCTGGTTGGCGCTGTGCAAACCCTTGGCCAGCTCAATGCAGCGGCCAGCCGCATCACTGCGTTTTACCGGGCACGCGGCTTTGCCGTAGCCCGCGCCCTGCTGCCCGCCCAGGACATCACCAGCGGGGTGGTGACGATTGCCGTAATTGAAGGACGCGTCGCATCCAGCCGGGTGGCCAACACGTCCCGCCTGAGTGATGCGGTGGTGGGCAGCTACCTGGCCGCCGTCAAGCCTGGCGACGTGATCCGCTCGGACCAGATCGACCGGGGCATTTTGCTGCTGCAAGACACGCCCGGCGTGGCGGCGTCGCGCGCCACCCTTCAGCCCGGTGCCAGTGTGGGCACCTCAGAGCTGCTGATTGAAGTTACCCCCGCCGCCCTGCTAACCCCCAGCCTGAGCCTGGACAACTACGGCAGCCGCTATACCGGGGAATACCGCTTGGGCGGTAACTTTGTCTTGGCCAGTCCGCTGGGGCGCGGCGACCAGCTGAGTTTCAGCGCCCTGACGGCGGGGACTGGGTTGTCGTTTGGCCGAGTGGCATACCAAATTCCCGCAGGTTCAGACGGTCTTCGCTTGGGGGCAGCGTACTTTGACACCCGTTACAAGCTGGGCCGGGAGTTTGCCCTGCTTGAAGCCGAAGGCAGTGCCAACAGCACCAGCGTGTTTGCCGCTTACCCCTTTATTCGCAGCCTGGACAGCAATCTAAGTGGAACGCTCGCGTATGAAAACAAGCAGCTCAACGACCGGATCAACAGCACCAACACCTCAACCGACAAAAAGCTGGGTGTGACCAGCCTGGGCCTGGCGGGCAGCCTGCAAGATGGCTTGGGTGGCGGTGCGGTCAACAGCTTTGAGCTGAATCTGGTTCTGGGCAAGTTGGACATCAAATCGAGCAGTGCGCTGGCCATAGACGCAGCGTCAAGCCAGACCAATGGCCGCTACACCCGCATCGGCTATGGGCTAAGCCGCCTGCAGCGCATCACGGGCAGCACGCAGCTATTTCTATCCCTAAACGGGCAAAGCGCCAGCAAAAACCTGGACTCGTCAGAAAAATTCAGCCTGGGCGGCATCAATGGCATTCGGGCCTACCCTGCGGGTGAGACGTCTGGCGATGAAGGCTACAAGAGCACGGTAGAACTGCGCCACAGCTACGGCCAAAATTGGCAGGCTACGGCGTTTTATGACTTCGGCTCTGTTCGGCTGAACAAGAACCCGTTTGGTGCGGCGTCACCGAACAGCCGGAGCCTGGGCGGGGTGGGCTTTGGGGTCAATGCAGCGTTCGACAAGCTGCAAGTCAAAGCTGCGTTGGCCTGGCGCACCCGGGGCGGTTTGCCAACGTCCATTCCAGAGAGTGCTGTGAAGAAGCCTGCGCTGCTGGTGCAAGCCGCCGTGGGGTTCTAAAAGCGCAAAAATACATCAAATAGGGCTTTGGCTCATTAAGTATAGGGGTTAAAAGCTATCAAATAAATAGCTGAATCGATGTCCGTCACCGTCATTCAATACGAACAGGTCATAAACGTGCTGTGAGCCAGGTTGTTCCAGCCACAGCTGTTTCAAAGCTTTTTGACGCCCCAAATGCAAAAAGCGGCCCCAAAAGCCGCATTTCGTATACCAGCTTCAGGCTGGAAACTGTCAACCGCCCTTTTTAGGACGCTTGCCAGGGTTCTTTTTGCTGCGGGTCGATGTGCCGCGCTCAAGGCTGACTTTTTGACCATGCGGCGACGATGTGCTGTGGCCTTTAGGTGGGATGGGCTTTGGGGCGCAGATATCGGCTTCGACTCTGATTTTTTTGGGCATGAAAGACTCCGGGTTGAAATGGGAAAAAACACTCTATTTTAAGCCAGAGCGTGGAGGGCGAATTTACCGTAGCGTCCTGCGCTCTGCTTGATCTGGTGCCAGCTGGTGCCAGCTGCTACCGATTCCCACCCGCTTGCCCCGGCTCCTGCCCGCGCGCAGCATCATTCGCCATCAGTCGACAACGCATAGCCCACATGCTGCGGCAGCGTCAATTGGCCGTCTGAAGCTGACACCGCTTCAATGCTGATCACCGGTTGCGACGCGATGACCTGACCAAAAATAGTAGCAAAAGCAATGTCAGCCGCGTCGCGCCCCGTGCAAAAACGCACAAACCCCATCGGGATGGCCGTGCCAGAGGGATCAAAAATATACCAGCGGCCCGCACCGTAATTTTCAGCCAGGTAGACCTCCACATACGCGTGAAAGTCTGGCGGGCCAAGTGCGGGGTCTGCACCGTAGTCCATACCGCTCACCATGCGGGCTGGCAAGTTAATGGCGCGGCACAGGGCAATCATCAAATGCGCAAAATCACGGCACACGCCGACGCGATCGATCAATGTGTCGATGGCAGATGTCGTGCTGTTGCTGGTGTTGCCTTGAAAACGCACATTGCTGCGCACCCAGTCACACACGGCCTGTGCACGGCTGTAGCCCATCGGCAGGTTGCCAAAATGTTGACTGGCGAAGGCCAGCAGCCTGTCCGATTGGCAGTAACGGCTGGGGTAAAGGTAGGGCAGCACATGGCCGGGTAACGCCTGCGGGCTGACCTCAAACAAGGCATTGTGGGCTGCTTCAAAGTGGGTTAACTGCACCACCGCGCTGTAGTTGATACTGAACAGCCCATGCGCAGCACGCAAGGCAATAAAGCGGCTGTTTGTTTGCGGGTCTGTGTAGTAACGGGTGGTGGCGTCTTGCAGGGGCTGGTTAAAACCCAGTGACTCTTCCACCACCGTTTGCCGGCTTGTAAATGCCGCTTGAATGTTAAAAATGAAATCGCAGCCTGAATCGATAACCTCGTATTCAAGCTGCGTTGTAAGTGCCAATCTGACCATAAATCGCTGTCCTTAACCCCTGGAAAATCAGGTAGCCAGTATTAGGCCAGCGCTTGAAGCCCCGTTTTCAGGTCAGCGACAACGCACGACAGGCTTTGCAGCTTGTCACTGGCAGCCAACCAGCGTCTTGGCCTACACACCGCAACAACGCTGTGGGTTTGGCGTGGCGAATCAAGCTGCTTTCCAAAAAATATAGTCCGCCTGGTATTTGACGATTTCTCGGGTGCCTTTTTTCGCAACGCTGCATTCGCTGGCAGGTGCCACGCCGCCCTTAAGCGCTACTCGCTGAATATGTGTCACACCGGTCATCACGCCGCTGCCCATGGCGGGGTTGGCCTTGACCAATTGCAACGGCAAGTTGCCAGCACCGCTTGGCGCGACAGCGAGTTGCACGGCGGTCAGTTTGGAGCCGTCCAGTGATTCCCAGGTGGCCGGGGGGCCGTAATATTTACCCACCTGCTTGCCACTGCGGTCGTTCAATACCGCGTTGGGGCCCACAAACACCCATTCGGTCATGCCCGGTGCATTGGCCTTGTCTCGGCATTCGTAGGTGATGTCGCCTACACCTACCGTTTCCATGGCCACTTTGTTGCCCATGGGTACCTTGATACTGTCCGGCAAACCTTCTTGCGAGAACGTTGACATCATGGGGGTCATCGTGCCGCATGCGCCCAGCAGCAGCGCAGCAGAGACAACTGTCAACGAAAAGGCGGTACGTTTAAAAAGCATGGTGATTCTCCTGAAGGAACGATGGGGACGATGGGACTTAGCAGCCAATGCGATACCTAAGCACCGCTGCTAGACATACGCAGCGCCAGAAGAATCGGATTCAGTCGGTGTAAAACTGGTGAGCGTTTTTACCTTTTACCCTGGCGTAAAAAGCTTTGATGGCGGTCATGTCGGCCTCAATATCGCCGGTTGTCTGAAAAGCCGGGCCTAATCCTCCGATTTTTTTGTCGTAGTCCAAAAAGGCAAGCACGATGGGAACACCCGCGCCTTGGGCAATGTAGTAAAAGCCAGTTTTCCAAAACCGGGTGCCGCTGCGCGTCCCTTCAGGCGGCACGATCAGCTGCAGCGGGCCAGCGGCAAGCGTCAAAGCGGCGCTGGACGCTGCAACCAGGTTGTTGCTTTGGGAACGGTCAACGGGGATGCCGCCAAGCCACATCATCACACCGCAAAAAGGCGGCCTGAAAATCGACGCCTTGCCTATCCAGTAGACATTGAGTCGCAGCACAAACGCCACCATCAGGGTGTAGGGCAAGTCCCAGTTACTGGTGTGCGGTGCAGCTATCAGCACGCTTTTGGCGGCATTTGCCGGTAACTCGCCGACAACTTTCCAGCCTGTCAGTTTAAGAAAAGCAATGGACAGCCAGCGCAGCAGCGTGTTGACCAGCGGTGTGTCGAAAATAGTGGGGTGCATGGGGCGTTTTCTGGCGCATTGATCATCACGCTTAGCAAAACGCCTGCGCTGTAGCTGCCATCTTAATTGCAGATCGTTACAGATCGACAGACCAGAGTGCGCCTCATCCCCAGACAACGCCATTGCTATTAATTAGAGAGCAACAAGCGTATATACAACAGGGGCCACGGGTCGATAAGACCCTTAAAAACATAAAACGACCTAAAAAGGCAATTTTTGGCCCTGGTAGTCCACCAAGCAGCCCGTACTGGACGGCTGCAATTCTGCCAACACCGCCAACAATTCGGTAGCGGCGGTTTGGGCAGGCCGCACGTTCAGGCCTGTTTTGGCAAACGGCTGGCTCAAATCTGTAGCCACAGTGCCAGGGTGCAGACTGACGCAAATGCTGCCTTTGTTGCGCCGGGTCAGCTCGACCGCAGCGGTTTTGACCAGCTGGTTCAGCGCTGCTTTAGACGCCCGATACCCGTACCAGCCCCCCAAAGCGTTGTCACTGATGCTGCCGACTCTGGCCGACACAAAGCCGGCTACGCAGCGTCCGGTTTTGGGCAGCAGCGGCAGAAAATGTTTCATCACCAGCGCCGGGCCCAGCGTATTGATTTGGAAAACGTGGCTCAAATAGCCAGCATCCAGGTTGGCAAAGCTGCGCTCAGGCTGGCCTTGTTCGCCGTGCAAAAAGCCAGTCGCGACGATCAGCAGTCGCAGTTGCAGGTTTGATGTTGCGCACAAACTTGCCGTCGATTGGGCCGCTTTGGCGATGCTGGATTCGTCGAGATAGTTAATACTAACTTCTGTACTTCGGCTGAAACCTAAGACCTGCGCGTAAGTTTGACGGTAAGCGGTGTCGTCTTGAAGCTGCGCCAGCATGGCCGCGCCAATGCCGCCGCCCGAGCCGATGACCACCGCCAATCCGTTAGTTCCAGCATCGCTTTCCATCATCAAACCTCATCCATAAACCGCACCTTCACACTCTTGCCCTTGACGCCGCCGTTGCTCAGCTTTTGCTGCGCCAGGCTGGCCATGTTGCGGTCAATGGCCACGTAGGTTGAAAACTCGTTGACGTTGATCTTGCCGACCTGTTCGCGCGTGAAGGCTGCCACACCGCCATCGTTGCCAGTCAGCGCGCCCAGCACATCCCCGGCGCGGATTTTTTCCTTGCGGCCACCGACGATTTGCAGTGTGACCATGGGCGGTAGCAGCGGGTCGTTGCTTGCCGGGGTCAGTTCCGTCAATTTGTGCCATTCGGACTCGGCTTTTTGCAGCACCTCAATCTTGCCGACATAGCCCATCTCGTCCATGCTGGCCAGACTGATGGCCACGCCTTCCTCATCGGCCCGGCCGGTGCGGCCAATGCGGTGGATGTGCACTTCAGCATCAGGCGTCACGTCAACATTAATAACCATAGCAAGCTGCGCAATATCCAGACCGCGCGCAGCCACATCAGTCGCCACAAGCACCGAGCATGAGCGGTTGGCAAACTGCACCAGCACCTGGTCACGCTCGCGCTGCTCCAGCTCGCCAAACAAGGCCAGCGCACTGAAGCCCTGGTCTTTCAAATACGCCACCAACGCCCTGCACTGCGACTTGGTGTTGCAAAACGCCAGCGTGCTGGCAGGCCGGTAGTGCCGCAGCACCTGGGCGACTGCACCCAGGCGCGCCTCGTCGTGGTCGCTGTCGGGCACCTGGTACCAGCGCTGGGTAATTTTGGTTTTTTCGTGCTGCGCCTGCACCGTGATGGTTTGCGGCGCTTTCATGAACTGCCCGCTGAGCTTGGCAATGCCTTCCGGGTACGTCGCTGAAAACAGCAGCGTCTGGCGTTCTTTGGGGCACTGCTTGGCAACCGTCACGATGTCTTCAAAAAAGCCCATGTCCAGCATGCGGTCGGCCTCGTCCAGTACCAGCGTGTTCATCGCTTCCAGATTCAGGTGGCCGCGACCCAGATGGTCCATGATTCGGCCTGGCGTACCCACAACTATGTGCGCGCCGTTTTCCAAAGTGGCGGTCTGGTTGCGTAGCGGCACACCGCCGCACAGCACCACCACCTTGACATTTTCTTCAGAGCGCGCCAGGCGGCGGATTTCGGTGGCCACCTGGTCGGCCAGCTCGCGTGTGGGGCACAGCACCATGGCCTGCACGGCAAAGCGCCGCGCATTGAGGTTGGCCAGCAGCGCGATGCCAAAGGCGGCTGTTTTACCGCTGCCGGTTTTAGCCTGGGCAATCAGGTCTTTGCCGAGCAGCGCAACGGGTAGCGCAGCAGCCTGAATCGGCGTCATTTGGGTGTAGCCAAGTTGTGTCAGGTTGGCCAGCACATGGGCGGGCAGGGACAAAGAGGCGAAGTCTGTAGATGTGGTCATCTCCTGATTATCGGTGCCGGGTGTTTTTAAGGATGTTCTGGCCAGTGCCCCATGCCTGCAAGCGCAGGCGACAGTTCAGCCGCACCCCAGCGCAGGGGCAAAGCGGCCTCCAGTCGGCGAACCTTGGTCACGTGAAAGCGAAGCAACCGCTGCGCACCTTCAAAAGCTTGTAACTCAGGCCCATCCCAAATGATGTCAGCCTTAACTGCCAGGTACAGCAAATCACCATTGTCAAAATCTATGAACAGCAAACCAGCGTGCGGATTGACAGTCAGGTTACCCAGGGTGTTGAAGAAAAAGTTTCCCAGAAAATCCGGCATGCTGAGTGTGCCGTCCGCATCAACCCGCACAAATCCAGGCTTGCCGCCACGGTGCGACACATCAACACCACCCGCAGCGCCAACGGTGGATGCATCGCCTGAATAAGCGGTGGCAATAGACAACGTATCAGCTGCCTCAATCATGCGGCGCGCAGCAGCATCGAGCTGTGGGCCCGTGTGCACCACTGACGGCGTGGTCAGCTTGTCGGTCAAATACACAGGCTCGCGTGCCTGAATGTACTTGGGGCAATTGCCAAAGCTTTGTTGCAGCTGCACGCTAAAGCCCGCCGCACTGGCGCCACGAACGATACCGTTCATGCGGTTGCGCCTGCGCGTGTGCGGTTCCAGACCCAGCAGCCCCATGAAGGCACCGTCAACCAGTGTGTCTTGCAGTGGGTCACCGGGCAGGGGCTGGGCTTGAATCACCAGCGTGTGTGCGTCGGGTGACTGAATAAAGCCTGGCGGCGCGGTCAGCACCGACGCCCAAGGCTGACCTGCGTCATCGGTTGTGGCCACAATCACAAAGGGCAGTTGTGCAAAAAAGTCGCGGTGCTGGTCTGGCATGAAGTCACGAATCACGCGTGGGCCAAGCTCGGCCATGCGCCCGGCCACGCCAACCCGCTGCTGCACGGCGCGCTCACCTGCGTGAAATGTCGGCGCATTCATTCAGGCAACCCTATGGGCAATTTAACCATCGGCAGGAAGCCCGGCAAAGCCTCTATGCGTAACAGCCAGGCGCGCACGTTGGGGTACTTGACCAGCGATACATGGCCTTCTGGCGCGCGCGCAACGTAGCTGTAGTTGGCAATGTCGGCCAGGGTGGGCTTGCTACCTGCCAAAAACGCCGATTGCGCGAGTTGCTGCTCCATCACCGCGAACAAGGCATGGCTTCGCGCCACCGCCTCGTCAGTGTTGATGGCTTGTTTGAACAACGTGATCCGCCGGGCAGTCGCTGGCCCAAAAGCCAGCAAGCCCGCGGCTACCGACAACCAGCGCTGCACCGCAGCCGCAGCAACTGGCTCGGTGGGCCACCACTGCCCTGAGTCCTTGGCATAACGCGTTGCCAAGTAGACCAGTATGGCGTTTGAATCCGCAAGCGTCACATCACCATCCACCATCACAGGCACCTGGCCAAAAGGATTGATCGCCAAAAATTCAGGTTTTTTGTGCGCCCCGCCCGCCAAATCAACATCTACCAATTCAAAAGGCAGGCCAAGCATCGACAAAAACATTTCCACCCGATGCGCATGACCTGAAATAGCGGCGCGGTAAAGCTTGATGGGTTGCGTGGGTGGCGATTTTTGAAGGGGTGCAGCAGAAGTTGTCATGTTGTCTTTCTAAAAGTTAATCTGCCAGATTGAATTCTGTTTGATTCCTGAGAATGAATAAATGGTGTAAAAAGAATTTAACTACTCCATTTAGTGGATCAATTGAAGACCATGAATTAACATTACACCCATGGACAAGCTGCGGGCCATGCAGGCCTTTATTCATATTGCCGAAGAAGGCAGCCTGACGGCAGCGGCGAAGGTCATGGCGTCGTCACTGCCAGCCATGGTGCGCACGCTCGCCGCGCTGGAATTTGATTTGGGGGTGCGTTTGTTCAACCGCACCACCCGGCGTATTTCACTGACCGAAGAAGGCCGCCGGCACCTGCAAAGCTGCAAGCTGCTACTGTCCAACCTGGAAGATGCAGAAGCCGCACTGACACTTGAGGCAGGCGAGCCCGCTGGCCACCTGACCATCACCGCGCCCATGCTGTTTGGCCAGATGCATGTGGCGCCCGCCGTGACCCGCTTTGTACAGCACTACACACAGATGCGTTGCAGCGTCATGCTGGTTGACCGGGTTGTCAACCTGCTGGAAGAAGGCATCGACGTGGGCATACGTATCGGCTCGCTTGAAGACTCGACACTGGTGGCACAGCCGGTAGGCAGCATACGCCGTGTGGTGGTAGCCAGCCCCGCGCATTTGCGCCAGCACGGCACACCCCGGCACCCCAAAGAACTGCTAAAAGCCAACTGCGTCTGCGTGACGGGCCATACCCTGGGCTGGGGGCCGTTCAATGACCAGGGGCGGCAACTGCGACTGGCCGTCAGTGGTAATCTGGAGTTCAACCAGAACGCACCGGCCATTGAGGCCTGCATCGCTGGTGTGGGCTTTGGTGTTTTCATGTCGTATCAGGTGGCACCGTTTTTAAAGACAAAACAGTTGCGTGTGGTGCTGGCAGAGTTTGAACCACCGCCACTGCCGCTGAGCCTGGTCTACCCGCACGCCCGGCTGTTGCCCAAGCGGTCGCGGGTGTTTATTGAATGGATGAAAAATGAGCTTGGTAGCTTCAAGGTACGTTAAACCGAAATGTTGAATTGAATTAAATTGATAAAGATTAAACATGCAAAATTTTGACTTTGATTTGTTTGTGATTGGCGGCGGTAGCGGCGGCGTACGCGCGGCACGCATGGCCGGGCAGCGCGGCGCGCGGGTGGGGCTGGCCGAGGTGGCCGACATGGGCGGCACCTGCGTGAATGTGGGTTGCATCCCGAAAAAGCTTTACAGCTATGCCGCGCACTTTGCGGACTTTTTTGAGGAATCACATGGCTTTGGCTGGGAGGGCGCAGCGCCCACGTTTAACTGGGAAACCCTCAAAGCCAATCGCGCCAAAGAGATCAAACGCCTGAATGGCATTTACTTTAATCTGCTGAATGGCGCGGGCGTCAAAGTCATTAAGGGCTGGGCGCGGCTGATTGACCCCCACACTGTGCAAGTGGATGACAAACAATTCACCGCCAAAAACATTTTGATTTCAACCGGCGGCACAGCGTTGGTGCCTGCTGTTGAAGGCCATGAACACGTCGTCACATCAGACAGCATGTTTGACCTGAAGCCCTTCCCCAAGCGGCTGCTGGTGGTGGGCGGTGGCTACATTGCTTGCGAGTTTGCATCCATCTTCAATGGCCTGGGTTCGCACGTGACGCAAGTGCATCGGGGCGACAAAGTGCTGACGGGGTTTGACGAAGACGTGCGCAGTTTTATTGCGGCTGAAATGACTAAAACCGGGGTTAACTTCAAATTTAAAACTGAGGTCGAATCCATCACTAAAACCGCGCACGGCCTGCATGTCAAAGTCAAAGGCGACGGCAGTAATGACGATAAGAGCCTGACGGTTGATACCGTGCTGTACGCCACGGGCCGCATAGCCAACGCCAGCGGCCTGGGCCTTACCGATGTGGGGGTGGAGGTCAATGCAGCAGGCGCCATCAAAGTCAACGCGCAGTACCAAACCAATGTGCCGGCGATCTACGCACTGGGCGACGTAACAGCGCGCGTGCAGCTTACGCCTGTGGCGCTAGGCGAGGCGATGGTGGTGGTTGATCAACTCTTTGGCCCGGCAGCCGGCAAGCCGCCGCGCAGCATGAGCTATGACTTTATTCCGACGGCTGTCTTTACCCACCCCAACATCGGCACGGTAGGTTATTCAGAAAGCCAGGCGCGTGACAGGTTCGACAAAGTCACGGTGTACCGTAGTGACTTCAAGTCACTTAAACACACGCTGAGCGGCAGCACCGAGCGCACCCTGATGAAACTGATCGTTGACGACGCCAGCGACCGCGTGGTCGGCCTGCACATGGTGGGGCCAGATGCAGGCGAGGTGGTGCAGGGATTTGCTGTGGCCATGAAGGCTGGCGCGACGAAAGCCGTGTTTGACAGCACGATTGGCATTCACCCCACCATGGCGGAAGAGTTTGTGACCATGAGAGAGGCGTTGCCCCCACGGTCGCTCGCATCGCGTAGCTACCTGCCCCCCGAGGGGGCCGCTGCGCCTGCGGTCTGACAAGTCAGTCCCGCGGCCCCTGTTTGAATGAATGCACCACACTTTAGCTATTGCCATGCCCTATCTACCCAGCTTCATCGCCCCAACCCGCTATAACGACGCACCAAAAGCACTGGCACAGGTGCAACTGATTTACAGCCAGCAAATTGCACACCTGCGAACCGCCATGCAACGCTACGTGGCTGGCGAAACGCTGCCCGGCCATGTCAGGGCCTGCTATCCATTTGTTCGCATTCACACTGAAACGGTTTCGCGCAAACTTCAAGAGGCGATCGACAGCGCGCAACTGAGTTACGGTTTTGTAGCAGGCCCAGGCCGGTTTGAAACCACCCTCACCCGGCCTGACCTGTATGGTAAATACTATTTAGAGCAATTCAAGCTGCTGCTGCAAAACCACGGCGTAGAGCTTGAAGTCGGAACCAGCACCCAGCCCATCCCGGTACATTTTTCATTTGCCGAGCACGACCATATTGAAGGCAACTTAAGCACCGAGCGCCGCACGCTGATGCGCGACGTGTTTGACCTGCCTGACCTGGCCGCAATGGACGACGGCATTGCAAACGGCACCTACGAGGCCCGCCCCGGCGAGCCACAACCGCTGTCGCTGTTCACCGCCGCGCGAGTTGACTATTCATTGCAGCGCCTGCGCCACTACACAGGTACATCACCCGACTGGTTTCAAAACTTTGTGCTGTTTACCAACTACCAGTTTTACATTGATGAGTTTGTACGCCTGGGCCATGCCGAGATGGCTGACCCGGAAAGTGAATACATCTGCTTTGTAGAGCCCGGCAACGTCGTCACGCGCCGCGCGGGCTTGCCAGCAGTCACAGGCGATGAACTGGGAGTACAGCCACCCCGATTACCCCAAATGCCCGCCTACCACCTGATGCGCGCCGACCGCACAGGCATCACCATGGTCAACATCGGTGTGGGCCCGGCCAATGCCAAAAATATCACCGACCACATCGCCGTGCTGCGACCCCATGCGTGGATCATGCTGGGCCACTGTGCGGGCCTGCGCAACACGCAGCAACTGGGCGACTACGTGCTGGCCCACGGCTACGTACGTGAAGACCATGTGCTGGACGAAGAACTGCCACTGTGGATACCCATCCCTGCGCTGGCTGAAATTCAAAAAGCACTAGAAACCGCAGTTGCTGATGTGACGGGCCTCCAAGGTGCAGCGCTCAAAAGCATCATGCGCACCGGCACTGTGGCATCCACCGACAACCGCAATTGGGAGCTGCTGCCTGGCAACCAGCCGCAACGCCGCTTCAGCCAAAGCCGCGCCGTAGCCCTGGACATGGAAAGCGCCACGATTGCTGCCAACGGCTTCAGGTTTCGCGTGCCCTACGGCACCCTGCTGTGCGTGAGCGACAAGCCCCTGCACGGCGAAATCAAACTACCCGGCATGGCCAACCACTTTTACCGCGAGCGGGTAGACCAGCACTTGCGCATTGGCATGCGGGCGATTGAGCTGCTGCGGGCCGAGGGCTCAAGCCAGTTGCATTCGCGGAAGCTGCGAAGTTTTTCTGAGGTGGCGTTTCAGTAGTCAGCTTGAGTTAAGTGACAAATTTGAACTGCTGACCCATTGGCGGAGGCGCCCGACGTCGTATTTGGCAGCCTCAGATTTGGTAGGAAAACCAGTCAATCGCTATTCTTTTAGGAGCTACTTACGCTCTTGTCCATTAGCTTGATGGCACGTTTGATAGGGTAAAAGCGCTCGAAAATGGCGTTTTTACGCTGTTTGGCGCTTTGGCGCCTGTAAATGGGTAGCTTGGTCCATCCATCAGTGCGATCAACCAAACACGAGAAAAACCTTGGCCGTTATCGACGACAAAGCGGTCATAGCGCCGTTTAAATTCAGCGTCATAAAGCTGACATTCACTTTATCGCAAATACACGATCACGAATCAACCAATCCTGTAGCGATGCGGCGGGCGCGGGGATGCATCGACAAACATCGAAGGTT
>JANPIK010000054.1:0-9269 GCA_031424935.1 Polaromonas sp.
CTGGCGTACCGAAATCATCAGCGAGTCGCAAAGTGAGTTGGGCGGGTACAAGGAGGTCGTGCTGCGCATAGAAGGCGCGACTGACAGCTCGGGCGTCGGCGTGTACGGCAAGCTGCGTTTTGAGTCTGGCGGCCACCGCGTTCAGCGTGTGCCGGCGACTGAAACCCAGGGCCGCATCCACACCAGCGCCTGCACCGTGGCGGTGCTGCCCGAGCCTGACGAGCTGGAAGCCATCAAAATCAACCCTGCCGACCTGCGTATTGACACCTATCGCGCCAGTGGTGCCGGTGGCCAGCACATCAATAAAACCGACTCTGCCGTGCGCATCACCCACCTGCCGACTGGTATCGTCGCCGAATGCCAGGACGGCCGCAGCCAGCACGGCAACAAGGCCCAGGCGCTGAAGGTGCTGACGGCACGCATCCATGAAAAAGACCGCTCGGAGCGCGCTGCGGTCGATGCCGCCATGCGCAAAGGCCTGGTCGGCACTGGAGACCGCTCTGACCGTATCCGCACCTACAACTTCCCGCAGGGCAGGCTCACGGATCACCGCATCAACCTGACGCTTTACAAGCTGCTCACCATCATGGAAGGCGACCTGGACGACGTGCTGACCGCACTGCAGGTCGCGCGCGGCGCTGAGCAACTGGCCGAACTTGAGACAGCGTCGCAGGGCTGACAGCACGCAAAATGGCCAGTTTTTATGCCAAATCTGCTCTGTGCCCAATGATTACCGCTATAAGTTGCTATATATTTAATAGCAAAATACTTTACTAGAGCTGGAGCGCACGTTGAGCAAAACCACCATCGCGCAAGCTCTGCAGGCGGTACACACGACCGGGCCCGAGCGAATTGACCGGCTGGATGCGCAATTGCTGCTGTTGCACGCACTCGGCAAACCCGAAAGCGACCGCGCCTGGCTTCTGGTGCACGATGCCGACGCGCTTGATGAAACCGTCGCTAAGGCTTTTTTACAGCTCAAGGCGCGTCGCGCCACAGGTGAGCCGCTAGCCTATATCGTCGGCTACAAAGAGTTTTTCGGGTTGCGCCTTAACGTGGACGCCCGCGTACTGGTACCCCGGCCAGACACTGAAACCCTGGTGCAATGGGCGCTGGACGTTGTAAACAACGTCGCCAGGCCTGAAATTCTTGACATGGGTACAGGCAGCGGCGCAATTGCCATCGCCATCGCCTACACCCTCAAGGCCCGCGTCGTGGCCACCGACTTCAGTGAAAAAGCCCTGGTAGTCGCGTTACACAATGGCCGAAAGCATGGCGTTGATGTGCAGTTTGTACACAGCAACTGGTTTGAAAAAGTCAGTGGTCACTACCACGCCATCGTCAGCAACCCGCCCTATATTGGAAGCAGTGACCCGCATTTGGCAGCATTGACGCATGAGCCGCTCAGCGCGCTGGCCGCAGGCAGTGACGGGTTAAACGACATCCGGCAAATCGTCGAACTGGCCCCCGAGCGCCTGATGCCTGGCGGCTGGTTGCTGCTCGAGCATGGCTACGACCAGGCCGAGCGGGTGCGCGCGCTGCTGACCGACCGGGGATTCACGCAAGTGCAAAGCCGGATGGACCTGGCGGGTATCGCCAGATGTTCAGGCGGTCAATGGCCATGACGCCTCATCCACGCAAATCGCGGGATAATCAGCGATTGATTTTTAAAGGACAAGACCATGGACGAGACCCAAACCCGCATTGACCAGATCGTTAAATCCAGCGATGTGGTGCTGTTTATGAAGGGCAATGCCAACTTTCCGCAGTGCGGCTTTTCAGGCAAGGCCATTGCCGTGCTCAAAGCCTGTGGCGTGACCAAACCGATCACTGTCAACGTGCTGGAAGATGGCGATATTCGCAACGGCATCAAGGAATACAGCAATTGGCCTACTATTCCGCAGCTCTACATCAAGGGTGAGTTCGTAGGCGGCTCGGACATCATGATGGAAATGTATGAGAACGGTGAGTTACAGCAGATGCTGGGTGCGCCAGCCGCTTGAGCGGCGTGACTGGCGTGAAAAACCCGGCCTACCGTTCTCTTATCGGGTGTAGCCCGCGCAAGCGCCAGCGTTGACCTGGCCCTTGCATTCGCGGCTCAGCCGGGCGCTGCGTTCACTTTTGGTTTCTTCAGAGCCGCGACTAAAAGCATCATTTTTCTTGCTCACCTTAACTGATTTCTTTTTTGGTTTTTCAGTGGTCGAGTTAGATGCACGGCCTTGTTTTTCAGTCGCTTGACTCGGCATGACAAAAAATATACCGAGCGAAACGGCGGTTACAGCGGCTATTTTTAGGTAAGAGCAAGTCACAAATTTTCCTTTTTGTTACTGAAGTTTGGGGTCACCGTAGGCCGCATCATCGGGCGGCGCGTCTACCGGTACGCGAAAACCTTCGCTGGCCCAGGCACCAAAATCAATGTTTTTACATCGCTCGCTACAAAACGGCCTGGACAGATTGCTGGGTGCATACAGGCTGTCACCCTTGCAGACGGGGCACACCACTATTTTAGGCAGCGTTTGATCGGGGGTCATCGTAGGTTGAGCCTGACGCCGCCGTCAGGAGCAAAGGGTCAATTCAAACGACGCGTCCAGGTTAGCCGCATGCAACCGGTCATCGCTTTCATGGCGCATCAAGCGTACTGAAACCATCAGGCGGTTGCCGCTGATTTCAGGAATGAAGCCCGAACTGGGGTCAATCCGCAGTCTTAACAACTGAAAACTACGTCCCGGCAGCAAATTTTGTTGGTACGTGCCTTCGTGTGCGGTCACCATTTGCGGCATGCCGGAATCGCGCATCAATTGAAGCAATAAACGAACCGATTCAGCCAAGGGCACCAGTGTGACAGACCAGCGTTGCAAGGCTTGCTGACGGGTAGCGGGTGCCAGATGCTGCCAGGCGTAGTAAGCCGGAAGATCAAACTCACACGTACCACCCGGAATACCCACGCGGCTCCTGATACTCATCAGCCAGTCGTTTTCCAGCAATGACTGTCCTGCCTTGCCTGATTGCGTATTCAGGTTGGTAAAGCAGGTTTCCAGCTGAGTGGTGATGCCGTCCAACACAGCCTCTGCAATAGCAGGGTTGCCTCGGTAGCCGTTTAGAACATGTTTTTGCTTTTCCAGGTCCTTGAGCACATCGGTTTTTAAATCGGCCCGTGCCGCAACATCCATCACTTCAAAAATCGTGGTGATGGCGTAGTGGTGATCAATCGGGTGCTCGCGCGCTGCCAGCTCACCCAAGCGGTGGAACAAATGCTCCAGCCGCAGATAAGTGCGTATGCGCTCGTTAAAGGGATATTCGTAAAGAATCACTGCGTCGTCTTTATAAGCGCTCAGGCTTTAAAGTAGGCTGTTAATGTGCTGGGATCATAGCGTGATGAGCCGGGCAACTTGCTTGATGTGTGCTGCCAATTGTCCAAGTGTTAATCCCTCGTTGTAAATGACCAAGTCAGCCGCTGCCAGTCGCTGCTGTCTGGTGGCTTGACTGGCGATGACTTTTTCTACAGCCTCGCGCGTCCAGTGGGTATTGCTACTTTCACGTGCGCATACCCGGTTGATCTGCGTCGCCGTCTCACAATCCACCACCAACACCCGGTGTAACTCCAAACGCCAGCGTGGCGACTCCACCAGCAACGGAATGTCAAACACCACATAAGGGCTGCCGCCTCGACGTGCCGCTTCAGTTTGCCGAGCCGCCTCAGCTCCCACAAAAGGGTGAATGATGGCTTCGAGTTGCCGCTTGGCATTCACGTCATTGAACACCCTTTGGCGCATCACATCACGGTTCATGGCGCCTTGAGCCGTGATGACGTTATGCCCAAAACACGCAGCGATAGCGGCAATGGCTGAGCCACCAGCCGCAGTCGCGGCACGTGAAATGGCGTCAGCATCAATCAGCGTCACTCCCTGGCCGACCAGCATCTGTGCCACCGTACTTTTACCGCTGCCGATTCCGCCCGTCAATCCTAATTGCAGCACTTACAGCCCGATAAACCGCAAAATGGCCTGCGGGCCAAATACCATGGCGGTAAAGCCGGCGCCAGCCAAAAAAGGACCAAACGGGATGTAACCGCCCTCCCTCAAGCCACTGGAGAACTTCATGGCGATACCTACCGCCGCGCCAATTACCGAGGCCATCAAAATAATAGGCACCAGCGCAGACCAGCCAAACCAAGCGCCGAGCGCTGCAAACAATTTGAAGTCGCCATAACCCATGCCTTCCTTGCCCGTAACCAACTTGAAGGCCCAATACACGAGCCATAAAGACAGGTAACCGGCCACCGCACCCCACAAGGCGTTTGTCAGGTCAACCGTGGGGTTTAAGCGCAGCGCTGCAGTGACTAAACCCGCCCAAAGCAACGGCAAGGTGATGTCGTCGGGCAACAGCGTGGTGTCCCAATCAATCAAAGCCAGAGCAAGCAGTGCAGCCGAAAAACCGCACCAAACGACCGCGACGGGCGTGTTGCCCCAGCGCCAGGCGCAAAATGCAAACAACAGGCCCGTACAGAGCTCGACAACAGGGTAGCGAATGCCGAATGAAGTACCGCAAACCGAACATTTACCACGCAAAAAAACGTAGCTGATCAAGGGGATGTTCTCGTACCAAGCAATCTCATGGCCGCAGTTCGAGCACCGCGAGCGCGGCGACAGAAGGCTTAATTTTTCGGCAGCTGGCGCCTGCAGGGTGGCGTCTTTTAAAGCGTCGTTTTGAAGAGCGTCTTGGCTCGAGAGCTCGGCGCATTCTGCCCGCCATTGCTGCTCCATCATTTTGGGCAGGCGGTATATCACGACATTCAAGAAGCTGCCAATCAGCAGACCCATCAAACCGGCAAGCGCAACCCCAACTTCCGCAGGTAACCCATCCAACATCAAACCACAGATCCCAATTTGAAGATGGGCAGATACATGGCCACCACAATGCCGCCAATCAAACCACCCAGAAACACAATAATGATGGGTTCCATCAAGCTCGAAAGGCCGGCCACCATTTCGTCAACTTCAGCCTCATAAAAGTCAGCGGCCTTGCCCAGCATGTGATCAACCGAGCCGGATTCTTCTCCGATGGCGGTCATTTGCAACACCATAGACGGGAACAAATTGGCATTGGTCATGGCGGCCGTCAAACTGGTTCCAGTAGACACTTCTTGCTGAATTTTCTCCGTCGCATCTGCATATTTGGAATTGCCTGCTGCTCCGCCGACGGAGTCCAGCGCCTCGACCAACGGCACACCGGCAGCAAACATGGTGGCCAGTGTTCGCGTCCAGCGAGCAATACAAGACTTTTCAACCAACGCACCAAACACTGGAACTTTAAGCAGGACTCGGTCCATGAACCGCTGCATTTTCTTGCTGCGGCGCCATGCCTGAAAGAAAAAATACAGCCCGCCACCAATGCCGCCAAAAATCAACCACCAGTAGGCCACAAAAAACTCGCTGATGGCAATGACAAACAGAGTAGGCGCAGGCAAGTCAGCGCCGAAGCCGGTAAAAACCTCTTTGAAAGCCGGTACGACGAAGATCATGATCACCGCCGTGACAACGAATGCCACGATAAGCACCGAAATGGGGTACATCAGTGCCGATTTGATTTTGGATTTGATGGCTTCGGTTTTCTCCATGTAGACCGCGAGTCGGTCCAGCAGAGCTTCCAAAATACCAGCAGCTTCGCCTGCCTCAACCAGATTGCAATACAGGGCGCTGAAATAGAGTGGGAATTTGCGAAAAGCTGCGCTCAGAGAAGTCCCGGTTTCTACGTCGGTACGTACATCGTTGAGCAGTTTGGTAACGCTGGCATTCGGATTACCCCTGCCGACGATGTCAAACGACTGCAACAAAGGCACGCCAGCTTTCATCATGGTGGCAAGTTGGCGGGTAAAAATAGCAATATCTTTCGGCTTGATGGATTTTCCAGAACGCATGCGGCGTTTTTTTATCTTGCCTGGCAACACGCCCTGCCGACGAAGCGCCGCCTTGACCTGGTTCTCACCCGCAGCCCGAATCTCACCCTTAACCTGTTTGCCGCCCCGGTCTTTGCCTTCCCATTCGTAAACGAACTCCTGAATACCTTTATTTGCAGTCGCAGTTGCCATGGTGTTTTCTCGTTTCAAAGGTGCCGGGCGTTAGACATGACGTCAAGCGTCAAGCGTTGGTACAACCCACGACTTCTTCGAGTGAAGTCATCCCCAGTTTAACTTTATACAAGCCGGACTGACGCAAGCTGTTGACGCCCTCTATTTGCGACTGTTCAGCAATTTCTAGCGCTGTACCGTCACGCAAAATAATGCGCTGAATTTCTTCGGTAATTGGCATAACCTGATAAATGCCGACACGACCTTTATAACCGTTGTTGCATTTTGAGCATCCGACTGGGCGGTAAGGCGTCCAACTGCCATCGACGTCCTCTTCTTTAAAACCCGCCTCCAGCAAGGTTTCGCGCGGAATATCCGCTGCGGCTTTGCAGACCGGACACAGACGTCTGGCCAGTCGCTGCGCGGTGATCAAAATCACGCTGGACGCGATATTAAACGGTGCGATGCCCATATTGCGCATCCTCGTCAATGTAGTCGGCGCATCGTTGGTATGCAGAGTTGACAACACCAGGTGACCGGTTTGTGCCGCCTTGATAGAAATGTCAGCGGTTTCCAGATCACGAATCTCGCCGACCATGATGATGTCCGGGTCTTGCCGCAAAAAAGCCTTGAGCGCGACTGGAAAGGTCATGCCAGCCTTGTCGTTCATGCTGACCTGGTTGACACCCGGCAAAGTAATTTCAGCAGGATCTTCTGCGGTGGCGATGTTGATGCCGGGCTTGTTCAGAATATTCAGGCAGGTGTAGAGCGACACCGTTTTGCCAGAGCCTGTTGGCCCGGTCACCAACACCATGCCGTAAGGCCTGCCAATGGCCGAGAGTAAGCGCTCTTTTTCAACCGGCTCATAGCCCAGCGCATCAATGCCAAGTTTGGCGCTGCTTGGGTCCAAGATGCGAATAACGATTTTTTCACCAAACATGGTGGGCAACGTACTGACGCGAAAATCAATCACGCGGTCTGGGCCAATTTTCAGCTTCATCTTGCCGTCTTGCGGCACACGCTTTTCAGAGATGTCGAGCTTTGAAATTACCTTGATGCGGGCAGCCAGTTTTTCTTTGATGGCAACAGGCGGCGAGGCTATTTCACGCAATTCACCGTCGACCCGAAAGCGCACGCGGTAAGTGTGCTCAAACGGCTCAAAATGCAAGTCAGAGGCGCGCATGCTGAAAGCGTCTAACAACATTTTTTGCAGAAACTTGACAACCGGCGCATCCTCGACTTCCGAGACTGCCGCCTCTGCACTTTCGCTGCTGACGTCTGTGCTGGCTTCATCAAATTCAAAGTCATCGCCGATGATGCTTTCCATCGCCTCGGCAGCCGTTGTGGTGGATGCCTCGACCAGCCTGGACAGCTTGTCGTATTCCGCAATCACCCAATCCACGCCCATCTGGGTCGAGAATTTGATTTTTTCCGCCGCTTCCTGATCGGAAGGATCGGCTGTCGCAACCATCAACCGATTGTTGCGCTTGCTTAAAACGACAATGCGGTAAGTTTGGCAAATTTTGGCATCCAGCAACCCTTTCGGCAATCGCTGCACATCAATCGCTTCCAAGTCAAGCAACGGTGCAGCGAAAGCTGAAGACATGGTGTGGGCCAAGTCAAAAGCTGACACAACGCCCGAGCCTGTCAGCTCGGCAATAAAGTTAGTTCGCGCACTTTTAGACTTGTTAAAAATATCTTCCGCGGCTTTTTGGCTTAATTTGCCCGCAATGACCAAGGCCCGTCCTAACCCAGGCAGGGCGACAGTCGAGGTTTCTTTGGTCAAAGATTGGACAGCAGCCATAAATGATTTAGTGTGTTGGTGGTCTGGCAGAGGCCATAAAACTGTGGTGGCAAGTCGTCGTGATGACACATAGCAGCGGTGTAACTGGCGCCATTCATCACGCGCGCCTGTCAAGCAACTGCGAGGCCAGTTGCCTCAATGTATCAGCATGGGTATTTTGCGGCAGGTTTTGCAAGGCGTCCAGCGCGCGTTGCGCTTCAGCAGCAGCGGCATCACGCGTCGCAGTCAAAGCCCCCGTTTTTTGCACAATTTCAATGATGTGTGCCATCTGATCGACGCCACCCGTGACGATGGCCTGCTCAATCACCGCTCTTTCAGCCGCCTGGGCTCGCTGCATGGCAATGATGAGCGGTAGCGTGGCTTTTCCTTCACGCAAATCGTCGCCCAGATTTTTGCCCATTTCTTGCGCATCACCGTCGTAGTCCAGCACATCGTCAATCACCTGAAATGCTGTGCCCAACGCCTGCCCGTAGTCGGCGCAACATTTCTCAATTTCGGGCGAAGACTTGGCGAGCAATGCCGCCAATCTTGCACTGGCCTCAAACAATTTGGCCGTTTTGGAGCGGATAACCAGCAAATAACCCTGTTCGGACAGGCTGGCGTCGTGCATGTTCATGAGCTGCAAAACCTCACCTTCTGCAATGACGTTGGTAGCTTCTGCCAAGGTCTGCATGATGCGCATGTCACCTGCCTCGACCATCATCTGAAATGCCCGGGAGTAAAGAAAATCGCCGACCAGCACGCTGGCTGGATTCCCAAACGCTTCGTTCGCAGTTGCGCGCCCTCTGCGCAATGTGGACTCATCGACCACGTCATCATGCAGCAAGGTCGCCGTGTGAATAAACTCTACGACCGCTGCCATGTTCAGCCGCTGCTCGCCCCTAAAACCCAGTGCGCCGCACATGAGCAATAGCAAAGCCGGGCGCAAGCGCTTTCCGCCAGCCGCGATGATGTAACTTGATACTTGACTGACCAGTGGGACATCCGATGTCAGGCGCTTGGCAATTACCGCGTCCATCCCGCGCATGTCATCAGCAATCAGGGCAAGTGCAGCAGCGGTATGGGATGAGTTAGCGGACAAAAGACGTGAATCCTTACGAGTTAATCGACATTATAAGAAGTCGTCGTCTGCTGAATCCGACACAAAGCGCCTCCCATAGCAATGCTGAAAGGCCAATGTCGCTCTGTCCGACCTGACATGATAGAATCTAGGGCTCTGCGGAAATTCGTCTGCAGGCGTCAATTGAATTGAAATTGAAGAGGTCTTACATGTACGCGGTCATAAAAACCGGCGGCAAACAATACAAAGTTGCTGCTGGTGAAAAAATTAAAGTAGAACAGATTGCTGCGGACGTAGGCCAAGAGATCGTTTTTGACCAAGTGTTGGCTGTCGGTGAC
>JANPIK010000055.1:0-39908 GCA_031424935.1 Polaromonas sp.
GTTACTTGCCAAATATGGCTTGGTGGGCAGCATGAGCCGCAAAGGCAATTGTTGGGACAACGCGGTCATGGAGCGCTTCTTCTTGAATCTGAAGATGGAGCGGGTTTGGCAGAAAGAATATGCCAATCACAGCGAGGCTAGAAATGACATTGCTGACTATATTGTTGGCTTTTACAACAGCATCCGGCTGCACCCAAAACTGGGCAACCTGTCACCCAACGCTTTCGAGCGTGAATCGACAGCAAAAAAATCTATTCAACTGTCCGAAATTACTTGACCACTACAGTCTCAATCTTCCTCCTAAGAATATCTGCAATAACACCGTCCCAAGAGTCTACGGCTTGCACAAGAAGCAAGACATAAGGAGAGTCGGGCTTTGCCGCAATCGCATCGACAGTTGTCGGATCGCGGAAGTCGGCCCATGCCGAACTAGCAGCAAGTAGGACAGCGGCAAGGAAGCAGCTCTTTGAGCTCAACGGCTTCATTCGTGCGCTTTAACGTAGAAGTGAGTGGCGCCCAAGGAACACGGAGCGCCGCAGGCGAGGACGCCCTTGGGTGTCCGTTTCGGCTGCCTTGTTAGCCCTGGCCATCAACCACCCTTAGAACGCCACCTGCAGATTCACGAATGATGTTTCTGCATTCCGGTGACAGCTGACCAAAGGTAAGCGGCGAATGCTCCGGCGCAGTGAAAATGACCCGCAGTTCCGGCGACAGTCGAAGCTCCTTCACCTGATTCAACTTAGCCTCTCCTTTCACATTCCCGCCAAAACTTATCCCGTGAGGACCGAAAGAAACCCTGCGTTGTGTGGCACTTCCGGTGAGAAACGAAGCCGAAAACCCGTGGTTAGTGGTCGCGACGCAGCGGACAGGACGATACGCGGGATCGGCAGCGGCAGCAATGCGCGCACAACACACAAGAACAAGGAACGTAGCAAGGGCAGGACGCATCCAGGCGGGGGTTAACTTTGATATATCCGGCAAAACTGCCGATAAACGCGGATGGCAGTCAGATAACACCGGGTAAAAACACCTAAATAATTGTCTGAAATCATCACCTTACCTCAATATACTGTATATATGTACAGTTATAACAAAAATGAGAAAGTCGCCGCGCCCGCTTTGCAGTCGATTCGCCTGCTGGATCAGGTTCGCGAACGTGTCCGGTATCTCCACTATAGCCTTCAAACCGAAAAGGTTTACCTGTACTGGGCGCGTTTTTTCATCCGCTGGCACGGCAGAGCTGGCCAGATGCGCCACCCAACATTGAGGGTCTTGCAAAGCAGCATCCGTCAGCAAAAAAACACTGCGCATCCAAGCTAACACCCCCGAGCGAGCCCCGAGGGTCAGGTCTTGCAAAGACGCATCAGCTGACTATTAAGTATGCCTCTAGCCAAATCAATTCCTGCTCAAGCAGCTCCTAATTAAATAGCAGTGCCGATTTCTCCCATCTTGCAAAGACATAGCCATGTAGCCCCACGCAAGCAGCAGATCAAGTTGCAAGGGATGGATTCCGGGTCAAGCCCGGAATGACAGACCTGGGCCTTAGGCGGCGGCAGGAGCAGCTTCCAGCACATTGACAAACATGGCCGCCATACATACCCACACCCACACCCACACCGACCAGCAGCAACAGCAATCTTTACATTTGGCTGCCCTTGACTAAACAAATCGTGCGCACATAATGTGCAACTATTCTGTGGAGCAGCGTCATGAACATCACCCTTTCAGTCGATGAACAAGTAGCCCAGCGTGCCCGTGAGGCTGCGCAAAAAATGGGTAAAAGCCTCAATCAGGCCGTGCGTGACTACCTGGGGCAATTGGCGGGCAGCACGCGGCGGGGTCAGCAGTGGGCGGAGTTTGAGGCGCGTTGCCTTCAGTCTTCGGCTCAACTGGGTGGTTGGCGTTTTAACCGCGATGAAGCCAACGAACGCTGATTCATGGTGACCCGCAGCTTTATAGACACCAACATCCTCGTTTACGCTGAGGCAAGCGACGAACCTGAAAAACAGCAAGTTGCGCTTGCCTTGCTCAAACAGCTTTATGAAACCGCTACAGGTGTGCTGTCTACTCAGGTGTTGCAAGAATATTGCAATGTTGCGCTTAAAAAATTAAAGCTTCCGGCGGGGTACGTCCGCGCGCAGCTTGATCTGTATGAACAGTTTGAAATCGTTCAAGTCACTCCGGCCATCATTCGCGCTGGCTTGGACTTGCACCAAACCCGCAGTGTGTCATTCTACGATGCGCTCATCATGGCAAGTGCAGAGACGGCAGGTTGCAGCGTGCTCCTGAGCGAAGACATGAATTCAGGTGAAGTCATTAGCGGTATGCGCGTACACAACCCGTTTGTCAAAAAATGAACAGTCCGAACGGCCTTTTATAAATTGCGCATGGCTTCCATGACCCCAAATCGTTGGTCACATGCAGCATGATTGTTGAAGCTTTCTGTAAAGCAAGTTTATGCATCGAATCAGCCACCTGCCCAATAGCAGCGAGCGTAAGCAGCTATTAATAGCGTAGCAAATTAAGTGACCGGGGATGGATTCCCGGTCAAGCCCGCAATGACAGCCAAGTGGCTTAAACGGCAGCCAAAGCCGCCTCCAGCGCATCGACAAACATCGCCGCCACATCAAAGCCGGTTTGGTCATGAATTTCTTGAAAACAGGTGGGGCTCGTCACATTGATCTCGGTGACGCAGTCACCAATCACGTCAATGCCAGCCAACAAAAGGCCGCGCGCCGCCAATACCGGGCCAATCGCGTTCGCAATTTCTAGGTCGCGTACTGAAAGAGGTTGCGCCAAGCCCTTGCCGCCCACGGCCAGGTTGCCGCGCACTTCTGTGCCTTGGGGGATACGCGCCAGGCTAAACGGCACAGGCTTCCCGCCAATCACCAGAATGCGTTTGTCGCCTTTAACGATCTCCGGCAAAAACTTTTGCACCATCACGCTTTGCGCGCCGTCTTTGTTCAGCGTTTCGATCATGCTGCCCAGGTTCAGGCCGTCTTCTTTGACGCGAAAAATCCCCATGCCGCCCATGCCGTCGAGCGGCTTCAAAATAATGTCCTGATGCTCGGCATGAAAGCGTTTGATATCGCTGGCGTCCCGCGTGACCAGCGTCGGGCCAATAAACTGCGGAAACTCCATGATGGCGAGCTTTTCGGGGTGGTCTCTCAGGGCACGCGGTTTGTTGAAAACCTTGGCCCCTTCGCGCTCAGCCTGCTCCAGCAAGTGTGTGCTGTAGAAAAATTCGCTATCAAACGGTGGGTCTTTGCGCATCACCACCGCATCAAAGTCTTTGAGCGCTTGCGGGCGTTCGTTGGGGTGTGACTGCTTTGACGTGAACCATACATCAGGCGCACCCGTCAAAATGATGTCGCGGACAAACCCAGTCACGCTTTCGCCTTGTTGCCAGCGGATGTCTTTGGTCTCACACGCCGCCAGCATATGCCCGCGCTTTTGCAACTCACGCATCATGGCAAACGTGGTGTCTTTGTAAATCTTGAAGGATTCGAGCGGATCAGCGACGAAAAGGATTTGCATGCTTGTTTCAATGTTGAGGTTTGGCCTGGCCGTATTGTTGTACAAACAGCGCCAGCGCGCCGGCCACCACGCCCCAGAAGGCTGAGCCAATGCCAGCAATCACCACACCCGACAGTGTGACCAGGAAAGTGATCAACGCTGCCTCGCGGTGAGACTCGCCCTTAACCGCAGCCGCCAAGCCAGCGCCAATCGTGCCCAGTAATGCGAGCCCGGCAATCGCGGCCACCAGCTCCTTTGGGAAAGCTGCCAGCAGGCTGGTCACCGCTGCGCCGAATGCGCCTATCACCAGATAAATCAACCCACAACTGACCGCTGCGGTGTAACGCTTGTCGGCGTCAGGATGGGCTTCTTTACCCATCACCATGGCGGCGGTGATGGCGCTCAGGTTGAGTGCAAAGCCACCAAAGGGTGCAAGGATCAGCGTTGCCAGGCCCGTCACTGTGATGACTTTGGACACCGGAATTTGTCCCTCATAACCGGTCGCCCGGATTGCCGCCACGCCCGGCAAGTTTTGCGAAGCCATCGTTACCACAAACAGCGGAATGGCCAAACTCACCACCGCGCTGAATGTGAACTGCGGCATCACAAATATCGGCATCGTTAACGTAAAGCTGACAGCCGACCAAGCTAATTCGCCGCGCACTGCGGCGTACGCAATGCCAGCCAGCAGTGTTGCTACTACGGCATAGCGCGACATATACCGCCTGCCAGCAAGATAAGTGACCAGCATCAGCAGGACCAAAGGCAGGGCAGTTTGCGCTGCTGTAAAGCCTTGCATGCCAAAGCGCGCCAACACACCCGCCAGCAGAGCGGATGCAATGGCCACTGGGATCCGGTTCATGACCTTTTCAAACCAGCCGGTGAACCCGCAAAGCGTGATCAGCATGGCGCTCAACATGAAAGCACCGACTGCCTCAGCCATGTTAAAACCGCCTGCCAAACCGGCAGTTGCCAGCACTGCGGCACCGGGCGTCGACCAGGCCACCATGATCGGTTTTTTGTAGTAAAGCGAAGGCAGCACGGTACACAATCCCATGCCGATGCCAAGCGCCCACATCCATGACGCAATTTGCGCAGGTGTGGCGTTAAACGCCAGTGCTGCCTGAAACACGATGGCTACCGATGAAGTGAAACCCACCAGCACCGCAACAAAGCCGGCAGTGAAGGCGCCGGGGCTTAAATCTTTGAAAAATGACATTGCCGGGTTCTGGCACTAGAAAAAGATGTCGCTGTTAAATCTCAATCTTGCTGCCGAGTTCTACGACAGAATTGTTGGGAAGATTCAAAAAGTCAGCTGCGCCGCTGGCGTTGTGGTGCATTTGGGCAAACAGCTTTTCGCGCCATACCGCCATGCCGCCACCAATCGTCGGCACCACAGTGTCACGAGACAAAAAGTAGCTGGTCGTCATCACTTCAAGCTCGCAGCCCCGGCCTTTGATTTGCTGCAGGGCTTTGGGTAAATCCAGGTCGTTTTTAAAACCGTAATTGACGATGACTTGCCAACAGTCGTGGCCCAGTGATTCAATTTCCAGGCGCTTGCTCATGCCAATCCAGGGTACCTCATGGTTACGCACGGTGACAAACAGGTTTTGTTCGTGCAGGACTTTGTTGTGTTTCAGGTTGTGCAACAACGCATTTGGCACGGTGCCGGGCTCAGCGGTTAAAAACACAGCGGTGCCTTCGACCCGTGCGGGCGGGCTGACAAAAACGGCATCTAAAAAGCTGGGCAGCTCAATCGCGTCAAGACGCATTTTTTCATTCAGGATGTGCCGGCCTTGCTTCCAGGTCATCATCAAGGTAAACACAATGCCGCCAATCACTAAGGGGAACCAGCCGCCGGCAAACAGCTTCATCAGATTGGAGGCAAAAAACGCAAAGTCGACCACAAAAAACACGCCTGTAGCTGCCAGGCAAATCCACAATGGGTATTTCCAGCCGTAACGCACCACATAAAACGTCAAGATGGTGGTGATCAGCATGTCGGTGCAAACCGCAATGCCGTAAGCCGCGGCCAAGTTACTGGACGAACGAAACATGACCACCGCCAGCACAATCACCGCAAATAAAGACCAATTGATAAAAGGCATGTAAATCTGCCCGGTG
Source organism: Polaromonas sp. (assembly GCA_031424935.1). Classification (GTDB taxonomy): domain Bacteria; phylum Pseudomonadota; class Gammaproteobacteria; order Burkholderiales; family Burkholderiaceae_C; genus Polaromonas. Next base: position 5,641 of record JANPIK010000055.1, read on the forward strand.
TCGCGTACGCTGGTGTGCAAAATCCGCAAGCGCGGCAAATAGCCCATTTGAATGGCTTGCTTGGTCACACTGAAGGCGCCGGTGATCAGCGCTTGTGAGGCGATCACGGTGGCTGCTGTGGCCAGGCCGACCAGCGGCAGCAATGCCCAGTCGGGTGCCATGAGGTAAAACGGGTTTTTGACCGCCGCTGGGTTGTCAAGCAACAACGCGCCTTGACCAAAGTAGTTAAGCACCAGGCAGGGCATGACAACAGTGAACCAGGCCAGACGAATCGGCTTTTTGCCAAAATGCCCAAGATCAGCGTACAGTGCTTCAGCACCCGTAACACACAGCACCACCGCACCCAAAATAATAAAAGTGGTTCCCGGGTTTTGCCACATAAAAATGAGCGCGTAATGTGGGCTCAAGGCTTTGAGGATTTCTGGGTGGTTGGCAATTTGTGACACCCCAAGCAGCGCAATGACCAAAAACCAGACCAACGTGACGGGACCAAAAAACTTGCCAATACCTGCTGTGCCCTTTTTTTGCACCGCGAACAGCGCAAATAAAATAGCAAGCGTGATGGGAATGACGCCTGTGGCAAAGGCTGGCGATACAACCTCCAGGCCCTCCACAGCCGACAAGACCGAGATTGCGGGGGTGATGACGCCATCGCCGTAAAAAAGCGAGGTTCCAAAAATCCCAACGATGAGCAACAAGCGCCGCAGCTGGGGCTTGTCTTTGACCGCGTTTGAGGCCAGCGCCAGCATCGCAATCAGCCCGCCTTCGCCGTTGTTGTCGGCCCGCAGCACCAATGCCACGTACTTGATGGACACAATGACGGTCATGGTCCAAAAAAAGATCGACATCAGGCCGTAAACATTCTCAGGCGTGACGGCAACGTGACCGTGGCTGAAAACTTCTTTGACGGCGTACAGCACGCTGGTGCCGATATCGCCGTAAACGACACCGATAGCGCCCAGAGTGAGCGCGGCTAGGGATGATTTTTGACTGGACACAAATACACCCCGTCTTGGCTGAGCACAGGGATCAATAGCTTGGGGAACGCTATTTTGCATCCGTCGCGGCCTGTTTCAATTCTATAAAACTGTGCACTGCGAACTAAATGGCGTTTTGTTGCAATACAGCAACTGCAAGGCTAGGACTTGTCATTGCTATCTATTAAGGAGCTACTGGCCCATGAAATACAAGGGCCAAGGGCATAAAATAAACATAAAACGCCCCGTTGAGCCGCCGCTGTTGGCTGCGGTGCGCCCTAGGCCTAGTCGTAGACTTCAGCGTTCGGGTCAGTGGCCTCAAGTTCATAACTGGCAGCCAGCATGGCCAGCCGGGCAATCACGCCGTACATATAAAAGCGGTTGGGGCTACTGGCACCTGGTTTTTCGCCTGGCTGAGGTAAGCGGCCACTGTCGGCAAAAGCCAATGGAACATAGCTGGCACCAGGCGCGTTCAGGTTTTCGTCAATGCCGCGGTCGGCGTGAATACGATAAAACCCACCGACCACGTACCGGTCCATCATGTAGACCACCGGCTCGGCCACCGCTGCGTTGACGCGTTCGTTGGTTTGCACGCCCTCTTGGAGGATGATGTCCATCACGGGTTGGGTCGGCTGGGTTTTATTGGTTTTGTTTTTGGCCGCCCAGGCATCCAGATCTTTGACATCACGCACCGTCATGATGCCCATGCCGCAAGTCCCCTCGCCACTGCCGCTGTTGCATTTGACGAGCACGAACGGCTTTTCGTGAATGCCGTATTCCTTGTACTTGCGTTTGATTTTTATCAAAAGCGCATCAACCTGTTGTGCCAGGCTGTCAAGGCCTTCGCGGGTTCCTACATTGACCTGGCCGCAGTAGTTAAACATCGGGTTGATCAGCCAAGGGTCTACCCCAATCAACTTGCCAAAACGCTTGGCGACCTCTTCGTACGCTTTGAAGTGCGTCGCCTTGCTGCGTACCGAACCGCTGGCGTGCAAGGGCGGCAACAAATACTGCTCATTCACGTCTTCCAAAATGCCGGGGATGCCGGGAGCCAAATCGTTGTTCAGCAAAATCGTGCAGGGGTCAAAGTCTTTCAGGCACAGGCGGCGGTCGGTTCGGCTCAAAGGCTCAAGTGTCAGGCTCTCGCCCATGGGTAACGGTAGCGTGGTGGGGGTTTTGATGGCGGGGTCAAGCGAACCAAAGCGCACATTCAGCCCCGCCTGATGAAATATCCGCTTGAGTTGCAGGATATTGGCCAGATAAAAGCTGTTTTGGGTATGGTTATCAGGCACTACCAGCAGGTTTCTAGCCTCCGGACAAATTTTCTCAATTGCCGCCATGGCCGCCTGCACGGCCAACGGCAGCATCTCGGGCGTCAGGTTGTTCCAGCCGTCAGGGAACAGGTTGGTATCCACCGGCGCCAGCTTGAATCCCGCATTGCGCACATCCACCGCACAGTAAAAGGGCGGTGTGTGCTCCATCCATTCCAGTCGAAACCAGCGTTCAATGGCGGGTGTGGAGTCCAAAATGCGCTGCTCAAGCTCATTGATGGGGCCCGTCAAGGCAGTAATCAGGTGCGGGACCATGCGGCCACTTTCTTTTTTTGGTTATTAGATGTTTTGCTTGGATATTGGGGCTGACCAATAAGTTGCAAGACAAGTTGCAAGGGTCATTGTCCTCGGTTGGCTTAGCCGTTTTTTGATAGTATGGTGTTTTAAGCACTTACTCAAATGATTATGCAAGACATAGCACCCGAAGGCACACAACGCCTGAATGTTGATTTGCCCAAGTCGCAATACTTCGCGCTCAAATCATACGCACTGCACAACCAAACCACAGTGTCGCAGCTGGTGCGCGATTCGCTCAAAAGTATTGTGGAATACGACACCTGGTTCAAAGCCAAGGTAGAAACTGCGCAAGCCGACCCGCGCCCTGCGATAACGCCAAAAGAGTGGGACGCCATCCGCGCCCAAAAGCTGAAGCAGCGTCAGTCCCTTAGCGCCAAAACATGAAGGGGCGCTTATTGGTGCTGCGCAAGCCGCAGTACTGGGAGAGCCTGCAAGCCATCGAAGACTACATTGCACAAGACAACCCTGCCGCAGCAGTCGATATGTGGCTGGCCATCGATGACCAGGTCAGCAAACTAGCCGACCCGAACTTCCCTCGCCGGCCCGGTCGCGTACCAAGCACGCTAGAACTGGTGGCGCATCCCAGTTATGTGGTGATTCTGGAGCAGACTTTGGGGGCGGTTACGGTGCTTGAGGTGCTGCATTCCGCAATGCGGTATCCGTGAATAACTTGCCCGAACGTTTCCACAGATTTTTCATACGGCCCCGAGCCGCGATCTGCAGTGCGATTTGCAGGCAAAGATTACGCTGGAGTCAAGGTAATTCAGACGGTTTGACGCCGCTTCGCAACATCAGCAAAAACTTTTCTTCCCTAAACGACTCATGCGTCTGCAAAGTTAAATTTTGACTGGCGATGGTGGTACTCCATCGTTGCTTTGACAGGCTTGCATCTACATCTGGCAAGTTAAAAAAACAGAGCTTTAAAGACTTTGCCAGCGGGGCAAGGCCTAATACCAGCTTGCCGTCGTTTTGCCACATGATGCAGTTCCACTTATAGCCTTCTGTTAGCTCTGGAAACTGTAGCTTGATCAAGCTGCGAATCTCCCGAGCCAGCGCGCCAGGCCACGTATCGAGTGCCGCCATTTTTGAGTTGATTTGTTCAGGTGTCATGGCGATCAATTTCAAATCTGATGGGTGGAGTCTGACCTATACGCGCACTTGCCCTTCGCCCAACACCACATACTTCAGCGACGTCAACCCTTCAATCCCCACCGGCCCGCGCGCGTGAAATTTGTCTGTGCTGATACCAATTTCTGCGCCTAGGCCAAACTCAAAACCGTCGGCAAAGCGGGTACTGGCGTTGACCATCACACTGGCTGAATCGACTTCTCGCAAGAATTTTTGGGCATGAACGTGGTGGGTGGTAATGATGGCGTCGGTGTGATGACTGCTGTATTGGTTAATGTGGGCGATTGCTTCGTCAACACCCGCCACCATCTTGATGCTGATGATGGGCGCCAGATATTCTTCGTACCAGTCATTCTCAGAAGCCAAAACAATTTTTGCTACTGATTCAATAGCTTTATGCGACCGAACTATAAGGGCGCAGGCCTCATCGCAGCGCATTTCTACGCCTTTTTCTGCGTAAATGGTGGCAATCAGGGGTAAAAATTCGTCGGCCACACCCTTGGCGACCAACAAGCTCTCTGCGGCATTGCACGGGCTGTATTTATTGGTTTTGGCGTTGTCGGCTACTTTGACGGCCATGGCGATGTCGCAGGGGTCGTCAACATATACGTGGCAGTTGCCGTCCAGGTGCTTGATGACCGGCACCTTGGCATCGCGGCTGATGCGTTCGATCAAGCCTTTGCCGCCGCGCGGGATGATCACATCGACAAATTGCGGCATGGCGATCAGGTGGCCTACTGCTTCGCGGTCAGTGGTGGGTACAAGCTGCACGGCGTCAGCTGGCAGCCCGGCGCTGACCAACGCTTGGGCCACCAGTGCAGCCAGTGCCTTGTTCGACTCAATCGCTTCCGAGCCGCCGCGCAAAATGCAGGCGTTGCCGCTTTTGATCGCCAGGCTCGCCGCTTCAATCGTCACGTTCGGTCGGCTTTCGTAAATCATGCCAAACACGCCAATCGGCACCCGCATTTGGCCCACCCGAATGCCGCTGGGCTGCTGCTTCATGCCAATGATTTCGCCAATCACGTCGGGCATGGTGGCGAGTTGCTCGCAGCCAAGAGCTACGGTTTCAATGTCTTTGGGCGAAAGTTTCAATCTGTCCAGCATCGGGCCCGCCAGGCCAGTGCTGGCAGCGCGCGTCAGGTCTAGCTGATTGGCCGTTACCAGCAGTGCGATGTTTTGACGCAGGAGTGCCGCAAGGCTGCCAAGTGCTCTGTTTTTAGTAGCTGCTTGCGCACACGCTACAAGGGCAGAGGCCACTTTTGCCTTGTTTCCCATAACTTGCATAAGGTCGGTGAGGGTCTGGTCGGTCATCTCGCCATTTTTACACGGCTGCGCTATAGTGTTTTGATGTCTCAAGTCTTACTCAAACCGTTAAGCGAAGATGATTACCTGGCTGGCGAAATGCTGGCCGATGTGCGTCATGAGTTTGTCAATGGCGGCATTTACGCCATGGCGGGCGGCAGCGCAAATCACAACCGTGTGGCAGGTAACTTGTATGCGCATTTGCTTTCAAATGCTGACCAAACTTGCCGCCCATTTATTGGTGACATGAAATTGCGCATCGATTCAGGCAACATCTTTTATTACCCCGATGTCATGCTAGTTTGCGATGCCGGTGACAACGAGGCGTATTTCAAAACCAGCCCTTGCATGATTGCCGAAGTGCTGTCGCGCAGCACCGAATTGACCGACCGCCGTGAAAAATGGGCCGCCTACCAAAAGTTGCAAAGCCTGCGTGAATATGTGCTGCTGGCGCAAGACCAGGCTTACATTGAGGTTTACCAGCGCGTCAACCTGCGCCACTGGGGCATGACCGTACTCGGCATGGATGACACGCTGGTTTTGACGTGTGGCGATTTCAGTATTGCGGTAGGGGACTTGTACCGAGGTGTGGATTTTTCAGCCGCCGCCTAAAAGCCTAGGAGCCTGGGCGGCAGGAGGCGTCGAAGCGAAAGTTGGCCCCAGCGAGGCTAGTTTTTGACGATTTAGCAGCCGAATATCTGGATATTTGGCAAGAAATCGGCGAAAAATAGACCGCTGCGGCCAATTTGCAGCCGACGTTCCTTCTGCCGCCCAGGCTCCTAGGCTGACTTTCGGCCCGTGCCCGCACACTGCGCGCACACCAGCTCAGCCAGTCGGTGCAGTGCCTGCCAACCACTCGCGGGCCAGTCGGGTTGCTTTAAACCTTTGCAAATGCCATCGACTTTGTGCGCAGCGGTCAGCAGGTGGGCCAGTGCGTTGTCGGTGATGCCCGGCAGTACCCGCTCGTAAAGTTTTTCTTTGGGGCCCCAAATACGGTTTTCTCTCAAGGCCATCGGCATGGGTCGGCCTGCATTCATGGCATCTTTGACGCGCTTCAGGCTTCGGATGTCCTCGCTAATCGCCCAGTGCACCAGCACTTCAGATTCACCTTCGGCTTGTAGGCCATCGAGCATGCGGGCTGTGCGTATCCTTTGGCCGCCCAGCACCGCTTCGGACAACTTGAACACGTCGTAACGCGCGACATTCAGTACAGCGTTCTCAACCTGCTCAAAACTCAGCGTGACAGGGTTGGCAGCCTTTTCCGACGGGCCGCCCCTAGGAAAAGACGCCCCCTCGGGGGGCAGCGAACCACGCGAAGCGGGGAGCGTGGGGGCATCACCATACAGCAGCCCCAGCTTTTGAACCTCCTGGTGCGCCGCCAGCAAATTACCTTCGACCCGGTCCGAGAAAAATTGCAGCGTGCGCTGGCCTTCTTCGCCCGCCGCCACGCGTAGGCCCTGGCTAGATAAACGCTGCGACAGCCATTGCGGCAACATGCCTCTGACGATGGGGTCAAACTTGACGGTGATGCCGTAACTCTCCAGTGCCCCGAACCACGCGCCTTTCGTGATCATGCTGTCGAGCCTGGGCAGCATGATCAGCGTCAGGGTGGAGTCGTCGCCCTGCGCCCGCGCGGCAATCTGCTGCAACGCAACGGAGCCGTCTTTGCCGGGCTTTCCGCTGGGGATTCGGATCTCGACAATCTGCTTGTCAGCAAATAAACTGAGTGAGCCGCCGCTGGCCAGCACCTCACTCCAGTCAAAATGGGCGCCAGAAACCGTATGCACCGTGCGCTCGGTATAAACCAGACCACGCGCGTGTGCCCGCAAGCTGTCGGCAAACTCTTGCACCAGCAGCGGCTCATCGCCATGCAGGGTGTACAGGCTTTTGATGCCGCGCTTTAAATGCTCGCCCAACAGGTGGGGTGCCAGGTTCATGGTGCGTACGGGCTAAAGCGCGGTGACGGCTGCCAGGCGGCGCATGATTTGCTGCACGATGTCGCTTTGCATGTCGCGGTAGAGCAACGCTTCTTCAGACTCTTTGGCCAAGACGGCAGATTCGTTAAAACTGATGTCGCGCTGCTGCACGATTTCAGTCGGTGCAATCAGCTCCGTGCCTTTGGCGTTGCGCAGTTTGAACTTGATGCGGATGCGCAGCTGAAACTCACGTACCTGACCCGATGCATTGAGCGACACCACGGTTTTTTCACGCTGGCTTTGCAGCACATCCAAAATCACTTCAGCCTGGTCGATTTGCCGTACATCGGTAATCACGCGTACACGACCCGCCGATTCAAGCGAACGCTTAAGCTCAATGGTCAGTGCAGAGCTGTCAGCTGCGGGTAAAAAGAGTGACGTGAATGCCAGGTTGGGTGCCTTGCGCAATGCAAAGCCGCAGCCCGCCGTGCTCAGCGTCAAGCTGGCGGCCACCACAGCAAAGGTAAGGTTCAGACAAAGACGGCGTTGCATATTTTTGGGTCTTTAAATTCAAACCACAATATTGACGAGTCGGCCTGGCACCACAATGACCTTTTTAGGCGTGGCACCCGCAGCTTGTTTGATAAAAGCGGGTGTGGCCAGTGCGGCAGCTTCAATAGCGGCTTTGTCGGCGGTGGCGCTAACGGTCACTGCGCCGCGCAGCTTGCCGTTGATTTGCAACATGAGTTCAATTTCGTCTTGCTGTAAGGCGCTGCTGTCAACTTGCGGCCAAGTGGCATCAAGCAGATCGCCGTTGGCTTTGTCATAACCCAGGTCAACCCAAAGCGCGTGGGCCAGGTGCGGTGCGCAGGGGTATAGGCAGCGTAGCAAAATACTGAAAGCCTCGCGCAACGCGGCATTTGATGCTTCAGCCGCATCACTTTTGAAGTTTTCAAGGGCATTCAGGAGTTTCATCGAACCCGAAACCACCGTGTTGTACTGCATGCGCTGGTAGTCGTAGTCGATTTGCTTCAGCACGGTATGTACTTCAAGCCTTAAAGCTTTGATTTCCTTGCTTAATGTGCCTGTGGCCCAATCAACGATTGGGCTGGTAGCTACTCTATCAATAGCATTTAGCTTGATCCCAAAATTCCACACGCGTCGTAAAAATCGGTAATTTCCTTCCACACCCGCGTCATTCCACTCCAGCGTGGCCTCGGGCGGTGCGGTAAACATCGTGTACAAGCGGGCAGTATCCGCACCGTATTTTTCGATCAAATCCTGCGGGTCGACACCGTTGTTTTTGCTTTTGCTCATCGTGCCTACGCCCTCGTAGTTCACGATCAAGCCATCAGTCTTGCGTTTAGCGGTTCGTACTTTACCGTCCGCATCATGAATATCGTCCACTTCTTTCGGCCAGAAGTATTCAATACCGCCCTTATCACCTTTGCGCGAGTAAATGTGATTCAGCACCATGCCCTGCGTTAGCAACTTGGTAAACGGCTCATCGGCCTTGACCAAGCCAATGTCGCGCATGACTTTGGTCCAGAATCGGGCGTAGAGCAAATGCAGAATGGCGTGCTCAATGCCGCCGATGTATTGGTCCATCGGCATCCAGTAGTTCGCGCCTTCGGCCACCATCTTGTCAGAAGTGATTGGGTCGCCTGCGCGGGTGGTCGCCTGCGCATCGCAATATCGCATGTAGTACCAGGACGAATCGACGAACGTGTCCATTGTGTCCGTCTCGCGTCTGCCGGGTTTGCCGCACACCGGGCACACCACGCCGGCATGAAAGCCAACGTGTTTGAGCAGCGGGTTGCCCGAACCATCCGGCACGCAGTCTTGCGGCAGCACCACGGGCAGGTCTTTTTCAGGCACGGGCACAGCACCGTGTTCAGCGCAATGAATGATGGGAATCGGCGTGCCCCAGTAGCGCTGACGGCTTACGCCCCAGTCGCGCAAACGCCAGGTGGTTTTTTTCTCGCCCAGGCCTTTTGCAATCAAGTCAGCGGCGACGGCATCAACCGCAGCTTTAAAAGCCAAGCCGTTGTATTTGCCTGAGTTGATGGCGACACCTTGCTGCTTGTCGCCATACCAGTCGGCCCACAGGCTGGCTGAAAACTCACCCGTTCGCCCTGAGCCTGTCGAAGGGTTGACTCCAGCTTCGACAAGCTCAGCCCGAACGGTTGCGGAGACTACTTGCTTGATCGTCAAGCCATACTTATTCGCAAACTCAAAATCACGCTCATCATGCGCAGGTACGCCCATCACCGCGCCGTCACCGTAGCTCATCAACACGTAGTTGCCGACCCAGACTTCAACCTGTTCGCCATTCAACGGGTGCGTGACAAACAAACCAGTGCGTTCACCCTTTTTTTCTTGCGTGGCCAACTCGGCTTCAGTTGTTCCCCCAGACTTGCATTCTTCAATGAACACAGCAAGCTTGGGGTTGCTGAGTGCCGCATGCAGCGCCAGCGGATGCTCGGGTGCCACGGCGCAAAACGTCACGCCCATGATCGTGTCAGCACGGGTGGTGAAGACATACATCTTGCCGTCGCCAATCAATGCGCCGCTTGCATCCTTGATGTCATGCGTGAAAGCAAAGCGCACGCCCTCGCTTTTGCCAATCCAGTTTTCCTGCATCAGCTTCACACGCTCTGGCCAGCCGGGCAGGCCGTTTTTGACGTGGCCGAGAAGCTCTTCGGCGTAATCCGTGATCTTGAGGTAATAGCCAGGAATCTCGCGCTTTTCAACCACCGCGCCGGTACGCCAGCCTTTGCCGTCAATGACTTGCTCATTGGCCAGCACCGTCTGGTCAACAGGGTCCCAGTTCACGACTTGTGTCTCACGGTAGGCAATGCCTTTTTCCAGCATTTTCAAAAACAACCACTGGTTCCACTTGTAGTAGGCGCTATCACAGGTGGCAACTTCGCGCGACCAGTCAATCGCCAGGCCCAGTGCCTGCATTTGCCGCTTCATGTAGGCAATGTTGTCGTAGGTCCACTTAGCGGGCGGTACACCGTTTTTCATGGCGGCGTTTTCAGCTGGCAAACCAAAAGCGTCCCAGCCCATCGGCATCAACACGTTATAGCCCTTCATGCGCAGATAGCGGGTCAGCATGTCGTTGATGGTGTAGTTGCGCACATGGCCCATGTGCAGCTTGCCGCTCGGGTAGGGCAGCATTGAGCAGGCGTAGTACTTGCCTAGCGGTTTGTTGGGGCTGTCCTGGTTCTCGACGCGGTAGGCGTTGCTTGCCGTCCAGTGGGTCTGGGCGGTGGCCTCAATGAGCTTGTGCTCGTAGGACTTTAAAAGTTGAGTAGCTTGCATGAGAAGTAGTTCAGAGGCGAAAAGTACCTGTTGGACAGGCAGGGCAGCTGTTGGCTGCGTACACCGGATTTTAAAGGCAGACCTTACCGCATCAGCGGGGCGGCAAAGGTGATGCCGGTGCGGGGAGCGGTGCGTTTTCGGTTGCTGTTGAGGCACTCGGCACATCTGCCACAAAACCAATACGGTTCAAGCCTGCTTTTTGCGCGATACCCATCACCTCGACGATTTTGCCGTATGGCACGGCTTCGTCTGCGCGCAACTGCACTTCAGTGTCGGGGTTTTGACGAGCGGTTTGTGTCAAGCTGGCTTTTAAAGCGTCGCGCGCAACCGGTTGGTCATTTAAAAAAACCTGGCCTGTTTTGTCTACTACCAGCGTCACAAAGCGGGGTACGTCTGACGTTTTGGCAGCATCGGTTTTAGGCAGATCAAGCTTGATGGATGAGGCCATCAGCGGCGCTGTCAAGATAAAAATGACCAGCAGTACCAGCATCACATCAACCATCGGCGTCACGTTGATCTCGCTCATCGGCTCAGAGCCTTTGGCGCGCTCAAGCCGTCCAAAAGTCATTTTGAAGTGTCCCGCACCAACAGCTCGCGCAAATCGCGCGCAAAGCCCTCAAGATCGGCTTCAATACGGCTGATATAACGCCCAAAAATATTGTATGCCAGCACGGCCGGTATGGCCACTGCCAAACCCGCCGCCGTCATGATGAGGGCCTCGCCCACGGGGCCTGACACTTTGTCGATGGTGATTTGCCCTGCGGATGCCATAGCCGTCAAGGCCTGGTAAATGCCCCAGACAGTACCCAGCAAACCCACAAAAGGCGCTGTCGATCCCACGGTTGCCAGCAATACCTGGCCGTAATGCAGTTTGTGCAGCACCTTGTGCAAAGCGTCTCGCAGCACGCGCGTGAGCTGTTGTGATGCATCACCGCGATTGGCCAATGTGTTGCCGGATTGTATTTTGCTGGCGGTGATCAACGGCAGCACCCATGCGTCACGGTCAAAGGCGGCTACCTTGTCGGCAGCGTCTTGCAGGGATGCCGATTGCCAAAAACCGGTCGTGCTGCGCGCCACGTCACCTACGGCACGCTTGAAAAGCCAAGCCTTCCACAAAATCACGACCCAGCTGGCAATCGACATAGCCAGCAGCAGCACCGCAACTCCCACACTCACCGCGCCGCCTTGCGTCATGAGGCTCACAAAATTCATGGCCGAATCACTTCAGACCAAGCACATCAAACATATCGAACAAGCCGTTGGGTTTATCGGCTAAAAAGCGGGCGGCACGCAAACTGCCTTGCGCGTAGGTGGCGCGGCTTGACGACTTGTGGGTAATTTCAATGCGCTCGCCGTCGCCCAGAAACATGACCGTGTGGTCGCCCACCACATCACCGCCGCGCACGCTGGCAAAACCGATGCTTGACGGATCACGTGGCCCGGTATGGCCTTCTCGGGACATCACGCCGCATTCGCGCAAATCACGGCCAAGCGAGCCTGCAATGACCTCGCCCATTTTGAGCGCGGTGCCCGACGGTGCATCTACTTTGTGGCGATGGTGCGCCTCAACAATCTCTATGTCATAGCCCGTACTCAAGGCTTTGGCGGCGAGCTCCAGCAGCTTGAGCGTGACATTGACGCCTACGCTCATGTTGGGCGCCATGACAATGGCAATGGTCTTGGCTGCCTCTGCAATCTCAAGTTTTTGCGCGTCTGAAAACCCCGTCGTTCCAATCACCAGTTTGACGCCTAATTCGCGGCATACCGCCAAATGCGCCATCGTGCCTTCGGGGCGGGTAAAGTCAATCAGCACGTTGGCGTTTTTCAAACCACGCCGGATGTCTGCATCGATCAGTACGCCACTGGCTTGGCCTGAAAAGCCAGCGGCGTCCGAACCAATACCCGCGCTGTCCGTCACATCAAGCGCGCCGCTTAGCTTGCAGTCAGTGCTTTGCGTAATTTCATTGATCAGCATGTGGCCCATGCGGCCACTGGCACCTGCGACGGCAATTGCATGGATGGGCGATTCCGTCACGGCCGGTTGCTTTCAAGCGGAGGGTAGGTGGTAGGCGCATTGCCCGCTGCCGTGCCAGGCAAGGGCGCTGCGTTGGTGCTGGAAGCAGTTGCTGCTGATGAAGGCTTTTCAGCGGCTTTTAGCTGCTCTTCAGTGGCCTGCAATACCGGGACCTTGCCGATGTTGCGGCTGTTTGCCAGTGAGGCGATAAATTCTGCGTTGCTGGGCATGGTGTCGCCCTCAAAACGGTCCAGCTGATCGCCCCTAAAAAACACAGCGTACTTAAACGATTGAGACGCAACGCCCTGGCGCTTCAACGTAAAAACGTAATCCCAGCGGTCAGCGTGAAACAGGCTGGACAGTAAAGGAGTACCCAGCAGGTCTTTGACCTGCGAGCGTGACAAGCCGGGTCGTAAAGACTCCACCTGCTCCTTCGAGATGACATTGCCTTGAATGACATCAACCTTGTAGGGTGTGATCCAGTTGACCGGGTTGACGCTGCTACGCTCTAAACTGGTGCAGCCTGCAAGCCCCAGGGCGGCCAAAAAAGCCAAGGCCGTGAGGCCAGTGCGTTGTGGTGCGGGTGTGCTGTGGCTGTGTTTTGCAGGCATGGTGAGTCAGTAGCGATATGATGAAACATTGTAGCGGTTGGGTGTTTTTAGCAGCCATTGCTTGATCCAGCCTATTTAACGTTTCGCCGGGGGAACACACATGAGCAAGCTCACCGAATTAAAAAACACGGGTCTCAAAGCCACCTTGCCGCGGCTGAAAATCCTTGAAATTTTTCAGATGGGCAAACAACGCCACATGACGGCTGAAGATGTTTTTCGGGTGCTGCTAGAGGACCGCTCGGACGTTGGTTTAGCCACGGTCTACCGCGTATTGACGCAGTTTGAACAAGCCGGGCTGCTCAACCGCAGCAACTTTGAGTCAGGCAAGGCCGTTTATGAACTTAACGAGGGCCAGCACCACGACCATTTGGTGTGCCTGGACTGCGGGAAGGTCGAAGAATTTCACGATGTCGAAATCGAAAACCGTCAGCACGCGGTCGCCAAAGCCCAGGGTTTCACAATCGCCGACCATTCACTGTCGATTTACGCCAACTGCACGAAAGACAAATGTCCGAACCGCACCGACGCGCCGGTTCGGCACCACCACGCTTGAGTTGGTGCGGGTTTTGGGTGTTTTGGGTGGTTTGGGGCATTTTGACGCTGATTTTGCCCTTTTTGGGTATTAAATCGGCCGCTAGGCCAATGCATACGGGCGCAAGAAGCTATAAATTTTATAGCATATATTGCACGCATCTCGATGATTCAAACTTCAAATCCCCTCACCCGCATCCACAAACACCCGGGCCTTTCGCGGGGTCAGTAGCACGGTGTCTCCTTCTTTCAGGCCCAGTTCCCTGAACTGCTGCGCGGGCAGCTGCGCTTCAATCAATGACTCAACCAGCGGACCACCTGCCGGTCTGCCATCCTCATTGGGGATCAGCTCCAGCCTGGCAATGGGGCCAATGACGATGGCGCGGTCTAGTTTTGCGATGATGCCTTCACCTTTGGCCGTTTGCGAGGTGTACGGCTGCACGTCAATGTCATGCGGCCTGACGTAGGCGAAGGCTTTGGCGTTTTGCGCGCTGGCGTGCTCGGGTGAGGCGATGCGTATGCCTTCCACATTGACTTCGCCCTCGTGCGCGCGGCCATGAAACAAATTCACATCACCCAAAAAGCCATACACAAACGGGCTGGCCGGGTGGTCCCACACCTCTTGGGGTGATCCAATCTGCTCTACCTTGCCATGGTTCATCAGCACCACGCGGTCGGCGACTTCCAGCGCTTCTTCCTGGTCGTGGGTGACAAAAATACTGGTCACATTCAAGTCGTCATGCAGGCGGCGCAGCCAGCGGCGCAACTCTTTGCGCACCTTGGCATCTAGCGCGCCAAAGGGCTCGTCGAGCAGCAGCACTTTGGGTTCTACCGCCAGCGCACGTGCCAAAGCAATGCGCTGTCGTTGCCCGCCTGACAGTTGCGACGGAAAGCGGTCGGCCAGCCAGTCAAGCTGCACCAGATTCAGCAGTGAATGCACTTTCTCTTTAATTTGTGCTTCGCTCGGGCGCAGGCTGCGCGGCTTCATGCGCAGGCCAAAGGCGACGTTTTCAAACACCGTCATGTGGCGAAACAGCGCATAGTGCTGAAACACAAAGCCCACCTGCCGCTCGCGCACATGCACATCGGTGGTGTCTTCTCCGCTGAAGTGAATGCTGCCGTGGTCAGGTGTCTCCAGCCCGGCAATGATTCTCAAGAGCGTGGTTTTGCCGCAGCCTGACGGGCCCAGCAGCGCGACCAGCTCCCCTGAGTCAATGTCCAGACTGACGTCACCCAGCGCTTTGAAGGTGCCAAAATTTTTACTGACGTTGCGGATTTCAATGCTCATGATTTTTCAAACCTGTTACTTAAAATGTGGGCCGCTCAGGTGGCAGCGCTGCGGCAGCTTTCATTTCAGCCTCATGTCGCCACTCGGCCACTGACTTGATGACCAGTGTGACCAGCGCCAAAATAGCCAACAGGCTGGCTACCGCAAACGCGGCCACCGACTGGTATTCGTTGTACAAAATCTCGACATGCAGCGGCAGCGTGTTGGTCTGCCCGCGAATGTGGCCAGACACCACAGACACTGCGCCAAACTCGCCCATGGCGCGTGCATTGCACAAGATCACGCCGTAAATCAGCCCCCATTTGATGTTGGGCAGCGTCACGTACCAGAAGGTTTGCCAGCCAGTGGCGCCTAGCACAATGGCGGCTTGCTCTTCGTCATTGCCTTGCGCTTGCATCAGCGGTATCAGCTCACGGGCAATGAAGGGAAAAGTCACAAACACGGTTGCCAACACAATGCCCGGCACGGCAAAAATGACTTTGATGTCATGCGCCATCAGCCACGGGCCAAACCAGCCCTGCGCGCCAAAAATCAGCACGTAAATCAAGCCGGCTACAACGGGTGAGACGGAGAATGGCAGGTCCACCAGCGTCGTCAGCACTGCCTTGCCGCGAAACTCGTATTTGGCAATCGCCCAGGCTGCGGCCACACCAAATACCAGGTTCAGCGGCACGGCAATGGCCGCCGTGATCAGCGTCAGCTTGATAGCTGACCAGGCATCGGGCTCTCTCAAAGCCGCCAGGTAAGCGCCAAACCCTTTGCGCAGTGCCTCGGTAAACACCGCAGCCAGCGGCAGCACCAGAAACAGCAGGACAAAAAGCAGTGCCACCGTGATCAGCGTGTAGCGCACCCAATTGGCTTCGGTGGTGCCGGCCTTGACGCGGCGCGACGGATGTGTACTTTTTACAGAAACGGTCATGCTGGTGCCCCTGCTTTGCGCCGTTGCCAGGCTTGCAGGCCATTGATGACCAGCAGCAGAACAAACGACACCAGCAGCATGACCACCGCAACAGCGGTAGCGCCTGCATAGTCGTACTGCTCAAGTTTGCCAATGATGATGAGTGGGGTGATTTCAGACACCAGCGGCACATTACCCGCAATAAAAATGACCGAGCCGTATTCACCAATCGCCCGGGCAAACGCCATGGCAAAACCGGTGAGCAGGGCAGGGGTGATGTGCGGCAGGATCACGTGAATGAAAATCTGCAAGCGCGATGCGCCCAGCGAGGTGGCGGCTTCTTCCAGCTCTTTTTCAGCATCTTCCAGCACGGGTTGCACCGTTCGCACGACGAACGGAATGCCGATAAAAATCAGCGCAATCACCACACCCGCCGGTGTAAAGGCCAGTTTGATGCCCATGGGCTCCAGGTACTGGCCCAGCCAGCCGTTGCCAGCCAGTAAGGCCGTGAGTGATATACCCGCGACGGCTGTGGGAAGCGCGAAAGGTAAATCGACCAAAGCATCGACAATTTTTTTGCCTGGAAAGGTGTAGCGCACCAGCACCCAGGCCACGGCCAGGCCAAACACCAGATTGACCAGCGCCGCGATCAGCGATGCACCAAATGTCAGCCGGTATGACGCCAGCACCCGTGGCGAGCTGATGGCAAACCAGAACTGCTCCCAGCTCAAGGTAAAGGTCTTGAAGAAAAGTGCCGACATGGGTATCAGCACAATCAGGCTCAAGTAAAAAACGGTGTAACCAAGGGTCAGGTTAAAACCTGGCAACACCCGTTTTGAAGCGCGTTTTTTACCCACAGGTAAATTTGACACCGCTGCAATGGGCGGTGCCGCAGAAGACAAGGCAGTCATGACCTGACGACCTTATTTGACGGTGTAAATCTTGTCGAACTGGCCACCATCATTGAAGTGGACTTTTTGTGCTTCACCCAGGCCGCCAAACACATCCTGCACCGTGAACAGTTGCAGCGGCTTGAAGGTGCTGGCGTATTTTTTCAGGATGGCGGCTGAGCGTGGACGCAATGCATGTTTGGCAGCAATCTCCTGGCCTTCGTCTGAATACAAATAGTTCAGGTAGGCCTTCGCCAGGTCAGCCGTGCCTTTTTTGGCAACGGTGCGCTCGACCACAGCCACCGGGTTTTCGGCCACGATGCTGATGGACGGGTGAATCGCGTCCACCTTGCCTTCGCCAAACTCTTTGTTGACCGACACCACTTCTGATTCAAAAGTAATCAGCACGTCGCCAATATTGCGCTGCAAAAACACTGTGGTGGCGTCACGTCCACCCTTACCCAGCACCGGCACGTTTTTGTACAACTTACCCACAAACTCGGCGGCCTGCGCATCGCTTGCGCCTTTCTTTTTGGCATAACCCCAGGCAGCCAGATAAGCGTAACGGCCGTTACCGCCGGTTTTGGGGTTGACCACCACAACCTGAATACCGGGTTTGATCAGGTCATCCCAATCCTTGATGCCCTTAGGGTTACCGTTGCGGACCAGAAACAGCATGGTCGAGGTGGTGGGCGATGCGTTGTCAGGGAATTTTTTGGCCCAATCTTTGGCAACCACGCCCACGCTTGCCAGAAAGTCGATGTCGGTCGAGGTGTTCATGGTGACTACATCAGCGTCCAGGCCATCGGCCACCGAGCGCGCAATGGCGCTGGAGCCGCCATGCGACTGGTCAATCTTGATGTCTTTGCCCGTGGTTTTTTTGTAGTGGGCGACGAATGCGGCGTTGTAGTCTTTGTAAAACTCGCGCGCCACATCGTAGGAGCCGTTGAGCAGGGTTTGCGCAGAAGTCAGTCCGCTGGCGGCAAAAGCCAGGCTTGCAAGAGCGATTTTTAGTTTTGAGGTCATGCTGGTTCCAGAGGTTCGAAAAGAAAGGGGTGAATAAAAAATGCGGCTTATGACGAGGCGAATTGACAGCCTACTGGCGGTAGATGTGCAGCGGCGATACAACCCAGACTGTGCGCAATCACCAAAACAGCCTGATTTTGCTGCTCGATGGTGCGCGCAATCGACGCCACCCACGACTTGCGTGATGGCGTTGCCCAGTCGTCTTGCTGTACCCGTACGGCACCTGGCAAGCGCTCGGCCCACAGGCTCTGCCAGTGGCCGGGGCCAGAGTCGCGCCAGCCTGGAACGAATACAAAGGAAGTATTTTTTGTCATCAAGCCGCGCAGTTTGCCGCTCATGCCTTAAAACATAAACGATTATTTATTGCTTTGTTAATTACTTTATAAAATATGGCGGGCTGTCACCGACCGGATGGGGATGACCTAAGTGACCATGCCCCAAGGTGTTTCGACGTCAATTTCAGACACCACCATGTCGCGGGGCCTGGCCGCTACCAATGGTCTTGACGATTTGCCGGGTTGGCTTGCTTGGCCTCCGGGTGAACTTACTTTTTGGTGTAAATCTGGTCGAACGAGCCGCCATCGGCAAAGTGGTCTTTGTCGGCTTTGGCCCAGCCGCCAAAGGCTTTGTCGATGCTGAACAGATTGATTTTGGCAAACTGTTTGGCGTATTTGGCTTTGGCTTTTTCAGACACGGCTGGGCGGTAGAAGTTTTTGCCTGCAATGTCCTGTCCAACATCCGAATACAAATACTTCAGGTACTCCTCGGCCACGGCGCGGGTGCCTTTTTTGTCGACGTTTTTATCGACCACCGCAACGGCCGGTTCAGCCAGGATGCTCAGTGACGGGGCAATCACGTCAAACTTGGCGTCGAACTCTTTTTCAAGCAAATACGCTTCGTTTTCCCATGCAATCAGCACATCGCCCTGGGCGCGTTGGCCAAAGGTGATGGCGGAGCCGCGTGCGCCGGTGTCCAGTACTGTCACGTTGCCGTACAGCGCTGCCACAAAATCTTTGGCCTTTGCGTCATTGCCATATTTGCGTTTGGCGTATTCCCAGGCGGCCAGGTAGTTCCAGCGGGCGCCGCCTGATGTTTTGGGGTTGGGTGTGATGACCTTGACGCCCGGCTTGGCCAGGTCGTCCCAATCCTTGATGCCTTTCGGGTTGCCCGCGCGTACGACCAGCACAATGGTGGAGGTGTAAGGCGACGAGTTGTTGGGCAGCTTTTTTTGCCAGTCCGCGCTCAGCCAGCCGCCGTTTTTAACCAGTGCGTCGGTGTCGCCCGCCAATGCCAGCGTGGCCACATCGGCGTCCAGGCCGTCAATGATGGAGCGGGCCTGTTTGCCCGAGCCACCATGCGACTGTTTGAAGTTCACGTCCTGGCCGGTTTTCGCCTTCCAGTGCTTGGCGAACGCGGCGTTGTATTCCACGTACAACTCACGCGTTGGGTCATAAGAGACATTGAGCAGCGTAACGGGCTGCTGTGCCAGGGCTGGTACGGCCAGGCCTAATGCGCCGGTGAGCGTGCTGGCGGCGGCCAAGGCGATCAATGTGCGGCGTTGAATCATGGTGCTTCCTTAAAATCAAACTGGTGAAGGTTTGGATTCTGGAAGCGATTCTTTAAATCTCAAAAGAATATAAAATAGATACTTTATATCTTTTTGTAATTAACTGGCTTGGCATCTTTCATTGGTTTACTCACCACTTTCCATCGCCTTGCGGTGCCTTTCCACAAATTCCCGGTAAGTGTCGATGCCGCGCAACTGCAAAATGGCGTTGCGTACCGCAGCCTCTACCAGCACGGCAATGTTACGCCCTGCCTCCACCTGAATGATGACTTTACGCACCGGAATGCCTAGTACTTCTTGGTTAAGCGGCTCGTAGGGGATACGCTCGTATTCGCGCTCAAGGGTCTCCCTGCGCACCAGGTGCACGATCATTTTCAGACGCATTTTGCGCCGCACAGCCGTCTCGCCAAAAATGGCTTTGATGTCGAGCAGGCCAATACCTCGCACTTCGAGCAAGTTTTGCAGTAAGTCGGGGCAACGGCCTTCAAGCGTTGTTTGATTGATGCGAAACAAATCGACCGCATCGTCTGCCACCAAACCGTGACCCCGGGAAATCAGCTCGAGCCCAAGCTCACTTTTGCCCAACCCGGATTCACCCGTGATCATCACGCCCAAACCCAAAATATCCATGAACACGCCGTGCATTGATGTGCGGTCGGCAAAGTGTTTGGACAAGTAGGCGCGCAAAACATCAATAACGAACGCGGCCGATTCTGGCGTGGCAAACATTGGCAGTCCTGCGCGCTCGCACATGGCCAGCAGCGTATCTGGACTGGTTTGACCGTCTGCCACGACTAAAACGGGCGGCTCCAGCTTGATGATGCGAGACACCCGGCGCACGCAAGCGTCGTCGCCTGCATTGAGCAAATACGCAACTTCACGTTCGCCCAGGATCTGCGCTCGGTAGGGGTGAATGTAGTTGAGATAACCCACCAGATCAGCGCCCGAGCGGGCCGCACGAACTGCAACTTCGTCAAATCGTCGCTCAGAGGCGCCCAGGCCGGCGACCCATTCCCACTTCAGGTTGGTGCGGTGGTCTTCAAATAAAACGTCAGCGCTGATCGCGGTGGGTTTCATGACCGCCCGTGCGTCATGCGGCTGACTGCCACGAAGCAATCAACTGGTGCAGAACCGCTGCATCGGTCGTGGTTTTTAGCTTTTCGCGCAAATTGCTGTCGCTCAGCAGTTCGGCGATTTCCGACAAAATTTCAAGGTGTTTTTGCGTCGCTGCCTCTGGTACCAGCAAAAAAATCAACAAAGCCACCGCTTGCTCATCAGGCGCATCAAAACCAATCGGCGTTGCCAATTGGAACACCGCCGCCATCGGCGCTTTGAGCCCCTTGATGCGACCATGAGGGATAGCGACACCATGCCCCAATCCCGTCGAACCCAAGCGCTCGCGGGCAAACAGGCTGTCGGTAATCAGGGCGCGGTTTAGGCCGTGGATATTTTCAAACAGTAAGCCTGCTTCTTCAAAAGCACGTTTCTTGCTGGTTGCATCAACACTGGCCAAAACTTGGCTAGAAGGCAAAATTTGCGAAAGTCGGTTCATGGCACTTAATAAGTTCACAAATTATGCACTTAGACTTCAATCCTGGTGAGCATTTGAACAAGATCACGCCATAAAAAAGCCGCCATCTGTGGGCGGCTTGCATCAATGCGGTTATTTTTCAGTCGTTCAGATGTTCCTGACGCTTGGGTGCAACGTGGTGGTGATCTTTGATTTTGGTTTTATGGCGGGCCACCTGGCGGTCAAGTTTGTCGGTCAACTCATCGACGGCTGCATACAAATCGGCATGTGAGCTCTCGGCAAAAATGTCGCGTCCCTTGACGTGAACATTGCATTCTGCGCGCTGACGGCTGTCTTTTTCTTTCATGTTGTCAACTGTCAGCAAGACTTTGACATCGACCACTTGGTCAAAGTGGCGGGTAATTCGGTCAAGTTTGCTGGTCACATAACCGCGCAATGCGGGAGTGACCTCGAGATGGTGGCCGCTAATCGTCATGTTCATAAAAAAGACTCCTTGTGAAGGAAGGCGAGGGACACAAAAACTGCCGACTGGGGCAGCAACGAAACAACTCACTTAAACGCACTATGCGCGCTAAATCGCCCAATTGCAACCTTGCAGTGCACAAAAAATGCAACTTATTGCGTGGACGTTTTTGGCAGTGCTTGGCCCTTACGTTTACTAACGACCAAATGCCATAATCTGAGCTTATTTACTTCGGAGAAGTCCTTGGAAACTGGCAGACAACTGTCTGATTTTTGCTAGGCTTTAACACCGCAGACTGACGCGAGACGTGGTTGGGTGTTGTGGCTAGGCACTTCACCCTCTTTTTATTTCAGCTTGGCTGCTGCAAGCGCTGGGCTGTGACACCACAGGCATTCGTCATGCTCAATATTTTTACGCTCGCCAACGGCCGGCTTTTTCAGGAAGAGATCGAGTCGCTCGAGGAGCTGTCCAAATTTCAGCCAATTTGGGTTGATCTGGAGTCTCCCACCCTGGAAGAAAAGCGCTGGATCAAGCAATATTACGGCTTGTCGATTCCTGAAGATGCGATGGACGATGACATCGAGGAGTCCGCCCGCTTTTACGAGGAAGACAATGGCGAGCTGCACATCCGTTCTGACTTTTTAGTCGCCGACGATGCCGAGCCGCGTACGGTACGGGTCGCCTTTATTCTGAACCTGATCAACGATGACCTGAAAAGCAAAGGCGTGCTGTTTTCCATCCATGATGAAGATGTACCTGTATTCAGGCTGCTCAGAATGCGCGCCCGCCGCGCGCCAGGTTTGATTGAAGACGCCCGCGAAGTGCTGCTCAAGCTGTTTGATGCCGACGCCGAGTATTCAGCCGATACGCTGGAAGGCATCTATATTGACCTTGAAAAAGTTAGCGTCAAGGTGCTGGCCGGCAACATGACTGACGAGTTGGCCGGCGAGGTGCTGGGCGCGATCGCCCGGCACGAGGACCTGAGTGGCCGAATACGCCGCAACATGATGGACACCCGGCGTGCGCTGAGCTTTTTGATGCGCAGCAAGATTTTGAGTTCAGACCAGTTTGAAGAGGCCCGGCAAATCTTGCGCGACATTGACTCGCTTGATTCGCACACGGCGTTTTTGTTCGACAAAATCAACTTTTTGATGGACGCCACCGTCGGTTTTATCAACATTAACCAAAACAAGATCATCAAGATTTTTTCAGTCGCCAGCGTGGCGCTGCTACCGCCCACGCTGATTGCCAGCGTTTACGGCATGAACCTGAAATTTCCCGAGCTCGAATTTCTAGGCGGTCTGGGTTACCCTTACACCGTGAGCCTGATGATCGCCAGCGCTTTGGTGCCGATGTGGTATTTCAGAAAACGCGGCTGGCTGAAATAGTGCGTGGCGGCAGCGAGATGTCGCGGTTTGGCTGATATTGGTCTCTTTATCATATTCATGCTATTTTGGTGCGGTGGCCCTTGATTTCATTGAGTCTGATGCTAATATTTTTATAGCAAGTTCAAAAATTTCTCCATGATCACCCGGGCATATTGACTGGCGACTTGGTCGATAAAGCTGGGAAAATCGACATGAGCGTCATCGTCGGCCCGGTCTGAAATGGTGCGCACAACAGCAAACGGGATGCCGTAGTCGTGGCAAACCTGCGCCACCGCTGCGCCTTCCATTTCTACTGCCAGCACGGCGTGGCCAGCAGCTTGCAAATCCGCACGCAGGGCACGGGACTCCCCGGCTTTGGACACAAAGCGGTCGCCGCTGGCAATCCGTCCCATATGTACTTGGGCTGCTGGATAAGCTGTGCGTAATTCAGGCTGTGACAGGGCCAGTTGGCTGGCTTTAAACAGAGCGCTTGTCAGAGCCGCATCGGCGTCAAACTGCGCTTTCCCATAAAGCGGTACTTCATAGCGCGGAAACAGCGGCGACACATCTAAGTCATGCTGCACAAAACTGTGCCCAACGACAACATCGCCAACATGAATACCCTCGCCAAGCCCGCCCGCGACACCCGTAAATACCAAGCGCTGTGCGCCAAAACGTTCAATCAGGGCGGTTGCGGTGGTGGCTGCGGCAACTTTGCCCATTTTGGACAGGCCCAAGACAACTTTTTGGCCCTGCAAAGTACCCTGCCAAAAGTCGCGCCCGGCATGCGAGGTTTTGGCTGGGTGTTGCATTAACCCGATCAGGCCATGTTGCTCCTGCGCCAAAGCGCTCAAAATGGCCAGAGTTGTCATGTCGCAGTACGGATGATAAAAAAGGGCGACTTGCGCCGCCCTTGAAGCAAAAAGCGTAGCGCTTTAAGTGGGTGAGTATTTATTACTTCTTGTCCCGCAACTCGCGGCGCAAAATTTTGCCGACTGGCGTTTTTGGCAGATCAGCCCGAAACTCCACAACCTTGGGCTGCTTGTATCCGGTCAGGTTTTCTTTGCAGTAGGCGCGTACTTGGGCTTCGGTCAACGATTCACTCTTTTTGACGATGACCAGCTTGACAGCCTCACCAGATTTTTCGTCAGCCACACCGACACACGCGCATTCCATCACCCCGTCCAGTTTGCCGACCACGTCTTCAATCTCGTTCGGGTAAACGTTAAAACCGCTGACCAGAATCATGTCTTTCTTGCGGTCCACGATTTTGAAAAAACCGTTGTCGTCCAAAATGCCCACATCACCCGACTTAAAGTAACCATCAGCCGTCATGACCTTGTCGGTTTCATCAGGCCGTTGCCAGTAGCCCGCCATCACCTGCGGTCCTTTGATGGCAATCTCGCCAGGCTGGCCTTGTGCCACTTCTTTGCCGTCATCATCTAACAGCTTGAAGTACGTGCCTGGTATGGGCACACCGATCGTTCCGGTAAACGCTTTGCTGTTGGTGGGGTTGCAACTGGCCGATGGGGACGTTTCTGACAAGCCATAACCCTCAACGATCGGGCAACCGGTTTTCTCTAGCCAAAGTTTGGCCACAGCGCTGGTAACTGCCATGCCGCCACCGAGCGATATTTTCAGTTGCGTCCAGTCGACGGTGTTGAAGTCTGGGTGGTTAGCCAAGCCGTTAAACAACGTGTTGACAGCCGGGAAGCTGTTGATTTTGTGCTTGGTCAGCTCTTTCAGTACGGCGGGTAAATCGCGCGGGTTGGGGATCAGTATGTTTTTACCGCCAGTGCGCATGCCCAGCATCATGTTGACGGTAAACGCGAAGATGTGATACAGCGGCAGGGCGCACACATACACCGGCTGCACGCCAGGCTGCATGCTGGCCATGGCGGGTATGTTCCAGGCTTCCGACTGCAGCACATTGGCAATCACGTTGCTATGCAGCAGCACAGCGCCTTTTGACACGCCAGTTGTACCGCCCGTGTATTGCAAAACGGCAACGTCTGTAGGTTTAAGGTCGGGGCGTTTTAGGGTTGCGGCAGTACCCTTAGCCAGTGCATCATTAAAACGTACCGCGTCAGGCAATATGTAGGCTGGCACCATTTTTTTAACGTTGCGTACCACATAGTTGACCAGCGCACCTTTGAGCAGGCCCAGCCGGTCGCCCATTGCGCACAGCACCACGTTTTTGACCGGGGTGTTGGCAATGCATTGCTCCAGAGTGCTGGCAAAATTTTCGATGATGACGATAACTTTTGCCCCCGAATCTTTGAGCTGGTGCTCCAGTTCGCGCGGTGTGTACAGCGGGTTGACGTTCACCACCACAAAACCCGCACGCAAGATAGCGGCTACGGTGACGGGGTACTGCGGCACGTTGGGCATCATGATGGCGACACGGTCGCCTTTTACCAAACCAAGACCTTGCAGGTAAGCACCAAAGGCCACCGATAAGCTGTCGGTTTCGCCGAAAGTGATGTCCTTGCCCATGAAGCTGTAGGCCACTTTACCGGCGTTTTTCTTGAAGGCTTCCTCCATCAGCGCCACCAGCGAGCTGTACTGGCTGGTGTCTATGTCGTACGGGACACCAGGCGGGTAGGCTTTGAGCCAGGGGCGGTCTGCGGTTGCAACGGTCATGCGGTCTTCTCCATGTGGTTTTTACTTACAGCCTCGGATTTTCAGGGCTGGCCTGGTCTCTGGCTATTGCGTTTTCCCTAGGAACACCCAGGAGAATGAAGGGAGTTGTCTCTAACCAGAGCGCCTATTCGATGGCCTTGCCCATGTCTTCGATGACCTTCTTCGCGTCGCCAAACACCATCATGGTTTTGTCCATATAGAAAAGCTCGTTGTCCAGACCCGCATAACCCGCAGCCATGGAGCGCTTGTTCACGATGACGGTTTTAGCTTTGTAGGCTTCCAGAATCGGCATGCCGTAGATCGCGCTGCCCTTGACATGGGCGGCAGGGTTGACCACGTCATTGGCGCCCAAGATGATGGCCACATCAGCCTGGCCGAACTCGGCATTGATGTCCTCCATCTCATGGACCTGGTCGTAGGGCACTTCTGCCTCGGCCAGCAGCACGTTCATGTGGCCAGGCATGCGGCCTGCTACCGGGTGAATGGCATATTTAACAGTAATGCCTCGGTCTGTGAGTTTTTGCGCCAGCTCCTTGACCGAATGCTGCGCACGCGCTACCGCTAGGCCATAACCCGGGACGATGATGACGGTTTCTGCATTGCCCAAAATGAAGGCGGCATCGTCAGCCGAGCCGGATTTGACGGGGCGCTGCTCTTTGCTGCCTGTCGCCGCTGTTGCTGCCTCACCGCCAAAGCCACCCAAAATCACATTGAAAAATGAGCGGTTCATGGCCTTGCACATGATGTAGCTCAAAATCGCGCCCGACGAGCCCACCAATGAGCCGGCAATAATGAGCATCGAATTGTTCAAGCTAAAACCAATGCCCGCCGCCGCCCAGCCTGAGTAGCTGTTGAGCATCGACACCACCACCGGCATGTCCGCACCGCCAATCGGGATGATGATCAGCACACCCATCACAAAAGCCAGCGCGAGCATCACAAAAAACGCTGTCCAGTTGCCTGTAAAGCTAAAGAACAACCCCAAGCCCAGCATGACCAAACCCAACACCAGGTTCAGCATGTGCTGACCTGAAAAAGTCACCGGCGCGCCCTGAAACAGCCTGAATTTGTACTTGCCGCTCAGCTTGCCGAAAGCAATCACCGAGCCGCTGAAAGTAATGGCACCAATCGCTGCGCCTAAAAACAGCTCCAACCGATTGCCAAAGGGAATCGGCATGCCTTTGGCTGAAATACCAAAGGCATAAGGCTCAGCCACTGCCGCAACGGCAATAAATACCGCTGCCAGGCCGATCATTGAATGCATAAAAGCCACCAGCTCGGGCATTTTGGTCATCTCTACCCGCTTGGCCATGAGGGTGCCAGCCGCACCGCCGACCACCAGGGCCACCAGCACATAAGCCATGCCTTGCAAGTTGCCGCCTGAGATTTCAAGAATCAGTGCGCCAGTCGTTAAAACCGCGATTGTCATCCCGACCATGCCAAACAAGTTGCCGCGCAGTGATGTCGTCGGGTGGCTCAAGCCCTTCAAGGCTTGGATAAAAAAGACCGAAGCCACCAGGTAAAGCAGTGTGACGAGGTTCATGCTCATTTGACTGCTCCTTCAGCTGCGGGGACTTTTTTCTCTTTTTTCTTAAACATCTCCAGCATGCGGCGGGTGACCAGAAAGCCACCAAACACGTTCACAGCCGCCAGCACCACAGCTAAAAAACCCATGGTTTTGCCTAGCGGTGTTTCAGTCAAAGCAGCAGCCAGCATGGCCCCGACAATGACAATGGCTGAAATAGCGTTGGTGACTGCCATCAGCGGCGTATGCAGCGCGGGCGTAACCGTCCAGACCACGTGGTAACCCACATAAATGGCCAGAACAAAAATAATCAGGTTAATGATGGTGGGGCTGACAACAGCAAGGGCTTCCATGAGCTACTCCAAACGATACGGTTAATTTTCAGGTCAGGTTATTTGCGCTTGAGCACGCCTGCCTGCGTCATCAGGCAAGCCGCCACGATGTCGTCAGTCATGTCGATGTTCAAAGCGCCTTCTTTGGTGATGATGAGCTTTAAAAAGTCGAGCAAATTGCGCGCATATAGTGCGCTGGCGTCGGCCGCGACAAGTGACGCAATGTTCGTCTCGCCAATCAGCGTCACGCCATGTTTGACCACGGTTTTGCCGGGTTCGGTCAGTGGGCAATTGCCGCCTTGTGGTGCGGCCAGGTCAACAATCACACTGCCCGGTTTCATGGCTTTGACCATGTCTTCGGTCACCAGCACGGGTGCGGCGCGGCCAGGGATAAGTGCCGTGGTGATCACAATGTCAGCATTTGCCACACGCTTGGCGACTTCGCCAGCCTGACGTGCCAGCCAGCTGGGTGGCATCGGCTTGGCGTAGCCGCCCACACCGACAGCGGCTTCGCGCTCTTCGTCGGTCTCGTATGGCACGTCGATAAATTTTGCCCCCAGTGATTCGACCTGCTCTTTGACACTGGGGCGCACGTCGCTTGCCTCAATGACTGCACCGAGGCGCTTGGCTGTCGCGATGGCTTGCAAGCCCGCCACGCCGACACCCAAAATCACGACTCTAGCGGCCTTGACGGTGCCTGCAGCCGTCATCAGCATTGGCATGAAGCGCTGGTAAGCGTTGGCCGCCACCATCACAGCCTTGTAGCCGGCGATGTTGGCTTGCGATGACAGCACGTCCATGCTCTGGGCGCGACTGGTGCGCGGGGCGGCTTCAAGCGCAAAAGACGTCAATTGCGCGGTTGCCAGGCGCTGCAGGCCGGCAGCATCAAACGGGTTCAGCATGCCCACCAGCACACCGCCAGATTTCAAGTGCGGAACTTCGGCGTCGAGTGGGCAACGCACCTTGAGCACGATGTCTGCCGCATAAGCGCCCGCTGCGTCAGTGATCTCCGCCCCTACGGCTGCATACGCATCGTCAGGCACACTGGCCGCAATGCCCGCACCGGATTGCACGCGAATCGTATGGCCTTGGGCTTTAAGTTTTTTGGCCGTCTCCGGCGTGATGGCAACGCGCGTCTCGCCGTCCATGATTTCAGCAGGTACCCCAATCAGCATGGGTTTCTCCTCAAGTAAACGTTAGTCTGTCCGGCTTTATAGCCTGTCGGTTAGCTTACATGAGTTTTTAACGACTTCTGGCTGGGTATTCCATGGCTCAGTAGGCTGCTCAGCTTAGAACTGACCCCCGATCCACCAAGCAGGGGCTGCAGATCTGGCTCCGCCAGTCTGCAGGCGCAGCGGCCCCTCGGGGTACGGCTTATCGGGGTCAGAGCCCAAATTTGCAGAGCCCTTCGGGTACGGTGCTGCGCACCGCAGCAAAATTGGGATCCGACCCCAATAAGCCGTGGGGGCACTATTTCGCCGTCGGCATCACAAACTCGGCGCCTTTGCCAATGCTTTCCGGCCAGCGCTGCATGATGGATTTTTGTTTGGTGTAGAAACGCACGCCTTCTTCGCCGTAAGCATGCATGTCACCGAAAAGACTCTTTTTCCAGCCGCCAAAGCCGTGCCAGGCCATCGGTACGGGAATCGGCACATTGATGCCGACCATGCCGACTTGAATGCGGCGACTGAATTCCCGCGCCACGTTGCCGTCGCGGGTGTAGCAGCTCACACCGTTGCCAAACTCGTGGGCGTTGATCAAAGTCACCGCCTCGGCAAAGTCTTTGACCCGCACGCAACCCAGCACCGGGCCAAATATCTCTTCTTTATAGATGCGCATGTTGGGCGTGACGTGGTCAAACAAAGTGCCGCCCATCCAGTAGCCGTTTTCGCAACCTTGGCCTGCGTCTTTTCCTGTGAATGTGCGGCCATCGACCAGCAGTTTGGCACCTTCTTCAACGCCCAGGTCGATGTAACCCGTGATGCGCTTGTGGGCTATTGACGTCACGATGGGGCCCATTTCAGCGTCCAGGTTTACGCCGTTTTTAATCACCAGCGTTTTGGCGCGTTCGGCCAGCATGGGGATGAGTTTGTCGGCCACATCACCGACCAGCACCGCCACAGATATGGCCATGCAGCGCTCGCCTGCCGAGCCGTAACCCGCGCCAATCAGCGCATCTACCGCTTGTTCCAGATCCGCATCGGGCATCACGACCATGTGGTTTTTGGCCCCGCCCAGCGCTTGGACGCGTTTGCCGTGGTGCGCACCCGTTTCATAGATGTAATTGGCGATCGGTGTGGAACCGACAAACGACACCGCCTTCACGTCGGGGTGCACCAGCAGCGCGTCCACGGCTTCTTTGTCGCCCTGCACGACGTTAAACACGCCGTCTGGCAGCCCTGCTTGTTTGAGCAGTTCAGCCATCAACAAGCTGGCACTCGGGTCAATCGGGCTGGGCTTCAAGATAAAGGTGTTGCCCGCTGCAATGGCCACCGGAAACATCCACATCGGCACCATCACCGGAAAGTTAAAGGGCGTAATGCCCGCCACCACGCCTAAGGGCTGGCGCAGCGTCCAGTTGTCGATGCCGGTGCTGACCTGGTCTGTAAAGTCGCCTTTGAGCA
This sequence comes from Polaromonas sp., assembly GCA_031424935.1. Taxonomy (GTDB): domain Bacteria; phylum Pseudomonadota; class Gammaproteobacteria; order Burkholderiales; family Burkholderiaceae_C; genus Polaromonas. The sequence goes on from JANPIK010000055.1 coordinate 35,229, forward strand.
GTTGCGGTATGCCGCAGGCAAACTCAATGATGTCGATGCCGCGCGACACCTCACCCTGCGCGTCGGTAAACACCTTGCCGTGCTCAGCCGTGATCAGGTGCGCCAGCTTGTCTTTATGGATGTTTACCAACTCTAAAAACTTAAACAACACCCGCGCCCGGCGAATCGGCGGCGTGTCAGCCCAAGCCGGGAAAGCTGCCTGGGCAGCGGTCACTGCCGTGGCCACGTCAGCCGCACTGGCCAGTAAAACCCGGTTTGACACCGCACCGGTTGCGGGATTGAAGACGTCTTGGCTGCGCCCGCCAGCAGGGGCGGCGATTTGTCCGTTGATGTAGTGGCCGATGGTGAGGGCTGGCATATTGGCGTCCTTGGTTAAAACAATGGCTTAAAACAATGGCTTGAAACGGTGACTTGAGTCTAAGACTGCAAGGCTGACTTGATAAGCCATCGTTTGTTGATTACATTGTTCAATTATTTGAACAATACGCCATCCGCATGTCTACTGATTTACTTTCCCCGCTTGTGGCGGATTTGCATTTGCTCACCGTGTTGGCAGAGACCAAAAGCTTTACCGAAACCGCACGCCGGCTCGGTTCGTCCAAAGCGTCGGTCAGCATGCGTATCAGCGAGCTGGAGCGTGCGGCAAGCGTGCTGCTGGTGCGCCGCACCACGCGGGCAGTGGGGCTGACCGAGGCCGGTCGGCAGCTGGTGGCCGACATGCAGCCGGCGTTTGAGCGCATTGCTGACAGTTACAGCGCCGCGCGCGATCTGGTCGGCAAGCCACGCGGCCTGGTGCGCGTGACAGCGCCGGTTGCCTTGGGCAGGCAACATCTGGCACCTTGTATTGCCGCCTTTCTCCAGCAATATCCAGACATCCACATCGACCTGGAACTGACCGACCGCTTCGTTAACCTGGCCAACGAGGGTTTTGACCTGGCCATTCGCCACACCAACGCACCGCCAGAGACCCATGTTGCCTGGATGCTCTGCGAGACGCGGTCGGTACTGGTGGCCAGCGCAGACTACTTGGCGCGGCGCGGCACACCGGCACATCCTGGCGATCTGGCGGCGCATGACTGTTTGCTGTATTTGGGCGTCCAGTCCGGCAACTGGACGTTTGCCAAAGTTGCCAAAAAGAAACTCACCGAGCGCGTGGGGGTCAACATTCGCGGGTCTTTGAAAGTCAACAACAGCGAAGTGTTACGCGAAGCTTTGCTCGCGGGGCTGGGGATTGGCCTGTTACCAGACTTCAGTTTATTGGTGGCGGGAAAAGTTAAAAGCGAGTTGGTGCATGTGCTGCCAGATTGGCAGGTACAGGGGTTTTTTAGCGAACGGATTTACGCGCTGCTGCCGTGGTCGGCCCAGGTGCCGATGGCGGTGCAGTGCCTGGTCGCGCATTTGCGGGCGAGTTTTACGCATGGCTTCGGCTCGGGCTTTAGCGCTGGTGCGGGCGTTGCTGGCTCATAATCGTCCCCCATGAAAAACCGATTCAAACCCAGCGTTACTGTCGCCGCTGTGATCGCGCAAGATTTTGGTGGGGTCCAAAAATTTCTGCTGGTTGAAGAAGAAACCCGCGACGGCTTAAAGCTCAACAACCCGGCGGGGCACCTTGACCCCGGTGAAAGTTTGCCGCAAGCCTGCTCCCGCGAAACGCTGGAAGAAACCGCCTTTCATTTCACGCCAACTGAGGTGGTTGGGGTGTACATGTCGCGTTTTCAAAGGGGTAGCAGCACTGAGCCAACGGGCCAGGAGGACATCACTTACTTGCGTTTTGCCTTTTGCGGCGAGCTGGGCGCGCAGGTGGCTGGCCAAGCGCTGGACGAGGGGATTGTCCGGACAGTCTGGCTAACCGCAGATGAGATTCGCGGGTGTGCGGATCAGCATCGGAGTCCTTTGCTTTTGAAATGTGTAGAAGATTATTTGGCAGGTCAGCGCTTTTCTCTTGAGTTGGTGACCACAGACGTTTCTGTGTTTTCGGTTTGACTAGGCTTTCGTGTCGCCTAGCAGGGTAAGTCGCAACAGTCGAAAAATTTCAAATTGCTATACATTTTGTAGCTATAGGCCTATGAATTCATTGCGCCCCAGTCGTAAGCGCCTAAAAAATTGTCAAAAGCGATAATCTGGTCATGTTTAACCCCGAAACCCGCAAACAAAGAGTCGTCGTCGGCCTGAGTGGTGGCGTGGACTCTGCGGTCACCGCGCACCTGCTGAAACAGCAAGGTCATGAGGTGATCGGCATCTTTATGAAAAACTGGGAAGGTGATGACAACGATGAATTTTGTTCATCGAATGTTGACTTTGTTGACGCCGCTGCCGTGGCCGACGTGCTGGGCATTGAGATTGAGCATGTCAACTTTGCGGCTGACTACAAAGACCGGGTATTTGCCGAGTTTCTGCGGGAATACCAGGCGGGGCGAACGCCCAACCCCGACATTTTGTGTAACGCCGAGATCAAGTTCAAAGCTTTTCTAGACCATGCGATGCGCCTGGGGGCTGAGAAAATCGCTACCGGGCACTATGCCCGGGTGCGGCAAAACGAATCAACCCAGCTTTTTGAGTTGCTCAAAGGACTGGACCCAGCCAAAGACCAGAGCTATTTTTTGCACCGCCTGAATCAGGCACAGCTGTCAAAAACGCTGTTCCCGGTCGGTGAGTTAAAAAAGACCGAGGTGCGCCGCATCGCCGACGAAATCGGCCTGCCGAACGCCAAGAAAAAGGACTCCACCGGCATCTGCTTTATTGGCGAGCGGCCATTTCGTGATTTTTTAAACCGCTACATCGCCAAAGCACCGGGGCTTATTAAAAGCGATACCGGGCGGGTGGTGGGCGAGCATGTGGGCTTGAGCTTTTACACACTGGGCCAGCGTTCGGGTCTGGGTATTGGTGGCGTCAAGGCGCGGGGTGCGGCGCTCAAAGCCGTTCAAGCCAACGGGCAGCGCGGTGTCGGTGCGCACGAGCCCTGGTTCGTGGCCCGCAAAGACATGGCCACCAACACGCTTTGGGCGGTGCAGGGCCATGGCCACCCGTGGCTGCAGTCGACCGAACTCGAAGCGCAGGATTGCAGCTGGGTGTCCGGCAGCGCACCGACTCCTGGCCCGATGGCTGCCAAAACCCGCTACCGTCAGGCGGAAGCGCCGTGCCAATGGGTTAAAACAAGCAGCGCTGAATGTCAATTGGTTTTTCAGGAGCCCCAATGGGCCGTGACACCCGGCCAGTCGGCTGTGCTCTACGACGGCGAAATTTGCCTGGGCGGCGGGGTGATTGCATCTAGCAATGTGATGAATACACTGGCGGGCTAGTTTTAAAGCCGACTAAAGCTAATGAAGGCCAATTCAAGCCGATTCAGGCGACTTTAGGCACCAAATCGGGCTCTGGCCCCCGTAAATAATACGCTTACAGCTATTTATTTAATAGCAATTTAAGTCGCAGATGAAATTTTAAAACGCTGACTCCACATAGCTGTAAATGTAGTTGGAGCCCCCGCTCACATTGCCCAGCAAGCGTGATGCACCAAAAATACCGGAGCGGTGCGACACGCCGAAGCCAATGAAGGTTTCTTTCAAAGACCGCACGCCAAACAAATCGCCAATGCTGATGTCAATCGTGGGGTCCAGGTAGTTCAGCAAGCGCGAGGTGGTTTTGCCGTTCTGACTGGTGACTTCTGTGTAGGGTACCCGCTGTGCGGCTGACAGGCCGACGCCTACGCCCAGCCGGGTTTTGACGCGGTCGCTCCACGGAAAGCCGTAGTAAACGGCCTTCATGAAAAGATCGACTTGCACGCCATTGGCCTGCAAGCCGCGCTCGTCGTGGTGCGTCAGGCCGACGTATCCTGCAAAGTCCAGCGGCCAGCCGTTGAGCTTTTCAATAAACGGTTTGCCGACTTGAATGCCGCTGATGTAAGTGGCGTTGACTTTGGCGGTGGACAGGCAGCGGGCGGTGATGATGCGGGCCAGGTGGCAGCCGTCTTCAGTGGCTTTGCCGTACAGCAACTTGACGTAGGTGGGCGAGGTGGGCTCGTCCCACTGCCGCTTGTGGCTGCCAAAGTCATAGGCTGCGCCGATGTACACGGCGGGTATCACGCGCTTTTCAACGATGGGGCTGTTTTTGACTGACGCACCCAGCATGGTGGCCGATACACCCGCCAACAGCCGCCAGCGTTCAGATACGTCGTACGAGCCGTACAAGCCCAGTTGCGCCTGCGTGCCTGAGCCGGGCGCATAGGCGGCGCGGCTGGCGGTCGCTTCGTTGGCCCGCACGCCGTAGTAATAGTTGTTGAGCTTGGCGTCGCGCCACGATACCGACACATCAGGCCGCAGCGACCACGGCCCGGAGCGCCATTCGTAGCCGTAGCCCAAGCGTGCCTCGTAGCCGCGTGATGCGCTGCCCACGTCCTTCAACAGCTCGGCGCGCAGCGTGCCCCAGCTCTGGCGCAAGCGGTAAGCCAGCCCCAAGTCAATGCCTGAATCGCGGCTGGCCATGCCTGCGAGGCTGGCGGGCAGGTTTTCTGCCGGGAAGCCTTCAAACCGCTGCTCGATAAACACATCAAAGCGCTGACCCGCGCTGCGGTCGCCGTCATTGAAGAGCTTGACGCCGACCCGGTTGGCATGCAAAAAAAGCCGTTCACCTTCATACAAATACAGCGGCACCAGGTCATAGCGCGTGCCGCCGCCGAGGTAAGGC
>JANPIK010000056.1:0-9412 GCA_031424935.1 Polaromonas sp.
CGCGTAGGTTCTATGGGTGCGTTGGGCTGTATATTTGGAAATTCTCTGGTCTTTGAGCATGGTGTGCACGATCTATTGCGTGCACACGATCTTGCAAGATTGCTCACGATCCATCAAGATGGGTTGGCCGGACGCTTACGCTCTTCCAGCGCTTTGACACGCTGCGACACCGCTGACGGCGTGACAAACAAAGCCTTCGCAGCCCGCTCGAAGCTGCCCTCCCGCACAACAGTGGCCAGCGCGTGAATGGGTGCGTAATCAAGCATGGGTGATTTGTATTTTTAAAGGGCTGCAAAGATTAGATGAACTTAAACTAGCTTAAGTATATTTAGTTTTACTTCATTGATGTGGTCTAAGACACTTGCTGCATGACAACTTCTTTTATGGCCGGGCTGGCCTTGAGCGGCTCCTTGATCATCGCTATTGGCGCGCAAAACGTGCATGTTTTGAGGCAAGGTGTTCGCCGAGAACATGTTGCGCTGGTGGTGCTGACGTGTGGACTGATTGATGCAGGTTTGATGGCGGTGGGTGTTTTTGGCGTGTCTGGTATCGCGCAGCTGCATCCTGCGGTGCTGATCTGGGTGACCTGGTTAGGCGCTGCGTTTTTGGTCGGCTACGGCTTGATGGCCGTCTGGCGGGTTTACAAGCCAGGCGCTTTGCAGGTCTCTAGCGGGCAAGCGGCGCCAAGCGCCTGGATGGCGGTGTTTGGTCAAACATTGGCGGTGTCATTGCTCAATCCGCATGTGTACCTGGACACCGTATTTTTGGTGGGGTTGGTGGGGTCGCAGTATGACTTGCAGGGCAGGTGGATGTTTTGGGCAGGCGCATCCAGCATGAGCCTGCTGTGGTTTGCGGTGACTGGCTTTGGCGCACGCGCTCTGGCCCCGTTGTTTGCCAGGCCCGCCTCCTGGCGGCTGCTGGACGGCATTCTGGCGCTGACGATGTTTTATCTGGCTTGGGGTTTACTGGCCTCGCTGCGCACGTGAGCGGGCGAGTGCTGCTTGAATCACTGACTGTCTTTTATCGATGCCAGCGCTGTTTTGAACAGTTTCAACAGGTGTTTTAGGGCTCTTGGGCAATGAATCCTTGAGCAACCAGCTATGAAATATATAGCGTTTTAGAGCCTCTTCAGCTTGTGTTTGTGACCAGGCCGCCCAGCCTGTCAGCTTGCCGGTGACGTTTTCCAGGCTGATGCAATCGACCGGACATACCGCAATGCACAGCTCACAGCCGGTGCAGTTTGCCTCAATAACCGTGTGCATCATTTTGTTGCTGCCCAGTATGGCGTCGGTAGGGCAAACCGGCAGGCACAGTGTGCAGCCTATGCACCAGGCCTCGTCTATCACTGCCACGCTGCGCGGCGCTTCGGCGCCGTTGGCAGCGTTCAGGTCCAAGGCACTTTGGCCTGTGATGGCAGCCAGCCGCACCACGCCTTCGGCACCGCCGGGCGGACACTGATTAATGTTTGCCTGGCCTTGGGCAATGGCGTCGGCGTAGGCAGCGCAATCCAGGTAGCCGCAGCGCGTACATTGGGTTTGCGGCAGCGCCGCATGGATGCGGCTGGCTAGCGCCGTCAGGTCGGGGTTGTTCAACCGCGCACTGCCAACACGTCTACTTGCTGCTGACCGCTTTTGCGGTGGTTTTTTTAACTGGAGCTTCAGTCGGAGCTTTTGCCGCAACTTTCGCCGGAGCTTTCGTCGGAGCTTTTGCCGCAACATTTACGGCACGCTTGGCTATTGGCTTAGCTGCAGGTTCAGGGACGAGCTTGGCAACCGGCTTGGCGATCAATGGAATTACCGGTTTGGCAGCTGGTTCAGTCTTTGCTATGTTTTCAGGAGCTTCTGGCGCAGGTAACGATTGAGCCATTGGCTTGTTTGATGCTTCAATGAATGATTTTTGGGCTTCCAGGATAAAAGTCTTGACTTCTGGGTACACCAAGTCGCGCCAACGCCTGCCGCTGAAGATACCGTAGTGGCCCGCACCCACGGCTTCAAAGTGTTTTTTATGGGCTGCTGACACCCCGGTACACATGTCCAGAGCGGCCTGGGTCTGACCTGAGCCTGAAATATCGTCCAACTCGCCCTCAACCGTCATCACACGCGTGGTGGTAATGTCGCCCGGCTTGACGCGCTCAAGTTTGCCATCGACGGACCTCACGTCCCAAGTGCCGTTGACCAGTTTGAACTGCTGGAACACCACGTCGATGGTCTCCAGGTAGTAGTGGGCGTCCATGTCCAGCACGGCGTTGTACTCGTCATAAAACTTGCGGTGGACTTCTGCACTGGCCTCGTCGCCTTTGACCAGGTTTTTAAAGAAATCAAAGTGGCTGTTGGCGTGGTTGCTCGGGTTCATGGCAACAAAGCCGGTGTGCTGCAAAAAGCCTGGGTACACACGCCTGCCAGCGCCGGGAAAGTTGCTGGGCACACGGTAAATCACATTGTTTTCAAACCATGAATAAGGCTTGTTCATGGCCAGGTTGTTCACCGCGGTAGGCGACTTGCGGGCATCAATCGGGCCCCCCATCATGGTCATGGTCAGTGGCGTGGTCTCGCCGCGTGTCGCCATCAACGAAATCGCGGCAAACACCGGCACGGTCGGTTGGCAGACACTGATCACATGACAATTGCCATACTTGCCCTGCAAGTGACGAATAAATTCTTGGACGTAATTCACGTAGTCGTCAAGATGAAACTCGCCATCCGACAGCGGCACCAGACGCGCGTTTTTCCAGTCGGTGATGTACACCTTGTGGTCTTTGAGCATGGTTTTAACCGTGTCGCGCAGCAACGTGGCGTAGTGCCCCGACAGCGGCGCCACAATCAGGACGGCGGGCTGGTCTTTGAGCTGACCCAAGGTGGCAACGTTGTCTGTAAAACGCTTAAAACGCACCAGATCACAAAACGGCTTGTTGATTTCAACGCGTTCATGAATCGCAATTTCGGTCGTCCCATCGTTGATGGTTTTGATGTCAAACGCTGGCTTTTCATAGTCTTTGCCCAGGCGATACATCAGGCTGTAACCGGCAGCCACGCGCTGTGCAAACGGGTTTTGCCCGGCGGCAGACTGCGGGTTGCCATAGAGCTTGGCAGCAGCTTGTGCAAAATCAACAAAAGGCTCCATCAGGGTACGCTGAGTTTCGTAAACTTGGTAAAGCATGGGGCAAACCTTTGTAGAAATTTGTAAGAGCCGAGAAATATGGTGCAGTGCAACAATATAACAGGCGCAGGCCTTGCAGGTTGGGGAGTAAACACCAATGTGTACCGCATCAATCAACATATTACGAGATATTTGCCATGACTCGCACTGACTTGACAGCGTTTGAGCACATTGCGTGCCTGAGAAAGGCTGATCGCATGCCCGTGCTGTTTTTGGGACACGGTAGCCCCATGAATGCTTTGCCGGGTAATGAATACTTCAAAAGTTGGCAGGCTTTGGGCGCAGAATTCGGCTCAAAATTTCCCCGCCCGCAGCTGATTGTGTGCATTTCCGCCCATTGGCTGACGGACGGATGGCAACTCACCGCGATGGCACAGCCTAGAACCATCCATGACTTTGGCGGTTTTCCGCAAGAACTGTTTGACCAGCAATACCCCGCGTCTGGCAGTACGGCCGCTGCGCAAGCCCTTGCGCAAGTCGTCAAACAGCGCCGCAGCATGCCGCTGGGGCTGGACACCGATCAATGGGGTTTTGACCACGGCGCCTGGGGTGTTTTAAAGCCAATGTTCCCGGCTGCAGACATTCCGGTCATTCAGCTCAGCATGGACTACAGCCGCGCCCCTGAAGAGCATTACGCCCTGGCCCAACAACTCAAAGCCCTGCGAGAGCGGGGCGTGCTGATTGTCGGCAGCGGCAACGTCGTGCACAACCTGCGCCAGATGCAGCGTGGTGCGTCTGCCAGCCAGGCCTACGACTGGGCGCTGGAGTTTGACCAAACCACCGCAGGATATATTCAGCAAGGCAACCCGGGTGCGTTGCAAAACTTTTTAACGCTGGGCAGCCTGGCCAAAATTGCCCACCCCACGCATGAACACTATTTGCCGTTGCTTTACGCCGCCGGTGCAGCCGATGGCAAAGAGCCAATGCGGTTTTTTAACACCAGCTACCAAGGCGGCTCAATTGCGATGCGTTCCGTGGTGTGGGGCTGACGATAAATAAATGCAGCGCTTAGTCGCCTAGCACCACACCTTCACGCCTCGGGTCGGCGCCGCCAAAAAAGCCTTTTTCGGTTTTCTGAATCGCCTGCAGGCCGCTGGTCATGTTCTGCTCACGCACTTCGGCACCGCGAGCTTTCAGGGCGTCAATCGTGGCGGCTGAAAAACGTTTTTCCTCCAGCAAGCTGGGGCCATTCAGGGACGCAAAGTTGGGCAAGTCGATGGCTTGCTGGGCGTTCAGCCCCCAATTGAGCGTGCCGTACAGCAGCTTGGCTGTGTAGTGAATGATCAACGCGCCGCCTGGACTGCCGCCACTCATCACGACCTGGCCAGTGGCTTTGTCAAACACCAGGGTCGGGGCCATCGACGAGCGCGGGCGTTTGCCGGGTTGTACGCGGTTGGCAATCGGTTTGCCGTCTGCGTCGGTAGGTGCAAAGCTGAAGTCAGTCAATTCGTTGTTCAGCAAAAAGCCCCCCGCCTTACCGGTTCCTCCATCGGTTAATTGGCGCGAGCCAAAAGCATCTTCAATCGTCGTGGTCATGGCAATCGCGTTGCCGTAAGCGTCAATGATGCTGATGTGCGACGTGCCGTATTCGGGCTGGTCAGGCATCGGTGCGTAGGCGGTTTTGATCGGGCCGGGCACGCCGGGTTTGGCAGTTTTCATGCTTTGGCCACCGGGTTGCTGGGCAATCAGCTTGGCGCGCTCAGCCAGATAAGAAGGGTCCAGCAGGGTCATCCAGTTGCCGCCAGGTGCGGTGACAAAGTCTGGGTCACCCAAATACTGGCCGCGGTCTGCAAATGCCAGGCGCGATGCTTCGGTATACAGATGCAGCCAGTCAGCTGAGGGTGTTTGACCCGAGCCCATGGCGCTGCCCGCAACGCCGCTCATGCCTGCAACAGGTGCCAGGGTGGCGGCGTTGGTGTTGGCCAAAATCCCCAATATTTGCCCAACTGCAATCGCCCCCGAGCTTGGCGGGGGCATACCGCACAGGCGATAGGCCGTATGCGCCGCGGCATAGTCGCTGCAGATCGGATCGCGCTTTTTCACTTGGTATCCCGCCAGATCGCTCATGCTGAGCTTGCCGGGATTGGTCGGGTGACTTTGTACTTTTTTGACCATGGCTTGGGCCACGCTGCCTTCATGCATGGCGCTGGAGCCCTTGGCCGCAATTTGCCGCAGCACGTCGGCCAAGGCAGGGTTTCTCAAGAGGTCGCCCGTCTCAAGTGCTGAGCCATCAGGCTTGTAGTAAAAAGCAGCCGCGGCCGGGTCTTTTTTCAAATGCACTTCGCTTTTGAGCAGCGTAGACAGGCGCGCGCTGACTTTAAAGCCGTTGTCTGCCAGCGAAATCGCCGGCGCAATCAACTGTGCCCATGGCAGTTTGCCGTATTGCTTGTGTGCGGCTTCCAGCATTTTGACTGTGCCCGGTACGCCGACTGCACGACCACCCACCACGCCGTCATAAAACGCCATGGGTTTGCCGTCAGCGCCGATAAAAAGTTTTTCATCGACGCCGGCAGGTGCGGTCTCGCGGCCATCAAAGGCCTCAACCTTGTTGCCCGTTGAATGCAGCATGAAAGCGCCGCCACCGATGCCGCTTGACTGTGGCTCAACCAGTGTTAGCACCATTTGTACGGCCACCGCAGCATCAATGGCAGTACCGCCCGCGCGCAGTACCTGCAAGCCCGCGTCGGTGGCCAGCGGATTTGCCGCAGCTACTGCAAATTTTTTGGTCGCCCAGCCGGGTTTGACGGTGTAGCCGGACGAGCCTTCGGGCTGCGTTGGCGCGCTGTAAATAAAGGGTGCAGGGGCAGTAGCACAGGCCGCGAGCAAACTTGCCAGCGCAACGGACGTCATCAAGCGTTTCATACAAAGTTCCCAAACATCAAAAAAATAAACACAGTGACATATTACGCCCGCCAGCGATGCTTTTTTCTGCTCTGCGCAGGATGTTTGTCTAAATCCTGACCCAGCTACTTTTTAAAACTCACATCGCCAAACCAGCTGGTCACACGGTCTTCGGTGTTGTCGGTGTCGTTGCCGACTGAAATGCCGGTCACTGCGGGCGCATCAAAGCCGAACGCTGCTTTGAAATCAGCCGCCACATCACGTGACTCAAGCCGCCATTGGCCAATGGCGTCAGGCCCGCTTTGCAGGACCACTTTGCGCAGCCGTTGGGTAAAGGGGCTCCAGGCGGTGTAACCCACCCGGTGTTTGTTGTCCCAGACGTAGCACAATGCGGCGGTAGGCACATCCACGCCCGAGATGCTACGGGCAAGCTTAATTTTGGTGCGGTCCGCAAAGGGTAGCGACTCCAGCGGCACATCAAAAAACACATAAAGCCGGGCTGAATGGTCGTCCGCCATTTTTTCGTCCATGTCGGCTTTGTTCAGTATCCGGTCTACCTTCCAGCGCCATTGCAGCTGGTTACTGGTTTGGCCACCAAGAAGCGGCGTGGGCACCGCCACGCTGCCCGCACTGTTGCTGGAGTCAACTTTTAAAACGGTTTTGCCTTCGTCTGCCACCAGCGCAAATTGGTTCGGCTTGACATTTGGGTAGGCCACCATGCGAAAGTCTGGGGGCAAAGCTTGACCGGGCTTAAGCTTCGAGAAAATCTCTTGCGCTTGGCTCCCAGCACACCAGCACATCAGCAGGCAAAGAGTGGCGATTCGCGGCGTCGTTAGCATCCTATGTAGTTTATTCAACCTAACTGCAAGACGTAAAATTAACGCGTAAGCAAAACTCGCTAAGCTTGGCCAGACGAAGCCGAACTGAGCCAATCTGATTTCTCCCGGTAGATTCCCTATTTTTGATGAAAGCCAACGCCATGAGCCCCATTTACAACGCGTCAATCCCCGTGTTCACACAAATGTTAGGCGGCTTGAAAGAGGTTTTGCGCAAAGCCGAAGCCCATGCCCTGGACAAAAAGATTGACCCCAACGCGCTGCTGCAAGCGCGACTGTTTCCCGACATGTTCAACCTGCTGCGCCAGGTGCAGGTCGCCAGCGACTTTGCCAAAAGCGTGTCAGCCCGCCTGGCCGGCGTTGAGGTACCCAAGATGGACGACAACGAGCAAACCTTTGCTGACCTGCAAACCCGCATTGACACGGTGCTGGCATTTATTAGCGGGCTGGACGTCGCCAAGTTCGACGAAGCCGCCACCCGCGAGATCATCACCCAGGCCGGTACACCCAAAGAAAAGCGTTTTACCGGCCAGTCGTACCTGCTGAACTACGGCCTGCCGCACTTTTTCTTTCACACCACCACCGCGTACGCTGTTCTGCGGCACAACGGTGTTGAAGTCGGTAAAAAAGACTATATTGGCACTTATTGAGGTATCAAATAGGACTCTAGCCCAATGAATACGGGTGCAAGAGGCTACTGAATTAATAGCGTCTGGATTGCACGAATTAAGGCATCATCGCGTCTAGTGGACCTTGGGTTGTACCGCTAAAACTTTGTTGGTTTGAAGGCTATAGTGCAGATATCGAACCCGCTCGCGAACTTGATCCAGCAGGCGAATCGACTGCAAAGCGGGTGCGGCGACTTTCTCATTTTTGTTATAGCTGCACGTTCATACAATGAATGGAGGTAGGGTGATGATTTCAAACAATTATTTAGCTGCTTTCATCCAGCGTTATCCGACAGCAGTCCGCGTTAATCGGCAGTTTTGCCGGATACATCAAAGTTATGCCTCTGTACTGCCCCCAGTGTGACTCCGAGGTGCCGCGTGGCGCCTCGAAGTGCGCCAACTGCCCCGCAGACTTCAGGAAGCCTGGGGGGTGGCGCCCTATCGAACGGGCGCAAAAACCTGGCAGCAGCGCGTGGTTCCGAGTATTGATGGTCCTTACACCGATCGCTGCTTTCTTCGGCACGTTCGCGCTGCTTTGTGCGTGGGAATGCACGGCCTTGCCTTGGCTAACGCTTTTTCTAGGGCCAGTTGCTGCACTGTTGTGTACGGCGGCACTTGGCGCCATCATGCGGCGCTGACAGCAATCCCCAACGCCATACTTCCCGAAAAATGAGAGCCTCGTGTGTGCTTCCCCCCCCCGATGACTGGCTACTTCGGTAGGCATAACATGTCACTCGAGCGGACCGCTTAAGGCGGCCGCTCACTTCTACGTTCAAGTTGGCAAAAAGTCGACCAGTCGGCATCAGATTCAACTTAATCAGCTCCTATTTTCATAGCTGCTTGCGCACATATCCATTGGTCAAAACGCCTAAAATATAATTGAAAACGGCCTGAAAACAGCGTTTTGAGGCAACAGACAAGTCAAAACTGAGCCAAAAAGCGGCTTTGGGACCTGAAAAACAGCCATTTCAGGGTATCAAAAGTGCCTCTAAGCCAATAAATACCGGCGCAAGCAGCTACTGAAAACGTAGCATCCCGCGCTTTGCAGGTCAAGCCAAGCAGCCTTGGCTTAGGCCATTCGACCTTTGGTTTCAACCACCGCGCACCCACTAATACGCCAGGTTTTGTCTTTTTGCCGTTGCAGGCTGTACACCGCTAACCATGACGCGCCGCTGGCGTCCAGCATCTGCACCTTTTGAACCACATCATCGCCCGAGCCTTCAGGCTTTAAAAAAGCCACCGAAGCCGGGCGGTAAACGACTGCGTAGCTGTTTTTAACCATCGCCATGAAGGCGGCAGAGTTGCCAATCGACTTGCGCAGCTCGGGCGCGGCATAAGAGAAAGCTTTGTCTGCATCGTCTTTGGCGAAAGCGGCGAGCTGGCTTTGCACCACGGCTTGCACGGCTTTTTCGACTTTGACCGAAAGCGCCTCGGCGCGCACGGGCATCAGAATTTGAAGTGCCAGAAAAGCTGCTGGCAGGGCAAATAGAAAAGCGCGTTTTAAGAGGTGTGTCATGTGGCTGGCCGGTAGAGTTATTGCCGATAGATACGCAAAGGGTACGCAAAGCTTAAAACTTTGGATGTCTGCCCGCTTGTCGTCACTAAAATAAACCTTAAATGACTGAAACAAAAAACACTATGCCCCTTCAAGTCCTGGAAGCCCAAACGGGTGAAAACCCGGTTGCCACCATCCTCATCATGCACGGCCTGGGGGCTGATGGGCGTGACTTTGTGCCGATTGCCCAACAGATGGATTTGTCCAGCGTGGGGCCGGTGCGGTACTTGTTTCCGAACGCGCCTACCATTCCTGTCACCATCAATGGCGGCTACGTGATGCCGGCCTGGTATGACATTTTGGTGGCGGATCTGGTCAAGCGTGAAGACGAGGCAGGCCTGCGTCAGTCTCACTTG
>JANPIK010000057.1:0-27807 GCA_031424935.1 Polaromonas sp.
CAGCAGCTGAATCTGAAGCGGACAACCGGGCTAACCGGTGGGCCCGGCTGCAAAATTGCCCGAGCTATGTACCCGTTATGAATGTTCTAAGGCTTTTTATAAACCAGCCACCATCACCGGACTACAAAGCCAGCAGTTGTCATTGAAATGGGTGCAGTCGAAGTTGTTATCGGCAGGACAACGGACCTGCACGCGACGGGAGGTAAATTTGTTGGCACGTCACTTAAGTGATGCACAGTCCGTGCGGGGGTTTGTAAAAATCTGCATAGAGAGCCTTTGCACACACCACGAGCCACGAGGGTCAGGTCTTGAAAAAACTGGGCGCTCTCAATCCCCAAGTGCAACAGAAGGAAGTTTAAGCTGCTTGGCCCAATAGGCCTTAAAGTCAAATTCACCCTCAGGCAAGAACAGCTCAGCCGGGCACTTCCAGCCCAGCGACTTGCGCGGCCTGGCGTTTAGCTCAAAGGCTATCTCGTCTAACTGCGCCTGACTGTAGACACTCAAATCCGAACCCTTTGGTAAATACTTCCTGAGCAAGCCGTTGGTGTTCTCATTGATGCCCCGCTCCCACGGGCTGTGCGGATGGGCAAAGAACACCTCCATCCCCGTTTGCCTGCTCAAGTGCGCGTGGTCTGCCATTTCCCTGCCCTGGTCGTAAGTCAAAGACAAACGCATCTGCACATCGACTCGCTTGAGCACACCAATAAAGCCATTGGCCGTACAAGCCGCCGTCGCATTGTCCAGCTGCACCAAGAGCGTAAACAAGGTCTTGCGCTCGACCAGCGTGCCTACCTGTGAGCGGTTAAATGCGCCTTTGACCAAATCGCCCTCCCAGTGGCCAGGTATCAGGCGATCATTAACCGACGGGTCTCGCTCTTCAATGCTGGTCATGCCAATGATCATTGAGCGTCTGTCCTTGCCCGCTGTGCGCGGTCTGCGGCCTTTGCGGTGTCTGCTGAGCAGGCCAAGTACTTCTTTGCGCAGCTCACCCTTTGGCATGGCGTAGATGGCGGTGTAGATCGTTTCGTGGCTGATGCGTTGGGGGGTGTCCATACGTGCCAGTGTGCCGCTAACTTGTTGGGGCGACAAACGCTTTAAAGCCCAATAGACACTTTTCCACAAGGCATTGCCGGCGCCTGGCGCATGACCGATGAGCAGTTTTGGGGCTGCACGGGGTTTGCGGGCTAAAGCGCAGGCGCGTTTGTGGGCCGCTTCGCACCAGTAGCCGTTGATGCCCCGGGTGCGCAGTTTGGCTGGCGGTGTAGGCGCTGTGGGGCCGTACCAGCCGCAGCGCTTGAGTTCGCGGCTGATGGTCGATGGTGCGCGCAGCAAAGTGCGGGCAATTGCCCGCACTTTGCTGCCCAGCTCAAGATGGGCTTGAATCTGGGCTCGCTCTAAGTCGCTTAAATGGCAGTAACTCTTTGGCATACAACACTTCTTTGATGGGTTTAAGGATACTGTTGCACTTGGGGTTTGAGAGCGCCCTGTTTTTAAAACGCCAAATAGGACTCTAGCCCAATAATTACGGGCACAAGCAGCTCCTGAATTCATAGCCACTTGGAGTTAATTAGCGTTTGAACCCGATAGTTTCCTCAACCGATCAAAAAATCAAAGCACGGCCTCCAGCCCCTTGCGCTCCAACAGATCAAGCAGCTTCGATGACGGCCCGCTGGGGTGCTTTTCACCGCCCTCCCATTTGCGCACGGTGGACAGGCTGGTGTTCAGTACCGCAGCCAGCACAGCTTGGCTTAGTTTGAGCTGGTCACGCAGTGCGCGGATTTTTTCACTGCTGTAGTCGGGCACGGGCGCTAGGCACAGTGCATCGAACTTGTGCATATTGCGCTTGTGAATCAAGCCGAGACGATGCAGGTCACTGGCGGTGTCGTGGACGGCTTCGAAAATAGGGCTTTTTGCTTTTGGTTTTAACTTTGGATTCAGTCTTATGTGTCATGGCAGATTTCCTCTAATGTTGTGTCTTCAACAGCCTGGCTGAGTTGCTTGCCCGACAAGGCAAGCAAGTCACTGGCCAGGGCTTGGAGCGCTTTCAGCTCGTCGCTAGAAATATTAGCGCGGTCACTTTTTTCAAAACCGTAAATGAAAAACTAACGACTGCCTTTGTTGGTGGCAATCAGTGTGCGAGCACTGCCGCGTTTGCCACGGCCAGGCAAACCGATGCGTTTTTGACCACACCACCGCCGAGTTCAGCATCAATCAAGCCTTCAGTCATCTCCAGAACAGCGGCGCAAAGCGCGGTATCGGTCAGTTCTGTTTTGCGCATCCAGCGCTTGAAGTGACGGGTTTTGAAGACTCGTTTCGTAAGTAAAATTACGCCCCTTAGTGGCGCATATTGGGTTCAGTCTTAAAAACACAGATTTGCGAAGTTGTAAAAACAAAAAAGCCCCGTAACCTTGCGATTACGGGGCTTCAAATTTGGCTCCTCGACCTGGGCTCGAACCAGGGACCTACGGATTAACAGTCCGGCGCTCTACCAACTGAGCTATCGAGGAATACAGCCTCAGATTATAGCCTGCTATTAAACTGTGATTTTTGATCTGCTATGAAAAGATTGCATTTTCCTTTACCGTGGCTTGAAGCTGGGGACGCATTTCCGGCGCTAAAGCAAGCCTGGGGGCCTGGCGACCCTGTGCCAGGTTTGCTTGCAGCTGGCGGTGCGCTGGATGTGGCGACACTGGTTCAGGCCTATAGCCAAGGGATATTTCCGTGGTTCAGTAAAGGCCAGCCTACGCTGTGGTGGAGTCCAGACCCGCGTATGACGCTGTGCACAGCGCAGTTCAAATTACACCGGTCTCTGCGCAAAAGTCTACAGTCATTTGTACACAACCCAGCGTGCGATATACGGATTGATACGGCGTTTGAAGAAGTCATCACCGCGTGCGCCAACATGCCCCGTAATGGCCAGCCAGGCACGTGGATACTGCCTGAGATGATTGCTGGCTACTGTGCTCTGCACAATGCTAACTACGCGCACAGCGTAGAAACCTGGGTCGGCGGCGAGCTGGTTGGCGGCCTGTATTGTGTGAACTTGGGCCGCATGGTGTTTGGTGAGTCGATGTTTGCCCATCAGACCGATGCATCAAAAATCGCGCTGTGCGCGTTGGTGGCTTTTTGCCGGGCGCACGGCATGAGCATGATTGACTGCCAACAAAATACCCGTCATCTGGCGTCGCTAGGGGCAAGCGAAATAAGCCGAGATGTGTTTGCCGCACACGTGGCCGCAACCATCACGGGCCCAGCCCCTGTATGGCAATTTCAGACCGTATACTGGCATGAGTTGTTGCTTAACAAGACCCAGCAAACGCCGTGACACTCCTCAAAGACCTGCCGCTGCACACCTTGCAGTTCTACGCCACTGCCCCTTATCCGTGCAGTTATTTGCCGGGCAGGCAGGCCAGGAGTCAAGTGGCGACGCCCAGCCATTTGATCCATAACAACGCCTACTCTGAGCTGGTGAGTAACGGATTCAGGCGCAGCGGTATGTTTACCTACCGGCCTTATTGTGATGGTTGCACAGCTTGCGTGCCACTGCGCGTACCGGTACAAACCTTTGCACCAAATAAGAGTCAACGTCGCGCCCGGGGTAAGCACCAGGGTCTACAAGTCAGGGTGCTCAAGCTTTGCTTCGTGCCGGAGCACTATGAGCTCTACCTGCGCTACCAAAACGGACGCCATGCTGGCGGTGGTATGGACCACGACAGCATTGACCAATACACGCAGTTTTTGTTGCAAAGCAGGGTTAACTCGCGATTGGTTGAGTTTCGAGAAAGTTCGCCCGACGGCAGACCGGGCACTTTAAAGATGGTGTCAATTCTGGATGTGCTGGAAGACGGTATATCGGCGGTGTACACTTTTTATGAGCCCGATGGCCCACAAACCCACAACAGCTACGGCAGCTACGGCGTGCTGTGGCAGATCGAACAGGCCGCCAAACTGAATTTGCCGTATGTTTACTTAGGTTACTGGATAGCTGACAGCCCCAAAATGCGTTACAAAACTGCGTTCAAGCCGCACGAGTTGCGGTTAGACGGCAAATGGGTGATGGCGATTTCATAGCGTAAAATTTAGGCATGACCAAGCCTGCCACCAGCGTTCCTGTCAAACCTACGGTTCAGGTGCTTGAGCGCATGTTTACGTTATTGGACATTTTGGCCAACCGCGAAGAAGCCATGCCATTGAAGGAGATCAGCGAGAAGTCTGGTCTGCACGCTTCCACTGCCCACCGAATTCTCAATGATTTGGCCACAGGCCGCTTTGTAGATCGACCCGCCGCTGGCAGTTACCGGCTGGGCATGCGCTTGCTGGAGCTTGGCAACATGGTCAAGGCACGACTTAATGTGCGAGACGCCGCCTTAATGCCAATGCGCGAACTGCATCGGCTTACCCAACAGCCGGTAAATCTAAGCATGCGCCAAGGCGACGAGATCATTTACGTCGAACGCGCATACAGCGAACGGTCAGGCATGCAGGTGGTGCGTGCCATTGGTGGCCGTGCTCCCCTGCACTTAACGTCGGTAGGCAAACTGTTTTTGGCATTTGACGATCCGCAGCGCCTGCGCGCCTATGCCAGCCGCACCGGCTTAGCGGGCCATACCCGAAATTCAATCACCCAATTGCCCGTGCTTGAGCGGGAGCTGTCGAAAGCACGGCAATACGGCATTGCGAGAGACAACGAGGAACTGGAACTGGGTGTGCGCTGCATGGCTGCTGGGATTTACGACGACCAGAATGCTTTAGTAGCGGGCTTGTCGATCTCGGCGCCAGCAGACAGGCTAGAGGAGCACTGGCTACCAAAGCTCCAGGCAACAGCTGATGAGATTTCAACTGCTTTGGGCTATAGGTCCGGTAAAGTCAGGTAACCATCAGGCATGATTGACCGATAAAAAACGCTATATATTAGTGTGGCCCAATAAAACAAAGGGCTAGCAGCTATCTGTTTTATAGCAAATACCTTTCGGTATCTGGCTACATAGTGACGCTGATTTTTCGCTCTGTCGCGTTAGGCCCTGCCGCCGGAGGGGTTGCAACATTGGCAGTTGGGTTGGCGATGGGGTTGGCAACCACCCAGCGGCGCACACGCTCTGCATCCCCCAAACGGCTGAGTTTGCCGGCGGAGTCCAGAAACACCATGATCAACTTGCGGCCCGCTATTTTGGTTTGCATCACCAAACATTGGCCCGCCTCAGAGATGTACCCCGTTTTTTGCAGGCCAATTTCCCATTCAGGATTTTTAATCAAACGGTTGGTATTGTTGTACTGCAGTGTGCGGTTGCCCACTGCAACCTGGTAGCCAGCAGACGTTGATAACTCACGCAACATGGGGTCAGCGTGCGCTGCACTGACCAACGCTGCCAAATCTTGTGCGCTTGACTGGTTACGGCTTGACAAGCCCGTAGGCTCAACATAGCGAGTATCAGTCATGCCAAGCAACTTGGCCTTTGCATTCATCAAACTGACAAAGACTGCCAAACCTCCAGGGTAGGTGCGGCCCAGAGCGTTGGCGGCACGGTTTTCGCTGGACATGAGCGCCAAGTGCAGCATTTCACCGCGCGTCAGCGACGTGCCCACTTTGAGGCGTGAACTGCTGCCTTTTTCAGTGTCTACATCGTCCTGGGTAATGGTGATCATGTCGTCCATAGGCAATTTTGCGCCACTGATGATCACGCCAGTCATGAGCTTAGTCAGCGAAGCAATCGGCAAAACAGCTTGGTCGTTTTTGCGAAACAGAACCTCACGCGTGTCTTGGTCAATGACCAGCGCCACACTTGATTTCAAATCAAGCGCATCGTGCGAATCATGCAGGCCCGCGATTTGGCCGTAAGAAGGTTTAGCCGGTACAACAACGCGCGCCATTGACCGGCGCTGTGTACCGGATACAAATTGTGCTGTCTTTCGATTTGCAACAGATTTCTTCGAAGATGTTGATTTTGTAAGCTGCTGCTTTTTGATGGTTTGACGCTTTTGGGTCGCTGCCGTGGCTACAGGCACCGCTAAAGCGGTAACGAGTCCCAACAAACCAAGCAGCTTCAGGGCGCGTTGTACGGTCGAATGGAGCATTGAATAAGCCTAGCCTAGAGTTGAGCAAAAACGCATGAGCTCAGTGTATACAAAATGAAAAAGTCACGCAATATCAAATGCTTGCGTGACTTTTCTAAAAAGAAGATGAATATTTAATTTAACAATGACTTAACGGGTTCAATTTACGTAAAAATCCCTCAAGTCATTGATTTTAAATACTAAATTTCACCCTGCTGATTTTTAACCCTGCGCGGCTACCCGGTCAGCTTTACTTTGAAGCTTGTTCAAAGCGCTCAAATAAGCTTTGGCCGAAGCCACCACAATGTCGGGGTCTGAGCCCACACCATTGACCACGCGGCCGCTGTTTTGTAAACGTACCGTTACTTCGCCTTGGCTTTCGGTCGAACCGCTGATGGCATTGACCGAATAAAGCACCATTTCTGCGCCGCTTTTGACGTGTGATTCAATCGCTTTGAGCGAAGCATCAACCGGGCCGTTTCCGTCTGACTGACCTTTGACCTCAATGCCTTGCACGGTAAACACCACGCTGGCCTGCGGACGTTCGCCAGTTTCGCTGTGCTGCGAAAGCGATACAAAACCGTATTGTTCAGTCGCATGGCTGACGCTTTCGTCGCTGACCAGCGCCAAGATGTCCTCGTCAAAAATGTCGCTTTTGCGATCGGCAAGCTCTTTAAATCTTGCGAAGGCGCTGTTGATTTCCACTTCACTTTCCATCGACACGCCAAGCTCTTGCAGGCGCTGTTTGAAAGCGTTGCGACCACTGAGCTTACCCAGCACAATCTTGTTAGCTGACCAACCCACGTCTTCGGCGCGCATGATTTCGTAGGTATCACGTGCTTTGAGCACACCGTCTTGGTGAATACCACTGGCGTGGGCAAAAGCATTGGCACCCACTACTGCCTTGTTGGGCTGGACCACGAACCCGGTGGTTTGGCTAACCATTCGGCTGGTAGCCAAAATGTGCTTGGCATCAACGTTTAAGTCAAGATTGAAATAGTCTTTGCGTGTTTTGACCGCCATGACAATTTCTTCAAGACTGCAATTGCCTGCCCGCTCGCCCAAGCCATTGATGGTGCATTCGACTTGCCGCGCGCCGCCAATCATCACACCCGCCAATGAGTTGGCCACGGCCATGCCCAGATCGTTGTGACAATGCACCGACCACACCGCCTTGTCGCTGTTGGGAATGCGTTCACGCAGGTTTTTGATGAAGTTGCCATACAGCTCGGGGATGGCGTAACCCACGGTGTCGGGTACGTTGATGGTGGTTGCGCCTTCGTTGATGACGGCCTCTAAAACGCGGCACAAAAAGTCAGGGTCAGAGCGGTAACCGTCTTCCGGGCTAAATTCAATGTCGCCCATCAAATTACGCGCAAATCGTGTCGAAAGTTTGGCTTGGTTTAACACCTCGTCGGGCGTCATGCGCAGCTTCTTTTCCATGTGCAGGGCGCTGGTGGCTAAAAACAGGTGCAAGCGACCCGACTTGGCGGGCTTAAGTGCTTCTGCAGCACGCGAAATATCTCGATCATTCGCGCGAGCAAGTGAACAAACCGTCGAGTCCTTGACGACTTCAGCAATCGATTTGACGCATTCAAAATCCCCATTCGAGCTGGCGGCAAACCCGGCCTCAATCACATCGACCCTCAAACGCTCCAGCTGGCGCGCAATGCGCAGCTTTTCGTCGCGCGTCATCGAAGCGCCAGGCGATTGTTCGCCATCACGCAAGGTGGTGTCAAAAATAATAAGTTTGTCAGCCATAAGTGGTTTCCTGCAAAAGTCAAATAAAAACCCGCAACGCAAAAACAAAAACGGCCCGTTGCAGGTAGCAAACGGGCCGTGGAATGAGGTTACGCGTACGCTACCGTCTCCGCCCGTTGGCAGATAGCAATAGCGATAGAGAAAAATGTGTCATTGACTTAAATGTATCACAGCTGGTTTTAAGCTCGTCATTTGTGCAGGCCGCGCTCTTCAGGTTCGTCAAGCGACGTAGCAATCACACTGGTCTGCTGACCTTTGGACCTACGCCATGCATACACGACATAACCAGACAAACCATAAGCAATAAAAAAGGCAAACACCATGATGGGCGGATGTAAGCCAACGACGCCAATGCCCAGCGCTATCAAAACTATCACTGCAAAAGGCACGCTTTTTTTCATCTGAATGTCTTTGAAGCTGTAAAACGGTACGTTGGTCACCATCGTCAAGCCCGAATACAGTGTCAAAGTAAACATCAGCCAAGGTATTGACAGTGCAAACAGTCCCAAGTCCAGCAACTCGGTACCGGAATAACTCGCATCGTTCATTAACCAGATAAAACCCGCCACCAAAGCTGCTGCTGCAGGTGAAGGCAAGCCTTGAAAAAACCGCTTATCAACGACGGCTGTGTTGACATTAAAACGGGCTAACCGCAGCGCGGCGCAAGCACAGTAAACAAAAGCGGCCACCCAGCCCCAGCGGCCTAGCGTACTTAAACCCCAAACGTAGGCAATAAGCGCCGGTGCAGCGCCAAAAGACACCATGTCCGATAACGAATCCATTTGCTCACCAAACGCGCTTTGGGTGTTTGTCATGCGGGCAATGCGACCGTCCAAACTGTCAAGAATCATGGCGCTAAACACGCCGATTGCGGCCTGGTCAAAGCGGCCGTCCATCGCCATGACGATGGCATAAAAGCCGCCGAACAGTCCGCCCAACGTGAAAAGATTGGGCAGGATGTAAATGCCCTTGCGACGCTTGCGCACCACTACATCCTGACCAAGTGCCGAGGGCTGTTCGCCATCATGCATAAGAATACTCCTGTAACTTGCGGCTAGGATACCAAACTAATATGCTGCAAAAATCAAAAAGCCGCGCAAGTTTTATGCGCGGCTTTTTGTAGGTCAAGATTAGCAGAACAAGTGCCTGCTGGTCCTGGAGGCTTAGTTTTTAGTCTGGTCAACCAGCTTGTTTTTAGCGATCCAGGGCATCATGGCGCGTAGCTGGCCACCAACTTTTTCAATCGAATGCTCTGCCGTCAGGCGACGTCTGGCGGTCATGCTGGGATAACCAGTGCGACCCTCGCTGATGAACATTTTGGCGTACTCACCGCTTTGGATGCGCTTCAAGGCTGCACGCATGGCAACACGCGACTGCTCGTTGATAACCTCTGGTCCGGTCACATATTCACCGTATTCTGCATTGTTGCTGATCGAATAATTCATGTTGGCAATCCCGCCTTCATAAATCAAATCCACGATCAATTTGAGTTCGTGCAGGCACTCAAAGTAAGCCATTTCTGGTGCGTAGCCCGCTTCAACCAATGTCTCGTAACCCATTTTGATGAGTTCAACCGCACCACCGCACAACACAGCTTGTTCCCCGAACAAGTCGGTTTCGGTTTCTTCTTTGAAGTTGGTTTCAATGATGCCAGCCTTGCCGCCACCGTTGGCCATGGCGTAGCTCAGTGCCAAGTCACGGGCCTTGCCTGATTTGTCCTGATGAATGGCGACCAAATGCGGCACGCCGCCGCCCTGGGTGTAGGTGTTGCGCACGGTGTGCCCAGGTGCTTTGGGCGCGACCATCCATACGTCCAAATCGGCGCGCGGCACAACTTGGTTGTAATGCACATTAAAGCCGTGGGCAAACACAAGCGAGGCACCCTGCTTGGCATGCGGCTCCACATTGTTTTTGTACACGCCAGCGATGTCTTCATCGGGCAACAAAATCATCACGACGTCAGCGGCTTTGACAGCGTCGTTGACTTCATGCACAGACAACCCAGCCTTGACAGCTTTGTCCCATGACGCGCCACCTTTGCGCAGACCAACAACGATTTTCACGCCGCTGTCGTTCAGGTTTTGCGCATGGGCGTGTCCCTGGCTGCCATAACCAATAATGGCCACCGTTTTGCCTTTGATCAGGCTCAGGTCGCAGTCTTTGTCGTAATAAACTTTCATCTTCTTCTCCTGGTTGTAAACACTGAATGTTCGAAATTTAAACTCTAAGAATCCGCTCGCCTCGTCCAATACCGCTGGACCCCGTGCGTACGGTTTCTAAAATGGCACTGCGGTCAATGGCCTCGAGGAACGCGTCGTTCTTATGCTGGTCGCCGGTCAGTTCAATCGTGTAACTTTTTTCGGTCACATCAATGATTCGCCCGCGAAATATATCAGCCATGCGCTTCATTTCCTCACGCTCCTTGCCGACAGCACGCACTTTGACCATCATCAACTCGCGCTCGGTGTAGGCGCCTTCGGTTAAATCGACCACTTTCACCACCTCTATCAAGCGGTTCAAGTGCTTGGTGATCTGCTCAATCACGTCGTCAGAGCCACTGGTTTGTATGGTCATGCGTGAAAGCGTTGCGTCCTCTGTGGGCGCGACTGTCAGGCTCTCGATGTTGTAGCCGCGAGCTGAGAACAAGCCCACCACGCGAGACAACGCACCGGGTTCGTTTTCAAGTAAAACTGCAATGATGTGTTTCATAAGACTGGACACTTCATTTCGTCTGCCCTCCCCTGCGCACGGTAATGTACAGGCTTGGCAGGCAATAGAAATGCCTCCTGAAGGTTGTGATGAATTTAAATTAAACGCTATTAGATAAGTAGCAACTAGCCCTTACGCTCATTGGGCTAGGGCACTAAAAGCCTAAAAGACACGTGAAAACCGCTGTCTTAGAGATCTTCAGCGCCCAGCAGCATCTCGCTGATGCCTTTACCTGCCTGGACCATCGGGAACACGTTCTCAGTGGGGTCGGTTCTGAAGTCCATGAACACCGTGCGGTCCTTGAGCTTTCGCGCCTCACGCAGCGCCGGCTCAACGTCGGCAGGCTTTTCGATCAGCATGCCCACATGGCCATAGGCCTCGGCCAACTTCACAAAATTAGGCAACGCGTCCATGTAGCTGTGACTGTAGCGGCCTTCGTAATCAAACTCCTGCCACTGGCGCACCATGCCTAAATATCGGTTGTTCAGCGACACGATCTTCACCGGCGTGTTGTATTGCAGACAAGTTGAAAGCTCTTGAATACACATTTGGATCGAGCCCTCGCCAGTGATGCAAAACACTTCAGACTCTGGCTTGGCCAGCTTGATGCCCATCGCGTATGGCAAGCCAACGCCCATCGTGCCCAGTCCGCCAGAATTGATCCAGCGGCGCGGCTCGTCGAATCGGTAATATTGCGCTGCCCACATCTGATGTTGACCCACATCTGATGTGATGTAAGCATCGGCGTCTTTGGTCATGTTCCAAAGTGTTTCCACCACATACTGCGGTTTGATGGTGCTGCCATCGCCCAAGCTGTATTTCATGCAGTCGCGCTTACGCCATCCCTCAATGGTTTCCCACCATCCGCCTAAGGCGTTTGAGTCAGGCTTTAAGCCCGACTCTTTGATCATGGCGATCAGTTCGGTCAAAACGTCTTTAACGTCCCCAACGATTGGGATGTCGACTTTGACGCGCTTGGAAATACTCGACGGATCAATGTCGATGTGAATGATCTTGCGTTCATTTTGGGCAAAGTGTTTGGGGTTGCCAATCACGCGGTCGTCAAAGCGAGCACCAACCGCCAGCAACACATCGCAATTTTGCATCGCGTTGTTGGCTTCATAAGTGCCGTGCATGCCGAGCATGCCTAGAAATTTACGGTCGCTGGCCGGGTATGCTCCCAGACCCATCAGCGTGTTGGTGCAGGGGTAACCCAACATGTCAACCAATGTGCGCAATTCAGCTGATGCGTTGCTTAGCAGCACACCGCCGCCTGTATAAATATACGGCCGCTTAGCCGTCATCAACAGTTGCAGAGCCTTGCGAATTTGCCCGCCGTGGCCCTTGCGGGACGGGTTGTAGCTGCGCATTTCAACCGTTTCGGGGTAACCCGTGTAAGGCACCTTGTTAAAAGACACGTCTTTTGGGATGTCAACCACGACCGGCCCCGGGCGACCACTGCGCGCAATGTGAAAAGCCTTTTTCATGGTCTCAGCCAAGTGCCGGGCGTCTTTTACCAAAAAATTGTGTTTAACGATGGGCCTCGTGATACCTACCGTGTCGCATTCCTGAAAAGCATCCAGGCCAATCGCGTGCGTCGGCACTTGGCCCGTGATAATGACCATCGGGATACTGTCCATGTAGGCCGTTGCAATACCGGTGATGGCATTCGTCACACCAGGGCCGGACGTGACCAGCGCAACACCAACATCACCCGTTGCTCGGGCATAGCCGTCAGCCGCGTGAACGGCGGCTTGCTCATGCCGAACCAGCACATGCTCGATGGTGTTTTGCTTATAAAAAGCATCATAAATATGGAGAACAGCCCCGCCAGGGTATCCCCAAATGAATTTGACGTTTTCGGCTTGAAGTGACTTGACAAGAATCTCCGCGCCGCGCAGGTCTGCAGAGATTGGTGTGGCTTGCGCAGACGCTGCTGCTGCGATTTCCGCTTTTGTGATTTCCATGATGAACCTTTGTGAATTTCTCTAACGAAATACCTTGGGTGCCTTTTGGCTGACTCTTGTGGAGAAGCGTCAAGACTTGAGGCCAAAACCATGGACAGAATCTTTATCCGCCGTGCCTTGACCCGTTTGCCGTATAAGTTGCAAGTCGCATTATGACACCGCACCACGACCCAACTGACCTACCCTCAAGTGCAGGAAACGAGATGGCTAGCCGTGATGCCATAATTTAAACTCCAAACACATAAAAATTACAGCGCTGGACAACCCGGAACTTCACACCGTTGGCAACAGAACTTGAACTCTCAGACTTCCTGAAAAGCGTTGAAAAGCGCGCCTTTAAGCGAAGCGTTTATCACACCCGGGACGAAGAGGCGGCACTTGATATTGTTCAGGACAGCATGATGAAACTCGCGCACAGCTATGGTGACAAGCCATTAGCTGAGCTGCCGATGCTGTTTCAACGGATTTTGTCCAACACCACATTGGATTGGTTTCGGCGCCGTAAAACCCGTAATGCTCTTTTTTCCAACATGAGTGACTTTGAATCGGCTGGGGCCGATGGAGATTTTGATATTTTGGAAACTTTGGAGGCATTAACTGACTCAGAAGGGACTGAAAGTGCCCAAGACGCGACAGAGCGGGCGCAAATATTGCATGAGATCGAAGCTGCGGTCCAACTGCTGCCGGGTCGTCAACGGGAAGCCTTCCTGATGCGTTACTGGGAAGAGATGGACGTGGCTGAGACCGCGTCAGTGATGGGATGCTCCGAAGGCAGCGTTAAAACACACTGTTCGCGTGCGGTTCTCGCGCTTAGCAAAACCCTGGGTGCAAAAGGTATAACACTATGACTTATTCAAATCAAAATCGGGTGGACATTTTGCAAGATCGCTTTGCGCTCAAAGCATCTGCTTATTTGTCAAAAGGAACTGCAGATTTGCCGCACGACATCTCTGAACGGTTGCGTGCGGCGCGTATGCAGGCCCTGTCCAAGCGCAAAATTGCCAAAACCCAAACAGCGGTCAACATCGTTAATTCGGGCGGTAGTGCTGCCTTGACTTGGGGATCAGGCGATGGTCTCGGGTGGTGGGGCCGTATTGGTTCAGTGATGCCACTGGTCGCGCTTGTCCTGGGGATGTTGGTCATCAATTCGGTGCAAAACGACAACCGTGCCCAAGAAATTGCAGAAGTCGACGCCGCGCTGCTGATCGATGATTTGCCGCCTGCTGCCTTTTCGGATCCGGGATTTCTTCAATTTCTGAAGGTAAACCGCTGAATTTGATGACGGCCGGTTAGCCTGCATCCTACCAACCAGTATCCGATGCTTCGGTCATCAACCCCATCAACCTGACGAGCTGAATATTGCCTGCCTTGACTTTTTACACAGCCGTGAGCCAAACGCTTTGTTGGACAGCATTGCTGCTGTCGCAAGGCGTGGCTCAAGCCCAAACACCGCAGGCACTGCCGCAAACACAAAATGTTAATGCGCCCAAAGCGGTAGCCAGCGCAGTCAAGCCAGTCGCGTCCACCACCTCCAAACCCGCCTGGTCGGAACTTAGCCCCGCACAACAGCAAAGCCTTCATCCGCTGGCAGCCAGTTGGAGCGGCATCAGCGAGGCACAAAAACGCAAGTGGCTGGAAGTCTCCAAAGGCTACGCCACCTTACCCCCTGCAGACCAGGCCGTGATGCACAGCCGAATGGTTGAATGGGTCGCCATGAGCCCGCAGCAACGGGCAACGGCGCGTCTTAACTTTGCGAAAACCAAAGAGTTGTCCAATCAACTCACTTCTGATGAAAAAAAGGCAAAGTGGCAGACTTATCAGTCATTGAGCCCAGAAGAAAAGGCCAAGCTGGCGGCTAACGCGACACCTAAACCGACTGGCGCAGCCACTGCCATCAAGCCTGTGGCACCGCAAAAGCTGGCAGTTACGCCCAAAAATTCAAGCCCTGCCTTGGCTGCTCCTGCTGCACCTATTTCACCTTCGGCGGCTACCACTGCAAAAACAGCTGACACGCCGCAAAACGTGGCTACACCAGCAGCAGCCAAGTGACGCAAGCGCCCGCAACTGTGCCGTCCATCCCCCGGCGAATGGCCTGCTGGGTTTATGAAGGCCTGCTGATGTTTGGCGTGGTTTTTTTGGCGGGTTACCTTTTTGGCAGCCTGAGCCAAACCCGTAACGCGATGGACAACCGCCACGCTTTGCAAGCTTTTTTGTTTGTGATCTTTGGAATTTACTTCGTCTGGTTCTGGGCCAAAGGTCAAACATTGGCCATGAAAACCTGGGATATTCGCGTGGTGGACAGCAACGGCAAGCTGATTACCCAGAAGCGTGCCCTCGCTCGCTATGCGTTCAGCTGGTTGTGGTTTTTACCTCCTTTGGGCATAGGTTGGGTTTTTGGCTTGCCCTCAACCGCAATTGCTGTGGTCGCACTGGGGTGGGTTATCGTTT
The DNA here is from genome assembly GCA_031424935.1 of Polaromonas sp. Classification (GTDB taxonomy): domain Bacteria; phylum Pseudomonadota; class Gammaproteobacteria; order Burkholderiales; family Burkholderiaceae_C; genus Polaromonas. The sequence continues at coordinate 14,937 of JANPIK010000057.1, forward strand.
GGGCAATATTGGCGCGCTTTCATCCGCAAAAGCAGTTTTGGCACGACGCATTGGCGGGTACGCAGCTGGTGACCTGGAAAGCCCCTGAAAGCCCCAAGCGCTTGGCGCGAATGGCGGGTAAATGACCACGCCAAGCTTTTCAATTTGCGTCTATTGCGGCTCACGCCCGGGCCATGACCCTGAATTTACCACCCTCGCTCAGCAGGTTGGCACCTGGATCGCCACGCATGGCGGGCAGCTGGTTTATGGCGGCGGCCGCAATGGTTTGATGGGCACGGTAGCCGACGCTGCACTGGCAGCCGGTGGCAACGTGATTGGCGTGATTCCTGAGTCGCTGGTTGACAAAGAGCAGGCCCACCACGGCTGCACAGAACTGCACGTGGTGAGCACCATGCACGAACGCAAGCGCCTGATGGCCGAGCACGCCGATGCATTTCTAGCACTGCCTGGCGGAATTGGGACGCTGGAAGAATTTTTTGAAGTGTGGACCTGGCGCCAGTTGGGCTACCACAACAAACCCATTGGTCTGCTTAACCTGAACGGCTATTACGACAGCCTGCTGGCGTTTTTAAGCTCGTCGGTCAGCAAGGGATTCATGCCGGACTCGCTGATGCCACTGATCAGTGTAAATTCACAGGTAGAGCCGTTGCTGGAAAGCTTGGTTCAAGCCAGCAGGCGCCTTGAGGACTCAAGCCTGGCGCAAAACAAGCAACGGCTTGATCAAATCTAAACGCCTGTAGGTTCAACCGTCAGACTGCGGCTTCGTCCTGCTCGCCGGTACGGATGCGCACGGTGCGCTCTACGCTGGTGATAAAAATCTTGCCATCACCAATTTTTCCCGTACGCGCAGCGCGAATGATGGCTTCAACACAGCGGTCCACGTCCTCGGTTTTCACCACCACTTCGACCTTGACTTTGGGCAAAAAATCCACCACGTATTCGGCTCCCCGGTAGAGCTCGGTATGGCCCTTTTGGCGGCCAAAGCCTTTGACTTCGGTGACCGTCAGGCCCGTCACGCCGCAGTCGGCGAGCGCTTCGCGCACTTCTTCAAGTTTGAACGGTTTAAGAACTGCGGTGATTTGTTTCATGGACTAGACTTTTGGTTACGCGCGGAATTTGCTGGTGATAGGGTAGCGCCAATCTTTGCCAAAGCTCCTGTGAGTTACCCGAATGCCCACTGGAGATTGACGCCGTTTGTATTCGTTAATTTTGATCAACCGCGTCACGCGCTCGACCACCGCGCGGTCAAAGCCCGCGGCAACGATGCTTTCCAAGCTCTCATCGTTTTCCATGTAACGCTCCAAAATTGCGTCCAACACGTCATAGGGGGGCAAGCTGTCTTGATCGGTTTGATCGGCTTTCAGTTCAGCACTCGGTGGGCGGGTGATGATGCGCTCTGGAATCGGTGCTTTGCCTGTGCCGTAAGGGTCATTCGCGTTACGCCAATGCGCGAGGCGAAAGACGGTGGTCTTGAGCAAATCCTTGATGACCGCAAAGCCGCCCGCCATGTCGCCATACAGCGTGCAGTAGCCGGTGGCCATTTCGCTCTTGTTACCGGTGGTCAGCACGATCGAGCCAAACTTGTTTGACAGCGCCATCAGCAGCGTACCCCGAATCCGCGCCTGAATGTTCTCTTCTGTCGTGTCTTCTGCCCTGCCCTTGAAGTGACTGGCCAGCGAAGCTTTAAACGCTTCAAACTCTGGAATGATGGATATCTCGTCGTAAGTCACCCGCATGCGCTTGGCCATGTCACGTGCGTCAATCCAGGAAATCTCGGCAGTGTAAGGCGACGGCATCATGACGGTGCGTACCTTGTCGGCGCCCAAGGCATCCACCGCAATGGCCAGCACCAGAGCTGAATCAATGCCGCCCGACAAACCCAGCAGCGCACCCGGAAAGCCGTTTTTCCCGAGATAGTCGCGCACGCCTAGCACCAAGGCGTCCCACAGCTCGGCATCGTTGGTTGGCTCGGGTTGTGTGTTTGCTATTAAATAAATAGCTTCTTGCGTACGTAATACGGGGGCCAAGGGTGCTTTTGATGAGCTTGACGTGCTTGCTGCATCTTCTGCGACATCTTTACCCGTCTGCACGGTGATCGCAAACAAATCTTCTTTAAAACCAGGCGCACGGCCCGCCAGCTCCCCATTGGCCTGCAGGGCAAACGAGCGGCCTTCAAAAACGATTTCGTCCTGCCCGCCTATCAAATGTGCATACACCAACGGCAAGCCAACGGCCTGAGCCCGCAGGCGCATTTTTTGCTCTCTCTCACCGCCTTTGCCGATGTGAAATGGAGACGCGTTAATGACCACCAGCAGCTGTGCACCCGCATCTTTTGAAGATTGGGCAGGGGCATCGAACCATGCGTCTTCGCAAATCAGCAAACCTACTTTCACGCCCTGCGCATCAAACACGCACGCGTCATGACCGGGTGAAAAGTACCGCCGTTCGTCAAACACCTGGTAGTTGGGCAACTCGCGTTTGGCATAACTTGCCATGACTTGCCCTTGCTGCACCACCACTGCCGCATTGTGCCGCTCCTGCACCGCCACGCTTTTGGTGCGCAGGCCGTTGCCCGCCATGACTGGCGTACCCACAACGACGGTTAAATCCTTTAACCCAGCCAAAGCAGAGGCAACCTGTTTCACGGCATCATCGCAGGCTTGCATAAAAGAGCTGCGCAAAAACAAATCTTCAGCCGCGTAGCCGCAGATTGCCAGTTCAGGTGTCACCACCAACCGGGCACCGTCTGCATAGGCTTTGACGGCGGCGTCGACGATTTTTTGTGCGTTGCCTGGCATGTCGCCTACGCAATAATTGAGCTGCAAAACGCAAATTTTGAGTAGCATTGTTTAAATTAACACCAGTCTGATGAACGAGAAAATTGATTATGTCATTCGAGTACTGACTTCGCCGTTAGAGGTCAATGCCGCCGACTGGAACGGTTTGCTCGCCTTGCAGTCGCCGGGCCAAAGTCTGAACCCTTTCATGCGCCACGAATACCTGGCCGCCATGCATACCAGCAGCAGCGCCAGCCCGAAAACCGGCTGGACACCGCGCTTTATCACCCTGTGGGACGGCGACACGCTGGCATCTGCCTGCGCGCTGTACCTGAAAGACCACTCCTACGGCGAATATGTGTTTGATCACGCCTGGGCCAATGCTTACCACCAGCACGGCCTGCCTTACTATCCCAAAGCGCTGATTGCACCGCCATTTACACCTGTACCTGGACCGCGCCTTTTGGCCCGCAACGCAGCCGATCGCGTGCAGCTGGCGCAAGCCGTAAAGTCATGGTGTGAGGAGGAAAAGCTGTCTTCGCTGCATTTGCTGTTTTCAAGTGACGAGGATGTGAGTGCTTGCGAGCAAGCCGGCTTCATGCTCAGGCACACGGTGCAATTTCATTGGACAAACAATACACCCGCGTACGAAAGCTTTGACGACTTTTTGATGTCTTTGGCGCAAGATAAGCGCAAAAAAATCCGTCAGGAACGGAAAAAAGTAGCCGATGCAGGCGTTACTTTTCGTTGGGCGTTGGGCGCGGACATCACCAACGACGACTGGGACTTTTTTTACCGCTGCTACGAACGCACTTACTACGAACACGGAAACGCGCCCTACCTGAGCCGCGACTTTTTTCGCAGCATGCACCGCACCATGCCTGAGAACTGGCTCATGTTTATTGCTGAACACGGGCAAGGGGACGAAAAACAAAAAGTTGCTACAAGTTTAATAGCTGTCAGCGCATATGATACGGGGGCCAAGGATGAAATTGATTCAAAAGAGCAAGCTGGAGCCCGGGTTTTAACCGCCTACGGTCGTTATTGGGGGGCTCTGGCCCGGGTGGACTGCCTGCATTTTGAAGCTTGCTACTACCAGCCATTAGCTTGGTGTATTGAGCACGGCTTTCACAGGTTTGAAGGCGGCGCGCAGGGCCAACACAAAATGGCGCGCGCCCTGCTGCCGGTCAAAACCACCAGTGCCCACTGGCTGGCGCACCCGTCGTTTGCTGATGCCGTAGAGCGGTTTTTAGAGCGCGAAGGCGCAGGCATCGACGACTACATGCAGGAGCTTGATCAGCGAAGCCCATTTAAGGCTTTGCCGCAGCCCTGACTTCGTATCGATTGGCCGGGCCGTGCGTTTGGTCAAGCGCCCGCACGTGCGGCAAACCCCAATGCCCGGCCCCGCCCGCCTCGGTTAACCTGTGGTGTACCTAAACACACATCACGATGAAATCACTTACGGGTCTGGACGCCACCTTTTTGTACCTTGAAACCCCTGAGATGCCAATGCATGTGGGTTCGTTTAATTTGTGCGCGCTGCCAGCCGGTTTTAATGGCAGTTTTCACCAGGCGGTGACGGCGCACATTGCCAAACGCATGCATTTGGCACCCGTGTTTAGCCGCAAATTGGTGTTTATGCCGCTGGATTTAGGCCACCCGCTCTGGGTTGAGGCTGATTCTGTTGATATTGGCTTTCATATCCGGCGGGCCGACCCTGCCAAGAAAAACGGTAAACCGATGACCTTGGCAGATGCCCACAAACTGTGTGCGCAGCTGCATGGGGAGTTGATAGATCGTCGTTTCCCGCTGTGGGAGTTTTATGTGTTTGACCGCATTGAGCTTGCCGATGGCAGAAAAGTGGCGGGGTTTTTCTCAAAGATTCACCATGCTGCACTTGACGGTAAAGGCGGCGTCATGCTGGCCAATGCGTTGCTGGACTTGTCAAGTGTTCCGCGTGATGTGGCGCCGCCGGTTCCGGGCAAAAGGCGCATACGGGAGTCAGATTTAAAAGTCGGGAAGTTGATTGGGTCGGTGTTTTCAAGCTCGCTGGGGCAATTGGTAAAAGCTGCCAGATCGCTGCCTCACGCGGCGGTGACATTTGGCAGCACCCTTGCCCGGCAAACAACGGGCAGCAGCGCAAGCGGTGTGAAAGCAAAGATGCCCATCAAATTGGCACCGAGCACGCCGTTTAACGCTGGCATCACCGCTGATCGCGTTTTTGTCACTGCAACGCTGCCGCTGGCTGAATGCAAAGCCATCGGCAAGGCAGCAAGTGGCTCGTTGAATGACATTGTGCTGTGGGTCTGCGCGACTGCCCTGCGCAACTACCTGCTGCAGCATCACACCTTGCCCAAAAAATCATTGATCGCCGCAATGCCAGTGTCTTTGCGCGATGCGGCTGGCGCAGGCACAGCAGACGCCGCCAATCTGGGTAACCAGGTCAGCATGACACTGGTCGAGTTGGGCACACAACTGGCGCATCCGCTTAAGCGCTTGAACGCCATCATGGCGTCTACCGCCAAGGTCAAAACATCCCTGCAAAGCCTCAAAGGCATGTTGCCGACAGACTACCCGTCCCTGCTGGCCCCTTGGCTGGTGGGGGGTGCAGCCAAAATGGCGTTTAACGTCTATGGCAAGTCAGGCAATGGCGGCATCCCCTCCCGGCTGCCGCTGTTGGCCAATTTGGTGATCTCCAATGTGCCTGGGGCGCCCGTGCCCTTGTATTTGGCGGGGGCCGAATTTTTGACCTTTCACCCGCTGTCCATCATCACGCACGGGCTGGGCCTGAACATCACGGTACAAACCTATGCGGGCCGGGTGGACTTTGGCATCGTTGCTGACCAAAAGGTGTTGCCGCATGCTGCCGATCTGGCGAGCGCCATTGAGGCCGCGTATGCCGAAATCCAGGCGTTGATGACAAGAACGCCGTCCGGTGACGCAGCGCCAAAAAAAGCAGTCTCCAAGGTGACGAAAACCGCAAAGTTAGGCAAGCCTTCTGGCCTTCAAGGGCAATTGCAGCGCGATACTGTCCTGAAAACCAACACCGCCCCGACCCCCAATGCTCCAGACCATGGCAAAAAAGCCGTTAAAAAACCCAGCCACCGCAAACCCGTCAAGCCGCCCATCATCGAGTCTTGACGCCATGGCCCAGCACAACCAGCCGCCCAGTGCCTGGCTGATGGCGCTTGAGTTGCGTGCATTTTGGGAATTTGGCGCCCTGCTGCCGTCTTGGCCGTTGCTGACGCGCGCCCCCAAAGGCGATGGTCACGCGGTGATGGTGTTCCCTGGCCTGTCTGCCAATGACGCATCAACCGTGCCGCTGCGGCACTATCTGCAAACGCTGGGCTACAAACCTTGGGGGTGGGAACAAGGTTTTAACTTTGGTCCGCGAGCAGGTGTGATGGACGAAGCCCAAGCCAGCCTCCAGCGTACGTTTGAAAGCACAGGCAACAAAGTCAGCCTGATTGGCTGGAGCTTGGGCGGGGTGTATGCACGCGAGCTTGCAAAAGACATGCCGCACATGGTGCGCTGCGTGATCACACTGGGTACGCCGTTTGCGGGCTCACACAAGTCAACCAACGCCTGGCGTGTGTACGAGCTGACCAGTGGCCGCAAAATCGCTAAAGAATCTGAAAACTACAACCTGCCCGCCGCCCCGCCTGTGCCCACCAGCAGCATTTACTCCCGCACCGATGGTGTGGTGGCCTGGCAAGCCAGTATTCAAGCGCCCAGCCGAGCCAACCCGCACACCGAAAACATTGAGGTCATGGCCAGTCACATTGGCATGGGTTTAAACCCCAGCGCCTGGTGGGCTGTGGCAGACCGGCTGGCGCAAGCCCCAGAAAGCTGGGAGCCGTTTAACGCCCGAAAAAAAGGCCGCATCGGCGGCCTGATTTTTCCTGCGGCTGAATCGGCAGCCTGAAAGGCGCTATTCCTCAGGTGTTTTGTGTAGCCGCGTAGTTGGCAATGCCGTCGGCAATTTCTTTGTGCGCGGCGTCCAGGCCTTCCCAGCCACCCACCTTGACCCACTTGCCTTCTTCCAGGTCTTTGTAATGCTCAAAAAAGTGAGCAATCGTTTTTAGCCGCAGCGGGTTCAAGTCCTCGGGCTTTTTCCAGTGGCTGTAGAGCGAGCATTTTTTGTCGATGGGTACCGCCAGCACCTTGCCGTCTTCGCCGGCTTCGTCGGTCATTTTCAAGATACCAATTGCTCGGCAAGTGACCACAACCCCTGGAATCAACGGCACGGGCGTGATCACCAACACATCAACCGGGTCGCCGTCGCCGCTCAAGGTTTGCGGCACATAGCCGTAGTTGGTCGGGTAGTGCATGGCCGTGCTCATGAAACGGTCCACAAAGATGGCACCCGACTCCTTGTCCACCTCGTACTTCACCGGGTCGGCGTTCATGGGAATTTCAATGATGACGTTGAAAGACTCAGGTGCATTGTTGCCTGGGGTAACTTTATCGAGTGACATGTTGTGAAATGAGTAAAAAAGTAAAGGATGAAGAGTAAACGGTGAAGGCGGCGGGATGAATGACTAAAAACAAAAAGCTGGGACTTACCCTCATTTTACTGATTCAGGCTAGAGCAAACGCAACGTAGTCACGTTTTGGCGTTAAATTTCAACTGTTGGCCAATTGTCTTGAATAGAAAAAGACAAGGAAGCAGCGCAGCGGGTTTATTCGTTTGCGTAAAACATCGAGTTTTAGCTTGCGACTGAACCCTCCAAGCAAAACCATAGGAGACTTCAACATGACAGATAACTCAGCGCTCATATTGGCGTTTGTGTGCGGGCTCATTGCTGTAAGTTACGGCGTTTGGGCACGCAGCTGGATTTTGTCGCAAGACGCTGGCAATGCGCGCATGCAAGAAATTGCCACCGCGATTCAGACTGGTGCTGCCGCGTACCTGGCGCGGCAATACAAAACCATTGCCATCGTTGGCGTGGTGCTGGCCGTGCTGATCGGTATCTTTCTTGACATAAAAACCGCCGTCGGCTTTGTGGTTGGCGCAGTGCTGTCAGGTGCTTGCGGCTTCATCGGCATGAACGTGTCGGTACGTGCCAACGTGCGCACCGCTCAAGCGGCCACCCGCGGCATTGGCCCGGCACTCGATGTCGCCTTCAGGGGCGGCGCTATTACCGGCATGCTGGTGGTGGGCCTGGGCCTGCTAGGCGTGACGGCGTTTTACTGGTATCTCGTCGGCGGGCAAACGCCAACTGCTGCGCTGCTGAATCCGCTGATTGGCTTTGCTTTTGGCTCGTCGCTGATATCAATCTTTGCACGTTTGGGCGGTGGTATTTTTACCAAGGGCGCTGACGTCGGTGCTGACCTGGTCGGCAAGGTCGAAGCCGGCATTCCGGAAGACGACCCGCGCAACCCGGCGGTGATTGCCGACAACGTGGGTGACAACGTCGGCGACTGCGCCGGCATGGCGGCCGATTTGTTTGAAACCTACGCCGTCACGCTGATTGCGACGATGGTTCTTGGCGCGTTGCTGGTCGCTGCTGCGCCTGTGAACGCGGTGCTGTACCCGCTGGCGCTCGGTGCGGTGTCCATCGTCGCATCCATCATTGGTTGCTTTTTTGTCAAGGCATCGCCGGGCATGAAAAACGTCATGCCTGCGCTGTACAAGGGCTTGGCGATCGCCGGAATTTTGTCGCTGGTGGCCTTTTATTTCGTCACGATGTGGCTGATGCCTGACAACGCTATTTCCGCCACGGGCAGCCAGATGAAACTGTTCGGCGCATGCGCTGTGGGCCTGGTGCTCACTGCCGCGCTGGTTTGGGTGACGGAGTACTACACCGGCACGCAATACGCGCCGGTCAAGCACATTGCGCAAGCATCTACCACCGGCCACGGTACCAACATCATTGCTGGCCTGGGCGTGTCGATGCGTTCAACCGCCTGGCCTGTGATGTTTGTTTGCGTAGCTATTTTGGTGTCGTTCAAGCTCGCTGGCCTGTATGGCATTGCGATAGCCGCGACGTCGATGCTGAGCATGGCCGGTATTGTGGTGGCGCTTGATGCCTATGGCCCGATCACCGACAACGCCGGCGGCATTGCAGAAATGGCCGACATGCCGCCTGAAGTGCGCGCTGTGACCGATCCGTTAGATGCTGTAGGCAACACCACCAAAGCCGTGACCAAAGGCTACGCGATTGGCTCAGCCGGCCTGGCCGCGCTGGTGCTGTTTGCTGACTACACCCACAAGTTAGAGAGCTACGGCAAAGCCATCAGCTTTGACTTGAGCGATCCGATGGTCATCGTCGGTTTGTTCATCGGCGGCTTGATTCCCTACCTGTTCGGCGCGATGGCGATGGAAGCCGTGGGCCGAGCAGCAGGATCCGTCGTCGTTGAAGTGCGCCGCCAGTTTGCTGACGGCCTCATCATGGCTGGCAAACGCAAGCCTGACTACAGCGCGGCGGTTGACATGCTGACCACATCAGCCATCAAGGAAATGATCATCCCGTCGCTGTTGCCAGTGGTTGTGCCTATTCTGGTCGGCTTGCTGCTCGGCCCCAAAGCACTGGGCGGCATGCTGATGGGCACCATCGTCACTGGCCTCTTCGTCGCAATCTCGATGTGTACCGGTGGCGGTGCTTGGGACAACGCCAAAAAGTACATTGAAGACGGCAACCACGGCGGCAAAGGATCCGAGGCTCACAAAGCCGCTGTGACTGGTGACACCGTAGGCGACCCGTACAAAGACACCGCAGGCCCGGCGATTAACCCGCTGATCAAGATCATCAACATCGTGGCGCTGCTGATTGTGCCGCTGGTGGTGAAGGTGCACGGTGGCGACATGCCCGCAGCATCTGCCGCGCCCGTAGCAACTGTAGCCACACTGGCTGCCGACGCCGCAGCTCCTGGCAATAAAGTTGTTATTAGCGGTGATGTCGATGCAACCGGCGACGCTGCCAAAAATGCCGAGATTGCCAGATAGCTCTCTTTTGCAGCCGGACTCGGGCGGTCTGCCACGTTGTTTTTCTCGCCAATAGCCGTACTATTTGCCGCAAAAAGACGCCTTGCAGCCATCCCGATCCGACTGCCACAGCCTCGCCAGAGTTATGCAGAGGATCCCTAGCTTTGCTCGATGAAAAACCCGCTTCAGGCAGCTGCTGCGGATTTTTTTATTGTATTTTGTGATAATTTATGCTCTTGGCCCACGAATTCAGGACACATCTAGCTATTTATTGATGAGCAAATAGATTCCGAACAAAAACTGTCTCAATGGCAGCGCAGGCAATCAAAAAAATGATCAAACATCAGGTGCACAGTGATAGCATCTGGCGCAAATCACCCATCTGATCGAACCACCACCCTTGAGGCGCACGCATGAAAATCGCCAGTTTTATCGCCGCAGGCGTGCTTTCCTTGAGCTTTCAAAATTCTGGCAGCGCTCAAACCACGTCTCCTGCTCAACCGCCGCGCTGGGTATCGGCCGACGACGTACGGGTGCGTGCTACGCCCGACTTGCAAGGCAAAGTCTTTGGCTCGCTGCCTCGTGGGGCAGAATTGATCCTCAAAAGTCCCGAACAAACCGATGGCTTCTGTTTGATAGAGGGCGAGGGGCACTATGGCTACATGGCCTGCAAATATTTAAGTGCGGAGCGGATTGCGAGGGCTCGCGCCGGGGAAGGCGGTGTGCCTGAAGACCAGCGGTGGGTTAGCGGCAACGGCGTCACGCTGCGTGAAGCGCCCCACAAGGACGCATCTGTCGTGAGCCGCATGCCCTTGAACCTTGTCGTTAAGTTGTTGGATCAAAACGCCGGAGGTGGCTACTGCAAAATCCTGCCTTCCAACGGTCTGGTCGGTTTCACTGCCTGTAGTTACCTTGTGACCACTCCAGTTGTGTTGGCGAAAGTAATGGGGTACGGCACTAATTCTGCTGGTTACGATCCGGAACGTGCCTTCGCTTTGCAGCCCAGTTGGCAAGCCTTGGAAAACTATGCTGATGTTTTGAAACAGCGCAACTTGAAGAAGACAGGAACAAACGCTTGGCCGCGAGACGAGGCGCTTGAACGCATGAAGGCGCATCTGGCTTTGGGCATCATGGGGGATAAACCAGCGTCCTACCCAGATTGGACAGAACTCAAACGCAGAGCTACTGCGGCAGACCTAAGTTCGAGCGATGAAATCCTGCGCTTAATGGCTCAAAAAAAGCAGGTTCCACGGCAGCTTGAGCTGCGTGAAGCGGAGTTATCAAAAACAGCGCACGAGCTCCAAAATGCCATCGGCATTTGGGGCCCGCTCCATGACTCAAACTCTCGGGAACGGGGCGCTGAGCGCGTTATTCGCTTGGTTCGAGCCTTGGAGCTTCCTGCTGTAACGTCGTCACTCTTCAAAGCTGAATCCGAGCTGGCACCGCCCCATGCGACAGCAGAGGCTGCCAGCGGACGATTTGGAATCGTGTTTAGGCAACTGGTGTCGCCACGACCTAAGCCCAGTGCGAATACAGAAGAATCGAGCGGCGCGGGCCTGTATGACATGCTGGCACGCACGCAAGTGCTAACGCGAGCAGTGCGGCGCGTGCAACTGATGCGAAATGGGGGGCTGCGCGTTGAGCCTAGCTTTTTACGTCGGTCGGAAACTCTTTGGCGGGACGTTGATGAGCCGATGTGCTCTGGATCGAGTGATGGGTTTGGGTACGGTGACGCAGACCCTGGCATCTGGAAGTACTTCGGCGACCCAGGCGACCCAACTCGAAAACCGAACGCTCAATTGAAAAGCCAGCTCTATGCGTTCTACACAAATATCGATTTACCGACGGGTACAGCCATCAAAACCGAGATTCCAATGAAGCTAGACCAAGACGCGACCGGTTTTATACGCGGCGTTTCCTTGTACTACGACCTGAACGGTGATGGCATTACCGACATGGCCGTATGGGAAGGTCAGGGCAAGGGGCCAGGGCACCTTGAAGGCCCAACAACCACCGATGACCGCTGGTACCGCCTGGTGCTGGCCAACATCAATGGCACATGGAAAATACTGGGCAGCGATGTGTTTAGCTACGGTTGCGGCTGCTAAACGCCTGAAATTCAAGACCTGCATTGATAGATTCGCAGGGTCACCGCCGCAAACTGATGTGGACAAGGCCTATTAATATGACCATATTAGGCGATTTACGTAAAATGTGACCACAATATAGGAATCATCTTATGCGAGTCTCCATCCGCGAGTTAAAAGCCAATCCTGCACAGGCCATTGCCATGATGCGCAGGGGCGAGATTGTTGAAATCACGTCGCATCGCAAAGTGGTGGCCGAGCTTGTCGCACCCAAAGGGACGCTAAAAGCCAAACCGGCAATGACAGACGAAGAGGCCATGCAGCGGCTGATTGATTCGGGGGCTGTGGCGCAGCTGCCGACCAAGCCTTTTGCGCTACCTTTTCCGGTGCTTTTCCCGCCCACGCCTGACGGCAAAAGTATGAGCGATCTGGTCATCGAAATGCGCGGACCACGGTAATCGCCAGATGATCATCTATTGCGATACATCAGCTTTGATGAAATTGTTTGTGACCGAACAGCACAGCGATGCGGTACAAAAGCTGGCAGCAGAATCAACCCGCTTGGTGGTGAGCCAGTTAACTTGGCCTGAAATATGCGCGGGCCTTGGGTTGAAGCAGCGTACCCATCAGGTTGATGCACAGATTGCAGCGACAGCGCTGGAACGACTACGAGATGAATGGCCACGCTATTCAAGGCTGGCAGTTGATGAGGACTTAATGATTAATGCCGGAGATCTAGCCCTGCGCTTTGGCCTGCGTGCTTATGACAGTGTGCAACTGGCCAGCGTGCAGCGTGTTCACCGTCAATTGGGCAGCAATCTGGTTTTCTGTTGCTTTGATCGGCAGTTAAATGCGGCAGCAACGACGCTTGGTATTGCGGTGGCATAAGTCACTATTACTTTTATAGCTCTTTGCCCCCGTATTTATTGGGCAAAAGACCGATTTGACACATAAAAACACTACTGTCCGGTAAATTTCATCCAGAAGTTGAGCAAACCTAGCCCTGGTGCTGGTTTCAAGACGATTTAAGATTCCGGCGATTTCAAATACCGGCTTTTTCAGTGCGCTAGCGTGGTCTC
>JANPIK010000058.1:0-60321 GCA_031424935.1 Polaromonas sp.
GCGGCCCGAGATCGAGAAGACGTCTTCGATAGGCATCAGGAAGGGCAGGTCGACCGGACGTTCCGGGATCGGAATCCATTCGTCGCACTTCTCGATGAGCTCGACCAGGATCTTCGCCCACTTGTCGTCGGCGTTCGCGGCTTCGAGGGCTTTCAGCGCCGAGCCTTTGATGATCGGGGTGTCGTCGCCCGGGAATTTGTAGAGCGTCAGCAGTTCGCGGACTTCCATCTCGACCAGGTCGAGGAGTTCGGCGTCGTCGACCATGTCGCACTTGTTCAGGAACACGATGATGTAAGGCACGCCGACCTGACGGGCCAACAAAATGTGCTCGCGGGTTTGGGGCATTGGGCCGTCAGCGGCGGAACACACCAAAATAGCGCCGTCCATCTGGGCTGCGCCGGTGATCATGTTTTTAACGTAGTCGGCGTGGCCTGGGCAGTCGACGTGGGCGTAGTGGCGGTTGGCGGTTTCGTATTCGACGTGGGCGGTATTGATGGTAATGCCGCGTGCTTTTTCTTCTGGTGCTGCGTCAATCTGGTCGTAGCCTTTGGCTTCGCCGCCAAACTTGGCTGCCAAAACGGTGGTGATTGCTGCGGTCAAGGTGGTCTTGCCGTGGTCGACGTGGCCGATCGTGCCGACGTTGACGTGCGGTTTGGTCCGCTCAAATTTGCCTTTTGCCATTTTCCAAACTCCAAAAATTATAGAGAGTCACAACCAAAACACCAAAATACTGGTGCCCATTCCGGGAATCGGACCCGGGACCTCTCCCTTACCAAGGGAGTGCTCTGCCACTGAGCCAAATGGGCTTAATTCTTCTTACACCTTTGCCATCGCAATAAATTTGCAACTGATTTGCAACCAACTTATCCGTTCAGCAACCGCTTTGCAATTTTGCAGATATGGAGCGGGAGACGGGAATCGAACCCGCGTCATTAGCTTGGAAGGCTAGGGTTCTACCATTGAACTACTCCCGCACAACCCCATAAACTCCAAACTTGCTGCCTGCCTATTGCTGCCCAAATACGTCTGCAATCACTGTTGGTGGATGAGGCTGGATTCGAACCAGCGTACGCGTTAGCGAGCAGATTTACAGTCTGCCTCCTTTAGCCACTCGGACACCCATCCATTTAGGGTAGCCCGAGATTATGACATATTTATCGATGGCGGCCAAATCGTGACCGTACTTGCGCATTCAGAAGCGACCGAATGAAGCTTCAACCATTCGCGTGCTTCTGCAAAATGCCCGCAACCGATAAAAGGCAATGGGGGACGCATAGCCGACAGAGGCGACGGATGATTGGCCAAAAGAATCTTGTGTTGATGCGCGTTAATCAAATCACGCTTGCTTTGCGCGTGTGCGCCCCAAAGCATGAAAAGTACCGGCTGCCCGCCGCTTGCCACCTGATGGATGACCGCATCTGTCAGCTGTTCCCACCCACGTTTTGCATGGCTGGCAGCTTGCCCCTCTTCTACCGTCAGGCAAGTGTTGAGCAACAACACGCCGTTTTCAGCCCATCTGACCAAACTCCCGCCGGGAACCGGGAAGGTTGGCGCTGGCAGGCCCAGATCACGCTGAATTTCTTTAAAAATATTGCGCAGCGATGGCGGCAGCGCCGTACCGGGCGCCACTGAAAACGCCAACCCTTCGGCTTGCCCTAACCCGTGATAGGGGTCTTGCCCCAAAATCACCACTTTGACCTGTTCGGGCGGCGTCAACGCCAAAGCACGCAGCGGCTGCGGCGGGAAGATCACGGCTTTTTCAAGCAATCTCTGGCTTAAAAATGCAAGCAGAGAGGCACCGACACGGCTCGCGAAAAAGTTATGCGTCAGGTTTTGCCAGCCGGGTGCAACCGGCCACTGCGCCGGGTCAGCGGTGGTCAACCTGTTGGCTTCAGTCAACGCCAACTTGTTCACAACACGTCCACATCACGTTCATACCCGGCCCGCACTTAACTGCTGAACAGTTCAGCCAGCGCGGCGCCCGGATCGTCTGCGCGCATGAAGGCCTCGCCGACTAAAAACGCGTGGACGTTGGCGTCCCGCATGCGCTTGACGTCTGCAACCGTCGAAATGCCAGACTCGGTCACCACAATCCGTCGTTCTGGCCCGTCCGGCATTTGGCTTAACAGGCCAAGCGTCGTGTCGAGCGACACGTCGAATGTTTTCAGGTTGCGGTTATTGATCCCAATAAGCGGTGTCTTGAGTTTTAAAGCGCGCGTCAGCTCTGCGTCATCATGAACCTCCACCAGCACAGCCATGTCAAGCGACATGGCCAATGCCTCCATGTCCTTCATTTGGGCGTCGTCCAGCACAGCCGCAATCAGCAACACGCAGTCAGCGCCCATGACGCGCGACTCATAAATTTGGTAGGCGTCCACCATGAAGTCTTTACGCAAGGCAGGCAAGCTGCACGAAGCGCGTGCCTGCTTGAAATAATCGGTACTGCCCTGAAAAAACTGCTTGTCAGTGAGCACGGACAGGCACGCAGCGCCAGATTCGGCGTAGCTTTGTGCAATATCGGCAGGGATGAAGTCAGGCCTCAGTACGCCTTTTGACGGGCTGGCTTTTTTGATTTCAGCAATCACGGCAGGCTTACCAGCGTTGATTTTGTTTCGCAAAGCGCCAACAAAATCTCGCGTCAGCACTCTGGACTCCGCGTCAGCCCGCATCGCCGGCAGGGGCTTTTGCTGCTTCAGGGCAGCGACTTCGCCCTGCTTAACGGTGATGATCTTTTCAAGAATGTCTTGCATCACGGCATTATCACCGCGACTATTCTTCGCTTTCAGCAACACCGTACTGGTTGTCCAGCTTGTTCATGTACCGGGCGTAAAACCAGATGATGGCCACATAGATGATGAGCGACCCCTGGGCACCCATCCAAAAACTGAAGGGCCAACCAAAAAAATTAAAGCTGAGTTCGCGGGCAAAGTAGCTCACTACAAAAGTGACCACGAACCAGATGATCAGCAAAACGGCGGTCACCGTGAGCGTTTTGCGCCAATACACGGTGTGGTTCTCAGTGCTCAGCATATTGGTATTACGGCGTGGGTAATGTTTGCTCGTTTGTCAAGCGAATCAAATGCGCCAGACGCATTTTGGCCGCACCCGATGCCAGCGCTGCATTCGCTTTTTCAACGCCCGCTTTCATCGTTTCGGCAACATTGGCAGCGTACAGTGCAGCGCCCGCGTTCAAGACTACGATATCGCGTGCGGCACCCGGCTGGTTGCCCAATACGCCCAGCAACATGGCTTTGGATTGCTCGGGGGTGTCAACCCGCAGCGCCCTGGAGCTGGCCATGGTGAAGCCAAAATCTTCGGGATGGATTTCGTATTCGGTAATTTCGCCGTTTTTGAGCTCGCCGACCACCGTACCTGCGCCCAGACTGATTTCATCAAGTCCGTCTTTGCCGTAGACCACCAACGCATGCTCGGCACCCAGGCGCTGCAAGGCGCGAATTTGAATACCGACCAGGTCTGGGTGAAATACACCCATCAGGATATTGGGCGCACTGGCCGGGTTGGTCAGTGGCCCCAAGATGTTAAATATGGTTCTGACGCCCAATTCCTTTCGAATAGGTGCTACTGCTTTCATAGCGGGATGGTGGTTGGGCGCAAACATGAAGCCGATACCCACTTCGTCAATGCAGCGCGCTATCGCCTCAGGCGACAAATGGATGCTGATACCCAAAGCTTCCATCACATCAGCACTGCCCGACTTGCTGCTGACGCTTCTGCCGCCGTGTTTGCTGACCTTGGCACCCGCCGCCGCCGCCACAAACATAGAACAAGTTGAGATATTGAAGGTGTGCGAGCCATCACCGCCTGTGCCGACGATGTCTACGAGATGGGTTTTGTCGGCCACATTGACCTTGGTGGAAAACTCACGCATCACTTGCGCGGCAGCGGTAATCTCGCCAATGGTTTCCTTCTTGACACGCAGTCCAGTGATGAGTGCTGCCATCATGACCGGCGACATCTCGCCCCCCATGATGAGGCGCATCAGGTGCAGCATTTCGTCGTGAAATATTTCCCGGTGTTCAATGGTGCGCTGCAAAGCTTCGCTGGCGGTGATTTTGTGGCTGTTAGGCATGTTTTGTCTTCCGTTGAGTTGTTCTTTGCAATGCAGGATGTGGTGGGCGGTTGTCAATGGCTGGGGTTGTCAACGACCGGGGTTATCAACGACCTGGGTTGTCAGACAGCGCCAGCTTGAGACCAAAACCGATAAACAGCACACCAGCCGCGCGCTCTAGCACATGCAGGCTGCGCTGCACAGCTGCCACGCGGCGTGCCGTCCAGTCGGCAGCAAGCGCCCAGCCTATGTTGACCCACAGGCCGTTGAAGTTAAAGAGCAAACCTAACCATAAAAAGGCCAAGGGTCTGTTTTCGATCTCGGGCGTCATGAACTGAGGCACGAAGGCCAGAAAAAACAGCGCCACTTTTGGGTTAAGCGCATTTGTCCAGAAACCTTGCAAAAATATAATTTTTAGCTCTTTAACCAGCGTAGCCCTTGATTTGTATACGGTAGACGCTATTAACTCAGTAGTGTTTAAACCTTCAAACTTCGATTTTGACTGCAGCATGCGCCAGCCCACATAAACAAGATAGGCTGCCCCCGCCCACTTGAGCGCCGTAAATGCCAAGCTAGACGCCGCCATCAGCGCGCTGACACCCAAGGCCGCAGCAAAAATATGCACAAAACAGCCCGCAGTGATGCCAAAAGCAGCCACCACGCCCGCACGCGCACCGGACCGAAGGGCGTGGGTCACGATGTACAAAACATCAGGGCCAGGTGTCAAATTGAGCAGCAGCCCCGCAGCCACGAAAAACAAAAGGTGTTGAATGTCCATATCAAGTCAAACGGGTGAGTTGCCCGCAAAATGAGTTGTCGAACGAAGCTTTGCGGTCATTTTGTTACTGGTTTCAGGTTTTTTTGGGGGGGATATTCGAGTTAGCGATCATTTATGCCCTCGGCCCAAGTAATACATAACGCCTTAGCTCTCAAAACAATAGCATCTATCACTTAGCTTGCATTAAAAAGTTTTTCAGCATGGCGTGACCATGCTCGGTCAGTATTGACTCCGGGTGAAACTGCACGCCTTCAATCGACAGGGTTTTGTGGCGTACGCCCATGATTTCGCCATCCGGCGTCCAGGCGGTCACGTCCAGCACATCTGGGCAGCTTGACCGTTCAATCGCCAGTGAGTGGTAGCGGTTGACCGTGAACTGCTCTGGCAGCCCGGCAAAAACGCCTTGCCGCGTGGTGGTGATGACGCTGGTTTTGCCATGCATCAGCGCTTGCGCGCGAACAATCTTGCCGCCAAACGCCGCGCCAATCGCCTGATGGCCCAGGCAAACGCCCAAAATGGGCAGTTTGCCCGCAAAGTGCTGAATGGCTGCAACCGAAATACCTGCTTCAAGGGGAGAGCACGGGCCGGGCGACACCACCAGACGGTCGGGTTTTTTGGAAGCAATTTGCTCAACGGTGATCTCGTCGTTGCGGTACACCTCAACATCAGCCCCCAACTCACCAAAATACTGGACGATGTTGTAAGTAAAACTGTCGTAGTTGTCGATCATCAGGAGTCTGATTTTTGAGCTCATGATGTTTACTCCAGCCCTTCTTCAACCAACTCGGCTGCCCGCAGCAATGCTCTAGCCTTGGCTTCGGTTTCTTTCCATTCCAGCTCGGGCACTGAATCAGCCACCACCCCTGCTGCGGCTTGCACGTACAGCACTTGGTCCTTGATGATGCCGGTGCGGATGGTGATGGCCACGTCCATGTCGCCTGAATAGCTCAGGTAGCCACAGGCGCCGCCATACAGGCCGCGCTTGGTGGGTTCCAGCTGGTCAATCACTTCCATCGCATGTACTTTAGGCGCGCCGCTCAGCGTACCTGCGGGAAAGGTGGCTTTCAGCACGTCCATGCCGGTCATACCGTCCAACAACGCGCCTTCTACATTGCTGACGATGTGCATGACGTGGCTGTAGCGCTCGACGGCAAAGGCTTCGGTGACCTTGACGCTGCCTGTTTTGGCGATGCGGCCAATGTCATTGCGCGCCAGGTCGATCAGCATGACGTGCTCGGCACGCTCTTTGGGGTCGTTGACCAGTTCTAGTTCGGCGGCCTTGTCTGCTTCGGGCGACGATGCTCGTGGCCGCGTGCCGGCCAGCGGCCGAATGGTGACTTTCTGCAAGGATCGTGCCCCCACGCTTGTCGCTTCGCGTACTACGCTGCCCCCCGAGGGGGCTGAACTTGCTAGGGGCGGCCCGTCGCTGCGTTCGCCCTCCACACACTCCTGCCGCACCAGAATCTCGGGCGATGCGCCCACGACATGAAAGTCCCCAAAATGGTAGTAATACATATAGGGCGATGGATTCAATGACCGCAGTGCGCGGTACAAAGACAGTGGCGACTCGGTGTAGCGCTTTTTGATGCGCTGACCAATTTGCACCTGCATGAAATCGCCCGCCTCAATCAAGCGCTTGGCTTTTTCGACCGCGGCGATGTAGTCGGCCTTGGCAAAGTCACGCTCAGCTGGGTAGCCCTGGCTGGGTTTGACCACTGGCGCGCTGACCGAATATTTAAGCTGCTCTTTGAGCTCGCGCAGGCGTTTTTTGGCGTTGGTGTAAGCCTCAGGCTGCCTCGGGTCAGCGTAAACCATCAGGTAAAGCTTGCCAGACAGGTTGTCAATCACCGCCAGTTCTTCACATTGCAACAGCAAAATGTCAGGGCAGCCCAACGCGTCAGGCGGACAAGATTTTTCGAGCTTTTTCTCGATGTAGCGCACCGCGTCGTAACCAAAATAGCCCGCCAGGCCGCCGCAAAAGCGCGGCATTCCGGGCCTTAGAGCCACCTTGAAGCGCTTTTGATAGTCACTGATGAAGTCGAGCGGGTTTTGTTTAGACGTTTCAATCACAACGCCATCGGTGACAACTTCTGTCACGGCATCGACCCCAAAACCCGATGCCCGTACCAGCGTGTGTGCAGGCAGGCCGATAAAACTGTAGCGGCCAAAGCGTTCGCCACCTACCACCGATTCCAGTAAAAAACTGTATTTGCCTTGGTCTTTGGCAAACGCCAGCTTCAGGTACAAAGACAGCGGCGTTTCCAAGTCGGCAAACGCTTCAACCATCAACGGAATGCGGTTGTAGCCTTGGGCGGCCAGGCTTTTAAATTCAAGTTCGGTGATCATGGCGGAATCTTTTTGCAAATGCGTCACAGCTCAAGGTGTGGCGTCGGTTCATTCAATGCATCCCATCAGCCCGAAGGCCAACCGTGCGGCTACTCAGTCGCAGAAGCTTGAGCAGCCTCGCCATAGCCAGGCTCCCCGGTCAACAAGACCTGGCTGGCGAATGCAATGAGTGTGAATGATGCTTTGCGTGTGCATGTGATCGCAGTGTATCAAAGCCAACTTCAACGTTAACTTCAATAATTCTCAAACCACATCGCGCAAACCCTATTGCGGCTTGACGACCACGGCTCCAAAATAGGCGTGTGAAATAGCACGACCGTTCTATTACGCACATAACTTTGGAGACAACGATGGCTTTTTTTAAACAGTGCGCCTTGGGTCTGGCAGCTTTGGTACTGTCAGTGAGCGCGGTGGCAGCGCCGATTGAAGTAGGCGGCATCAAGATCGAAGATGTACAGGAATTACAAGGCACCAAACTGCCCTTGAACGGTGCAGGCGTGCGTTACCGGGCGGTATTTAAAGTTTATGCCGCGGGTCTTTATGTGGGTAAAAAAATATCATCACCAGAAGAGCTGTTTGCCGCACCGGGGCCCAAACGCATCAGCCTGACTTTGTTACGCGAGATTGACTCCAACGAACTGGGCAAGGCGTTTACCAAGGGTTTTGAAGACAATTCGCTAAAAAACGAAATGTCCAAGCTCATTCCGGGCCTGATCAGAATGGGACAGATTTTTGCTGACCACAAAAAAATGCAGGCGGGCGAGAATTTCACCATCGACTGGATTCCTGGCACCGGTACGGTCATCACCATCAAAGGCAAACCACAGGGCGAGCCGTTCAAAGAAGTTGAGTTTTACAACGCCCTGATGCGCATCTGGCTTGGCCCCAACCCTGCCGACTTCAAGCTGAAAGACGCTTTGTTAGGTAGGCCGGCCTGATGTGGCTTGCGGCACCAGCAGCGGCTGGAGCTGCGCCGCGGCGCTGACCAGGGAATCGACATACCCGTCAGCGTCTGCGCTGCGAATCGGCGCGCCGTGGTTATAGCCATAGGTCACCAGGATCACTGGGCAGCCCGCAGCCCGTGCCGCCTGAGCGTCGTTGCTGGAGTCCCCGACCATGACGGTTTGCGCAGGTGTTGTGCCAAGGGCTTGGCAAGTCTCCAACACCGGTAGGGGGTCGGGCTTTTTACGCTCAAAAGAATCGCCACCAAAAACGTGGCTAAAAAACCCGTCCAGCTCCTTGAGCTTGAGCAGCTCACGTGCAAAAACAACGGGCTTGTTGGTCAGGCAGGCCAGCTGGCGCCCAGATGTTTGCAATGCCTGCAAACCCGCTACAACACCCGGGTAAACCTGGGCATTTTGCCCATTGATGCTGCGGTAATGGTGCTGGTATGAACGCAGCGCGAGTTCAAGGTTTGCTATTTTTTGGGGAGCATCATGCCCATGATTTAACTGGGCCACAGCATAATTTAGCACTGAATTGACTAAATTTTCAGAACCTTTGCCGACCCGCAACGCCACCACCGACCGGTCAACCGGGTCATGGCCAAGATCGTGCAGCATGGCGTTGATAGCGACCACGAAATCGCCCATGGTGTCAACCATGGTGCCGTCTAGGTCGATGATGGCTGCGGCAATGCGGCTGTGGTTCAAGGTAATAGGGTTCAAAACAAGCAACTCATTTTAGGCGAGACCCACTTCATAGCGTGTGAAACAGGCACGATCAATGGAACATCCTCTAACTCCTCTGCCTGTTGTTTTTTGTGGCTATCTGAACTTCAGCCGATTTCGTAGACATGTTTTAAATTCCAGTTACAAGACATTCATGACGGTCGGTAACGAGCCCAGAGCCACCATCGACGACACAGCGGAATTCCAAGGGATTGAACTCACCGACCCACAGCGGACATTGATCGTTATTCGGCGATTCTGTTACAGAGGGCCGCCCAAAGCGCAGATTGGACCGTCAAGCAGCCTTAGGGCATCGCATAGGGGTCATCAAACTCCATGAATGACAGCGCTACCTTTTGCTGAGCTTTTCGATAACGGGCTTCATTGGGGAAATCTGAAACTGATGGAATCGGTATCAGGCCACCAAACTAAGTGCCCGATACCGGGCATTCACCACAGTCACCTTTGGGGATTGCCGATAACCATCGTGACATAACAGTCTTCTTCCGATCTCAAAGTCACTGCGGCCGACGGCGCAATCAACGGTATCAGCCCGACATCCAAGACGGATCACGGCTAAGATCGATTTTTTATTAAGGCGGGGTGAAGCATTGAAGGCTGTACGTTCACGCGTCGTGATTGGGCACTCGAACGCATTCGTCGAGCATGAGACGGATGCGGCGCACCCCGAGCGACCCGCGCGGAGCGACGTGGTGCGCCTAGCAGCCGAGCGCCTCGGTGAACGGGTGGGACGATATATCGTGAAGCCCGCCACGCGCGCGGCGGTCGAGCGCATTCATCACGCGCCATATGTCGATCAGGTCGCGGCCACCGCTGGCTGCACACAGCCGGTAATCTTCGACGAAGATGTTTCCGCCAGCGCTAAAACGTACGAGACAGCCCTGCTGGCGGCGGGCGCGGCTATGGGTGCTGTCGACGCAGTCTTTGACGGTTCAAAGCGCGCGTTCTCGCTCTCTCGGCCACCGGGCCACCACGCGGAGGTCGATCGCGCAATGGGGTTCGGCTTTTTCAACAATGTGGCCATCGCTGCCCAGCACGCGATTGACAGTGGACGCTGCCGCCGGGTCGCCATCATCGACTGGGACGTGCACCACGGCAACGGTACGCAGCGCTCTTTCGAGACCCGCAGCGATGTGCTCTTCGTATCTTCCCATGTGCCCAAACTGTTCCCCGCGTCAACGGGCCATTACAAAGAGCGCGGGCGAGGACCAGGCGAAGGCTTTACCGTCAACATACCGCTACCTCGCGAGGGGACCGACGACGATCTGCTATGCCTTCACCAGCGCATCACCGTGCCGATTCTTGAGGCGTTTGCGCCGGACCTGCTCCTCATCTCGGCAGGATTTGATGCGCATCTCCTCGACTCAGCGTCAGATCAGCGCATCACTGCCGATGGCTACGCACGCCTCGCTGCGCTCCTGTTCGACGTCGCGGACCGCGCCTGCGCTGGTCGTGTCGCGCTGGTACTTGAAGGTGGGTATCACCTAGAAGGTCTCGGCGAGAGCGTAGAAGCCGTACTAGAGGCTGCGATCGAGCCGGCGCGCTTCCTTGATCGGCCACCGCCGGTTCCCGGGGAGCTGCTGGCCGCCATGCTTGAAAAGCTTGTCGATCTCCATGGGGATGCTTGGCCGACGCTACGCGCGCCGCGGTGCGGTGGCGCCCGGTGATCGATGATCGGTAGTGCGGTTCACTTTCTTCTGGTAGTTTTAGCCAGCGCCGTAATACACGCAAGGCAGCACTGCAGATTTGCATGTCTGCAAAGCAGACGCTGCGTCAAATGCATTTGATTCCAGGCTTTTACCCAGCGATCCTCCAAATTTGGACAGCATGGAAGGATTGCGGAATACGCCGGGTGGCGTAGGGTCTTATCACAGTCCCGACTCCACGGCGGCGAGCTTGGGTGGGGTCGCCAGCGTGATGGCGCAGGGTTACGCCGTCAGTGCCGCGGCGACGCGCTGCACTCGGATAATGTCTCGGTCTGGCGGCATGGCGTGAAACAGTGCAGCCGGCTTGTCTTCGAGCACGCCGTCGTATTCCTTCTTGATGACCTCATAGCACTCGCAACTGCGTCTTTCAAGTCCTGTGCGATCTAGCACCGAAATGTGCCCCCGTGTATACCGAATCAGCCCCGCTTTCTGTAATGCGAGAGCCGCATGCGTCACGCTTTCCCGGCGTACACCGAGCATGTGGCCGATCAGCTCATGGGTCACCACGAGGTCGCCGCTGGACCGCCTGTCAAGGCTCAGCAGCAACCAGCGGCACAATTGCTGATCCAGTTTGTGGTGCCGGTTACAAGCAGCGGTCTGCCCAATTTGCAAGTACAGCGCCCGGGTGTAGCGGAGCATGATGTGCATAAGTGGGCCGCCCTGTTCGAACACCTTCACCATGGCCATCGCTCGCACACGAAAACCGCTACCCGAACTGTGCACTACCGCCTGACTCAGCGTGGACTGCCCACCCAAAAAAAGCGACAAACCAACGATGCCCTCATTGCCAACGGTAGCAATTTCTGCCGCCGCGCCGTTGTCCACCAAATGGAGCAGTGACACGATGCTGGTGGTGGGAAAGTAAGCATGACTCGGCGTTCGCCCTGGCTCGTGGAGTACGTCGCCGAGTCGCATCTCAACAGGCTCCAATAACGGCGCCAACTGTTCAAAGCTCAGCGCTGGCAATGCTGCAATCAAGCGGTTCGCTCGGGGGCCCATGGCGTCCAGGGTGTGCAAAGGGTAAGTCTCAAACATGGAGGTATTGAAGAGGCAATGGGGAGAAAGAGCGTTTTAAACGCTGGACACACGCTCAGGAAAAACTTCAGCGCCTAGGCCACGGTAACCGGAGAACCGGCATGCGCTGTCAAAGATAGGCTGGCCACTGATCCTGAACTGCTGGCGTGATCCGTCGGTACGCTGGCGATGAAGAAACAAGTCCAGAAAAGGTTGGCGCGCAGCGATGTTGTCCCGCAGCGTCTGCTGCTCCGCAGCGTCCCAGGCGTCACCGACACCGGCACCGGCGCTCGCGTCGTCCACCGGCACAGCTTCCCCAAGGCCGAGCACATCGACCACCGGCCCGAACAGTTTCGTGAACTCGCCCGTCTCGTTCTGCTCCCAATACAAGTCGGCGGCCAGTTCAGTCAGGCTACGGTAACGGGCTTCGCTTTCCTGCAATTGCGCTGTGCGCTCCTGCACCACGCGCTCCAGGTTCTTGTTGTGTGCTTCCAGTGTCTTGTAAAGCAGGCGCACCTCCAGCATGTGATGGATGCGCAACTTCACTTCGACCAGATCGAAGGGCTTGTTGATGAAGTCGCGCGCTCCGGACTGCAAAGCTCTCAGCTTGTGACCGGGCTGGGCTGTCAATGCAATGACCGGCAAATAACGCTCGCCGGTGGCCGCTTTCAGGCGTTCCATCACACCGAATCCATCCAGAGCTGGCATTTGCAGGTCCAGCAGGATCAGATCGTAGCCCTGCTCGCGATGAAGTTCGCAGACCTTTTCGGGGTCGAGCGTTGAACTCACATGGACGTAGCCCGTGTCCTTCAGCAGTCGTTCGAGCAGATGCACATGGGCTGACTGGTCGTCAACAATGAGGATTTTGGCGTTCAGGAGATCGGCTTCTGGCAGCATCATGTGTTCTCGGTTGCGCTGGCACTCAGGCCTGCCGTGGGGGTTGATAAAAAAACCAGGTGGAGCGCATGCGTGAACGCATTACCCAACACCGGTTGCGTGAGGTGGCTGCAGCGCCGTATCGGCGTCTATACAAAGCAATGTATTAACTGACGGGGAAGCCTTGTCCAAAAGCTGATCCGTCACCGCATTGAGCTCAAACCAGAAACTGCTGCCCACGCCGACCTGACTGTCGACACCGATACGGCCGCCCATCAGTTCGACAAGCCGCTTGCAGATCGTGAGGCCGATACCCGTTCCAGCCTGGTGCGCGGTTACAGACTCCTGGCCAAGGCGGTTGAAAGGCTGGAACAGTTGCGCGATTTGTTCTGGTGAGAGCCCCAGCCCGCTATCGTCGACGCTGACGCGTACCGACGGAGATGGCCCAGGCATCACGGTGCAGCGCAGATCTACCCGCCCATTAGCCCGGTTGTACTTGATGGCGTTCGTCAGCAAATTGATCAGCACCTGCTTGGTTCGGATGGGGTCAGCGTAGACCAGGTACGGAAATCCAAGGTTTGGAAAGCTGAGCTCGATGCCGCTGGCCTGAGCCTGCGGCGCGATCATGGCCTGGGATTCGTCCAACAGTTCATTGATCGACATGGCTTGTGGCACCACCGTCATCTTGCCTGACTCGATGGACGAGAGGTCGAGGATTTCGTTGATCAGGTCCAGCAAATACCAGCCCGCGTGCAGGATTTGATCCACGCTGTCGCGCTGTGCGGGCGTGGGCGGCGGCGTACCGGCTTCAATCAACTGAGTGAAACCAAGTATTGAGCTGAGTGGGGAGCGCAGTTCGTGGCTCATGCGCAGCAGAAAATCGGTCTTGGCCTGGCTCCCTGCGTCAGCGTCGGCTTTGGCTTGCAAAAGCACCGACTCAACTCGCTTGCGCTCGGTGGTGTCTGTGAACAGCAGCGCCACTTGCCGGGCCTGCGCCTCGCCCAGACGAAAAGCGTAGACGTCAAACCAGCGCTGCAGAGCCTGAACGTATCGCTCCATGCGCACGGGAACGCCAGTTAGTGCGACAGCTTCAAAGGTGTCCAGCCAGACCCGTTCAATGCCTGGTACCAGGCCGAGCAGGGTCTTGCCCTGGGCGCTCGACAGGCTAGACTGCCGCTCAAACGCCGGGTTGACCTGAAGATAGCGGGCATCAACGGCAGTGCCCTCGCCGTCGAGGATCATCTCGACCACGGCATAGCCTGCGTCGATTGAATTGAACAGTGCGCGGTAACGCTCCTCAGAAATCCGCAGTGCGTTCTCGACCCGGCGTCGCTCGGCCTGCAGCGCATAGCGATCCACTGCGTTTTCCACCACCCGCGTCAGGCTGTCAGCGCTGGTCCAGCGCTTGCCGATGAAGTCTTGCGCACCAGCGCTCAGAAGCGCCTGCCCTTCCTCAACCGCTGAGCCCGTGATCACCACCACGGGACAAGGTGGCAGATCAGCGCCGCTGCACAGCAGCGCCAAGACCTCGGGCGCATCCATGTCGGGGAGTCCATAGTCGAGTAGCACGCAATCGACTGGCCCGTTCTCCAGATCAAGTATTTTGCGCACGCCGTCTGCGCCCGAACGCGCCTCACTGAAGCGATACCGACGGGTCGCAGCACCCAGCAGCATCTGGCGCATGTCAGCGCAGTCTTCTGCGTTGTCCTCAATCAGCAGGATATGCCAGGGCGGTTTTTCCATCGTTCTTGGTTCGGTTCAGTCAGGCAGCACAACACCACCCAGCCAATAGGCGAAGACCTGCTGCAGCATCTGAAGATGCAGGACATGGTCCACTGGTTTGACGTGATAGGCGTTGACGCGGTGGGTGTAGCAGAAGTGAAGGTCGCGTGGGTTGGCCGAGGCGCTTAGCACCACGATGGGCAACGTGCTCAGAGCCTCCTCTTGACAGATATCCCGCAACACGTCGCGGCCGTCGTCGCCAGGCGTGTTCAAGTCAAGCAGCAGCAGCATTGGCAAGGCATGACGGCTACCGGCCGCGCTGCGCAAAAGGCGCAGGCATTCGCCGCCTGAAGTCGCCCTCACGATGAGGTGGCGTACGCCGCTGCGTTTAGCGGCATCCATGACGGTATCAAAGTCCTCCTCGGAGTCTTCCACCACCAAAATATGCCGCGTGCGCATCAGACCACGCCCGCCGTGGTGCCGGACAAGGTGAAATAAAACGTGGTGCCAACGCCAAGAGCAGAGTCAAGCCAGACACGCCCGCCGTGGCGGTGTACAAGCTTCTCTACGATGGTCAGGCCTGCGCCCACGCCACCGCCATACTCATCGCGTCCATGCATTCGCTTGAACAGGCGGAATATCTGCTCATAGTGCCGACTGTCAATGCCGATACCGCTGTCCCGTACGTAGAAGATGTCCTGTCCGATGGTCTCGGCGGGTGCATTGGGGCGCTCCAGGGGCTCCGCTGCCGCGATGTAACCGACCTCAATACTCGCTTCGCCGTGCTGCCTGTATTTCATCGCATTTGATAACAGGTTGCTGTAGATCTCGGAGACTCTCACCTGATCGCATTGCACCTTTGGCAAAGGGCGGGGAACGCCAATGTTGCAGTGGCCTCCAGGCCGACGGGCACCCACCATTTCGATGGCATCTTCCAGCACCACATTGAGGTCTGTGATCTCAAACTCCAGGTCCATGCGGCCCACACGCGAGAAGTGGAGCAGCGAATCGAGCAGACTGTCCATGCGCATGGTCAGGCGCATCAGGTTTTCGATGCGCTCCTTTTGGTCTCCGCTGCCTTGCCCGGATTTCTCCAGCAATTGGTGCGCATAACGGTGAATACCACGAAGCGGCTCCTTCAGGTCATGCGAGGCGACGTAGGCAAAGGCGTCGAGCTCTTCGTTGCTGCGGGTCAGATCGGCGTTGAGATCGGCCAGGCGTTCGCCCCGGGTAATGATCAGTTCCAGCACCAGCACACGCAGGCTCAGGGCCGCATCAATCTCGATGTCTGACCACGGCAGCGAACGACCACGGACCGACTCGATGAACGTCTCAAACGACACCCGCGGGCTCAGGCGCATGCCGTGCAGGCCGGGAATCAATGGCTTGTCGTTCGGATTACCCGCCCACTTCACCGTGCGCATGGTCTGCGGCCGGAACCAGACCAGCAGCCCCTGCCGCCGGCGCGAAAAGACCGTGGCAAGCAGGCCACTGGCGACATCCTCCAGCCCGACGGCAGCCGGACACACGCTGGCCAGCGCGTCGGTGAAAAACACCGGTCGCGTCGACGATTCCAATTGAGGCTGCTCGTGCAACCAGGCAGCCAATGCGTCGAGTTGTGCCTCCTCGGGCACATTGCCGACGCACCACCAGCGG
This sequence comes from Polaromonas sp., assembly GCA_031424935.1. GTDB lineage: Bacteria > Pseudomonadota > Gammaproteobacteria > Burkholderiales > Burkholderiaceae_C > Polaromonas. The sequence continues at coordinate 15,859 of JANPIK010000058.1, forward strand.
TTCAGGTGATACAGGGCGGCGCCGCTTGCCTCAATGGCATCAAGCAAGGAGGGCTGATGCGCCGTCAGGGCCAACAGATCACCTTCTCGCGCGGACCGAAGCACCAGCTGCTGATGAACCTCGTCCATCTTCAGGCGGTAGGCCAACTGCTCCGCATATTCGGCCGACTTGAGTTGCAGCGAGGCAACTTGCGCCAGCAACTCGCAGGCGGCGCGAATCTGATATGGAAAATGCGTCGGGGTGTTGTGCTGGCAGGCGATCAGCCCCCAGAGCTCGCCATCACGCATGATGGGCATCGTCAGTGAGGCGGCAGCGCCCATGTTGCTCAGGTATTCGGTGTACATCACGGATGCGCCGCGCAGTGCGCAATGGGTCATGTCCAGTGCACGGCCGGTGTCCGGGTTGGCCAGTGGCATCAGCTCAACCAGCGGGCCGGCGGCATCGGGTAGGGGGCGAATCCAGAGCCGCTTGTAGATCTCGCGCGACGGCTGCGGGATATCTGCCGCCGGATAGTGCAGCCCGAGCCAGGGCGACAGCGCGTCAGACTTGCTTTCCGCAATCACTTCGCCATGGTGGTCTGCATGGAAGCGATAGGCCATGACCCGGTCGAGCCCGGTGATGGCGCGCACTTCCTGGGTCACCTGCTGGCAGAATTCGCGCACGCTGCTGGGCGCCTGAAGACGGCTAACGGCGGCCTTGACCAACATGAAAAAATCATCGTCAGCGCGGGTTTCACCACGTCCGGTGGCTTCAAATTCAAGCACGACCACACCCTGGCTTATATGTGCGCAGACATCGAGCGCGACTCTGCCCGCGCCCGGCGGCAGGGTGAAGGCGTAGGAGGCACCGTAGTCCAGGCTGTTGCGCTGCAGCATGTCACGCAGGCGTACCTCATCGGATGCGCCTATCACGCGGCTCACCGGCTGACCCAGCAATTGAGCCGCCTCGTGGCCCAGATGCCGACCTGTGTTTTCACTGGCCTGGATGATGTGCAAGTCGTCAAGCCGCAGCACCAGCAAGGCGCCGTGTGCCTGAATGCAGCCAGGTGTTTGTACCGGCTCACTGTCGCAGGTGGCGAGCGTGGTGCCGTGCCGCTTGATGCTGTAAGGGCCATCGCCCCAGGCGGGGGTAGGGTCAGAACGTGTGTGCAATGTCATGGTGGGGAATGCTTGAGGATTGGACCGGATAGAGCCACCGGTCCAGTGTTTCAAAAGTCTCGTTCGCGCTGGCCACAATCTCGTCGTCGCTGCCCGACTGGGAGGCGAAGGCCGTCAACTGTGTACCAAACGCCTTCCAGCGTGAGCCGGTGTGTTCGCCATAGCCCCGGAAAAATGCGCCACCACCCTGCGCGGTAACAGCCAGCGTGTCGGCCAGATGCCGGGTCACAATCTGGCCGCCGAGTGTGGCGCCTTCAAGCACATACAGGCAGCCGAATACGCGTGCCGTGGTGGAGAGGTCAGGAAGCGATTGACATTGTGGCGCTTGCGCCAACTGGTCGGGCGTGTCGCCAAGGGTTAGCAGATCTTGCGCCAGCAATGGTGCCTTTTGCCAGGCTGTGTGCGCGAGCCCTGTGTCAGACCAACTGTTCGCGCTGAGCAATATCAACTCCAGCGGTGCGTAATAGCCAAAGAAGCGGCGCAGGCAGTCACGGTAGGCGGTACGGGACAACGAAGGATCAAGAAGAATTGACCGCGATTCCAGCGCTGCGTGACGTGTTTGCGTGGCCTGCTTCAAGCGATGCAAAATCACGCTGTAGCCAAGACGCTGTTATGGATATGTGCACTCTCGAAGATCCCTGAGCGAATTTTTGGATTTGTAACAAATAAATACATTATTCCCAATTATTGCCGCCAAACATAGCACTGTATGTGCGCTAACACACCTAAGCGAGCGATAGACGGCAGGATTTACAAATCGCCAAGCGCATTTAAAGTCGCCATGTATCTTTTTGTATCACAGTCAATTACCTGCCATACCGTGATGGGGGCGCGTCTACGATGCGAATTAAAGCTAGCAAATCAGAGAAGTCGGATATTTGAACGCCCGTTAACTGTCATTGGTCAATGACCGGACCTGTCCCAAAACGGTGCTTCGCCCATTTCTAACGCAGCCAAACTTCACGTGTAGCATCACCGTAAGTTCGAAGACAAATGGTCAAGAATTTCTGGACGAGATGGTGAGTCATAGCGTTGTCACCAAAGAGGTGAATGTCTAACGGTGCAAGACTGTAAGCACTCTTGTGGTCTTTGAGGTATTTGCTAGCGGTCAACTGCCGTTTTTAGGTTTAACCCTTCAGCGCCATCCGCATGGCGTCGATCACACCCTGGTAATCCGGCGTACCAAAAATCGCACTGCCCGCCACAAAGGTGTCTGCGCCTGCTGCGGCAACCTGGGCAATGTTCTCTAGCTTGATGCCGCCATCGACCTCCAGCCGAATGTCTTTGCCGCAGGCATCAATGCGTTTGCGCACCGACGCAATTTTGCGCAAGGCGCTGTCAATAAATGACTGGCCTCCAAAACCGGGGTTGACACTCATGATCAAGATCAGGTCGATGTAGTCGATGACCCAGTCCAGCACGTCCAGCGGTTCAGCTGGGTTAAATACCAAACCGGCTTTGCAGCCTTTGCTTTTTATGGCCTGAATGCTGCGGTGGACATGGCCAGAGGCGTCAGGGTGAAAGCTGATCAGGTCCGCGCCGGCATCGGCAAAAGCTGCTGCCAGCGCGTCAACGGGCTGCACCATCAAGTGCACATCAATCGGCACCAGCGTACCGTCGGCTCTTTTTGAGTGCGGTTTGAGCGCCTTGCAAATCATGGGGCCAAACGTCAGGTTGGGCACGTAATGGTTGTCCATCACATCAAAATGAATCCAGTCTGCCCCAGCAGCAATCACGGCTTTGACCTCATCGCCCAGGCGGGCAAAGTCGGCGGACAAAATAGAGGGGGCAATTCGGTAGGTGGGCTGTTGGGTGGTGGGTGTAGAGCTCATGGCTTGAATTGTGCAACAACCCATGCCAGTTAACATGACCGGCCAAAGCTCATCCTCATGCCTAACCATGACCTCACCTCAAAAATACCAGTTTCGCTGCGCGGTAGTCGCGCAATACGTGCCCCAGCAGTCGTCGCCTGACGACAGCATTTACGGTTTTGCCTACACGGTGACGATCACCAACACCGGGCAAGTCGCGGCGCAATTGATCTCTCGCCATTGGGAAATTGTCGATGCCAATGGCCATGTCGAAGAGGTTAAAGGGTTGGGTGTGGTGGGTAACCAGCCGTTGCTCCGGCCCGGCGAGTCGTTTCAGTACAGCAGCGGCTCACGACTGCGCACATCCACGGGCGCGATGCATGGCACTTACTTTTGTGTGGCGGAAGATGGTGAACGCTTTGAGGCGCTGATTCCCATGTTTGTGCTGGAGGCCACCGGCAATGCGCCGTCTGGCCGCACGCTGCACTGACCGCGCGGCAGAAGACATGAAAGACCTGCGCACCCTATTGGCCGAGCTCGACCCCGAGGCCAGCCTGGCCGGGCGCCATGTTTGGCTGATTTCGCTTTTTGAGTGGCTGCGCGGCGACAAAAGCGCACCGGCAGGTAGCCTGTCACGGCTGCAAACGTTCATGGATGCGGTGCAGTCACAACCTGAACTGCAAAAGCGGCTGCAAGCGTGGTGGCAAGTGTTGCTGCAAACCGTGGACGTCACCACGCTGCTGGCGGACTTTGGTTTTGCGCCGCGCACTGCGTTTGTCAGTGAATTGACCGACCGCCTGCGCCGCAAGATACTGCCAGGTACGCCAGAAACCCGCGATGCCGCTGCACTTTTTGCGCTGGTAGCCCCTTCGCGTTTTGATGCGCAGTGGCTGTCAGCGGTCACTGATGGGCAAATTGACCAGCTGGTGGGCTTGCTGTCCAGCGATCCAGCCGCCGAAACACTGGCCTGGCAGCACCACTTGATGGACGCGCTGACCTATTGCACCGCGCAAATTCGCGCCACCGGCTTTGCGCCTGAACTGCGCCTGCGCATGGACCGCGCCAATGACGACGATAGGGCATTTCACCCGCTGTCTAACGACTTGGCTGAACTGCGGCAAATCTTTTTTGACCCAGCGCAGGGCGATGAGCCCCTAAGAGCTGCGATTGCCAAATTGCGCGCCCGGCTGGAAACCTGCCGTCAGGCCGCCAATGGGGTGTATACCCATTTTGAAGAAAACGGAATTTCGGTGGGCATGGTGTTCATGCTGCGGCAGTTGCGCGAACGCATTGTCAGGGTGCGGGAATTGCTTGACACCCTGACATCCGGCGCCCCGGCCCAAGCCGCCATCAAGCTGCTGGCACGCCGCGCCGCGATCGGGCAAGACAGCAAAAGCATTGGCGCACTGATCAGAACCAACTCTACGCTGCTGTCAGCCAAAATGGCAGAGCGCAGCGCCGAGACGGGTGAGCACTACATCACCCGCGACAAAGCCGAGTACCGGCAAATGCTCGGTAAAGCGATGGGCGGTGGCGCGGTGACCGCGTTGACAACGCTGCTGAAATTTGGGGTCGTTGCGCTGGGACTGTCGGCCTTTTGGAATGGCTTGACGTCGGGTTTTGTGTATGCCGCAAGTTTCGTTTTGATCCAGTTGCTGCACCTGACCCTGGCGACCAAGCAGCCGGCCATGACCGCACCGGCGATGGCGGCCAAGCTCAAAGACATCGATTCGGCCTCGGCGATTGGGGATTTTGTTGACGAAGTCACGCATCTGGTGCGCTCGCAAGTGGCGGCCGTATTGGGCAATGTGTTGATGGTGGTGCCTGCCGTGCTGCTGGTCAATGTTGTCTTGGTGTTGCTGAGCAGCCAGCCGATGGTCTCGCAGCAACAAGCACTGTATGTGCTGCATTCCCTGTCTCTGCTCGGGCCGACACTGTTGTGGGCGGCCTTTACGGGGTTGATTTTGTTTGCCTCCAGCATGGTGGGCGGCTGGTTTGAAAACTGGTTTGTGCTGCATCGGCTGGACTCTGCGATTGCCCATAACCCCCGGTTTACGCGCCTGCTAGGCGAAAACCGCGCGGGCAGATGGTCAACTTTTTTGCGCGAGAACAGTTCAGGCTTTGCCTCCAACATCTCGCTGGGTTTTATGCTGGGATTGATTCCCGCATTTACCGGGTTTTTTGGTTTTGAATTGCAAGCGCGGCACGTGACTTTGTCGGCCGGGCAACTGGCAGCAGCGGGCGCTGCACTGGGTCTGGAGGCTTTCAGGCAGCCGCTGATCTGGTGGTGCATGGCGGCCATCCCGCTGATTGGCGCATTGAATTTGTCGGTCAGCTTTTATTGCGCGTTTCGATTGGCATTGCAGGCTCACAACGTCAGCGGCATTGACAGAGCGCGTATCAGGGGCGAGATTTGGGCGCGCTGGCGCAGTGCACCGGCAAGTTTTTTTGTGCCTCGGTAAACCGCTATTTCTTTGCAGACAGTTACGTTTGTCACGCTTTGGTCCTACCCTGATTCATACGTAATGCCAGTACCCTCAAAGGCAACTTTGGAGGGCCAGCGCATTCATGCAAGAGCTTTTGACAATATGGGCGGAATGGATCAAACCCTCAGCCGGGCTGGCTACTGTGCAATGGTCCGTGCTGCTGGCACTGGCTGCGGCGGCTGGCCACCTGGTTCAGCGCTACACCGGCTTGCCCAAGGTCATCGGCTACTCGGTGGTCGGTACAGTGGCTGGGTTTGCTGGTTTTAACGGCGCTGTATGGCCGCTGCAAGGCACCGGGCTTTTTTTGCTGGAGTTGGGTGTGGCGGTGGTGCTGTTTGAGGCTGGCGGGCGCATACCGCTGCGCTGGTTCAAACACAACCCGATGGTGCTGGTGCAAAGCCTTCTGGAATCTGGTTTGACGGTATTTGGCGTGTACTACGCCATGCACTGGATGGGTGTGCGGGACGCGGTTGCACAGCCGCTGGCCATGGTGGCCATGGCCGCATCGCCCGCGGTGTTGGCGCGGGTGCTGATGGACACGCGCGCCTCGGGCCCGGTGAGCGAGCGGGCCATGGTGCTTTCAACCCTGAGCACGCTGTATGCCTTGACCCTGTGCAGTGCCAGTGCAGGCCTGATGGCACGCGGCGACACGATACCCGGGCCAATTACCTTGACGGGCAGCTTTTACCCGGTGCTGGTGGTACTGGGCTTGTCAGTTGCGGTGGGAGCCGGTCTAGCGCTGGTGTTACGCAGTGCGCTGCGCGTCATGAGCCCGGCCAGTGAGAACACGGCCATCTTGCTGCTGGCCGTGATCGCGGCCGGTGCAGCACTGGCGGCGCATTTTGGCGGCTCGGCACCGCTGTCGGCCTTGCTGGGCGGCATGCTGCTCAAGCAACTCAATCCGCGCCCCTGGTCCTGGCCCCGGCAGATGGGCACCGCGTCGAGCATGCTGACGATGCTGATGTTTGTTTTGGTGTCTGTCGTGGCCGCGCAGGCTGACTGGGGCGGCCCGGTGGCCGGGTTGGTGGCGCTGCTGGTGGGCGTGCGCGTGCTGGCCAAAATTGTGGGGGCAGCGTTGGGCAGCCTGGGCAGCGGCTCTAGCTGGCAGCAAGCACTTTGGGTAGGCTGCGCGATGTCGCCGATGTCATCGGTTGCGCTGCTGTTGGTGTCAACTTTTGTGGTGGCTGCGCCGGTTTTGGGCAAGCAAATCGCCAGTATTGCGCTGCCCGCCATTTTGCTGATGGAGCTGCTGGGTGCCGCGCTGGCTACCGTGGCCATTACCGGCTCGGGTGAAAGCTCCAGGCCGCCTAAGTTGCAACTGCTCAAAGCCTCAAAAGGACCGGTCCATGAGTCTTGAGCCTTTTCAAAAGTCCGACGCTTTGTCGTTAGGCGTCGAGCTGGAGCTGCAACTGGTCAATACCCATGACTATGACTTGGCACCGTATGCCGAGGACATGCTGCGCCTGATGAAAAAAATCCCGCTGCCCGGCGCGGTGGTGCCCGAAATAACGTCCAGCATGATTGAAATGTCGACCGGCGTTTGCAAGTCACCGTCTGAGGTGCTGGGGCAATTGACGCAAATACGCGATGCGCTGGTCAAAAGCGCCGACAAGCTCAACATTGCCATCGTCGGGGGCGGTACCCATCCTTTTCAAAAATGGCACGAACGCCGCATTTATGACAAACCGCGCTTTCGCGAACTGTCCGAGTTGTACGGTTACTTGTCCAAGCAGTTCACCATTTTTGGCCAGCACGTGCATGTGGGCTGCCCCGATGCAGACACCGCACTGCTCACGCTGCACCGCATGTCACGCTACATTCCGCACTTTATTGCACTGTCGGCGTCAAGCCCTTTTGTACAGGGGCAAGACACGGCCTTTGACTCAGCCCGGCTTAACTCCGTGTTTGCCTTTCCCATGTCAGGCCGTGCGCCTTTTGTGTTGACGTGGGACGACTTCACCACCTATTTCAACAAAATGACGCATACCGGTGTGGTTAAAAGCATGAAAGATTTTTATTGGGATATCCGGCCCAAACCTGAATTTGGAACCATTGAAATCCGGGTGTTTGACACGCCGCTCACCGTCACCCGCGCCGCCGCCTTGTCCGGGTTTGTACAGTCGCTGGCGGCGTGGTTTATGGTCGATCAGCCCTTTACGCCGCAGGAAGACGACTATCTGGTCTACACCTACAACCGCTTTCAGGCCTGCCGTTTCGGACTCGATGCGGTGTATGTCGACCCCGCCACCGGCAGGCACATGCCGCTGCGCGAACACATTTGGCTGACGTTCAGGCAAATTGAAGTCCAAGCCCAAAAACTAGGTGCCGCCGCATTCGTCAACATGCTGCACAACGGTGTTGAACGCGGCCAAAACGATGCCCAATGGCTGCGCGAAAAACAGGCGGACGAGGCCTTGCTGGCCGAAGTAGTGCGCCAGGCGGCACAGCGTTTCAGGGTAAATGCGGCTTACGGGCAGGGGTAGGGTGTGCTGCCCCCGCCTCGCCTTACCGGCTAAAAGCCCTTAAACCTCGGCACAATCCTGGACTTGACCGCTGGCAGGCCACCGACATGCATGCTGACCTCTTTTTTCAGGTTTACCACCCAGACTTCTTGCGCACCGTGGGCGAAGTAGAGTGAGACCTTGTGTTCAGTTTCACGTTTGGAGTTAGACAGGGAAACGATTTCGACGCACAGCTCGGGGCTTTGGGGGAAAGGGGTCACATCACCATGACGCGCCAAAAACTCGTCGCTGGCCCAGGCAACATCAGCCACTTTGACGCCATCGCGGGTTTGAATGGAGCATTCTGAGAAGGTCTGTCCGCTTTTGAGTTTGGACTTGAAAACATATGCCATGTCAACTTGAACAGCACCGTGTACATTCGACGCGGGCGACATCAACACCTGCCCAAACTGATTCAGCTCAATTTTGAATGGCAGATTTTTCAAATACGGGCTTGTGAGCACTTCAGACCACCGCATGACTTACTCCTGATACTTGCGCTATTTTAAAAGGTTCACTGCATCTGGCAGGCGCCCATTTGATTCCTTATCAATCGGCGCAGCACCCTGTATGCTCATGGCCCGCAAACGCTGCTCTCAACAAACCTATGACTGAATTTGACTTGATCGCTCGCTATTTCAAACGTCAACCTACGCACGCGGCGCTGGGTGTGGGCGACGATTGCGCCCTGCTGAACCTTGGGCCGGGCATGCAGTTGGCCATATCCAGTGACATGCTGGTGGAAGGCCGCCATTTTTTTCAGGATGTCAGTCCAAGGTCATTGGGCCACAAAGCGCTGGCGGTCAACTTAAGCGATTTGGCGGCTTGCGGTGCGACGCCCGTCGCTTTTACCCTGGCATTGGCCCTGCCCTGTGTTGACGAAAGCTGGTTGCAAGAGTTTTCAAGCGGGCTGTGGGCGCTCGCTGATGCACATGCCTGTGACCTGATAGGCGGCGACACCACACAAGGCCCGCTGAATATTTGTATCACCGTGTTTGGCGAAGTACCTCGCGGGCAAGCCATTTTGCGCAGCGGGGCACGCCCGGGCGACGACATTTACGTCAGCGGCACACTGGGCGACGCCCGGCTGGCGCTTGTTGCCCTGCAGGGCAAGATCGAGCTGCCCCCCGGTTTGCTGGCGCCCGCGCAGCTGCGACTTGAACAACCCACACCTAGAGTCGCACTGGGCATCGCGCTGCGCGGCGTTGCCACGTCAAGCATTGACATCAGTGATGGGCTGGCCGGCGACCTCGGTCATCTCCTGACGGCGTCTGGCGTAGGCGCGCTGGTAAACGCTGACGTTACTATGAATTTGATAGCTGCTTGCGTAGATAATACGTGGGCCAAGGGTCGATTTGATGCTCAAATGCAGCGCCAGGTGGTGTTTTCAGGCGGTGATGACTATGAACTGGCTTTTACCGCACCAGCCGCAATGCGCCAGGCCGTCATGGCGGCATCCGTCAGCAGCCAAACGCCGGTCACCCGAATCGGCGTGATTGAAAGCCAGCTCGGTCTGCGGTTGGTGGACAGCCAGAACCGGCCCGTTGATGACCCGTTTTACCCGTTTGACCATTTCGCCCCATCCGACTTGCCGACAAGCTCGTTGAAGCCTACAGAACGGTAAAATCCGGGTTTCCCCTTGCAAATGCTTAACGTAAAACGTCAAACTCTATGAGCGCTTTTAATGAAGAACGGGTGTTGTCTGTTCACCACTGGACCGACAAACTGTTCACTTTTACCACCACACGCGACGAGTCCATGCGCTTTAGCAATGGGCATTTCACGATGATCGGCCTGAAGGTCAATGACAAACCGCTGCTGAGGGCATACAGCATCGTGAGCGCCAATTACGAAGACCATCTGGAGTTTTTGAGCATCAAGGTGCCCGACGGCCCGCTGACATCACGCCTGCAGCACATCCAGGTTGGCGACACCGTCATTGTGGGCAAAAAGCCTACCGGCACCTTGCTGATTGACTATTTGCTGCCTGGCAAACGCCTGTATTTGCTGTCTACCGGCACTGGCCTGGCACCGTTCATGAGCATCATCCGCGACCCTGACACCTACGAAGCCTTTGAGCAGGTGATTTTGGTACACGGTGTGCGCGAAAAAGACGAGCTGGCCTACCACGACCTGGTGACTGAGCATTTGCCGCAGCACGAGTTTTTGGGTGAAATGATTGCCAAACAGCTGCTGTACTACCCCACCGTCACGCGCGAGTCCTACCGCACCATGGGCCGGGTGACAGACCTGATGGCCAACGGCAAGATGTTCGAAGACTTAAAACTCCCACTGTTGGATGTCGCCACAGACCGGGTCATGATTTGCGGCAGCCCCGGCATGCTGAAAGACCTGAAAACCATGCTGGAAGAGCGCGGTTTTAAAGAAGGCACGACGTCAAAGCCTGGAGATTTTGTGATTGAGCGGGCTTTTGCCGAGAAGTAGCGTTCGTATCACGGGTGATCACGGTGTCGGCGGAGCCGGGACCAACGTTGCCCCATGTCTACCGCATGCGCCACACCCGCTGCGCTGAGGAAAATGGCAATCCACGGCCAATTGGCGTTAACGAGTGAGCTACGCAAGGCAAGCATCAGGCACAGGCCTGACACCATATTTAAGGCAAAGTCACGAGGGCGCACGCCGCGCCCGGTGGTGCGGTAGTACGTTGCCAGCACCGCCGCTTCGACGAGCGTCAGGGCGATCACGGTGTCCACCAGATGGCTGCTTGATAAAAACCACGCCCAGTCAATCATGCGCTAAGCGGCTCGTTCAACACGCTCAAACGTTCATACCCTGGCAAACCCCATCAAATGGGCCATGTCCTTGAAAAAGATGCGGACGTGGGCCATCGGTTTGGCGCGTACCAGTTCTTTGTTCATGTAGGCATCAAAAGTCAGTTGCTGCACGTCTTTGTCTTCGCACATTTTGACAAAGCGCTCGCGGCGTTTTTCGCTGCCGTACCAAAACCATTGCATGATGCCCAGCACCAGAAATACCTTGCCATGCGCCCGCATGAAGCGTTTGCGCGCCATGCGCAAAGCTTTCGGGTTACCGGTTTGCAGCAGGTCCTCCACCGCGTCTGCCGCCAGTCGCCCGCCGTACATGGCGTAATAAATGCCTTCGCCTGAGGCAGGAGCCACCACACCGGCGGCATCGCCTGCCACCACCACATCGCGCCCGTTGTCCCAGCAGCGCAGCGGCTTCATGGGCAGGGGGGCGCCTTCGCGGCGCAGGACTTCGGCATCTTTCAGGCCTGCAACCTCGCGCAGGCTGGTAACAGCGCCGCGCAATGAAAAGCCCTTGTCTGCACTGCCCGTGCCTATGCTGAGCGTATCGCCATGCGGGAAAACCCAGCCATAAAAATCGGGCGACAACTTGCCCTGGTAGTACACATCGCAACGCGACCCATCGTAGCCAGCCGGCTTGATGGCTGGGGCGCGCACGATCTCATGGTAGGCAAACACGCAGGGCACATCTTTTGCGCCGGGTATGGCCTGTCGAGCCACACCCGAGCGGGCACCGTCGCAGCCAATCACGCTGCGCGTCCGCACGGCCATCGGCACACCTTCGCCGCGGTTGTGGCGGTCACGGCTGAGGTCAGGGGCGTGGTAGTGCACGACGCAAGTGCCGTCGTCTTCGCGGGTCAGCTTGTCAAAGCTGCCGGTGCGCCTTTCGGCCCCGCTAGCAGCGGCGCGCTCGCGCAGCCATTCGTCAAACTCATGGCGATCCACCATGCCCACAAAGCCGTTTTCAATCGGAATATCCACCTGCTTGTTGCTGGGTGCGACCATGCGCGCGGATGTGGCTTTGGCGACCAGCATGGCGTCGGGGATGGCGAAGTCTTTGATCAGGCGCGGCGGTATCGCGCCTCCACAGGGTTTGGTGCGGCCGGCCCGGTCAAGAAGCAGCACCTTGCGCCCTTTGTTGGCGAGGTCTTGCGCCGCCGTTGCACCAGCAGGCCCACCACCCACCACCACCACATCAAAAGTTTCAAGCATTGTCATTTCAATTACCTCTTTCACAACCGTGTTCGGAATTCGTTGGCCCGCAGCGCACGGGCGTTTGTCGCTGTATTACGACCTGTCGGGCACTCCGCCTGGGAGCCAGATTGACCCATACAGTGCGCAGGCACCATCGGGTTTCGGGTACCAGGGGTAGGCTTCGGGCTAAATTTTTCATGGGGCGGCTTGTATCAAACCGCGCAGGGCAAACGCGCTGACCATCATGCCCGCCACAAACAGCGGCACGCCAAAGCCGCTGTACCACAGGGCACGCTCGGTCACGCGGGCCAAAAACCGCCGCATCATGACCCATTGCACCGCCATCAACGCAGCGATGGCAGCGGCATGTATCGGCTTGCCCCAGCTGACCAGCAAGGCAACAACGCCCAGCTGCGACAAGACCATGACCGCACAGGCCACCCGTGCAGCGTTTTGCACGCCCAATTGCACCGGCAGTGAACGTACGCCCATGCGGCGGTCACCTTCAATGGCTTTGAAGTCGTTCAGCGTCATGATGCCGTGGGTGCCCAGGCTGTAGAGCAAAGCCAATAACAACGAGCGGCTGTCTGGCATGATGCCGCCTGCCATGACGGCCGCACCTGTGGCCCAAGCAATGCCTTCGTAACTGATGCCGCAAGCCGCGTTGCCCCACCAGCCGTTTTCTTTCAGCCTGACAGGCGGAGCGCTGTAAGCCCAGGCCAAAAGCAAGCCGATCACGGCGGCGCAAAAACCCCAAAATCCGAGAACGGTGGAAACCATCATCGAGACGACTGTCCACACAATAGCGATGTAAAGGCCCCAGTGACCCGGCATACGGCCCGAGGGAATCGGCCTTAAAGGCTCATTGATGGCATCTACATGCCGGTCATACCAGTCATTAACGGCCTGACTGGTGGCGCAAACCAAAGGTCCGGCCAAGATAACGCCCACAACGGCAAGTAGCCATTTGTCTTGCATTGACACGCCCGAGGCCACCACGCCGCACAAAAACGCCCACATCGGCGGGAACCACGTTACCGGTTTGAACAGCTCAGTCACTGTTGAAAAGCTGGGACGCGGCGTTAAAACAAGCATGTGTGTATTATTTAATTGACATTGTCTTGTGTCAACTTATATTTACACCTACACTTCTGACAGTAAAACGGGCGTAGAAACTGTTGATTCGCCATCAGGCGGGGTAACACTTGCTTTTGGCAGACAGCGATCTATCTCGATTGGGCTGTCGACGTCAGATAAAAGATAGGGTGAAGGTGATGCCATGATCGAAGCAGCAAACGCAACTTTAGCGACCACTTTTTCAGAATCGTTGTCTGAATGGGCGCCTGAGCTCGCGCGAACCATGGTGTCGTTGGGTGGTGATATTGCGCTGGTCATTGACGACCAAGGCGTGGTGCAGCGCGTCGACCAGCGTGCCTCTACACCGCTTGCCTGCAACGCGCACACATGGATCGGTCACCCCTGGATCGAAACCGTGACCCAAGAATGCAAGGGCAAGGTTGAAAGCCTGATGGCCGAGGCGTCCACCACCCGTGCTACCCGAAAACGGGAAGTCAACCACTGCGCCAGTGATGGGGCAAGTGTGCCTGTGGCCTACACCGCCATGCGCCTTGGCGCTCGGGGGCCGATTCTGGCAGTGGGCCGCGACCTGGGCATCAGCGCGGCGCTGCAACAAAAATTCATGGGCGCACAAAAAGAAATGGAACGCCATTACGCCCATGCCCGACAGGCGGAAGCACGCTACCGGTTGCTGTTTCAGGTCGCCACCGATGCGGTGATCGTGGTCGATGGCAGCACGCTGAACATCATTGAAGCCAACCAAAGCGCATCTGAATTGTTCGATGTCTCGCTCGGCCAAGTGGTCGGGAGAAACGCTGCATTTGGCTTTGAGCGGCACTCGCGTGACATCGTGATGGCCGCCCTGGCCAGTGCCCTTAAAAACGGACAGTCCACCGAAACTCGAGCCCAGCTGATGGGCCGGGTCAGCAGCACCAGCGTGACGGCAACGCCTTTTCGGGTGCTTGACTCACAACAATTGCTGGTCAGGATCAGAACGACCGAACAATTGGGAACATCGGCAAATTTAGGCGCTACGCTGGCCCGACTGGTCGACAGCGCGACGGACGGTGTCGCTGTGACTGATGTGGATGGCGGCGTGCTCGTGGCTAACCCCGCATTTCTTAAGCTGGTGCAAGCGAGTACCGAAGGATTGGTGCGGGGCAGGCCGTTGTCGGACTGGATCAGTCTGCCCAATGAGCCTTTTGCAGAGCTTTTGGCGCGGGTCAGCCGGGAGGGTATGACGGGCTACGTGGCCTCACAGGTGCTGTCGCTGGACGCCATTGTGAAACCCATTGAGGTAGCAGCCACCCTGCTCAGCGAAATTGACCCGCCCTGTATTGGCTTTAGCATTCGGCTGGTGCCCAGCCCAAGCGGAGAAATTGCGGTTGCCGTCGAGCCGATGCAGGCAGCTGTTCAGGTGCTGTGTGACCAGGTCGGCAGTGCGGCATTGCCCGAATTGATGCGGCGAGCTTCTGAAATGCTGCAGCGCAACTTCATCCGCATGGCCATGGAGCGCGCAGGTGCGGACCTGAACAAGGCTGCCACGATGCTGGGTATTAACCGTCAACAGCTTGATTTGCTTAACCAAAGTGCGTCAGGTCTGTAAAACCTGCTCAGACTAGGGCGTAGACTTCAGAAAGTTATTTAACGGATGTTTTAGGGCTGTGGCCCAGTTAACGCATGGGCCACTAGCTACTTAATTCATAGCATTTCGGCTTTTGCGAGGTCATCGTCTGATCGCGTCAGCTTTCAACCAGCGCATCCCCAACGCCGAAACGTTTGAGCTTGACATACAAACTTTGACGCGACAGGCCCAGCATTTCTGCTGCAGCTGCCCGGTTGTCACCGGTTAACTCCAACGCGGCTTCAATACACAGCTCCTCGATCAAATCTGTGGTTTCACGAACAATATCCCGCAGCGGAACACGGCCCACCAATTCTGTCATCTGGCCAGCTGAACGCGGCAGATCTTTGTTGGTCATCACCTCATTCGTCAGGCGCCTGCCAACATCGCGAATGGTAAAGCCCAGACAAGGCTGATCACCCGAAGTGACTGACACCGCTGAAATTTCTGCCTCTGCCACCGACCCATACTCGCCCCTGACGGTTGTGGCAAACAAACGCACTGTGCCGCGCTGACGCAAGTTAGAGATCAAGACATTCATGTCTACACCACTGCGCCCCAACCACCGCTGCAAAGGCTCACCGCGCACCAGTGCTTCGCTGGCCAATTGGGTGAGCTCCAGAAAAGCCCGGTTGGCCGACAAGACTTTGCCGTCCAGATCGGTCACGACAAAGGCGTCGGGCGCACTGTCGATCACGCGCATCAGCAGCTGAGTGGCGCTGCTTTCAGTCGATGCCTGGGCCGGCTTTACAGGAACAATCCGGATCAAAAAGTGGGTTGAATTTTCTTGCCTGAACAAAGAGCCCGACAAGCTGTAAACATCGGTTGAGTCGGCAAAACACACCGTGATCGGGTCGGCGCGACCGCGCAGCCGCAGCGCCACAAACAATTGCTGAACGGCAGGCACACTCAAGGCATCGAGGCCTTGAGACAGCGTCCAATGCGTGACCCGCGCTTTGTCGCCGAGCAATTTATAGGCAGCCGGATTGGCCTCTTCGAGCTTTTCGGTGGTGGCATCAAGAATCAATACCGCCTCTGCGGCCACCTGAAACAGCAAGCGGTAGCGGGTTTCGACATGGCGCAGACGCCAGTAGTCTCGCTCCATCGACAGCTGGGCACTGACCAACCGTTGCTGCAACGCGACCTGGGAGCGCAAGTCTCTCCCAAAGGCTACGGCGCGTTGGGCGCCAGCGTTGCTGCTCAAAGGCACTACCGTGTATAAAAGTGCCAGGTCAGCACTGTTGGCTGAAGGGTGGTTGATGTGGCGCCACCGAGCGCTGCCCGCGCTGGCGGCCTCACTCAGCATTTCTTCAACTTTGGGGCGGCTTTCTATCGTGACGGTTTCCAGCCAGGGCTTGCCGAGCCAGTCTTGGTAGCCGTGCTGCCTTAATTCGTCGTTGCCAAAAGCCATGTCCTTGATGACGCCGAACTCGTCAATGATGAGCGCAACATCCGCAGCCGCAGAAATCAGGGACGCGGTAGTTCTGGCGTCAAGATTCGCAAGGAACAACTCAGGGCTTTCGAAGTGCCCGATGGTGCTGTCTTTTGTTGCCTGTATCGGTGACTTCATTAGCCTGGAGAGATGGGGGAGGTAAGTAGATAAACCAAGTGCAATGCAATAACTGCACCAAGCTTAAGCTGCTACATCAGTGATCGATGGCGAACGCTGATATTGTGTTGCCTCCGACCGTGCTGACACCAGCCGTGCCGCCAGTAAAGGTGCTTGCGCGCCATCTGTAGAAGCCGCGTCCGCATTCACATAGGCGACATATTCGGGATTGGCCAGAAAAAGTGGCCCGCCGACCATCACGCAGATGGATTTGTTCAAGGCTGCGGCACGCACGCTTTTTATGCATGTGGCCAGGTCATCAAGCTGGGCCACATTGCCCAGCGAAAACCCCACCACATCAAACCACTCGCGCTGCACCATCACCACGGGGTCAGCGCCAGCCTCCCATGCGCCGCCGCCAACATCCCAGCCCGCCCGCCTGAAAAACTCGGCAACCATGACCAGGCCAAACGTATGCTGCTCTCCCGGACCAGGCAGCAACAAAACGCGACTACCGCTCGTGCTGGCGTTGGATTGACCAAATGCGGGACTCAGCTCTCTGAGAACTTGCTGCAGCCGCCCCAATCCGACGGTGACTTCTGTGAAGTCGCAGAGATCTTCTTCCCATAGCACCCCAAGATAACGGGCTACAGGTGCCAACAAATCGGTGTAGATGGTTTCGACCGATATACCGCTGGTGCGCATGGCCTCAATACAGGCATGGGCCACATTTTCGTCAGGCGCAAGCACTAATTTGGCAAATGCTTCCACATCCTGCTGGCTGACTTGGGCTGTGGCAAGCGGGGCCAAAGACAAGCAGTCGCCAGCAATGGGGTGCGCCAGCATCAGGCGAGGAATGATTTCATCCTCGATGGCACGGGACAGCAAAGCCAGCCTCAATTCAACCGCTTCTCGATTTGCATCAGTGGCAAGCCGTGCAATGGCCTGGCTGCCCTTGGCATACCCCGCATCATGATCGCCAGCACTGAAGTAGGGTGATTCTTGCTTATCGACCACTTGCCCAGTGGTGACTTTTGTTTGTAAATTCATTATTCGTCTCCTGACGTCTTGCATTCTGTGTGCACGACGTGCCTGCACTGAACCTGCCAGAGCATTAACATCATGTGGCTGCCAATTCTTACCAAGTCGCTTACCAACTCTCTTACCAAGACTTAATGTGAAGTACCGCGTAACAAGTTTTACGCAAAGTCTAACCCGCAACCCTACGAGCTTGTACAGGCGAAAACAACTTCCGTCAATCAAGTTTCTACTGAGTTAGATGAAGATTCGCAGCAATAGCCTTGTCAATATTAATTTACGTAAATAAAAGTTGACACATTGCGTGTGGGGAGGTAAATTGCATTTATGGTGCAAAGCAATGAGACAAATCGTGGACGAGACAGCAACAAAGTGATGAGTGCTCACCGCGCCTTGTACACACCCGAGCAGCGCATCAAACGGGACAACACCGTCTGGACTTGGGTTCAAGGCGTGCTGGCACCGGTTCAATTTTTGGTATTTTTGGTCAGTTTGGGGCTTGTACTGCGCTATTTGGCAACCGGTGAGGGTCAAGACATGGCCATCTGGTCAATCGTTGTCAAGACAATCACGCTGTACACCATCATGATCACAGGTTGCATTTGGGAAAAGGTAGTCTTTGACTGCTACTTGTTTGCCCCGGCTTTTTATTGGGAAGACGTTTTTAGCATGTTGGTGTTAACGCTGCACACAGCCTATCTGGCAGCGTGGTTCACAGGAACGCTTGATAGCCACCAACTGATGTATTTGGCGCTTGCCGCTTATTTCACCTACGTTATTAACGCCGCGCAGTTTATTTGGAAACTGCGCATGGCACGCCTTGACTATGCGAAACAACAAACTGCCATGGCTGGTCACAAAGTAGCCGCATGAACGCCGTAATACCCATTAAAAATTCAGGCCAGGGTGGCTGCTCTGATGCACCGGTCCTGAAAGAACGCGGTCAGCGCGAAGTGTTTTGCGGCTTGACCGGCATTATCTGGCTGCACCGCAAAATTCAAGATGCATTCTTTTTGGTAGTCGGCTCACGAACCTGCGCCCACCTGATCCAATCCGCCGCGGGTGTGATGATTTTTGCCGAACCGCGGTTTGCCACTGCCATCATTGACGAGCGAGATTTGGCCGGACTGGCGGATGCCAACACCGAACTGGACCGCGTGGTAACCCGCTTGCTGGAACGTAGGCCTGAAATAAAGTTGTTGTTTCTGGTGGGTTCTTGTCCGTCAGAAGTCATCAAGCTGGACTTATCCCGCGCTGCATCCCGGCTGTCGGCTTCGTTTTTGCCCAAAGTCAGGGTATTGAATTACTCCGGCAGCGGCATTGAAACCACATTCACCCAAGGCGAAGATGCATGTCTGGCCAGCTTGGTACCGGTTTTGCCGCCTTCGGCGATCGACGCACCGGTTGATTTGATGGTGGTGGGGACGCTGGCCGATGTGGTGGAAGACCAGTTTGCTCGCCTGTTCAAGCAGCTGGGCATGAACAAGGTTGCGTTTTTCCCGCCTCGCCAGGCCAATGAGCTGCCAACGGTCGGCCCTAACACCCGGTTCCTGCTGGCACAACCGTTTCTGGCAGATACAGCAAAAGCTCTGGAAGCCCGCGGTGCCCAGCGGATTGCAGCACCCTTTCCTTTAGGCGTTGAAGGCACAACCCAATGGTTGTGGGCGGCGGTTGCTCTGTTTAACGTAGCAAAAGACCATTTTGACAGCGTCACCCTGCCCGCCAGTCAGCGTGCAAGCGCAGCCCTGGCACGACAGCGGGTTCATTTGGCGGGCAAGCGTATCTTTTTCTTCCCGGACTCACAGTTAGAAATCCCGCTGGCCCGATTTTTATCGCGCGAGCTCGGCATGACGCTGGTTGAAGTGGGTACGCCTTACCTGCATCGCCAACACTTGGCTGAAGAGTTGGCTTGGCTGCCTGAAGGCACGATGTTGTCTGAAGGCCAGCATGTTGAAAACCAACTCGACCGTTGCCGCGCGGCACAGCCCGACATTGTGGTGTGTGGTCTTGGTCTGGCCAATCCGCTCGAATCTGAAGGCTTGACGACAAAATGGGCGATTGAACTGGTTTTTACCCCTATTCAGGGTTATGACCAAGCGGCCGACCTGGCTGAGCTGTTCAGTCGTCCGCTGGTGCGCCGCCTTAAATTGGCGGCTTAGGCCACGTGAACAAGATTAACCCATGCAATTGACACTCTGGACATACGAAGGCCCACCACATGTGGGGGCCATGCGGGTTGCCACCGCGATGGAGGACGTGCACTATGTGCTGCACGCACCGCAGGGCGATACCTACGCTGATTTGTTGTTCACCATGATTGAACGGCTACCCAAGCGCCCACCCGTGACTTACACCACGTTTCAGGCGCGTGATTTGGGTGGAGATACGGCCGAGCTGTTTAAGACTGCAGCGCGTGATGCATTTGAGCGTTTTAAACCTAAAGCCATGCTGGTTGGGGCATCGTGCACGGCAGAGCTGATCCAGGACGATCCTGGCGGTTTGGCCAAAGCCCTTGATCTGCCTATTCCCGTCGTGGCGCTTGAGCTCCCCAGCTATCAGCGCAAGGAAAACTGGGGCGCATCAGAGACTTTTTATCAACTGGTGCGTTCGCTGGCCAAGCCCAAATCGGCACCGAAAGCTGAAAGTGCTGCTAGCGGCCGAAAAAGCTGCAATATCCTGGGGGCCACGGCATTAGGCTTTCGCCACCGGGATGACCTGCGCGAAATCACGGCATTGTTGAGCCAGCTCGGGGTTGACATCAATGTTGTGGCTCCGCTGGGTGCGACACCCGACGACATGGCACGTATTGGCGAGGCAGATTTCAATGTGGTGTTGTATCCCGAAATCGCCGCTGTTGCTGCTCAATGGCTGACCCGCACCTTTGGACAACCTTCAACCAAAGTGGTGCCGATTGGCTCGGGCGCCACCCGCGAATTCATTGCCGAAGTCGCGCTGCTTGCAAACATCGATCCTGCAACTGTCTTGGCCGATGCAAATGCACGCGCCCCTTGGTATGCCAAGTCAGTGGACTCCACTTACTTGACCAACAAGCGCGTCTTTGTATTTGGTGACGCCACGCATGCAGTTGCAGCGGCGCGCATTGCCAGCCGTGAATTGGGTTTTACAGTCGTGGGGCTAGGAACTTACAGCCGCGAGTTTGCACGCGAAGTACGTGAAGCTGCCAAGTTGTATGGCATTGAGCCTTTAATTACTGATGACTACCTGGAAGTCGAAGCCAAAGTTGCTGAACTGCAACCTGAACTGGTGTTGGGCTCGCAAATGGAACGTCATATCGCCAAGCGTTTAGGTATACCCTGCGCCGTGATTTCAGCGCCGGTCCACGTGCAGGATTTTCCTGCAAGATACTCACCTCAAATGGGTTTTGAGGGCGCCAACGTCATGTTTGACACCTGGGTGCACCCGCTCATGATGGGGCTGGAAGAACATTTGATCGGCATGTTTCGCGGCGATGCCGAGTTTCACGAAGACGCAGCGCCTTCGCATTTGGGTGGCCATACCGCCCGGCCAGGGCGCGACATGCAGCCACAAGCCCCTGTGCCTGCACAAGCAGCAGACGCGGCGCAGACAGCTACGCAAACAAACCCTACTACAAAAGGTCTACCGGCTGCGACCCCCGTGACTTGGACCACAGACGCGGAGAAGGAGCTTCGCAAGATTCCCTTTTTCGTACGCGGCAAAGCACGCCGAAACACCGAGCGATACGCACAAATGAACAGCGTACCGGTGGTGACTATCGAGACACTTTACGATGCCAAATCTCATTTCAGCCAGTAATTCGGCAACATCTGCAGCGAACACGCCTATTCGGGTGGTGGTCGTCACTATGGATACGCATTTGGCGAGTTCAACGCAGCGCGCTCACACTTTATTGCTGCGGGAATTTCCGGGTCTGCAGCTTTCTATGCACGCGGCATCTGAGTACGCGGGCAATGATGCGGCGATTGCGCGATGCAAGGCTGATATTGCCAAGGCTGACATTGTGGTGGCCGGTATGCTGTTTCTTGAAGACCACTTTTTGCCTATCTTGGATGACTTGCGCGCCCGGCGCGAGCACTGCGATGCCATGATTTGCATGGCGTCGGCGACCGAAGTGGTCAAACTGACACGACTCGGCAAATTTGACATCGACAAACCTGCCAGCGGTCCGATGGCGTTGCTGAAAAAATTGCGTGGCAACAAAGAAAAGGCGGCCACCGGCGGTGCAGAACAAATGAAAATGTTGCGCCGTATTCCGAATATGCTGCGCTTTATTCCGGGGACCGCACAGGACGTTCGCGCCTATTTCATGACCTTGCAATACTGGCTGGGTGGCTCTGATGAGAACATGTTTAATTTGGTTCGCCACGTCATTGACCGGGGCGCTGATGGCCCGCGCAAATGCTTGCGGGGTCTGATTAAAGTCCCCTCGCCGGTTGAATATCCAGAACTAGGCCTGTACCACCCGCGAATGGCTGGCCGTTTAGCAACCGAGCTGTCTGCCTTACCTTTGCCGTCAGGGCAGCCTGTCAAAGGAACTGTGGGTCTGCTGGTTCTGCGTTCTTACCTGCTGTCGAACAACGCCGGGCATTACGACGGCGTTATCGCGGCCATGGAGTCGCGCGGCTTGAAGGTCATCCCGGCGTTTGCGGCGGGTCTTGATTCGCGCCCAGCCATTGATGCGTTCTTTTTTAAAGACGGTCATGTTGCTGTTGATGCCGTTGTGTCGCTGACTGGGTTTTCTTTGGTGGGCGGTCCGGCTTACAACGATGCCAAGGCGGCAGAAGAGGTGCTTTCGCGACTTGATGTGCCCTACGTTGCGGCCCATCCTGCAGAGTTTCAAACGCTTGAGCAGTGGGGCGGATCAGACCGAGGCTTGCTGCCGGTAGAAAGCACCATCATGGTCGCTATTCCCGAGTTAGATGGCGGCACCAGTCCTATCTTATTTGGCGGGCGTCCAGGTACGCCTGGCGTCACTTGCACGGGATGCCACCACGCCTGCACTTTCAAAGAAACCGACAGTGCCAAAGACATGCAGTCATGCCCAGAGCGTGCATTGATGCTGGCTGCAAGAGTCGACAAACTGGTAGCCCTGCGCCGCACTGAGCATGCCTCGCGTAAAGTGGCGATTGTCATCTTTAATTTTCCGCCCAACGCAGGCAACATTGGCAGCGCCGCCTATCTGTCAGTTTTTGAGTCCATGTTCCATACCCTAACGGCCATGAAAGCGCAGGGCTATTCGGTGGACTTGCCAGACACCATCGATAGCCTGCGCGACAGCATCCTTAAGGGCAACGCCGAACAGTACGGATCAGACGCAAACGTGCACACACTTATCAGCGCTGACGACCACGTCAAGCGCGAGCGCTGGCTCAAGGAAATTGAAGCCCAATGGGGTCCTGCGCCCGGTCGCCAGCTCAGCAATGGCCATTCGATTTTTGTACTTGGCAAACAGTTTGGGAATATCTTGGTGGGCGTGCAACCCTCATTTGGTTACGAAGGCGACCCGATGCGGCTGCTGTTTGAAAAAGGCTTGTCACCAACCCACGCGTTTTCCGCTTTCTACCGCTACTTGCGTGAAGATTTCAAGGCCAATGCCGTGCTGCACTTTGGCACGCATGGTGCGCTGGAGTTCATGCCAGGTAAGCAAAGTGGTATGTCCGGCAGCTGCTGGCCTGATCGGCTGATTGATGATTTGCCAAACATCTATCTGTATGCGTCCAACAATCCTTCTGAAGGCGCAATTGCCAAACGCAGATCCGGGGCAACGCTGATCAGCTATCTGACACCGCCGGTGGCTCAAGCAGGTCTGTACAAGGGACTCAATGACCTCAAAGTGTCAATTGAGCGTTGGCGCACCATGGAGCCCCAAGCCACAGATCGAAGCGAGTTTGCAGCGCTGCTCCAATCTCAAGCCGCTGAGCTCAATCTTGCCAACGCGACCCCATTGTGGGATACGGCACCGACTGGAGATGCAGACAGTCGAGTTTCATTGTTGGCTGTACAGGTGCTTGAACTCGAATACACCCTAATACCACACGGTTTGCATGTCACCGGGCGTGCGCCTAGCGCCGAGCAGCGTGTGGACATGCTCTTGGCAATGGCTGACGCAGCGCATGGCAAGCAACTTCCCAGAGCTGCGGTTGAATCGCTGGTGGCAGGCCAAAGCATTGATCAAGCCCTCAAAGCCGGTGCCATGCTTCGCGACGACGATGCAAAATCAATTCTGGGCGAACTACAAATTGCAGACGCGATGCTGGCAAAAGACACCGAAGTTGAAGGTATTTTGCGCGCACTGGATGGGCGTTTTATTCGGCCGGCACCGGGCGGCGACATCTTGCGTACACCGGCAGTGCTGCCGACAGGTCGTAACATGCACGGCTTCGACCCTTTCCGTATACCCAGCGGTTTCGCGGTTAGGGATGGAGCCAAACAAGCGCAACTGCTGCTTGATCGCCACATGGCTGACGGCAACGCGCTGCCCGAATCGATCGCCATGGTGTTGTGGGGCAGCGACAACCTCAAAAACGAAGGCGCGCCTATCGCACAAGCTTTGGCATTGATGGGTACGTTGCCACGCTTTGACAGCTATGGCCGCCTTGCGGGTGCGACCCTAATACCACTGGCCCAGCTTGGACGCCCCCGGATCGATGTCGTCATTACGTTGTCAGGTATCTTCAGGGATCTGATGCCGCTGCAAATCAAACTGCTGGCCGAGGCAGCCTTTCTGGCAGCGTCAGCCGACGAGCCGCTTGAGATGAACTGGATTCGCAAACATGCGCTGGCGTACCAGCAAGAGCATGGCTGCACACTCGAGATCGCCGCCTTGCGTGTTTACGGCAATGCCGAAGGTGCTTACGGCGCCAACGTTAACAACCTGGTTGAAAGCAGCCGCTGGACCCAGGAGGGCGAGTTGGCTGAAACCTACACGCGCCGCAAGGGCTTTGCCTACGGCCGCACCGGTCGTGCAGTACAACAAACCGCACTGCTCAAGAGCGCCCTTGCTGATGTGCAGCTCACCTACCAAAACCTTGATTCGGTTGAACTTGGCGTGACCACGGTCGATAATTATTTCGATACGCTAGGCGGCATCACGCAAGCCGTAAAAATTGCCAGAGGCGGCAGCACGCCACCGGTTTACATTGGCGACCAAACCAAAGGCGATGGCGCGGTACGCTCATTGACGGAACAGGTCGCCCTTGAGACCCGTACCCGCATGCTCAATCCCAAATGGTACGAAGGCATGCTCGAGCACGGCTACGAAGGTGTGCGCCAAATTGAAGTGCACGTCACCAATACCCTGGGTTGGTCAGCCACCACCGGGCAAGTACAGCCGTGGGTTTACAAAGAATTGACCGAGACCTTTTTGATCGACCCTGTCATGCGCGAGCGCTTGGCAAAACTCAACCCGACCGCATCAATGCGCGTTGCGAATCGTTTGATTGAAGCCTCCGAACGCAATTACTGGCAGCCCGATGCTGCCACCCTTGACGCCCTGCGCCGCGCAGTTGAAGAACTGGAAGATCGGCTTGAAGGTGTATTTACTGAGTCCAAAGAAGGAGTTCCCGCATGAACACAACCACTGTTCCGTTTCCCAGCATCAAAAGCCGAGGTGAACGCACCAAGATTCAACTCGATGGCGAAGGAAGCCAGCAGGTACAGCTTGACCCCAACTTAAAAATTGGCAATGCCAAGGTCTTCGCTATTTATGGCAAAGGCGGCATTGGTAAGAGTACAACCTCTTCAAACCTGTCAGCAGCATTTTCAAAGCTGGGCAAGCGTGTGCTGCAGATTGGCTGCGACCCAAAGCACGACTCCACATTTACCTTGACGAAAAAAATGTTACCTACCGTCATTGATGTTCTGGAGTCAGTTGATTTTCATGCCGAGGAATTGCGCGTTGAGGATTTCGTGTTTCCTGGCTACAACGGTGTCATGTGTGTAGAAGCGGGCGGCCCGCCTGCGGGCACAGGCTGCGGCGGCTATGTGGTCGGACAAACCGTCAAGCTGCTCAAGGAGCATCACCTGCTTGAGGACACCGACGTCGTGATATTTGATGTTCTGGGAGATGTGGTTTGTGGCGGCTTTGCTGCCCCGCTGCAACATGCTGACCGCGCACTTATCGTGACCGCCAACGACTTCGACTCTATTTTTGCCATGAATCGAATTGTTCAGGCGATTGGTGCCAAAGCCAAAAACTACAACGTCAGGCTGGGCGGCGTTATCGCTAACCGCAGCAAAGACACGGATCAAATCGACAAGTACAACAATAAGATTGGCCTGAAATTGGCTGCTCACTTTCCGGATCTGGACGTGATTCGCCGCAGTCGGCTGAAAAAGTCCACCCTGTTTGAAATGGAATATTCGCCAGAGCTAGAGGCAGTGCAAAAAGAATACATGCGGCTTGCGGCTTCGCTGTGGCTCGGTACCGAGCCCTTGAATGCAGTACCGATGAAAGACCGCGACATTTTTGACCTGCTCGGCTTTGATTAAGGGTAATGTTGTGGACACGGCGACATACACCAGACGACGCAGCCAGATCGAAGACTACTTTGATCGCACAGCAGTGCAAGCCTGGGAACAACTGACATCTGATGCGCCTGTTGGCAGGATTCGCACGACCGTACGCGCTGGCCGCACCAAAATGCGGGAGACATTGTTGTCATGGCTTCCCGAGGACCTGCAGGGCTGCCGCATACTGGATGCAGGATGTGGCACGGGCGCTTTAGCCGTTGAGGCTGCACGACGAGGCGCAGACGTTGTCGCCATTGACTTGTCGCCAAAGTTGGTTGAAATAGCGAGACAACGCATGCGCGAGTCGCTTGGACATGGCTCGGTTGAGTTTCGCAGCGGTGACATGCTGGATGACAAACTTGGCCGCTTTGACCACGTCGTTGCCATGGACTCCATCATCCATTACGAAACCAAAGACGCCGTTAATGCGCTGTCGCGTCTGGCAGAGCGCACATCAACATCTATTGCCTTTACGTTTGCGCCACGTACCCCGTTGCTGGCAATTTTGATTTCTGTTGGGCGGCTTTTACCGCGTACTAATCGTGCGCCTTGGTTGGAGCCGATGGCAAAAGAAAAGCTTTTAGAACTCATGCATCAGGACGCTGTGCTTCAAGGCTGGACTCACACGCACGACGAGCGCGTGTCCAGCGGCTTTTATAAGTCGCAGGCCATGCAGTGGACGAAGCCATGAAAATTCCCAGCTTTAAAAACGGCGTTCGCCGACTTCCCCTAAAGTTCCTGCCGTTCGCAGACGCTGCAAGTGCCGGTTTGCCTATGGGGCGTCTGCTCAGGTTGTCGCTGTTTCAAGTCACCGTGGGCATGTCAGCTGCGCTGATGCTGGGCACGCTCAATCGAGTGATGATTGTTGAACTGGGCGTAGCGGCCTGGCTGGTCGCGTTGATGGTGGCCATTCCTTTATTGGTCGCGCCGTTTCGTGCTGTCACGGGTTTTCGTTCCGATACCCACCGCTCAGCCTTTGGCTGGCGCCGTGTACCTTTCATCTGGACCGGCACCATGCTTCAATTTGCAGGCTTGACGTTCATGCCTTTTGCACTGCTGGTGCTGACGGGTCAAGGTCACATACCTACGCCCGACTGGCTAAATCAAGGGATTGCGGCATTGTCTTTTTTGTTGGTAGGTCTTGGCTTGCAAACGGCGCAAACTGCTGGCCTTGCTTTGGCCACTGACTTGGCCGATGAACCCACGCGTCCCCGTGTGGTGGCGTTGATGTATGTGATGTTGTTGCTGGGCATGCTTGGTAGCAGTTTTGTGTTCAGCTTGATGCTGCAAGACTTTACGCCTTTAAAGCTCATCCAGGTCATACAGGGTCATGCGGTGCTGACAATTGTGTTGAACGCGATTTCACTTTGGAAGCAAGAAGCGCGTGATCCCCTGCGGGTCGCCGCCTTGAGACTCGAACCGGTTCCCGCATTTAAAGATTCCTGGAAGCGATTCATCAGCAACGGCAAGGCGCGCAGGTTTTTAACAGTAGTCGCCATGGGTACAGCTGCATTCAATATGCAGGACATTGTTTTAGAGCCCTACGGTGGCGAGATTTTAAAACTTACTGTCAGTGCCACGACGTTACTGACGGGTCTGCTTGCCAGTGGCTCTTTGGTTGCATTTGCCCTGGCCTCGCGCAAGCTGTCCAATGGGATTGATCCTTGCCGCCTGGCGGCGTATGGCGTTGTTTGCGGCTTACCAGCCTTTTCTGCCGTTATTTTTGCGGCTCCGCTAGGCGCGCAGTGGCTGTTTTACATCGGGGTTTTTTGGATAGGTTTCGGTGCTGGACTTTTTTCGGTCAGTACCCTGGCCGCGGCGATGGGCATGGAGCGCAAAGAATTCGTCGGTCTTGCCCTGGGCGCATGGGGAGCCGTTCAAGCTACGGCTGCCGGTTTATCGATTGCCTTTGGGGGCGTGGCTCGCGACTTTATTTCTAGCCTTGCATTGCAAGGCTCGCTTGGCCCGGTCCTGGCCGTACCGGTTACTGGTTACAGCTTCGTTTACTACACAGAAATTTGTCTGCTTTTTATCACTTTGATAGCCATTGGACCGCTGGTTAAGCGCGCAAGTTTGCCGCCTGCCAATCAGCCTGTAAAACATGAGCGCTTTGGCTTGGCTGATTTGCCAGGCTAGTTTGTCTGGGTAAATTATCCGGGTAAGCGCCTTGCAAGCCATGAATTTTGTTTTTTTGTTTCAACCGTTATCTCACAGCCGTTACTGCCACCTTTAGGAGACTCACCATGCAAATAGGCGCTATCACCGGATACCTCGACTGGGCCCAGATCATCTTGTACATGTTCTGGCTGTTTTTTGCAGGTATTATTTTTTATCTGGTGCTTGAGGGTCACCGGGAAGGCTACCCGATGGAGTCGGAAGAGCGCCCTGGTTCAGCTGCTATTTTGGGCTGGCCAATTCCGTCTCCCAAAACTTTTAAACTTGCGAACGGGAAAGAGGTCACCGTACCCGAACTCCATCGCCCAGAGCCACCTGTCACCACCCGGCGCGACGGTGCCTCTTTTGGTAACCCCTACATTCCAACAGGCGATCTGATGACCTCAGGTGTGGGCGCAGGAGCATATGCCATGCGCGCTGACGTGCCGGACATGGACTTGCATGGTCAGCCGATCATCCGTCCCTTGCGAGTCCTGGACGGTTTCGATGTGTCGAAACACGATACCGACCCCAGAGGCCTTCCCGTGCTGGGTACCGACAACCTGGTGGCTGGCAAGGTTGTTGACATGTGGGTGGACACCTGCGAGATGATGTTTCGTTTCGTTGAAGTTGAGCTCTCTGGCAGCGGACAGCACGTTTTGTTGCCAGTACCTTTTGCCAGGATTAAAAAAGACGGCGTCAAAGCGCACAGCATTTACGCTGCCCAGTTTGCCAACGTTCCCACCACAAAAAATCCTGACCAAGTCACGATGCTTGAGGAAGAAAAAATCTCGGCCTACTACGGAGCGGGCACCCTGTATGCCGACCCCCTTCGTGCGGAGCCGCTGCTGTGAACATACAAAACAACGGCCACGAACACGAATTTGAAGCCGCTTATGGGCTTCCCGAAGCGTTGCCAAAGGGTGAAACCATCCTATGGCAAGGTGCGCCGGACTTTGTGGATATGGCCGTGCGCGTTTTTCACCTTAAAAAAGCATTGGTCTATTTTGCGGTTCTGATGGGTGTCAGGGGGAGTTACCTGTACTCACTGGGCGAGCCCGCTTCGACGGTTTTGGCAGGTGTGGTGCTGGTTGCCGTGCTAGGGTTAACCGCTATCGCTGCACTCGCCTTGCTGGCATGGCTGACCGCGAGGACCACCGCCTACACCATGACCGACCAGCGCATGGTTATGCGTATCGGTATTGTTCTGACGTTGACATTTAATTTGCCATTTAAACGCATTAAAACTGCAGGCCTGCAACTCACGTCCAAAGGATTTGGCGATATACCACTGACGTTGAATGGTGGCGACCGGATTGGCTGGTTGAACTTGTGGCCGCACGCCAGACCATGGAAGATTGCAGAGCCACAACCGATGCTGAGGTGTATACCGAATGCACAAGCCGTTGCTGCGGTCTTTCAAAAAGCCTGGTCAGAAGCTGCGGGCAATCACGCAGGCTCTGTACCCTCTGGCCAGGTAGCCGCGCGCAGTGTTGAATGGACTGCGTCACAGACTTTTTCTGGCACGCCTGTTTAACCATGTGTATTCACAGCTATTTTTATACAGCCATACCAGCCCACCGCTTACATATCCTGCTCAAAAGTATCCATGCGATATGAACACCATGACCTCTCCCGCAGCCACACCCGATAACTTTCCGCGGTGGGTGCTCTGGACGACCGCTATTTTGCTTATCGCCATTTTGAGCGCTGTCGCCCTGGTTCGAATCACGGGCAACGGACCAGACCAACTGACTGCAGCAACCGTTGCTGAGCGTTTACTTCGGTTTGAAGACAGGCCCAACGGTGGCGTGGCGGTCATCGATGGCGAAACGGGTAAGCTTTTAACGGTTGTGACGGGCGAGCAAGGGTTTTTCCGGGGTTCTTTGCGTGCACTGACCCGAGACCGGGCGGCGCGAAAAATCGGAGCCGAGCAGCCCTTTAAACTGATCGCCCGCACTGACGGTAGGTTAACGCTGTTTGACCCGGTGTCAGGGCAGCGCATAGATCTAGAATCTTTTGGACCGACCAATGCTGCAGTTTTTGTGCCGTTTTTGACCATGCAGCCGCCATCGGAAACCAAGTGATTTCAACGGCTCAGTCCGCTTAATTTAAATTTAAAGCAACCCATGCAAGCAACAACCACTGCATCAGCAGTTACCCCCGAGTCAGCTGCTCTAAAAGCCAAGCAAGACTCCTTGCTCAGCCCAAAGTTTTATACCACTGACTTTGCCGCCATGAACCGGATTGACGTGTCGTCCATCCGGGCTCAATGGGACGCTATGTTGGCCGAATACGAGGGTGATAACAACCATGATCACTTTCAGCGCACGCCAGAGTTCGCTGTGGAGGTGGCGGAACAATTCTCAAAAGTGTCGCCTGAACTGCGTCAGGAATTTATTGAGTTTTTAATCAGTTCGCTCACATCTGAATTTTCAGGTTGTATTTTGTACAACGAGATTCAAAAAAATGTGACCAATCCCGATATCAAGGCACTGATGCGTTACATGGCGCGGGATGAGTCGCGCCATGCTGGCTTTATCAATCAGTCGTTAAAAGATTTTGGCTTGGGACTGGATCTGGGCGATCTCAAGCGGACCAAGGCGTACACCTACTTCAAGCCGAAGTATATTTTCTATGCAACTTATCTGAGCGAAAAAATCGGTTACGCCCGCTACATCACCATTTACCGTCAGCTCGAGCGTGCGCCAGACAAACGGTTTCACCCTATCTTCAGGTGGTTTGAACGCTGGTGCAATGATGAATTCCGGCACGGTGAATCCTTTGCCCTGATCATGAGGGCTCAGCCGCACTTGCTCGAAGGCGGCAACAAATTGTGGATTCGCTTTTTCCTGCTGGCTGTGTACGGCACCATGTATGTGCGTGACCACACGCGGCCCATGCTCAAGGCTGCCATGGGGCTTGACCCTACCAGTTACGGGTATGAGGTTTTTCGCATCACGAATGAAATTACACAGCAAGTTTTTCCAATTTCACTCGACATTGATCACCCCGTTTTTCGCACGGGCATGACTCGCTTGGTGGAAGTCCAGGCAGGCATGGATGCCGCCAAGGCTCAAGGCGGTTTGACAGGGCTTTTCAACCGCACACGTTGGGCTGTGATTGGCCTGACAACCTTTATTCGCCTGTACACGCTGCCTGTCAAACGCCACGAGTTGCCTGTCGAGCCTCGTGTGGTGCCGATTTGGTAAGGTTGTTTTGTGACGATTTTCACCACGCCACCGCGCACATTAAAACTGCTGAGAGATGTTTGAATTATTAATTCCCATCGTATTTGCAGTCTTTATCTGGTGGTTTTCAACGGGTATTGTTTTATTGCTTGACGGATTGCCACACACAACGTTCAGGTGGAGCGTACTGATTTCGACTGGACTTGCACTTGCAGCGTTTTACGGCCTTGCCTACACGGCGAACCGCCCAAGCAGCGTCAATGCTTATTGCGCTTTCACGTGCGCGTTGCTGATTTGGGGTTGGCACGAGCTTACTTTTTTAACTGGCTGGCTAACTGGCCCGCGCAAAGAAGTTTGCACTGAGCCAGGTGGTTGGCCCCGCTTCAAACAGGCTGTGGCAGTCCTTATCTGGCACGAGCTGGGCATTTTGGCGTCCGGCTTGGTCATCGCACTGTTGAGCTGGGACAGTGCGAACCAAGTAGGTTTGCATACCTTCCTTGTTTTGTGGGTCATGCGTACCAGCGCCAAACTTAACTTGTTTTTTGGCGTGCGAAATCTGAGCGAAGAGTTTTTACCGACGCACCTCACCTACATGGGCAGCTACTTTCGCAAACGCAGCATGAATGCGTTTTTACCTGTTTCTGTTTTGGCCGCTTCTCTTGTGCTGGCAGGATTGATGGTGCTTGCGTCGGGAGCCGAAGTGTCGCGGGCTGACAGCATCGGTTATGTGCTGGTGTCAACCATGTTAGCCATGGCAATTTTGGAGCATTTTCTCCTGGTGCTACCCCTTCCGTCGACCGCATTGTGGCGTTGGGCGCTTCGCAACCGACGACCGCCGTCGGTTGCAACAGACTTATCGAGCAACGCATGACCATCGCAGTTCCGTCGTTTCCCCAGCAGGCCTTACTAACGAGCCTGTCACCCCTGAATTCAGTCGCCATGCCGACAGCTACTGGATTTTTACCAAACGGCGCCGCGTCGGGGCCTGCAGGCGAGTCAACGGCCATTGTTGTCGGCTCCGGTTTTGGCGGACTTGCCGCCGCAATTCGCCTGAGTGCCATGGGGTACAAAGTAACCGTGCTCGAAAAGCTGGACGGCCCCGGTGGGCGCGGTTATGTGCGCAAAAAAGATGGTTTTACGTTTGATGGCGGGCCGACCATCGTGACGGTGCCATTCTTGTTTGAAGAGCTCTGGGCGCTTTGCGGCAAGAAGTTCGCAGACGATGTTGATCTGCGTTTGATGGACCCGTTTTACCGCGTGCGTTTTGACGACGGCACCCACTTTGACTACAACGGCGACCCAGCGCGCATGCGGGCTGAAGTCATTCGCATCAGCCCCAGCGATGCCGAAGGCTTTGACCGTTTTGTACTGGAAGCCGACAAGTGCTACCAGCTGGGCTTTGAGACATTGGGTTGCAAAGCTTTTGATAGCATTGGCGATTTGGTGGCTGCATTGCCAGCCATGATGAAAATGAAAGCCTGGCGCACCATGTACAGCTTGGTGGCAAGCTATTTAAAGCACCCCAAGTTGCGCATGGCGATGAGCTTGCAGACGCTGTTGATCGGCGGAAACCCGTTTTCTGTGACCGGGGTTTACAGCCTGATCAATGCGCTCGAACGCCGCTTTGGCGTGTATTCAGCCATGGGCGGCACGGGCAGCATCATCAATGGCATGGTCAAGCTGCTGACAGAACGCGGCGTGACGGTGCGCTACAACGCCGAAGTCAAACAAATTACGGTTGAGGGTGGCCGCGCAACTGGCGTCGCGCTGGCGGGTGAAAACGGCGTGGCTGAACGTTTGGTCGCTGATATCGTGGTGTGCAACTCAGACACATCATGGACTTACAAAAATCTGATTGCTCCTGAGCACCGCAAGCACTGGACCGACAAGAAGATCGAAAACGGCAAACATTCAATGAGCCTGTTTGTCTGGTACTTTGGCACCAACAAGCAGTACCCGGATGTACCGCACCACACTATGGCGCTGGGCCCGCGCTATGAAGGCTTGCTGACTGATATTTTTAAAAATCACAAGCTGACAGATGACTTTTCGCTCTATTTGCACCGCCCCAGCGCAACAGATCCGTCAGTGGCACCTGCCGGTTGCGATTGCTTTTACGTGCTGGCCCCCGTGCCGCATCTGGACAGTGGAACCGACTGGGCGACCCACGCTGAGCCTTACCGACAAGCGGTTTGCAAACGGCTGGAAGAAACTCTGCTTCCTGGCTTGAGTCAGCACATCGTTACCTCACACGTCATGACGCCGCAGCATTTTCAGGATGATTTATTGTCCTACAAAGGCGCAGCTTTTGGGCTGGAGCCTGTGCTGCTGCAAAGTGCCTGGTTCAGGCCGCACAACCGCAGCGAAGACATTCAAAATCTTTTCATGGTGGGTGCCAGCACACACCCCGGTGCGGGCATGCCAGGTGTGCTGATGTCGGCCAAGGCGCTACAAACCGTAGTCCCTAAAATTCGCAGCACGACCCGCCCGTAAATACACGACCTACGGACATAGCCTATGCAAACAGCGCAGCCATCAGTCATCCAGCGCTCTGCACCCGATGCAGCAGCGCTCGCCAACGCCAAGCACGGCTTTGACTATGAGGCCTGCCAGGAGCTGATGCGAGGCGGCTCCAAGACCTTTTTTGCGGCATCACGGCTGTTGCCCAGCCGGGTACGGGGCCCAGCCATTGCGTTGTACGCTTTTTGCCGGGTGGCTGACGATGCCATTGATTTCAGTGACGACCGCGTGACGGCACTTGCGGCGCTGAACGAACGTTTGCGCCGCGTCTATGCCAACGACCCCATGGCGTACGAGCCCGACCGGGCACTGGCCGCCGTCGTACGAGAATTCGACTTGCCACTTGAACTGGTCGCCGCCTTACTGGAGGGCTTTGAGTGGGACGCCGAAGGACGCCGCTACGAAACGATTGAAGACCTGCAAGCCTATGGCGCGCGGGTGGCCGGCAGCGTGGGCGCCATGATGGCGGTTGTCATGCGCACGCGCGGCGAGCAGGCACTTGCGAGGGCTTGTGACTTGGGCGTAGCCATGCAGCTGACCAATATTGCGCGCGATGTGGGCGAAGACGCTCGCTACGGGCGCTTGTACCTGCCGCTAGCCTGGATGCGAGAAGCCGGACTGGACCCCGGCGAATGGCTGCAGAGCCCGGTGTTTGACAGTCGCATTGCTAGCGTGGTGGGTCGCCTGATCACAGCGGCCGACGAGTTGTATGAGCGTTCGGAGCACGGTATTGGCCAACTGCCACGCGACTGTCGGCCCGCCATCCGCGCTGCCCGTCTGGTGTACGCAGAAATTGGGCGCGAGCTTGAAAAAGCGGGTTGGGACAGCATTAACCACCGCGCGGTGGTCTCGGCTAAGCGCAAGCTGGCTTTGCTTGCGCGAGCCAGCGGAGCGGCGCTTGTGCTGCCTGCAGACCCCAAGCACCACTTTGCTGCGCTGCCCGCCAATCAATTTCTGGTTCAAGCCGCCAAGCTACCGCCCGGCGATACACCAGCTGAGCAAGAACAATCAACACGCCGCAGTTTTGATGAGCGCGCCCGCTGGACAGCCGAGCTGTTTGAGCGGCTAGAACACACCCGGGTCAGCCGCCATGCGCCGCACCATGCAGATGCTGCCTACGCCGCATCCCATGGTCGCCGACCGCAAGAGCAGCCGACCCAACAAGCTAGCGCGTAAGCATGGGAAGGCAAGCATGACAGCTTTGATGATCGTCAAATTACTGGGAATCATCGGTCTGGGTGGCGCTTTTGTGGGGTGGCAGTTCTACGATTTGGCGCAAGAAAAAAAGCGAGCAGATCAAAAGCAAAAACATACTGCGCTGAACCAGCCTAAGGACAGTTAAGCAAAAACAGTAGCAGTAACTGGAAGTCTTTTACTATCAATTAATGAGCAGCTGGCGCATATTTTGCGGCGGGCCAGCACCTATTAGATGCACAAAACAACCTACTTTTTCTTTCGGACGATGCGTTTATGCTGAGCCGAATGCTTTATGTCAGCACCGCAGTTGGCCCCGTCACCACGGCAGTCACCGGCACGATCTTGCAAAGTGCAATCGCGCATAACGCTGTCAATGGCATCACGGGTGTGCTGTGTCAAGGACGCGGCGTGTATTTGCAAGTGCTGGAAGGCGAACGCCACCAGATCAATGCACTGTACGAACGCATCGCTTTAGACAAGCGGCATCACAAAGTTGTGCTGCGTCAACAAGAAGACATCAGCCAGCGCCGCTATGGGAAATGGGCCATGGCCCACGTTGACATTGCCCACTTAGCGGACGACGCGACGAACCACTCCACCACTGCGTTTGACCCCTACACTGCAACGGGTGACGAGGTCATGGCAAGGATAGACAGCCTGATTGCTGCGGGTAAGGTGATGAGCACCCCTGTCATCTGAAATTGCACCGAACTGCTCGCTCATGATTGCTTGCTACTAATTTGGCAGCACTTAGCGCGATCAATACCTGGGCCCAAGACGTATTTAGGCAATAACTTAACCGGCAGGCGTCCATCTGGCAGGCTACAGTCCCTTGACGATCATCAGGTAAACGATCGGTAGCGGCACGAGGGTAGCGATGGCGCCGCTGATTTGCCAAATGCGTGACAGCTTGAGGTATTCAGGTGTGACCGTGAGATGCCGATTGAGCAGCATGCGCTGCCGCAGTTGGATCGGTACCAGCACCAATGCCCAAATCAAGCCTGACAAGCCGAACAGCATGTACGACCAGGTGATCCATGCCTGGGTAGCGGCAGGAACGCCGTCGTAGCGATGCGACATGAGCGAGCCGGTGTACACCACCAGCAGCGCGCCCGTCAGGGTAAACATCAAGTCGGTGATGAGCACCAGCCGGTTGCTGAAGGAAATTACCTCAAAATTACGGGTTCGTTCGGCCAAAAAGGCCCAGGTACCGCTGACGATAACGTTACCTAAAAATAGGCATGCTGACAGCACATGCAGGACCTTGACAGTGTCGTTGGCAATGACCATCTTTTACTTTCTAGTACCCACTAAGCCCGGCGCGGCATGCGAAAAGGCAACATCATTTGCACCACTGGGCTTGTCAAGCGCTGGGGCTGTATGGTTTCGTGCACGGCACGGACCGGCTCGCCCAACAGTCGGGTTTGCAGCAAGCTGCGTGCGTAAAACGGAGTGTCTTCGAGCGTTTCAAGCACCTGGGTGGCGGTGCCGCCGCTTACGTCCGCGTCAGCGCGAATGCCGCGGTCAATGCGCCACAGCGTGCTGGGCAGTGCTTCTCGTTGAGGGGCGGGTTCAAACGATTCCCACGAGCCGTCGGGTTTGAAGCGCTCAGCCAGCAATGTACGTGCGCCGTTTAACTGGGTGACGTCGTAAATCACGGCAGTACTGCCGTCCGCCATGCAGGCGCGTGACCAGTCCCAGGTTTTGAACGGCACGGTCACGGGCTCGTCGCCTTCGTTGCTGTCGAGGTAGGCGTTGCCTTGCCAGCGCAGGCCGGGTTTGGTCAGGTCAACCTCGATGCGGGCGCACGGGGCAATCGGCCCCCAACGATGACGGCCAGCGTCGTCCAGCACGTGGCTGTAGTTGCACAGCGCATCTGGGTAGACGCGTACCGTGCCGCGGACACGCTGGGGGATGGGCACACTGATCTCGTTCAGGTCAATTTCCAGGTGGTCACCGCGCCATGTCAATTGGCTGGGGCCCACGCGCAGGTGGTCGGCGCTGCGCTCGATGCTGCTGTGGCCTCGCTCGGTCATGGTCCAGCGGCGCTTGCCTGGGCTGTACAACGCCACATTGATGGCGCAATGGTTGTCGGCTTTTACTGCTGCGCCGTGCTTTTTGAAAGCACTGGTGTAGTACGGCGAAAAAACACTGCCGACAAAGGCAATGATGCTCAGGGCGTGCTGGCCGTCGTCGCTGATGGCGTCGACGTACCACCAGAGATACGCACCCGGCCCAACGGTTTGGTCGAAACGAGGTGTGCCATCACGGTGGCGGCCGCCAGTTGGCCCGACAGCGCCGCCATCGGCACGCCTGGCCCCGGATGCACGCTGCCCCCCGCCAGATACAGACCCGGCAGTTTGCTGGTCGAGCCTGGTCTTTGAAAGGGCGTCATCCAGCCGTTGAGCTGTCTGAAAGCCTGACCGTAAAGCGCCCCGCCCGTCCCCGGAAACAAGTGGTTGAACTCTGTCGGAGTTGTGCAAATGCTGTGGGCTGTGGCGGAGGCCAAATCCAGCGTCAGACCACAGTGGCTCAGCAGTTTGAGGGCTTGCTCTTGACATGATTGAATCCTCGAAGGTGTCAGGGGGGATGCGTCAGCCATATCACCGATCGCTGGGGCATTGACCAGGCACAGCAAACGCTCCGGTTTGCCGGTGGCGATTGCGCCGTCGTCACGGTCTTGTGCGCATACATAAACTGTGCCGCGGCTGGGCAGTTTGCCCTGCTTGAAAATTTCGTCAAACTCCAGGGCATAGTCGTCGTCAAAAAAAACATTGTGACGAACCAGCGGGAAGCCGGAGGTGTTAGCGTTGACAGACCAGGTCACGGCTGACAATGATCGGTCAGAAGAAGGCGTCAGGCTGGCAGCTTTTTTAACACCCTCGCCTAGCAGGCCTTGCGCCAGTGCATCGCTGTCACCATTAAAAACAATCGCATCAGCTTCAAGCTGCTCGCCGCCTGCCAGTTCTACGCCGCAGGCTCGGCCATCGCGCAGCATGATTCGCTGAACCGGCGCGTTGTAACGCAGGGTCGCGCCTTGAGCGGTCGCATGAGCTGCCAGGGCTAGGGCCAATGCGTGCATACCGCCCTCAACCGACCAAACGCCATCCAATTCAACATGTGCCACCAACATCAGAGTTGCAGGCGCTGAAAAGGGAGAAGCGCCGCAGTACGTGGCATAACGACCAAACAGTTGGCGCAGCCGAGGATCGTGAAAATAATGGCCAAGCGTTTGCCAAAGCGATGCAAACGGCCCCAGGCTGGCGAGCGTAGCCAGACCGCCAAGACCTAAATCTCGCCCCATACCCACAAACGAGGGGCGTGATGATCGAATGTGCGGGCCTTCAAGGAGGTGATAGATATCTTTGGCTTTTTTGCAAAATGCTTTAAACCGCACTGCCTCGGCGGGCGAGCTAAAGCTGGCAATGGCATCTGCCGAACGCTCCACATCGCTAAACAAGTCCAGCCGCTGATCGCCACTGCGCCAGGCATGGCGACACAAAATATCCAGCGGCTCCAGCTTGACAACATCGGCCAGGCTGCAGCCTACCTGTGCAAAGATTTGTTCAAATACCCAGCGCATCGTAAAGACAGTGGGCCCCGAATCAACCGGTGCACCACCCACCATGACCCGCCGCATTTTGCCGCCTGGCAGAGCTGCTGACTCCAATAGCGTGACACGCACGCCGCCGTGCGCCAGCAGCATCGCACTGACCAGACCGCCAACACCCGCACCCACCACAATGACGTGCTTGGTTTTAAGCAACGCTGCGCTACTCATGGGCGTCGTCGCTGGCTGCTGTCAGCCATAGTTGTGGCCACGCCAGCTGCCGGTCAAACTCAAAGGCACAAAGCGTGCAAACATCGATTCAGAAAAAAACCCACCCGCGTTGGCTGCTTGTATAGCGGCCAGATGCGCGCCAGTTCGGGCATATGCATTCATAGCGCCTACGCTGGACCACAAACTGAACGTCGCTTGTCTCAAAAACGGCGCCTCGCCGACACCTGTGGCAAGCAAGCAGCCGCTAGCCTGCTTCAGAGACACTTCGCTGGCCG
Organism: Polaromonas sp.; assembly: GCA_031424935.1. GTDB lineage: Bacteria > Pseudomonadota > Gammaproteobacteria > Burkholderiales > Burkholderiaceae_C > Polaromonas. The sequence continues at coordinate 54,711 of JANPIK010000058.1, forward strand.
GTTGCATTCGCCAAAACCGCTTGGCCGACCACGGCTTAATGGATGCACGGGTCAACGTCGCAATCGGTCCGCTCGTTGGAACCGCAGCGCTCACTTCTATTGCTCTACCTGCCCACGTTCCCTTGCAAGAGTAAGCCCTGAGCTTGGCAGTACAAAACTCTCGGGATCGCACGGCATAGGCGCGCGCCATCTTGGATTTAAGAAAATGGTCAGCATCAACTTCGGAGTGAAACAAGCAAAACAAGGCTTGGCGCGATGCGCTGGGGCGCAGTCCGAATCCACCTTCAAAGCCGCTACCCATGACTTTAGAGAAAACCAGTCCGTCAACCCTACGCATGTAAAAACGCTGAACAACGAAGCGGGCGTAACCCCAAAAGCGATGCGCTGGGTGAATGTCTGCCAACATAAAAACAGCCACCTGACCGATTGCGCTTGGCGGCGCTGAGGATGAGGCGGCTGGTTCGGACTTAAATGTTTGCAGCATACAAAAATGGACGAGGCACCACCGTACGTTGCGTACGATGGAGCTCAGTTATGGCAACTTGCTATTTGGCAAGAACCTCTGCTTTGCTGGTAGACACCAGCGCGACTGCTTTGGGGTCAGCCGCTGCAACTGGCGTGCCGTCAGTCTTGACTTCAGCCTTGACTTCAGGTTTTGCAGGGACAGCTGTCGCGGGATCAGCGGGTTTTGCTGCTGGGTACATCGCGGGGTAGTGCTTAGCCATTGCAGCACCGTATAGGGGTTTGAATGCACCTTGGTGACAAGTTGCGCAATTGGCTTTGGCAACGTCACCTGTTGGGCCCAAGCGGTTGGCCGGAAACACCTGGGTTAAAGGCACCATGTACTCGTTGTTGAGCTGGCGTGCCATACGAATGCCGTACCAAGCGGTAGCACGCTGAGGTGTTGCGTTGGCACCCCATTCGGCAAAGGCCTGGGTATTGTGGCAATAAGTACAGTTAACGCCCAAGGCATTAGACCAGTGCATCATCGTCGCGTAGGTGAACTCCGTCTGTTTGATGGAGCTGCGGTTAGCAGACGTACCCGTCATGGCCAAGGCCTCCTTGCCGTTGACCCTGATTGGCTTACTGTCTAAAAAGTAAGGTGTAAACGGATCGTACGGCAACGAGCTTAACCCGGCAGCCTTTGCTGGATGATTTTGACCTGCGTCGTTACCCAGATTGCCGCCTGCAGATTTTTGTGCCGCTGGTGCAAACCAAATCTCTTTGGGTATGTTGTTACCCCTGTGGCAGGTGTAGCAAGTCACGCCAGTTTCGGCCACGTGAGGCTTCCAGTCCGAATTGACCTTCTGAGTCATTTGCAACATCTTGCGAGCCACCACTTTGGTGTACACACTGTCGTCTGCAAAATTTCCGGCGACATGGCAATAATTGCATCCTTGCTGCGGCGCTACCCATTGAGTGATGGCGCTCATGGTGCGCGCAAACTCACCTACGCTCAAGTTGCCCAAAACTTGCACGTTTTGATAAATTGCGCCAGCTCTGGGTGTGCCGGGCACATCTTCAATCGGTGCCGCAACTTCCGGCGCTTTATTCACAGCAGCCTGGGTTGCCAAGGTGCGCGGGTTATATACCTGCTCCATGGCAGTGCCGCGAAATCCGGTTTGCGACACCGCGATGGGTGGACGCTCACAGCCCGCCATCAGGAGCCCTGCAACGATCGCCAACAGCGATTTAAAAGAGTGGCGAATCATGGTTTTGCTCCCAACAAAGCAGGGTCGATAGTAGGCACCCAAACAGCAGGATAGCTAGGTACAACGTGATGTTTAACTGACCACAAGTACCAGTTGTCGACGACAGTGCCAGTCAGCAAGATGCCTATGCCGCCAACGAGCGGGCAGAGCACCGCAAACCACCAAGCCCACCTGTGAATCGATTCCATCGATGCATTAAATCCCATTGTCCAGCGCCAGAAAAGTCCCGCACGCTCAGAGGCTGTGCCTCGATCAATGATTTGCTCGATCTCCCGTTCGCCGCCGTAGCGTCCTACGGCCAAAATCGTGGCACCGTGCATGGCAAACAAAAGCACTGAACCATACAAGAACACAATCGACAACGCATGAAACGGGTTGTAGAACAGGTTGCCGTAGCGCAAAGACAATGCAGCCGTCCAGTCGAGGTGCGGAAATATGCCAAACGGGACCGATTCAGACCAACTGCCCATCAACACAGGACGAAAAAGTCCAACCACCAAATACAACCAAATGGCAGCGGCAAACGCCCAAGCCACATGGGTACCCAGACCTAACTGACGTGCACGCCGATACATGCGCGCCCACCACAAAATCAATGAGACTGTCAGCATGAAACCGGCGATATTCCACCAGCCTCCGTCGTTTAGCGGGGCAATACTCAAGCCATATTTGGGTGCGGGCGGATCAAGCGCCAACCAGAACAGTTGACGAATCAATTGCATCGGATTCCAGTCGACTTGCGCCAACATGTTAAAACCGATGATATTGAAAGCCAGCGTACCGAACATCAATGATGCGAGACCCAGCCATCCGAGGTAAATCGGGCCAATCTGTGCATTGCCCAGTCTGCCTGCCAAGTGCAGAAAAAATGGCGTTCCGATGCGCCCAGAATCCTCTGGCGGTAAAGGAACGCCTGGCGAAGTGGGACCTACGGGCTGTACGGTCGTGAAAAGGTTTTGATATTCAGCCATGTTGTTTCTCCGCTATATTTATTTAATGGCCCCAAATCGGCATGTTCAACCACCAGCCCCACCATTCAGGCCAGCCACGTGTCCAGAACGGTCCGCTGATAACGATGCAAAGGGCAGAAAACCAAACCGCAGCCAATGCCAGGAATAGCCCCAAACGATGAATGCCCAAGGTGCCTACCGAGTAGCCAATCACATCACGGAAAAACGTGTCTTCGTGCTCAGGTGATTTAACAGCTTGACCCTTGCCTGGATTTGTAGCCGACAAAACCAACGCACCATGCAGCGATAAAGACAAGGTGGTTGCGAAAAACAAGGTCACTGCAATCATGTGAGCCGGGTTGTAATGAAAATGCAGGTATTGATAACCCGTGTTGCTCACCCAATCCAGGTGGCTGTAAATACCGTAAGGGAAGGCATGCCCCCAAGAACCCATCAGCACTGGGCGAATGACCTGCAGTGTGAAGTAAGCAAAAATGGCAAAGCCAAACGCTACGGGGACGTGCAACCCCATGCCGAGTTTTCGGCATATTTCGACTTCTCTGAGTGCCCAGGATACAAATGCGCCCAACGCGCAGACTGTGATGACCTGCCACAGACCACCTGCCATCATGGGCGCCATGCCCAAGCCGTTGGAAATATCAGGTGGTGCAATGTTGATTTGCCAAGGGTTCCAAGTTGGACCCATCGCCGCACCCCACATGATCATGGCCGTGCCCACCAAGGTGAAGAACGCTGTGGTTATTCCAAAAAAACCAACGTAGAACGGGCCGACCCAAAAGTCGAACAAGTCACCCCCAATCAGGGTGCCTCCACGTATACGGTATTTTCTTTCAAAACTCAGCATGGCCATAGTGGCTCCTCGAATCCGGTGCGTAGCTAGACGCTCTCGGAAAAAATTGTTCTAAGAGGTGTGCGAAGCAGGCCGCATCAGCCCGACTCCGCTCACCGCATCGACAGCAATAATGCTGTCTTTATTTTGAAGGCGGCATGGCTGCGTTTTGCGCAGCTTTGGTAGCCTTGACCGTGTCTGGATGCCACGTGTTGAGGTTGTAACGGTCAGTACTGAGCTGAACCAGGTGGATTGAAGTGCTTGTAAAAGCAATGATCAAACCAGTGAAGATGATGCCCTTGCGGGGATCAACCATACGCCAAATACGCCACATAAGATTTCCTTTGGTTAATTGAGTTGGGATATCACGGTGTAGACAGCTGACTTCACGCTTTCAAACATCGGTCGCGTTCCTTCTGCCCCTGGCAGCCAGGTACGCCAATCCATGAACATCATCTGGCCCATCATCGCTAGCGACAAAAAGACACAGAAGAGAACAACATACAGGTATCGAAACTCCGTGATGGGCGTTGCGGTAACGCTGTCGGGCTGTTGAGCATGTGAGTAAGCCATATTTATCTCCGTGAATAGGTTCTAAGAGTTCTTAGAACCAGGGACGCCAGATCCACACCAGGCTGTGCGCAAGCAAAGCACCGGCAGCAAACATCAGGTAACCCTGGATGTAGTACTTGTGAAATTCTTGGCACTCTTGATCAGACAATCCAGATGGACTTGTAGCTTGATTCATAGTCGATTTCCTTACTTAAAAAGCCTTGCGGCCAACACCCCGCCCTAGGACAAGGAACGTATTGCCACAGCAAGATTGCTGCAGCGAATTTGCATTCAGGCAAGCCTGAATACTTGTAGGGAAACTCGAGGCAGTGGTGTTGCAGGTCATGCAGTCACCCCCACTTTTGAATGCCCGAACAATTCTGAAAGCCGATCCCGCTCAACACTTGAGCGGCCGGATTGACGTGCGTCGCGCTCAGCGCGATCCCGCATTTGTTTGGCAGCTGATATGCGAACCAACACTGGCTCTGCTTCAATCAGCTCTTCTAAAAGCGCATGTGCTTCAACGCTCCATGAAATGGGTTTGTCTGCATTGACACGGCTAGGCGTCGAGTCAATCTTGTCCAGTTCGGTACCCAAGGGCAGGATATGAAACAACGCATCAAACAGCGCGTTGCAAAACTCTTGAATCAGGTAAGTTGCACCGGCGTAACCCATAAACGGGGTGCCAGTGTGCCGACGAATGATTGGCAGCGGAAAGGACGCAGGAATAAACGTCGCTTTCATCATGCCGCCACCACCACACTCAGCCAGATACATGCGTTCGTTGTAGCTGCCATACATGACAAGTGGCGTTTTGGTTGCGGTTAGATGGCGCACTTCTGCGTTATCTGTTTTGGCACCTGGGCAACGCGCGATTGCAAAGTTGCAAGGTAGGCCCATTTCATCTTCAAGAAAGTGCCGAATACCGCGTGTATACGTTTCATTGGCGACCACCGCGAAACTGGCGGTGCCAAAAAAGTCTTGGGTGACCGAGCGCCACAAGTCCCAAATCGGCTTGATGGTGGTGTGCTTTTCGCGCTCAATAAATGGTTCAGGGTCTAGACCCAGCAACTCGCCGAGCTTGCGCAAAAATTTGGTCGTGCTGTGCAGGCCAATGGGCGCTTGCAGATAAGGCCGCTCGAGTGCTTCGCACAGCATGCGGCCAAACTCGCGGTACATGCAAATGTTGACATCGGCCTCCACCAAGCGCGACACATCGGCGAGGTGGCTGCCCAGGGGGAACACCATGTTGATTTCAGCGCCAATGCCTTGCACCAGGCGGCGAATTTCTGCCAGATCGCTTGGGCAATTGAATGTGCCGTAGCTTGGGCCGATGATGTTGACACGAGGCTTTTCACCTGGTGCGCGCTCAGACGCAGTTTTGCGTGCTGGCACATTCTTGAGGCCATACTCTGACCACAGCCAGAACATGGCGCGGTTCGCGCACTGCCACTGGTCTTCGTCTATGGTGCGCGGCAAGAAACGCTGAATGTTGGTGCCCGCTGGCGTCACGCCACCACCAATCATTTCGGCGATGGAGCCGGTCA
>JANPIK010000059.1:0-32945 GCA_031424935.1 Polaromonas sp.
AAACCCGCCGATGAAGCACCGATGACCAGCCAGATCAAGCGTCTGGTGTTTCTGGAGTCTTTTCTGGGCAACTTTCTGTTTTCAATTTGCATGCTGTTTGGCGTGAGCATGACCAGCGCGGTGGCTGCTGGTGTGGTGATGGCAACCATTCCGGCTGCGGTGGCTTTGATGAGCTGGGCGTTTTTAAAGGAACGCATTGGTGCCAGAACATGGGCGGCTGTGGTTTGTGCGGTGGTCGGTGTGACGCTGGTTTCACTATCAAAACAGGAGCTAACTTCACAGGTATCTCTGGGGCCAGAGGCCAATTTGATCAACAAAAACGCCATTTTGGGCACTTTTTTGCTGCTGGGTGCGGTGTTGTGTGAGGCAGCTTATGCCGTGATCGGCAAAAAGCTGGTGGGCGCACTCAGCCCGAAGCGCATCACGGCGTTGATCAACTTGTGGGGCTTTGCGCTGGTCACGCCGCTGGGGCTGTGGGTGGCGTGGCGGTTGGATTTTTCAACGGTTGTCGCAACCAGCTGGCTGTTGCTGGTTTTCTATTCACTTGCCGCCAGTGTGTGGACGGTATGGCTGTGGATGACCGGTTTAAAAATCATTTCAGCTGGCCAGGCTGGCGTGTTTACCGTGTTTTTACCTGTCAGTGCGGCGGTGGTGGGCGTTGTTTTTTTGGGCGAAAGCCTGAGTGGCTTGCAGGCGCTGGCTTTTGGGGTGGCGCTGCTTGGCGTGCTGCTGGCTACGCTGCCAGCAAGGCGTTAACTCAAACCGTTCGCCCTGAGCCTATCGAAGGGTTTGTCTAGCATTAAGAGGCTTCGACAAGCTCAGCCCGAACGGATAACAGAACTCTCAGAGAAATCAGCCTGGTTATGTTCGTCTTTGCTGGCGCAACGTGTAGATGCTGTAAGCAATGATGCCTAACGACACGGTTGCAATCAGCAGCGTTGCCGCTGCATAAATCGACGGGTTCACGCCCCGCCGCGCATAGCTAAAAATCACTTGCGGCAACGTCGTCACGCCGGGGCCCGACAAAAATTCTGACAACACCACATCGTCAAACGACAGGGTAAATGTCAGCAACCAGCCGGACACCAGCGCAGGCGCGATGCCGGGCAGCGTGACCAGAAAGAACACCTGAACCGGTGTGCAACCCAAATCCATCGCCGCTTCTTCTATTGAACGGTCAGCCTCCAGCAGGCGCGACTGTATGACCGTGGTGGCATAGGCCATGCCCAGCAGGGTGTGGCCCAGAACCAGCGTGACAAAACCTCGTTCAGGAAAGCCAAACATCCGCTGACTGGCAACCATCAGCAGCAGAAGCGACAAGCCAATGATCACCTCGGGCATGACCAGTGGCGCATTGACCATGCCGTAAAAAAGCGTGCGACCTGAAAAGCGGCGGTAACGTACCAACACAAACGCTGCAAAGCAACCCAGCACAACCGACAACGTACCTGTGAGCAACGCTACCTTGAGCGATAGCCAAAAACCCTCAACGAGGCGGGAATCGGTCAACAGTGCTTCATACCAGCGCAGTGAAAACCCGGTAAACACACCATCTTGCCGGGTGCTGTTAAAAGAAAAAACGATTAAGAAAAGCAGCGGGATATACAAAAAAACAAACACTGAGATCAGCCAAAAGCGACCCGTGTTATTTTCAAAAAACTTCAGCATTTTCATTTTTTAGCTGCGTCTTTTGACCGGTAGTACAAAGCCAGCGGCACCAGAATCAGCACAATCATGACCACTGACAGGCTACTTGCGCGCGGCCAGTTGTTGCTGCTGAACATTTCGTCCCACACCACGCGACCAATCAGGATGTTGTCAGCGCCCCCCAACAGCGATGGAATGACGAATTCCCCCACCGCCGGAATAAACACCAGCATAGAACCCGCCACAATGCCAGCTTTGCTCAGCGGCACGGTGATCAGCCAAAACGCCTTGAAGCTGCTGGCACCCAGGTCGTACGCGGCCTCTAGCAAGCGCAAGTCCATTTTTACCAAGTTGGCGTACAGCGGCAAAATCATGAATGGCAGATACACATAGGTCATGCCCACCAGCATCGACACATCGGTGTAGAGCATCACCATCGGCTCTTTGATCACACCCAGCCACAGCAGCAAGTTGTTCAGCACGCCCTGGTCTGCCAAAATACCTTTCCATGCGGCTATGCGTAGCAAGAACGATGTCCAGAACGGCAGCATGACCAGCATCAGCAGCGCGGGGCGAATGGTGGGTTTGCAACGGGCCAAAAAGTAGGCGAACGGGTAGCCAATCAACAAGCACAAAAGCGTGGTGAGGGCAGCGTATTTAAGTGAGGTTTTGTAGGCATCTACATAAATGGTCTGCCCACTCACACCATCGCTAAAGATAGCGATGTAGTTTTTAAATTCCAGCATCAAGCGCCATGCGTCGCCTGAAGTGTCAATCAACGGTGCAAATGGGTCAACGCCGTTGCCCATATCGGTCACGCTGATGCGCAGCAACATCAAAAATGGCAGAACAAAGAACAGCAGCAGCCAGATGTAAGGCACGGCAATCACAAAGCGCCTGCCGGGGTTGAACAAGGTTTTCATGGCTACTGTGTCAGCACCACAGGCGCGGTTTCATCAAACCAGAAAAACACCGCATCGTTCCAGGTGATCTCACCGCTGTCGTAACGCGATGTATTGGCCTCAAGTATTTTGACGGTTGCGCCGCCGGGCACTTCAACGATGAAGGTGTTGTAACTGCCGAAGTAGGCAATCTCTTTGACGGTGCCTGAAAACAGGTTTGTGGACGCAGTTGGCCGGATTTTTGAAATGGTGATTTTTTCAGGTCGAATCGCCACCGCGCAGGCCATGTCTTGTGTGCCGCTGATGCCATGCCCTACCCTGACAACACCTTGCGCGGTTTTGACCTCGCAGCGGTCGGCTGCATCTAGCGCAAGTGTGCCTTCCCACAAATTGACGTTACCGATAAAGTCCGCTACGAAGCGGCAATTCGGGTATTCGTAAATCTCTTTAGGCGTGCCGACTTGCAGCACACGACCCCGGCTCATGACGGCGATGCGGGTGGCCATTGCCATGGCTTCGTCCTGGTCGTGCGTCACCATCACGCAGGTGACACCTACAGATTCCAGAATATTGACCAATTCAAACTGGGTTTGCTCGCGTAATTTTTTGTCCAGCGCGCCAAGCGGCTCGTCCAGCAGCAGCAACTGCGGCTTTTTTGCCAGGCTTCGAGCGAGGGCCACGCGCTGCTGCTGCCCGCCCGACAACTGGTGCGGCTTGCGCTGCGCAAAGTCTTGCAATTGCACCAGACGCAGCATGTCGTCTACCTGCTGGCCAATCTGCGCCTTGGGCATGCCGCCCCGCTTTAATCCAAACGCAATGTTGTCCCATACCGTCAAATGCGGAAAAAGCGCGTACGACTGAAACATCATGTTGATGGGCCGCTCATACGGGGGCATGGCGGCAATGTCACTGCCGGCCAGCGTGATGCGGCCAGATGTGGGGGTTTCGAACCCGGCCAGCATGCGTAGCAAGGTGGACTTGCCGCAGCCCGAGCTACCCAACAATGCAAAAATTTCGCCCTTGTTGATGCTTAAAGTAACGTTGTCAACGGCAGATACCCCGTCAAAGCGTTTGACCAGCGCTTCAGTTTGCAGATAGCCTGACCCCATTGTCATAAAAGTTCAACTGCCTTTTTTAAACAGCGTGAACACCTGGCTCAGCGACTGGCGTGCTTCATTGCTAAAGCTGCTGGGAGGCACCATTTTTTGCAGGTTGGCAGCATCGGGGAACACCGCTGGGTCGTTGGCGATGTCTGCCTTGACATGGGTAAGACTCGCCTTGTTGGCGGTGGCATAGCCAAGCTCGTTGGTCAGTTGAGCAGACACCTCAGGTTTCAAGAAGTAGTTGATGAAAGCATGGGCGTTATTCGGGTGTTTGGCGTCTTTGGGAATTGCCAGGTTGTCAAAAAAGATCAACCCGCCCGTTGATGGCAACAACGTTTGAATCTCGTTGCCGTTTTTATTTTCAATCGCACGGGCACGTGCAATGTTGATGTCCCCCGCCCAACCAAGCGCCACGCACGCTTTGCCACCCGCCAGGTCGTCAATCATGGTGCTGGTAAACAGCCGGATGTGCGGACGCACTTTGGCCAGCATGTCGCCAGCAGCTTTGTGATCGGCGGCGTCGTTTGAATATGCATTTTTACCCAGGAAGTGCATGGCCGGCGGAAGGATTTCAGTGGGTGAATCCAGATATGCGATGCCGCAGGACTTGAGTTTGGCCGTGTACTCCGGGTTAAACACCAGGTCCCAGGCATTTGCGGGCATGGGGGTGCTGCCCAGCGCCTGGGCCACTTTGGCCTTGTTAATACCGACGGTGGTAAAACTCCAGGCCCAGGGTATCAGGTAGGCGTTACCCGGATCAACCGTGACCAGCTTTCCCATCAGCAACGGGTCAAGATTTGCAAGGTTGCTCAGCTTGCTTTTGTCCAGTTTTTGCAACAAGCTCGCCTCAATTTGCGGCTTGGCAAACACCGCGCCGGGCACGACGATGTCATAGCCTGTGTTGCCTGCCACCAGCTTGGCTTGCAGGCCTTCGTTGTTTTCAAAAGTCTGGTAATTGACCTTGATACCGGTTTCTTTTTCAAAACTGGCCACCATGTCTTTGGCGATGTAGTCTGGCCAGTTGTACACGTTGAGGACTTTTTCTTCCGCTACTAAAGCGGGTGCAGCGCCGGGCGCTGTCGCTGCGGGTGCGTCGGTCTTTTTGCCGCAAGCTACCAAAACCAGAGCCGACAACGCTACCGACCAAAGCTGCTTATTAAACATGTCTTACATCCAAGAATATCTGAGCCGACAGACCCAAAAAAAACAAATTGTAAGAGCTATTTCAACCGTACTTCAAGCTCTGTTTAAGGGCTTAGGCACCAAGGCGCGGTGTTGTGCACCAAGCCCATCCACAGCGCCCAAACCGAGCTAGCCAGTAGAGCCAGACCCGCAATGCGCACGGCCCATTGTCCAGAGCCATGGCCACGCAGGCGCAGCCACAACCAAGGCCCGGCCATCAGCGACACGCCGCTACCTAGAGCAAACAGGGCCATAACACCCGCACCCTCGGCGGCGCTGCTGGTCATAGCAGCGACCAGCAACGCCGAATACAGCAAGCCGCACGGCAGCAGCGCCCATAAAAAGCCCAACAAGCCAATCGGCGCGAGACCTGCATTGCCCTTTGACTTGCCGGTGACTGAACGCACGCTTTGCCAAACTTTGCGGGCTGAGATTTCGAGCCAGACCGGTTGCCGTGCATGCCAAACCAGCATCAAGCCAAGCATTGCGGCGGCGACATGAAATAGCGTCCATACGGGGCGCAACGCGGCGGAGTGAACACTTAACCAACCCAAGCCCTGCAGGGAGGCCGCAGCCAACGCGCCTAATGCCGAATAACCCAGCAAACGACCGACTTGAAAAACCCACAAGGCTTTAGCACTCTGGCCAGCTTGAGTCTGACCTAGTCCGGCACAGGCCGCGCCACACATGGCCACGCAGTGCGGACCACCCGCCAACCCCATCAGTAGCGCAGTGGCGGCTAGCGTAGCTTGCATAGGTCACACACTAGCGCGTTGTCCTGCAAGCCAAAGCCGTACAGGCTTACACGAATAGCAGGCATAAAAGGGAGCATTGATAAAACTTTTCGTATTAACTAGCATCATGCGCGCGCAAACCCTAATCTTCTTTGCGCCAAATCAAGTCTTGCTCAGTTCTTCTCATAAAAACTAAACCACAGCAGGAAAACACCATGTCAGCCACCACTACTTTTTTGGTTCCAATCCATCCTTTTGGCGCTGTAACATTGCAGCCAATCGTTTCAGGAGTCGAATTGGACAAGGACTTCATCAAAATTGCCTGTTCCAACTGCAATATGCGCGAGTTGTGCATGCCCATTGGGCTGGATGCCGACGAGCTCAAGCGTGTTGACGAGCTGGTCACCAAACGGCCATTTGTCAAACGCGGCAGCGCACTTTTTCGGGCAGGCGATGTATTTACATCGCTTTACGCCATACGCAGTGGTTTTTTTAAAACCTCGGTGACGTCCGAGGACGGACAAACCCAGGTTACCGGTTTTCAGATGGCAGGGGAAATCCTGGGCTTGGATGGCATTGCCACTGACCTGCACACCTGTGATGCCATTGCACTGGAAGACACCGAAGTTTGCGCCCTGCCGTTCGACCGGATTGAGGGAATTGCCCGTGAAGTCAAAGCGTTACAGCACCATGTTCACAAAATCATGAGCCGTGAAATTGTGCGCGAACATGGCGTGATGCTGCTGCTGGGCAATATGCGTGCTGAAGAGCGTCTTGCCGCCTTTTTGTTAAATTTGGTGCAGCGCCTGCATGCGCGGGGGTTTTCAAGTTCGGACCTGATTTTGCGCATGACGCGAGAAGAAATTGGCAGTTACCTGGGCTTGAGCCTTGAGACCGTCAGCCGGACTTTTTCAAAATTTGCCGACGATGGCATGATCACTGTCAACCAGCGACATATCCACCTTCAAAATGCCGAGGCACTTAAACGGATCGTGAATCACGAGCCGTGTCGTTGACGTCACGTGGCGGCTTGCTTAACCACAGCACCAGGCTGCTGCTGGCCATCACAATCAGCCAGAAGCAAAAAAACGCTGATGTATAAACTGCTTGGCGTGACGGTTGTACGGTCTGACCAGGCCAATGCACTTCACTCGGGTCGACAGCTGAAAATACCAGCGCCTCCAGCAGGCAGGCAGCCAAAAAAGACGGCCAGGTGATCAATACCCAACGCTTGATGCTGCGTGACTTTTCCAGGTCAAGGTTTGGCATTTAGATCGCCTCCTGTGGCACTGTGATTTCGGCCTGTTTTGGCGGGTTGCATGGCAGGCGGGGCCACCTTGACTTCTTTGGCCAATGCAAGCCCCTCTTTGTAATAATTTTCAGACACCAAGGCATCAGGCCCCTGCAAAATGTATACCGCGGTCACCGCACAGGCCAGCATGGCTGATACGGGCCCAGCAATCACCATCCAGACGTAAAACTCTTTGTACCAAGGGCGAACTGTTGGCAATACCAGGCTGGTTTGGGCAGATGTTCTCATGTGTGAAAGCTTCTCAACAGGTCTAAAAAATATTCAACGGGGTACTAAAAATACAGATTTTTCAGTCACTGGATCCGACGGCATGAATTGAGAAAAAATCACAAAATCAATCGGGTGTGAGCCTGGGGAAATGCCCGGCGGCGCTTGCACCCGCACAGGCAGCCAGCGCGAGCTTGCAGCATCCACCGTGACGACAGCATCTGGCACGATATGAGCACCCTCAAGTCCATTTAACTGGATCGAATAGGTTTGCATTTGCTCAGTCGCATTCATGATTTGCAGGCGGTAAACGTTTTCGATCATGCCCTGCCCGACCATGCGCGCCACTGTGCCGCGATCACGCTGCACATCCACTTTGAAGTCAGAGCGCGTCAACAGACTCCACAACATGCCGATGGTGATGATGCTCAGCACTGCCGTGTAAACCAAAATACGCGGCCTCAACACCCGCCTGAACATTTGCGCCCGGCTTAACTTTTGCGTCACACCGTTTTCAGTGCTGTTACGAATCAACCCACGCGGATATTGCATTTTGTCCATCACACCATCGCACACGTCAATGCATGCCGAGCAACTGATGCACTCATATTGCAAGCCATTGCGGATGTCGATGCCGGTCGGGCAGACCTGTACGCATAGGCCGCAGTCAATACAGTCGCCCAGGCCTTTGGCGTGGTATTGCTCTGGCGTATCGCTGCGTGGGCGCGAGCCTCTGCCTTCGCCGCGATCCACGTCATACGTCACCGTCAGCGTGTCGCGGTCAAACATGGCGCTTTGAAATCTGGCGTACGGGCACATGTATTTGCAGACCTGCTCACGCATCCAACCTGCGTTGCCGTACGTTGCAAAGCCGTAGAACAATATCCAGAACAGCTCCCACGGTCCCAGTCCAAAACTCACCACTTCCCCTGCCAGTTGCCTGATGGGCGTGAAATAACCGACAAAAGTAAAACCCGTCCACAGGCCAATCGCGATCCACACCGCCTGCTTGGCGCTTTTGCGGCCTATCTTGTTCAAGCCCCAGGGTGATTTGTCAAGACGCATTCGGGCATTGCGGTCGCCTTCAATCTTGCGTTCGACCCACATGAAGATTTCTGTGTAGACCGTTTGTGGGCAGGTGTAGCCGCACCACAGCCGCCCTGCAATAGCAGTGAACAGGAACAGCGACAGCGCACTGATAACCAGCAAACCCGTGAGGTAAATCAGGTCTTGCGGGTACAACACGAGATTGAAAATATAAAAGCGCCGCGATGCCAGGTCAAACAGCATGGCCTGCCGGTCATTGATCGACAACCAGGGCAGTCCGTAAAACACCAGCTGGGTGGCAAACACCATGGCCCAGCGCCAGTAGTTGAACCAGCCAGACACGCTGCGTGCATAAATTTTCGCATCTGACTGGTACAGCGATGCGACGCTTGAAGAGTCATCTACCGCTATCGGGATGACCTTTCGTGGCCGAGGCGCAGTCTGGGCGTTATTGGGCACAATTTGGCTTAAGGTGTCTTGATGGGAACGGCTGCTGTGCTTGCGATGCTGCTTTGAGACAAGCTCAAAACATAAGCGGCGACCACATGAATTTGCTCTGCCGACAACTTGGGGGACTGGGCCGGCATCACATTGTTCTTGCCGTTTTTGATGGTGCTGACAATGGCCGCTTCACCCCATCCGTGCAGCCAGTAATCGTCCGTCAGGTTTGGCGCACCCAACGCCTTGTTACCTTTGCCATCGGCACCGTGACAAGCTGCACAGGCCCCGAATTTGGCCTTGCCACTGAAAGCTTTGATTTCGTTATGCGGACTGCCTGACAAAGACAAGACATAGTTGGCCACGTCACTTAACTCGGCATCACCACCAATGGCCGCGCCCATAGGCGGCATCATTCCGTTGCGCCCGTTGGTGACGGTTTGCACAATATGCGCTGCGCCACGCTCTCCCAGCCAAGCCGCATTTGCATTGGTTAAATTGGGAAAGCCCTTACTGCCCGCGCCGTCCGAGCCGTGACATTGGGAGCAGTTGTTCATGAAAAGCCTTTCGCCTACTGCCAGTGCGCGCTTGTCTTTTACCAAGGCTTCAACCGGTTGTGCTGCAAATGCGGCATACAAGGGCGCAACTTGTTCGCGCAGCTGGGATACGTCTTGTCGATGCTCACCTTCAGTTGACCATTTCAAAAACCCCTTGTAACTGCCCAGGCCAGGGAAAACCGCCAGGTAGACCAAAGAAAAAACAATCGTCAAAATAAACAGCCACAGCCACCAACGCGGCAAGGGGTTGTTAAGTTCGCGCAGGTTTTCGTCCCACACGTGTCCCGTTGTGTTGTCATTTTTGTTGTCATCGGCATTACCATCAGATGCAACCACCGTAGCTTTACCCGCCAGGTACAACAGCAAGCCGCAAGCCAGCACCGACACCAGGCTGATGACCGCGATATACCAGGGCCAAAATCCATTGACGAAATCGCTCATGGCTGTGGCTCCTGATCGGTAATGAACGGTAACTGCGCTGCTTCATCAAAACCGGCTTTGCGCGCAGGCCGGTACGCCCATACAAAAATGCCTATAAAAAGCGCAAAGCTGAATGCTGTGACCAGACTGCGAAGAATATTGATGTCCATAGTAATCATGCTTTGTCTCCTCCTTACTTCAATGCCAGGCCCAAGCCCTGCAAATACGCTATCAGCGCGTCCAGTTCAGTCTTACCTTTGACTTCATCGGGCGCTCCAGCAATCTGGGCGTCGCTGTACGGCACGCCCACGCGCCTCAGGGCTGTCATGTGAGCAGAAATGGTGCTGTGATTTGCTGGCGTTTTTTCCAGCCACGGGTACGCGGGCATATTCGACTCTGGCACCAAATCGCGCGGTGCAGTCAGGTGCAAGCGATGCCATTCGTCGCTGTATTTGCCGCCCACCCGGTGCAAGTCAGGCCCGGTGCGTTTGCTGCCCCACTGAAACGGGTGGTCGTAAACAAATTCGCCAGCCACTGAATAGTGGCCATAACGCAGGGTTTCAGCAACCAACGGCCGAATCATCTGCGAATGGCAGTTGTAGCAGCCTTCGCGCACATATATGTCGCGGCCCGCCACCTTCAGGGCTGAATCAGGCGTGATGCCCTTGATCGGTTCCGTGGTCGACTTTTGAAAGAACAGCGGAACAATTTCAACCATGCCGCCAACCGCCAGCACCAGCAAGATCAGCACAATCATCAGCGTGTTGTTGGTTTCAACTTTTTCGTGGGTAAATGCCATGATGATTTTCCTTATGCGTGGGCGATAGCTGATGGAATGGACGCATCAAAAGGCTTGCCTGCACGCGCCGTCATCAAGACATTCCAGGCCATCACCAGCATGCCCGTCATATATAAAACACCGCCTAAAAAGCGCACCACATAAAACGGATAAGTGGCTTTGACACTTTCGACAAATGTGTAGGTCAGTGACCCATCAGGGTTGATGGCACGCCACATCAGCCCCTGCATGACACCGGCTATCCACATGGCGGCGATGTACAGCACGATGCCGACAGTAGCTATCCAAAAGTGCAGTTCAATCGCTGCCACGCTGTGCATTTTGGTTTGGCCAAACATGCGCGGCACCAAAAAGTACAGCGCGCCCATCGATATAAAGCCAACCCATCCGAGCGTGCCGCCATGCACGTGCGCGATGTTCCAGTCGGTGTAGTGCGACAGCGCGTTGACGGTTTTGATGGACAACATCGGTCCTTCAAAGGTTGCGATTCCGTAAAACGACAAGGCCACAATCATGAAGCGGAGAATGGGGTCGTCACGCAGCTTGTGCCACGCACCCGACAGCGTCATCACGCCATTGATCATGCCCCCCCAGCTCGGGGCCAACAAGATCAATGAAAACACCACACCCAGCGACTGCGCCCAATCTGGTAGAGCGGTGTAGTGCAGGTGGTGAGGACCCGCCCACATGTAGGTAAATATCAACGCCCAAAAATGGACGATGGACAAGCGGTAGGAATACACCGGCCGCTCAGCCTGCTTAGGAATGAAGTAGTAAACGATACCCAGAAAGCCGGCCGTGAGCAAAAAGCCGACCGCATTGTGCCCGTACCACCATTGGATCATGGCGTCCTGCACACCCGCGTAGGCTGAATAAGATTTCATCCACCCCGCAGGCACCACAGCGGCGTTAACAATGTGCAGCATGGCCACCGCAATGATGAAGGCGCCATAAAACCAGTTGGCCACATATATATGCCGTACTTTGCGGATGCCAATCGTGCCAAAAAACACCATGGCGTAGGCTACCCACACAACCGTGATCAATAGGGCAATCGGCCACTCCAGTTCAGCGTATTCTTTACCGCGCGTAAAACCCATGGGCAGGGAAATAGCCGCCGCCACAATCACCAACTGCCAGCCCCAAAAATGAAAAGCTGCCAGCTTGTCTGAAATGATGCGCGTTTGGCAGGTCCGCTGCACCACGTAGTAGCTGGTGGCGAACAATGCGCACCCGCCAAATGCAAAAATGCCCGCGTTGGTGTGCAGCGGGCGCAGTCTGCCGAACGACAGCCATGAGATGCCAAAGTTAAGCTCGGGCCACGCCATTTGCGCGGCAATAAATACGCCGACCAGCATGGTTACCACGCCCCATACCACCGCCATGATGCTGAACTGGCGCACCACTTTGTCGTTGTAGACCGTGGCTTTTGAAGCTGACCAGACTCTAGGGGAGCTGGGGTTTGTTGTACCCGTCAGGACTGCACTCATGGATAAACCCTCTTTTGCGGAAGTGATGCCTGAGTGTCCGCAGACCTGACCGTCGGCGTATTGATATGGATCAAGTTCGCATCAGGTACGTCCAGAATTTCATCAGCAATTTCATCAGCATTTGCCGCCAGAATACGCTGGCCTTCACTGTCCAGCTCTTCAAATTGACCCGACCAGACGGCCCACGCCAATATGCCCATGACGCCCAATGCAAGCAGCACAGACAGGGGAACCAGTAAAAATAAAATGTCCATCAGCTGCCCGGTTTAAATTGCGAAAGTCGTGCTGCATTGGCCACGACCAGCAGCGAACTGAGCGCCATACCCAGCCCGGCCAGCCATGCAGGCAGCCAGCCTGCGATAGCCAACGGCACACAAACAGCGTTATACACAGCAGCCCAAGCCAGGTTTTGCTTGACGATGCACAGTGTGCGTCTGGCCTGGGCCAACATGACGGGCAGCATGGAGAGTTGCGCACCCGGCAGTACCAGATCACTTTGTGCCTGCGCCAAGGGCACCGCTGCGCCCACAGCCACTGATACATCCGCCGCCGCCAACGTTGGCCCGTCGTTCAGACCATCGCCAACCATGAGCACCTTGTGCCCCTTGGCTTGCAGCGCCTGCATGAAGTCCAGCTTGGTTTGGGGCAAGCAGTCACCCTGCACGTTTTCAATGCCCAATCGCCCAGCCACCCGCCCGGAAGCGGTCATGGTGTCACCCGACAGTAAATGAACGGCTAACCCACGCGCTCGCAAAGCCGCAACTGCATCACGCGCATCGGGTCTCAGGCTTTCGGCAAGGTCAAACGTGGCCAGCCAGCCTTGACTGTCGGACAAATGAACACGACCCAGCGCCTTGCCCCTTGTATTTGTAGCCCCATCAATTCCGCAAAAGCTGGCTGAACCCAAGCGCAGCGTGCCCGAGAAGCCTGCCGCACCGGGATGGCTTTCATCAAACGACGCCTCAAGACCCAGCCCCGCAAACTCTTTGACGTTTAACAGTGTCTGCGCTGGCAGGTCCCCAGCAACAGATACCAACGCCCGCGACACTGGATGCAGCGAGTGTCTGGCCAGACTCGCCGCCCATTGCAGCGCCTGAGCGCTGGCAATGCCAGATCGCGTTTGCACTGCCGTCAGGGTCATGGCCGCTTCAGTCAGCGTTCCTGTCTTGTCGAAAATCACCGTGTCAATATCACTGAGCGATTCAATCGCCTGCAATCGGCGTACCAGCACACCATGGCGCGCGAGCAACCCGGCCGTGGTCAGCATGGCGGTGGGGGTGGCCAGTGACAACGCACACGGGCAAGTCACCACCAGTACAGCAACCGCCGCCATGAGCGCCATGGCCGGGTCGGTGCGCCACCAGAACGTTGCTGCGCCTGCCGCTGCAAGCAACACAAAAATCAGAAATGGTTTGGCTATGGTGTCGGCCAGCACGGCAAGGCGTGGTTTGTCAAGCGAGGCGCGCGCCATCAGCGCCACAATTTGCGCATACCGGGTCTGCCCACTCAGTTTGTCAACACGCATCAGTGCTGCAGTGCCCACGCTGTAGCTACCGGCCATCACCGTGTCGCCCACATCGCGCGCTACAGGGCGGGACTCTCCGGTCAACAATGCTTCGTCGGCGAATGTACCGACTGACAGGACTGTGCCGTCTGCCGGAAAAGCCTCGCCCGGGAGCACACGAACCACATCACCAAGGTTCAGGCGGCGCACAGCAACCCGCTCAAAATTGCCCACCGGCAACTGCCGCTCCACACTGGCAGGCAGGCGTTGCATCAATGCGCCAAGAGCGCCTGCGGTGCGGGAGCGTAGGCGCTGCTCAAGCCAGCGCCCGGTCAGCAAAAAGAACACAAACATCGTCAGCGAATCGAAATACACCTCTCGACCCCACCAGCTTTGTGGTTCGAATGTCGCTGCGGTACTGATGGCAAAAGTCACACCTATGCCAATAGCCACAGGCAAGTCCATGCTGATGTTGCGCCGCACCAGATCTCGCCAAGCGTTAGCAAAAAATGGCCTGCATGAAAATATCACCACAGGCAGACTGAGCACCCAAGATGCCCAGCGCAAGAGCCTTTCAATATCAGGCGCTACCTCGCCAGGCTGGGTGAAATAAGTGGGCGCCGCGTACATCATGACTTGCATCATGCAAAAACCAGCCACCAACCAGCGCCACAAAGCCAGTCGAGATTGCTGGCGGTCATTTTTGATAGAAAAAGCGTCCTCCGCAGGCAACAACTGGTAGCCCTGCACCAGCGCGGCGTTCATCCAGATAGACGGCTTGGTCTGCGCCTGTGACCATGTGACGCTCGTGCTCTGAGTAGCTGCGCTGACCTGTACGGCCTGTACACCCACAACACCTCGCAGTGCAGACTCAAGCGTCAAGGCACAGGCCGCGCAATGCATTCCCCGCACAACCACAAAGGACTGAACCTCTTGGTTGTCGACGTTTTGACTAAACGCAGCCCACGCTTCAGGCTCGTCATAAAAGCCCTGTTGGGTATTGGAGGCCGACTCCTCTAAATCCGCTTGCCTGAACGCAGGAAAGGTTTTAACTGTCGCAGTTTGCATCACGCAAGACTATCGCCAGCTATCTGACCAAGTCTTGATATGGATCAAGTCCGGCAGCAATATTTACTACTACGCTGAAGGCCTAAACCACAGCAAACTACCGGAGATCCACCGTGTATCAAAAAATCCTGATCGCCACCGACGGTTCAACCCTGTCCAAAAAAGCCGTGACCAGCGGGCTGGAACTGGCAGCCTTAACAGGTGCAAGCATCGTGGCACTTAAAGTCGTGCCGCGCTACCCGGTCAGCTACTTTGAGGGCGGCGTGTCCATCCCGGCAGACGACATCGCACAGGTTGAAAAACAGTGGGCAGATGCAGCCATGGCAGTGGCTGAAAAAGTCAAAGATGCAGCTGAGGCAGAAGGCATTAAGGCCCGGGCCATCACTGTAGCGTCAGACTTCACGGCAGAGGCCATCATCAACGCTGCCAAAAAACACAAATGTGACCTGATTGTGATGGCGTCACACGGCAGGCGCGGTATGAAGCGCCTGCTGATGGGCAGCGAGACCATGCATGTGCTGACACATTCGCACATACCCGTGCTGGTGCTGAGATGAAAGCGGCTGTCGTAGAAGTATTTGGCAAACCGCTGGTACTGCGTGAATGGGAGACACCCACACCGGACGCGGGCCAGATTGTGGTGAAGACCGAAGCTTGCGGCGTGTGCCACACCGACCTGCATGCCGCGCGCGGCGACTGGCCTGTCAAACCCACACCGCCATTCATACCCGGTCATGAAGGTATTGGGCTTGTCGCAGCAATAGGCGTTGGCGTAAAAAATGTCAAAGAAGGCGACCGGGTGGGTGTGCCGTGGCTGTATTCAGCTTGTGGGCATTGCGAATATTGCCTGTCAGCCTGGGAAACCGTTTGCGGTAACGCGCAGTTTGGCGGCTACACCGTCAATGGCGGATTTGCAGAATACATACTGGCCGACCCCAACTACGTCGCGCGCATTCCGAATGGCTTGTCTGCGGTTGATGCAGCACCCATCATTTGCGCCGGAGTCACCACTTACAAAGGTATCAAAGAGGCCGCCACCAAGCCCGGTGACTGGGTAGTTGTTTCAGGTGCTGGCGGTTTGGGACATTTGGCGATTCAATATGCCAAGGCGATGGGTCTGCACGTTTGCGCTGTTGACATTGACGACAGCAAACTGACCCATGCCAAGCTAATGGGTGCAGATGCCACAGTCAATGCCAAATTACCGGATGCGGTTGAGCAGGTTAAAAAAGTAACCGATGGCGGTGCGCACGGCGTGCTGATCACCGCGCCCTCGCTGGCGGCCTTCAAGCAAGGCGTGGCGATGACCCGAAAGCGCGGCACTTGCGTCTTGACAGGCCTGCCGCCTGGCGAATTCCCGTTCCCGCTGTTTGACGTGGTCTTGAATTGCATCACGGTTCGCGGCTCGCTGGTGGGCACACGGCAAGACATGGCGGAAGCACTGGCATTTGCGGCTGAGGGCAAGGTCAAAGCCGACATTGAACTGCAGCCTCTGTCAGCCATTAATCAGGTGCTCGACAGACTTGAACGCGGTGAAGTGGCGGCACGCGTGGTACTGGATTTTGCACGCCACTGATTTCTCTAATTTTACAAAGCAAGGACACCAAATATGAAAGTCTTATTGGCCGCTGATGGCAGCCCCTACACCAAGAAAGCGTTGGCATTTTTAGTCAACCATGAAAGCCTTGTGAACAGTAACGACGAGCTGTTTGTGTTGAACGTGCAGTTAGAAGTGCCAGGACGTGTTAACAGCATGCTGGGTTCGGCCGAGGTTGCTGCCTATCACCGGGAGGAAAGCGACAAGGTGCTAAATCCCATCAAAAAGTTTTTGGACAAGCATGCGTTGAAATACCGATGCGCTGGTGTCGTGGGCCATCCGGTAGAGGAAATTCTCAAGGCCGCAGCAACCGAAAAATCACATCTGATTGTCATGGGCACCCGTGGCCATGGGTTGATTGGCCGCGCCTTGATTGGCAGCATTGCCCAGCGTGTGGTGGCTGATTGCGAGATACCTGTGCTACTTGTTAAGTGAGCCAGCTGAGTTTTGACTGCACTTGTTAGCAGTAAGTGGCGTGAGTCCATGAATCCGCTGCCCAATCGTGAGAACTGGTCAGTTCAAAATGCTGATGCTGTCTTGCATGCGGTCAAAACCGACGCTATCACAGGTCTGACTGAGCAAGAGGCTGCGGTGAGGTTAACAGCGAACGGTCGCAATGAACTTGAGCAAGCGCCGACTGTACCTGCCTGGCAGCGAATCCTGGCGCAGTTTCAAAGCCCCCTGATTTACCTTTTACTGGCCGCCATTGCAATCGCAGTAGTGGCATGGGGTGTAGAAAGTTTTAAGGGCTGGCCGATAGATGCGCTGGTGATTGCGGCAGTGGTGCTGCTCAATGCTGCATTAGGCTATCTGGAAGAAGGCAAAGCCCGGGGTGCTGTTGCTGCACTGGCCCGGATGACCGAGGCCAGGTCATCTGTCATCCGCAATGGCCAGCGATTACAAATCAACAGCGTTGAGCTGGTTGTTGGCGACATGCTGGTACTGGCAGAAGGCGATGCCGTTGGCGCAGATGCGAGGCTGACGCAGGCTGCATCGCTGCATGTAATGGAAGCACCCTTGACAGGCGAGAGTCAGGCCGTGTTAAAAAACCCGGCAACACTTGCGCAGTCTGCGTCACTTGGCGACAAACTGAACATGGTCTTCAAAGGCACAGCGGTAACCCAGGGCACAGGCCTGGCGGTGGTGACAGCCACTGGCATGGCCACCGAAATTGGTGCAATTGCGTCTTTGCTCAAAGAAGTCAAAGACGAGCCTACCCCGCTAGAAAAAGAAATCACGCATATTGGGCGACTGCTGGGTATTGCCGTCATCATCATCACGGTCATTGTGGTCGGTACCATTTTGCTGATTTCTGACATTCAGACCACCAGCGATGTGGTGGGCGTGCTGCTGTTTGGTGTAGCGCTGGCGGTAGCAGCCGTGCCTGAAGGGCTGCCCGCCATTTTGTCCGTCGTGCTGGCGCTTGGTGTGCGACGTATGGCCGCTCGTAACGCCATCGTCAAAAAGCCGTCATCGGTTGAAGCGCTCGGCTCGGCCACCGTGATTGCGACTGACAAGACAGGAACATTGACACGGTCTGAAATGACCATTGAGCAGATCATCACGGCAACTGGCAACTCAAGGGTGACCGGTGTCGGCTACGCTCCACAAGGCCATGTGCAGCAAGACGGGCAAGATTTAGGCGAAGGTGCGCTGCTGGATGAGCAAACGCTGTTGCTGAGCTATGGCAGCCTTGCGGGCAATTCGTCTCTGGCGCAATCAGCAGATGGCCAGTGGGCTGTGCATGGCGACCCAACAGAGGCCGCGTTTTTGGTAGCAGAATGCAAGCTGCTGCAAGACGCGCCGATACTGCGCAGCAAACGGTACGCGCGTGTTGGCGAAATCCCCTTCACCTCAGAGCGAAAAATGATGTCAACACTTGAAGTTGACCATGATCAAGGTGGGCAAATCATTCTCGTCAGCAAAGGCGCACCGGATGTGTTGCTTGAAAAATGTACACATGTGCAAACGGGTCAAACCACAAGGCCGCTGGACGAAGCCGGACGGGCGCAAATCCTTGAAGCTGTCGATACCTTGTCAGATGCCGCGCTACGCACGCTGGCAGTTGCTTACCGGCCGTTAAGCGCGGATGAAGGACAAGGTCAAGGTAAAACCCCAACTGCTGCACTTGAACGCGACCTGGTGTATGTCGGAACCGTTGGCATGATGGATCCGCCGCGCGAGGAAGTAGCCGTCGCCATTGCCCAGGCGCAAGCCGCTGGCATCAGGGTCGTCATGATTACGGGGGACCACCCACGCACTGCCGCGCGCATTGCGTCAGACCTCGGTATTACAAAGGCAGGGGATGCAACTCTGACCGGGCTTGAGCTCGACGCATTGAGCGATGCAGACTTGGCGCAAGCAGTCCGCAGAACCTCCGTTTATGCCCGTGTATCGCCTGCCAACAAATTAAAAATCATTGCTATGCTGCAAGCCGATGGCCAGGTGGTCGCCATGACAGGCGATGGTGTCAACGACGCGCCTGCGCTTAAATCTGCAAACGTGGGCGTCGCCATGGGCATCAGCGGCACAGAAGTCACCAAAGAGGCGGCCAAAGTGATATTGGCTGACGACAACTTCGCCACCATTGTTGATGCAGTGCGTGAAGGCAGGAATATTTTTGACAACATCCGCAAGTTCTTGCGTTACCTGTTGTCGTCCAATATGGGTGAGGTGTTGACCGTGTTTTTGGGTGTCGTGGGCGCCAGCATGATTGGCCTGAACAGCACATCAGACAATGGCAAAACGGCGGCTGTGATACTGCCGTTGCTGGCTACGCAAATTTTATGGCTCAACCTGATCACAGACACCTGGCCAGCACTGGCACTGGGCATTGATCCGCCAACACCTAGCGTCATGACCCGTAAACCACGGCACATCAACGCGCGTGTGATCGACTTTCGCATGTGGTTGGGTGTGTTTGAGATCGGGTTGGTCATTGCCGTCGTTGCCTTGCTGACGATGGACATGTATCTGCCCGGCGGGCTGATCGCGCAAATTGACGCCGACACCCGCGCCGGTGACATGGCTACCGCCCGCACGGCTGGCTTTACGGTTTTGGTAATGGCGCACCTATTGCAATGTTTTAACGCTCGATCGGAGACCACCAGCGCCTTTGCCAACCTGTTCACCAATCGCTGGATTTGGGCTGCAGTGGGTCTTTCGGCCGTATTGCAAATAGCAGTTGTCAACATCGGATTTCTTAACGTCGCATTTGGCACCGTGCCCCTGAACCTTGACCAATGGCTAATCTGCCTGGCCATGGCCAGTGTGGTGCTCTGGTACAGCGAGTTGCGCAAACTGTTGCTGAATTTTGCTGCTTAGCTTCATTTATATGTAGGCTAAAAGCCTGATGCGGCTTGGAGCCAGCTTTTACGATGCACACTGAAATGTCAAAGCATTTAACCGGGTCAACCCTTTGGACACAACGCCGTCATCCGTACAACATTCTGCCGATCCTGAGCCCACAGCTGCGACTGGCCAGGCTGGCGGGAACCAGCTTGTTACCCAGCCAGACCATCATCAGACGGGCATCCGCAAAAAACTGGAAAAGGTAAAACACATCACGCCGCGCACCTGGCTAAAGATCTGTGTTGTGGCACTTGTCGTCATTGGGTTGGCGCTGTACCTGCTGCGCAATGTGCTGTTGGGCACACCGACCAAAGCTTATGCGGCCACCAGTGGTGAGCTGGTGCAAAGTGTGGTTGCCAGTGGCCGGGTAATTTCGCCGCAGAGGGTGACGGTGGCGTTGCAGGGCTCTGGCCGGGTGCTGCGGGTTGCTGTGGCGCAAGGCCAAGCCGTGGAAGCGGGACAACTGCTGATTGAGCTGGACAACAGCGACAGCCGCGCCAGTCTGGCGCAGTCAAGTGCAGCCGTCGCGCAGGCGCAGGCCAAAATAAAGCAGCGCAGCGAGCTCAGCCAGCCACAAGCCTTGCAAACACTGGCACAAGCCCAGACCACCGCCTTGCAGGCGCGCAAAGCACTTGATCGCAATCGTGAGCTGGTGGCTCAGGGCTTTGTGAGTCAGGCTGCGGTTGACGATGCACAGCGCGCGGTGGATGTAGCCGTCAGTCAGGTCGTGAGCGCGCAGGCACTCGTTAATGCCAACAAGGTGGGCGGCAGTGATGCTTTGCTGCTCGATGCCGCCCTGCGCGAAGCGCAGGCGGGACAACAACTGGCGCGCGCCAGACTTGATCAGGGTCTGGTCTACGCACCCAGCAGTGGTGTGCTGATTTCGCGCAGCGTGGAAGTGGGCGACATTGTGCAGCCGGGCATGGCATTGATGGTGCTGGCGACAAACGGGAAGCCGCAAATTCTGGTGCAAATTGATGAAAAAAACCTGTCGAAAATTGCGCTGGGGCAAAAGGCATACGCATCAGCAGACGCATTTGCCAGTCAGCGTTTTGATGCCGTGGTGGGCTACATCAACCCGGGTGTGGATGCTGCTCGTGGTTCGGTCGAGGTCAAACTCAACATCACACAACCGCCCACCTATCTGCGCCAGGACATGACGGTTTCAGTGGATATTGAAACGGCCCGGCGTACAGCTACAGTGGTGATTGCCACCAGCACGCTGCAAGATGCGGCTACCGACAAGCCCTGGGTGCTGGTGGTGCGCGACAAGCGTGCTATCAAACAATTTGTCAAACTGGGCCTGCGTGGGGATACGCGGGTTGAAGTGCTTGATGGCATTGCAGCAGGTGAAGCGGTCGTGCCCGCATCAAAAACAGGGGTCAAAGCAGGTCAGCGCGTGCGCGCCCAAGTGCAAGCTGTGCCGCCGCCCGCGGTTGCGCCCGCGACGGGTAAAGACCCGATGGGGCCATGAACCCCCTGCTTCCTTTCGAGTGGGTACTGGCCACGCGGTTCTTGCGCGAAGGCTTGCTACAAACCCTCTTCATCATTTCTGGCGTGGCGCTGGGTGTGTCGGTCATTGTGTTTATGTCGGCATTGCTGACGGGTTTACAGGCCAGCATTTTTAAAACCCTGCTGGACTACCAGCCGCAAATTGTCATCAAGCCGCCGGATGAAGCGCCGCGTGCCTTGCGGCTCGATTCAGACACTCAACCCACCACCGAATTCGCCACTCGCATACAACCGCGCGCGCAGCGCTTGCGTTCGCTGGACCAGTGGCAAAAGGTGCGTGACACCACGCTGGCCACCCCGGGCGTGCTGGCAGTAGCGCCGGTGCTTGAGGATTCCGCTTTCATTGTTCGGGGCGATGCCAATACCGGGGTGGGCATACGCGGCATTGAGACGCAAAGCTATCTGCAGCTGATTGCACTGCGCGAAAAAATCACCTTTGGTACCGCTAACCTGACCAGTACCGATATTCTGATTGGCCGCAAGCTGGCCAAAGACCTGGGGCTCGCAGTGGGCGACAAGCTCACTTTGAAAGCGGCTCAGGGTGCATCTGTGGTGCTGTTTGTGTCGGGCATTTTTGACTTTGGCAACGATGGGGTGGATACCGGCAGCGTGTATGTAGCGCTGCGTACTGCACAGAGCCTGGTGGGCTTGCCCGGCGGTGTGACTGCGCTGTGGGTGAAGGTGGCAGCACCGTTTGATGCAGAAACCACCGCTCAGCAAATTGCCGCGCAGCCGGGCATCAAGGTTGAAAGCTGGATCAAAACCAATGCAGAATTTTTCAAAGCACTGTCCGGGCAGACCATGTCTTTTTTCATCATTCGCCTGTTCGTCGGTTTGACGGCTGCATTGGGCATTGCCAGCGTGCTGGTGGTGTCGGTGGTGCAAAAGTCCAAAGAGATTGGCATTTTGCGCGCCACTGGCACCACACGCGGCCAGATACTCGGCGTATTTTTACTGCAAGGCGCCATGTTGGGCTTGCTGGGCTCGCTGTTTGGCTCGGTGATGGGTTGGCTTTTTCTGATTGCCTGGCGCGGCTTTGCTGTCAATGACGAGGGCGTGCCTTTTTTCGTGCTTGAGGCTGGGCCCAGTTTGTACATGATCGTGGCCGCTGGCGCTACTTTGGTCGGCACACTGTCGGCACTTTTCCCAGCGCAGCGCGCGGCGCGGCTAGACCCTGCGGTGGCCATACGTGGCTGATGAAGCAGACAAGGTACAGGGAGAAGCCACCTTGCGGCTGGAGGGCATTCGCAAGTCCTACGGCACGGGCACAGCACACGAAACAGAAGTTTTGCACGGTATTGACTTAACGCTGGCGCGCAGTGAATTTGCCGCCCTCATCGGGCCGTCAGGCTCTGGCAAAAGCACCCTGCTCAACATCATTGGCCTGCTTGATAAACCCAGCGCAGGCAAGCTTTTTTTAACCGGGCAAGAAGCTGAAAACCTGCCCGACAAGCTTCTTACCCGCCTGCGCGGTGATGCGATTGGTTTTGTGTTTCAGTTCCACAACCTGCTGCCCGCTTTTACTGCGGTTGAAAACGTCATGTTGCCCTTACTTGCCATGCGCGGAAGACCAGATGCGGAGATGCGTGCCCGAGCCGAAGAGTTGATTGACAAAGTAGGTTTAACACCCTGGGGGCACCACCTGGCCAATGACTTGTCAGGCGGGCAGCAGCAGAGAGTGGCCATTGCCCGAGCGTTGGTGATGCAACCCGCCCTTGTGCTGGCCGATGAGCCAACGGGCAACCTCGACACCCAATCGGCCGACAACATTTTTGACTTGATGCGAGAGGTGAGCCAAACCAGTGGCACCACGTTTTTGATCGTCACCCACGACCCTCGCCTGGCCAAACGCTGCGACCGGATCATTGAGCTGGTCGATGGGCGCATTGATTCAGACAAGCCCAATGCGGCTACGCACAGCGGGCAAAGTGGTGGAGAAACACACACCGCACCCGCATGATTTTGGTGCGCTGCCGTACAGACTTGCACCACTCCGAGAGCGAACATCAACACCTGAGAAGGACTCCAATGATATTTCTTAAAACCCACTCTATGGTATCGCTAGCGCTGACTGGTTGCAGCATGCTGGCGACTGCACAAGCGGTGCCCGGTGAAACGCGTGGCGAGCTGCTGTACAACACCCACTGCGTGAGCTGCCACACCACGCAAATGCACTGGCGCAATGACAGACAGGCGTTTGACTGGGACAGCCTGAAATTTCAGGTTCGCCGCTGGCAGGCCAATACCGGCCTGGCATGGAACGACGCCGACATCGCCGAGGTGTCGCGCTATTTGAATGAAACGATTTATCACTACCCGCAGTTGAATGACCGTGTGGGGCTGGTTGCGCCACAAAAATCTCAATCAACACAAACTAGCAAAGGCCCATGATGTCCAAACGAATTCTTTTAATTCAGGGTCACCCTGATGCCAGTCAGTCGCATTTATGCCACGCACTCGCAGCTAGCTACAACCAGGGTGCGCAAGGCGAAGGCCACAGCGTCAAGCATGTCAATGTTACCGAACTCGACTTCCCATTGCTGCGCAGTCAAAAAGATTTTGAAGCGGGAACAGTCCCAACCAGTCTCAAGCCTGTGCAAAACGATGTGCTGTGGGCGGAGCATCTGGTGGTTTTCTTCCCGCTCTGGGCTGGCGACATGCCCGCGCTGCTCAAAGGCTTTTTTGAACAGCTGATGCGGCCGTCGTTCAGCGGCGAACACACCAACTTTTTTGACAAGAAGGTGTTGTCTGGCCGCTCGGCCCGCGTCGTCGTAACGATGGGCATGCCGGCCATCATTTACCGCTGGTATTTTCGCGCCCACAGCATCAAGTCACTGAAGCGCAACCTGCTCGGCATCATCGGCATCGCACCCGTGCATGAAACTCTGATTGGCCTGACGGGCAACATGAAGCCGGCTGACGCTGCCAAGTGGTTGACCAAGCTCAAGCGCCTTGGGGAAAGGGCTGAGTGAATATTCCGCTTGCATCTGCAGAGTTTTTCTGTACTTTAAGGCGGCTTACGGGTCAAGCCATACAGCTTTCAGATGCAAACCAAGTCTTGGCATGATGAAGCGTCACACCCGTTGGCTCGCGATTACCGCAACGACATTTATCCCTGTAGTCTTGTGGTTAGCGTGGCAATTTATCAGCGACATCGAGGCAGCCAGCGCCATGGCGGCACAAGGCAGCGTGCTGATTGACACACGCTGCGGTCCGATTGAATACCAGGAGGCTGGCACGGGCACGCCATTGCTGATGGTTCACGGTAGCGGTGGTGGGCATGATCAGGGCATGGCGTTTGCTGGCAAGCTGTCCGAGCGCGGCATTCGCGTGATTGCCATGTCACGCTTTGGCTACTTGCGCACACCCATGCCATCGGACAGCTCGCCCACAGCGCAGGCTGACGCACATGTGTGCCTGCTTGATGCGCTGGGCATTGCCAAAGCAGCCGTGGCGGGTGGCTCGGCGGGCGGGCCGTCAGCATTGCAAATGGCGATTCAGCATCCTGACCGCGTCAGTGCGCTGGTGCTGCTGGTGCCGCTGGCGTACAAACCCAGTACGCAAGCAGATTCAGCCAAACCCCTTGCCCCGTGGGCTGAAGCTTTGTTGATGCGGTTGATTGGCTCAGACTTCCTTTTCTGGGCTGGGCTGCATGTGGCACGCGGTCAGGTCATCCAATACGTGCTGGCCACGCCACACGAGCAAGTCAAAGCAGCCAGCGCACCCGAGCAGGCGCGCATCAACGCCATCCTTGACCACATCCTGCCCGTGTCGCAGCGCGCAGCAGGCCTGCGCAGCGACTCGGTGCTGGGCAAAAGTTTGGGCTCGTCTGCACTCGACAAGGTGCGAGCACCGACGCTCATCATCAGTGTGCGTGATGATGGTTTTGGCACTTATGCCAGTGCGCAGTACACAGCAAGCCAGATCAAAGGCGCGAAGTTTGTTGGTTTTGAGCACGGCGGACATGTCTGGGTGGGGCATCACGATGAGGTGATTCAAGAGATCATTGAATTGATGCAACGAGCCAGTCCATGAAAACACTGTTGCTCCTTCAGCTGCTACTCACGCTCCTCGTGATAACTTGGATTGCCCTTGCCCCAGCCGCAAGCAAACTTGGATGTCTGAGCGAGACCGTGGGTACTGCCGCCGCCGTGCTTGGGCTGGCTCTAACTGGCTTGTGGCTTTTTCCGACTTGGTGGACTCCTTATGTGTTCGCGGCCTTGCTGTTGGCGCAAGCAACACGACTTTGGTGGCGCTGGCGCACCCTGGTTTCAAGGTTGCCGTCAGGCTGGGCTGCGTGGTTTATCACAGTGATGTTTTTCAGTTTTGGCGTTTGGGGAGCGGGCCAATCGGCGCGTGCTTTAGCAGGCCACGCACAGCAAGCTGGTGCGGTTGTTGAACTGGCTTTTCCGTTGAAAGGCGGAACCTACCTCGTTGTCAATGGCGGCAGCAACATCAGCATCAACCAGCACCTCATGACGCTGGACAGCAGCATTCCTCGCTTACAGGCATACCGCGGGCAGTCTTACGGGGTAGACCTTGTCAAACTTGACGAATGGGGCTTGCGTGCCAATGGCGTGTTGCCGCCAGATCCGGCGCAGTACAACATTTATGGCGAGCCTGTTTACGCGCCATGCGCTGGCCAGGTGATTGTTGCGCTGAACGGCTTGCCAGACATGCAAGTGCCGCAAACAGACCGTCAGCACATGGCGGGCAACCATGTGTTGCTGCGCTGCAATAGCACTGATGTGTTGCTGGGGCACTTCAAACCGGGCAGTTTGAAGGTCAGTGTGGGTGACACGGTCGATATCGGCCAGGTGGTTGGCGCTGTAGGGAACAGTGGCAACACCAGTGAGCCGCATTTGCACATCCATGCCCAGCAACGCGGTACGGCCACTGAGCCGATTTCAGGCAGCCCCTTACCGATGCGCTTGAACCGTCGGTTTTTGGTTCGCAATGACCGGGTTGCAGTCCCTTGATTTTCAACACGGAGATAAACATGCCTAAAGAAACAGTCAGTACAACCAAACCAAAACTCCAGTTCCACGTAACCGCCCAGCGCCTGAGCGCCCAAGCCAGCCAGGCCACCTGCAAGCGCGCCACTATTGCACTGGACACCGACATGGCTGGCAACCCAGACGCCTTTAACCCGGCCGAGTTGCTGCTGGCGGCACTGGCCGCTTGCATGATCAAAGGCATTGAGCGGGTAGTGCCGATACTGACATTTGAGTTGCGTGGGGTCCGCGTTCGCATCCATGGCGTGCGGCAAGATGTACCACCGCAAATGGAATCCATCAGCTACACGATTGAAGTGGACACCGATGAACCAGATCACAGGCTGGCGCTGCTGCATGAGAATGTCAAAAAATACGGCACAGTGTTCAATACCGTCGCGCCAGGTACGGATTTGTCTGGGCAGTTGATACGAAAAACAACGCCTTGACGGATCTAGAAACGCTATATTCTCAGGAGCTGCTCGCGCCCGGATCCATTGGGCTACAGCACTAAAGCATACCTGAAAATCGTTAAAAACAAATCGAAATACCCTGCTAAGGCGCTTTCGCACCCAAAGCATTCAGTGGCACCTTCAGGTAGCGGATGTGGCGCTTGGGATGGGCGAGCCCAAGGCCTTGGTGTTTACGGCTACCATGCTGGTGGGTATGGCGATATTCAGCTGGCGTGAAAAACGCCAGCCTACGAACGCTCGATAAGCTTTAAATTATGACCCACATCACCGCCTGGGCGGCAGCAGGCATCACACTTGGCGTAATGCTTGCCTATGAGCTGTCTTTGCTGTGGCTGCAGCGCCGTAGCCCAGCAACCATTGCTCGCGCGGTGCATGCCAACTTGCGCGAAGAATGGTTTGCGGCCCTGTCAAAGCAACCGGGGTCTGAAATTTTGGCGGTGCAGACGCTACGCAACTCGCTGATGTCTGCCACGATGACCGCATCGACTGCGGCTTTGGGCTTGATTGGTTCAGCCACGCTGCTGGCACCATCGATCACCACTTCACTTGGCACCTTCGACAACATGGCAAACCATTTCACCGCTCGCCTAGTGATGGAGCTGGTGTTGATGGGCGTGCTGTTTGCGTCTCTGGTTTGCTCTGCGATGGCGGTGCGCTATTACAACCATGCCGGGTTTATTTTGTCGATGCCAGTGGACTCTGCTGAGCGCAAGCAGTGGGGGCCGACGGCAGTGGCTTACCTGCGCCGAGCCGGGCTGCTGTACAGCTGGGGCCTGCGCCATTTGCTGATGGTCGCACCTCTGCTGGTGTTTATCGTCTATCCGTTGGCTGGGCCACTGGCTGCGCTACTGGTGGTAGCGGCACTGTTCGCCTTTGACAGATTTCAAGCCTAGATGTTGCAGCGCACATCTAAGTATGTTGTTAACTGGCGTTTTTGTCTGACAACCAACTACCAAGCTTTAACCTAACCTGAAGCCAGTTGCGTTTTACGCAAAAGGACGGTCATGGAATTCAAAGACTACTACCTAGTCATGGGTGTAGAAAAAAGCGCAACGCCTGAAGACAGCAAGCGCGCACACCGCAAACTGGCGCGCAAATATCATCCTGACGTTGCCAAGGACAAGAAGACCGCCGAGGCAAAGTTCAAGGAGATCAACGAGGCCAACGAAGTGCTCGGAGATCCGGCGAAACGAAGAAAGTACGACCAGCTCGGAGCGAACTGGCGTGATGGCGACCAAGGCTTCCAGCCCCCGCCGGGCTGGCAGGGCGGCGGAGGCGCACAGGAGCATGAGTTTCATTTTGGCGGCACGGGTTTCTGCGATTTCTTCGAGC
Source organism: Polaromonas sp. (assembly GCA_031424935.1). Classification (GTDB taxonomy): domain Bacteria; phylum Pseudomonadota; class Gammaproteobacteria; order Burkholderiales; family Burkholderiaceae_C; genus Polaromonas. The sequence goes on from JANPIK010000059.1 coordinate 27,670, forward strand.
AATTCTTCAGCGGCGGCACGCGTCACGGCTTTCCACAGCAGGGGGCCGACTTCGGACACGCACGCGCCGGCGCGGGCCGCGCGCGGCGCGGCAGCGATGTCGAGGGTGACATTCTCGTGACGCTCGACGAGGCGCTGAATGGAACGCAGCGCCCAATCTCATTGCAGACGAGAAACCCGCAGACGCGCCAATTGGAGACGCACACCTTTGAAGTGCGCATCCCGCCCGGCGCCACGGATGGCAGACGCATCCGCGTGCCCGGTCAAGGTGAGCCCGGCCGCGGCGGGGGGCCGGCCGGCGATCTTTTTCTCCGCGTTCGGCACGCGGCGCATCCAGAGTTCCGCGCGGAGGAGGCAGATCTGTTTCACGAGCTGGACCTCGCTCCGTGGGAAGCAGTTCTTGGCGCGGAGATCATCGTGCCCACGCTCGATGGCTCGATCAAACTGCGGGTCCCGCCGGGCGCGGAGCACGGCCAGAAGATGCGCGTGCGCAATCGCGGGCTGCCGAAAGGCAAGACGGGAGAGCGCGGTGACTTCTACGTCATCATCACCGTGCATCTGCCGAAGCAGCTCACGGACGAGGATCGCGCGCTGTGGGAGAAACTGCGCGCCACGTCGGGCTTCAATCCGCGGACGGCGGGGTGATGCGCGCGCTTCAGATCAGGTGCCCGACGTCGTCGTTCCCGCGTTTGAAGCGCTCCATCGCCTCGGCGAGCTGCGCTGGCGTGAACATCTGGCGGACGCGCTTCATGGCGGCACCGGCGAGTTGGTCGCAATGCTCATTTCCATCGACGCCGGCGTGGCCCTTGACCCACTGCCAGTGAATTGTGTGCCGCGCCGCAGCCTCGTCCAGCGCGCGCCAGAGATCGACATTCTTCACGGGCTGCTTTGCCGCAGTGCGCCAGCCGTTTTTCTTCCAGCCCGAGATCCATTTGGTGATGCCGTTCCGCAAATACTCTGAGTCGGTGTGCAGCACCACCTCACATGGCTGAGTGAGCACGCCCAGCGCCTCAATGGCCGCGCGCAGCTCCATGCGGTTGTTCGTCGTTGCCGGATCTCCGCCGCTGATCTCCTTGCGCTTGCCTTTGCTTTCCAGCACCGCGCCCCAGCCGCCGATGCCTGGATTACCCTGGCAGCCGCCGTCGGTGTGGATGACCACTTTCGGGCGCTGCGTGCTCACGACAGCGGCGTTTCTGAAATCGACAGCGCCTCGTTGCGCGTGGTGAAGAAGCGCTCGGCCCACACGTCGGTCAGCAGGATCACCGGCCGGTCCTCCACGTCGCGCGCGAGCGCTGTGTCACTCGGCATGTTGACGCCTTCATCGGACCACGGGCCGCCGTCCTTGCGCGCCAGCCAGCGGATGTGCTTGTAAGGCGCGATCTCGAGGCGCGACTCCGCGTTGTACTCCGACTGCAGCCGATACTGCACGACCTCAAACTGCAACGGGCCTACCGCGCCGAGCAACGGGATGCGCTGCATGATGTGCGGCTGGAAGAACTGCTGCACGACGCCTTCCTGAAGAAGCTGCTCCAAGCCCTCGCGGAAACGTTTGAACTGTGCCGTCGATCCCGCGTGCAAGTAGGCGAACGTCTCCGGCACGAAGCGCGGCGTCTCGTCGAATTGAATGTCCGGGGAGACGGCCAGCGTGTCGCCGATCCGCAGGTCGTAATTGCCCACCACACCGACCACATCGCCGGCGAAGGCCTCGTCCAGCGTCTCACGATCACGCGCGAAGAGCTTCTGCGAGTTTGCCATGCGCACGCGCTGCTTGGTGCGCGAGTTTTGCACGATCATGTCGCGCTCGAAGCGGCCGGAGACGATGCGGATGAAGTAAATCCGGTCGCGGTGACGCGGGTCCATGTTCGCCTGAATTTTGAAGACAAACCCGGAGAACTGCGGCGCATCCGGCTCGATGATCTTATCCCCGGCGACACGCGCTCGCGGCGGCGGCGCCATTTTCAGGAAGGCATCGAGCAGGAGCTGCACGCCGAAGTTGTTGCTGGCGCTGCCGAAGAAAACGGGCGTCAGCTCGCCGCGCTCGACGACGGCCTGGTCAAACGCATGGCCCGCGCCGTCGAGCATCGCCAGCTCCTCGATTGCGTCTCTGAGCGCGTGCTCCTCGACATGCTCCTTCACAAAATCATCCTTGAGCCCGCCCACATGCTCCGGCGCGCGATACGCTCCACGCGCGGTGCGCTGGAAGAGATGCACCGTGGAGTCCATGCGGTCATACACGCCGGTGAACCGGGTGCCGAGACCGAGCGGCCAGTTCATCGCGCAGGCGCCGATGCCGAGCACGGTCTCCAATTCATCGAGCAGCTCCAGCGGCGGTCGCGCCGGTCGGTCGAGCTTGTTCATGAAGGTGAAGATCGGGACGCCGCGCTTGCGGCAGACCTCGAACAGTTTCCGCGTCTGGCTCTCGATGCCCTTGCCTGCGTCGATCACCATGATCGCCGCATCGACGGCGGTCAGCACGCGGTAGGTGTCCTCCGAGAAATCTTTGTGGCCGGGCGTGTCGAGCAGGTTCACCACGCAGCCCCCGTACTCGAACTGTAGCACCGTGGAGGAAACCGAGATGCCGCGCTGCTTCTCCAGCTCCATCCAGTCGCTCGTCGTCGCGCGCTGGTTTTTTCGCGCCGTGACCGATCCCGCGAGCTGCACCGCGCCGCCGTAGAGCAGCAGCTTTTCCGTGAGCGTGGTCTTCCCGGCATCCGGATGTGAGATGATGGCGAAGGTGCGGCGGCGGCTGATTTCTTGGGCAGGGGTCATTGGAGACGCGGGCGTGCATCAAGCGCAGTCTGGCGTGCATCGCAAGGAGCGAAGTGTGGCACAGGCTGTCCAGCCTGTCGGAACCTCAGTGATCGGGTAGGCTCAAAGCCTGCGTCACACACAGTCGATGCGCCCCCCACCCACCTCACTCAAACCAAAACGAAAACACATCCGCATCCTTCAGCACCCAGTGCAGCCGCACAGGCTTGCCGGCGAGCGATGAAACATCCGCACCAATTTTCCACGCGATTACCCCGTCGATCTCGTCGCCTGCGGTCGGAAGAAACTCCTCCTTGCTGAAGCCCGGCAGCGGCTTGCCATCCGCGTCTTGAATCTCGAGCGCGATCGATCCCGCGGCGCCCGTGGCGAAGTTGAGGTGCAGTGCCTTGCCCGCGAAGGTGAACGGCCTGCTCACCATCTCGCCGCCCGCGTAGCCACCGCGCAATGATGCAAAACCATCGAGCCTCATCGTGAAACGCTCGAGGTGCGCCGTGCTCTGGCCGTAGTGCCGCTCCACGAACATCGACATCTCCGACTCGCCTGTCCGCACCACGCCGCACGCGGGATAGTTGCTGCGGCTCGTCCAGTTGCGAAAGTCCTGACCGGGTCGCACAAAACCTTCCATGAAGGTGCGGCTGAACTCCGTCGTGCCGGCGCGCGTGCTCATGAGCACGGCCTCGGAGCAGTCGTTGTCGAGCGTAGCGTATGCTTTCGTGTCCTCGGCCAGATACTTCTTCGCCTGCTCGTCCAGCACGGCCTTTCCGGGCATGAAACGCGCGGCGGTGGCAATGTAGATGTGCGGCGCGTTGAAGTACGGGTTGGTCTGGCTGACGTAAATGTGATCGTTGAGCGGCTGGTCACAGGTCATCGGCGTCGCGTCGGTCCAGTGGACGAAATCCTTGCTCGTCGCGCGGCTCACCCAGCGCACACCTTTGGGTTTCCAGGTCTTTTCATCGATCACGCCTGCGGTGAAGATGCGGAAGTAGGCCACATAGCATTGCTCGGCCTCCGACCAGAACGAGACGTTCTGCGAGTCGAACGCACCCTTCGTCATCACTGGAGCTTCCTGCAGCTTCTTCCAATGCAGCCCATCCGCCGAGGCAAACGCGCTGAGCCCGCCGAACTTCCCGCCGAGACCCGCCAGCGCCTTGTAGCGCTCCTCCTTCGTCACGCCGGGCCGTTTGTCGATGAACGGCGCGAAGTTGTGTGTGAAGGGCGGCATGTTGGCCAGCATGACGTTGTTATCCTTGCTGCCGTTGATCTCGTGCAGCCCCAGCTTCGGCTTTGTCCAGCGTATGCCGTCGGGGGATTCGGCATAGCACGTCACCTCGCCGCTCGTGCCGTCCTTGAAGCCCGCGTTGCCGCGGTAATACATGTGGTACTTGTCGGCCTCGTCGTTATGCAGAACCGTGATGTAGGCGCTGAAGCGGCCTTCCCACGGCTGGTCAAACTTGACCGCGGTGCCTGCGGGCACTGGATGGTGCAGCCTTAATTCCGCGCCATTCATCTGATCGATGAGCGTCTTGTCCACGAACAGCTCACGCCGCGAGCCGATAGCGACTGGGTCGGCGAATGCTGCGAACGACGCGGCAATGATGAAGGGAAGCAAGAGTCGTGTCATGCGATGAGATACAGGGCGCGCGTCGGATTTGTTGCAACGTGGAGGACGGCCATCCACGCGCGGCAGCGGTCCGCATCCTTTTTCTCCCCGAGCCAGACAAGGCTGGAAGCCTCGATCCATTGAAGGGCTGGCAGCCCCTCCTCCGTCACTCCTTCGCTGCTTCGGCGCGTGCTTTGTCCATCACGGATTTGAGCGTGACCTCCGCGCCGGCGCTTCTCTTGCTCTCGTCGGCGGCTTCCATGAAGGCGTAGATTTCCAGCGTCTCCTCGGGAGAGACGGGTGCGATGCCGGTGCGGAAGAATTTCACGATCTCAAAGAGCAATACGTCGTAGCCATCGTACTTGCCGATCTCACCCTCGCCCTTTTCGCCGATGGCCTTGCCGCCGTAGGTTTTGCTCTCGCGATACACGCCGGTGCGGCCGCCTTCCCAGGTGCCGGTGACCTCGATCATTCCGTCGGGCGTCTTGCCGCGCTTCACCGACTGGCAGCCGGTGCCCATGGCGGTGAAGAGACTCTCGACTCCGTGAATGCCGTACCAGAAAAGGTCGGGATGCGTCTTCTCCAGAGATGCGGGGCTGGATGTCTCGGCGGACTTCACCTTGCCGATGCTGCCGCCGCGCACGGCCTGCGTGTTCTTCCCGAAGCGCAGCGATGAGGAGGAGAAGACGGGCACTCCTGCTTTCTTCGCTGCGTCGAAAATGCGGATCGCGTCAGCCAGCGTGCCCGCGATGGGCTTGTCGATGAAGACGGGTTTGTGCGCGGCAAGGCACGGCCGGAGCTGCTCGAGGTGCGGGCGGCCGTCGTTCGTCTCGAGAAAAATGACGTCCACCTTTGCAAGAAGCGCGTCGATGGAGTCCACGATCTCGACGCCCAACTCCTTCACCTTC
>JANPIK010000060.1:0-131840 GCA_031424935.1 Polaromonas sp.
AACCTTCGATGTTTGTCGATGCATCCCCGCGCCCGCCGCATCGCTACAGGATTGGTTGATTCGTGATCGTGTATTTGCGATAAAGTGAATGTCAGCTTTATGACGCTGAATTTAAACGGCGCTATGACCGCTTTGTCGTCGGAAGCAGTCGTTCGCTTATTTACAGTCACCAGTGATGTAAGCCCGATGGTGCGTAGACCACTTGCCCGGTAAGTAATTTCATATCCAGCTATTTCGGTAGCTGATGCTGCCCGTCAACAGCAATTTTGAAAATTCGTAGACGACTATGACGCTAAACGTAAATTTGTATTTTTCAGTCCAATAATTAGATATGGAGTTCAGTTATTTGGTGTAATCCACAACCCCCGCCCACCAGAGCTACCGCACTGGCGGTGTGGTGCGGGGAGCAAGTTGGCCTGACAGCCCACGACGCCAAAGTAAATCGCCCTGTCAGCGATGCGACCGCAGCGCTTTCCAGTGCTTCTTGCGTGGTCATGTCGGGAAGCAAGCCAGCAAAACGCTGCGCGAGCATTGACTTGCCTGAACCCGGCGCACCCATCATCAAAATACTGTGGCCACCAGCCGCTGCAATTTCTAGGGCGCGACGTGCGGCGGCTTGACCTTTGACATCGGCCATGTCGGCGTAGATGGTGTGCGAAGTACGCTCTGCTGGCGTCACAGCGCACCAACAGTCTTGAACCTCGACTGCCGCATCACCTGGTAAAAATTGCCGCACCACATCCATCAAATGCTGCGCCGCAAAAATCTCTGCGCCGGGCACCAACCCCGCTTCTTGCGCGCTGCTTTGGGGCAGCACCAGCTTAGGAAGCTGACTGGTTTGCGTTGCAATGCCTTGGCTGATCGCCAGGCTCATGGCCAAAGCGCCACGCACTGGGCGCAAGTCACCGCCTAAAGACAGCTCACCGGCAAACTCAAAACCCGCCATTTTTTTGGCGTCGATTTGCCCACTGGCTGCCAAAATGCCCAACGCAATCGGCAAGTCAAATCGGCCCGAGTCCTTTGGCAGATCAGCAGGCGCCAGATTCACGGTAATGCGCTTGTTGCCCGGAAACCCCAGCCCCGTGTTTTGAATCGCCGATCGAACCCTCTCACGCGCCTCTTTGACTTCGGTTTCAGCCAAACCGACCAAGGTAAAACTGGGCAAGCCATTGGCCAGGTGCACTTCTACGCAAACCGGGTGGGCCTGCAGCCCCAACAAAGCACGGCTGTGCACTATAGAAAGGCTCATCTGGAAACTCCCTTTTTAAATGCGCCAAAGTAGTGCGGCTAAATAGCGCCAACTTGGTGCACTTGATATGTGTCTGTTTGTGTAACGCAGCAGTCAGGCAATGGGTGGACGAGAGTGTTGCTGCGGCGAGCGGCTTTTGGCACGCTAAATGCTAGACTCAGAGTGGACAAAAATTTCGCGTAACACTTAAATTTCAACTTCAACGGAAAACATCATGACATTTAGCCCTTTAAAAATTGCCGTCAGCCTTGCTGTTCTCGCTTCTACCGCCAGTTTTGCCCAAACCAAAGCGCCCGAGCCAGACTACACGATGTCTTACGGTGTTGGTGTGGTTAACGACTACCGTTTTCGGGGTATTGCCCAAACAGCTTTCAAGCCAGCTTTGCAGCTAAGCGCTGACTTTGCACACAAAAGCGGTTTTTACGCGGGTGCATTTGGCTCGAATGTGAACTGGGTCAAAGACTTCAACGGTGCCACCAAAGGCAGCTACGAGCTTGATTTGTACGGTGGCTTCAAAGGCAGCATTACATCGGACATCGGTTTTGATGTGGGTTTGATTGCTTACACCTACCCGGGTAATAACTCTGGCGTTGCCAATACCGCCTTTGCATTACCTGCAGGTTCGTATTCAAATGCCAACACCAATGAAATTTACGCAGGCATTACCTACAGCGTCGTCAGCTTGAAATACAGCCGCAGCTTGGGCAACTATTTGGGTTTCCTGAACAGCGGCGGTAGCCAGTACCTTGACCTGAGCGCTAACTTTGACTTAGGCAACGGTTTTACGCTGACCCCACACATCGGCAAGCAAAAAGTACCTGGCCAAGGCGGTTTGGGTGACTATGTGGACTACGCGCTGACTTTGGGCAAAGACTTCGGCGGCGGTCTTTCCGGCACAGCTGCTTTGGTCGGTACCGACACCAAAAAAGGTACGGGTACTTTTTACCGTGATTTCAATGGCAAAGACTTGGGCAAAAGCACTGTCGTTGTGGGCCTGAAATACAACTTCTAATCCCTTTTGACACCAGCAGGAGAACACATGAAACTCGTCACGGCCATCATTAAACCGTTCAAGCTTGATGAGGTGCGTGAAGCCCTCTCCAGCATTGGGGTTCAAGGCATCACGGTCACTGAAGTCAAAGGTTTTGGCCGCCAAAAAGGCCATACCGAGCTATACCGCGGTGCAGAGTACGTGGTGGACTTTTTGCCCAAGGTAAAAATCGAAGCGGCGGTGTCCGACGAACTGGTAGACCGCGTCATTGAGGCGGTTGAGGGTGCCGCCCGCACTGGAAAAATCGGTGACGGCAAGGTCTTTGTTTACAACCTTGAGCAAGTCGTGCGCATTCGCACGGGTGAAACCGGTAAGGAAGCCCTGTAAGGCGTAAGCCTTGCAGACTGCTTCTTGCCCTCTATAAGAGAAACACAGCTATGAAAAAACTACTTGCCTCCCTGGTTTTGGGATTTGGCCTTTTAGCTTCGGGTGCGTCCGTATTGGCTCAAGCACCGGCTGCTGAGCCCGCAGCGTCCGCTGCGCTGGCCAAGCCAGCTGATGCCGCGTCTGCTGCCATGCCTGCCGCACCAACTGCGGCGCCAGCAGCGGCCGCGGCTCCCGCAGCAGTGGCAGCTCCCGCAGCGGCTGCGTCGGCACCACCTGCGCCTGTGCCCAACAAGGGTGACACGGGCTGGATGATGCTTTCCACCATTTTGGTTGTTTTAATGACGGTTCCGGGTCTGGCCCTTTTCTATGGTGGCCTTGTACGCAGCAAAAACATGTTGTCGGTGCTGATGCAGGTCATGGTCACCTTCTCCATGGTGGTGGTGTTGTGGCTGATTTACGGCTACAGCCTGGCTTTTACCGAGGGCAACGCGTTTTTTGGCGGATTTGACCGGTTGTTCATGAAAGGCATCTGGGACAACGTAGCCGGTACATTTGCCAACGCCGCCACATTCAGCAAAGGCGTGGTTATTCCTGAAATCGTATTTGCAGCATTTCAGGCCACTTTTGCAGGCATCACTTGCTGCTTGATCGTGGGTGCATTTGCTGAACGTATCAAGTTCTCTGCTGTGCTGCTGTTCATGGCGTTGTGGTTTACCTTCAGCTACTTGCCAATCGCTCACATGGTTTGGTTCTGGATGGGTCCAGACGCTTACACCACCAAAGAAGTCGCGGACGCGATGTCGGCCAAAGCAGGTTACATCTGGCAGTCAGGCGCGCTGGACTTTGCTGGCGGCACGGTGGTTCACATCAACGCCGCCGTGGCGGGTCTGGTCGGCGCTTATGTCATTGGCAAACGCGTTGGCTACGGCAAAGAAGCTATGGCCCCGCACAGTCTGACACTGACCATGGTGGGTGCTGCACTGCTGTGGGTAGGCTGGTTTGGATTTAACGCAGGCTCTGCACTTGAAGCCAATGGTTTCGCGGCACTGGCTTTCATCAACACCCTGGGTGCAACGGCTGCAGCCATGTTGGCCTGGTGCGCTGGTGAGGCATTAATGCGCGGAAAAGCATCCATGCTGGGTGCAGCGTCTGGTGCTGTGGCTGGCCTGGTGGCCATCACGCCAGCGGCTGGTAACGTTGGCATTGGCGGCGGCTTGGTGATTGGTCTGCTGGCTGGCTTTGCTTGCTTGTGGGGTGTGAACGGCCTGAAGAAACTGCTGGGTGCCGACGACTCGCTGGATGTGTTCGGCATTCACGGCATAGGCGGTATTTTGGGTGCGATCTTGACAGGCGTGTTCAACTCCCCATCACTTGGCGGCCCTGGCTATGTGGCTGACTGGGTCACTGTGACCATGGTGACTGCGGCAGACTACTCCATCGTGAGTCAGGTTTGGGTGCAAACCAAGGCTGTACTGATCACCATCGTCTGGTCGGGCGTAGTTTCTTTCATCGCTTACAAGATTGTTGATCTGACCATCGGCCTGCGCGTAACTGAAGAAGACGAGCGCGAAGGTCTGGACATCACATCGCACGGCGAGACTGCGTACAACCGCTGATCTGACACAAGTAAAACCAAAGCCCGCTGACTGCAAAGTCGGCGGGCTTTTTTTATGGCTACATTTGCGTTACCCCCGCAGCATTGTGAAAGTTTTTATGACCCCGCTTACCCCACAAACCTACGAACTCGGCGAATCCCCGTTCTGGCATCCGAACGAGCAAATGCTGTATTGGGTGGATATTGCGAAGCAGCACATTCACCGTTGCAACATTTTTATGGGCAGCATCGAAAGCTGGGCCATGCCGTCAGAGCCGGGCAGCATCGCGCCTGCTCGATCGGGTGGTCTGGCAAGCGGGTTAATTGTGGCGTTGCGTGATGGCGTTTACCGGGCACGCGATTGGGGCGGCGCTTTGCACAAACTGGTGGATGCTCAACATGACACCACAACCACGCGCTTTAATGACGGCAAGGCTGACCCGGCCGGGCGGTTTTGGGCGGGAACGATGTACGAGCCGCGCAGCTCGGCCAGCGCTCAGTTGTTTTCACTTAACAACGGTGCGCTTGAGCTCAAAGTCAGCCACGCCACCATCGCCAACGGCCTGGCCTGGTCGCCCGATGCTAAAACCATTTACTGGGCTGACACGCCCACCCACACCGTGCGCGCCTGGGACTGGAATGCACAAACCAATGCCATGGCCCACGAGCGCATCTTCAAGCAGTGGCCAGGCAAACCTCAAGGCTGGCAGTTTGGCATGCCGGGCTATGCGCAAAGTTATGGGGGTCGGCCCGACGGCGCGGCTGTAGATGTTGAAGGCAACTACTATGTGGCGATGTTCGAAGGCGCGCGTATTTGTAAGCTGTCAGCCACGGGCGTTGAGTTGGCCAGCATCCCAGTGCCCGCCCAGTGCCCCACCATGCCGTGCTTTGGCGGTGACGATTTGAGAACGCTGTACGTGACCACGGCGCGCTACAACCGCAGTGATGCTGAGTTGCAAGCCTACCCTCAGTCGGGCTGTGTGTTCTCGATGCGGGTCGATGTGCCGGGGCTACCCGTCAACTTTTACGCTGACTGAGTTTGGGCGTGTTGAAATGCCCTGGAGCTGGGTTACAGTCAGTTTCGGCCCAAAAGACAGCTGCCATTGCCACTGACATCTTTTTTAGCATTAAATATACCCGTGGCCCATGTGTTATATAGGCCATGAGCTACTATTTTAATAGCACGCGAGGTGTCTTGCGTAACGACTCGTTTGATACAAACCCAACCTGAACCACACGCTTGACCGCCCGTATTCACACCGACCAAGCCCTGGCGACTGGCATCAGCATCAGTTTGCCGCCTGCAGCAGCGCGGCATGTGCAGGTGTTGCGCTTTCAACCCGGCAACACGCTGACATTGTTTAATCGGCAGGGCAATGCTGACGGCCACGAAGGCGAATTTATGGCCACGATTGAGAGCATGGGCCGCAGCGATGTACAAGTCAGCATCGGCGATTTCATGGCCACGCGGCGCGAGGCCAGCCGGGCAGTCCACTTAGCGATTGGCATGCCCGCCAACGACCGCATGGACTGGCTGGTAGAAAAAGCCACCGAGCTGGGCGTTGCCAGTATTCAGCCCCTGATGACCGAGCGCAGTGTGCTTCGCTTAGCAGGCGACCGTGCTGATAAAAAACAAACGCACTGGCGGGGCATTGCTGTGGCCGCGTGCGAGCAGTGCGGGCGCAACCGGGTGCCGCTGATACACCCGTTAACGAGTTTGACGGACTGGTTAAAACACAAAGATCGCCCAATTGAACCGACGAACGACAAGCGGCTGCTGCTGTCCTTGCAGGCGGGCACGCAGCCCTTGACCGATGCCGCTGGTCATCACGGAGATTTGACCTTTTTAAGCGGGCCAGAAGGCGGATTAAGCGCACTGGAGGAAACCACCGCCTTAGCCCAGGGTTTTACGCCGGTCACTTTGGGCCAGCGCGTGCTGCGCTCTGAAACTGCGCCGCTGGCTTGCTTGTCTTATTTGATGCTGATGGGAAACCCATGAACCGTAATTTATGGATGCTCACGATCTGCCAAGGGCTTTTCCTCACCAACAACGTCGTCTTTATCGCCATTAACGGGCTGGTTGGCTTAAGTCTCGCGCCGTTTGGCTGGATGGCTACGCTGCCGATCTTGGCCTATGTGGTGGGCGGGGCGCTGTCAACCGTGCTGGTCAGCCAAACGCAAAGCCGTTTTGGCCGGCAAGTGTCGTTTCAGCTTGGGCTGGTGGTGGCTGTGCTGTCAGCACTGCTCTGCTGCTACGCGGTCTATAGCAAAAATTTCTGGCTGCTGGTCGTGGCGACTGTCGTGGCGGGCTATTACAACGCCAATGCGCAGTTGTACCGCTTTGCGGCGGCGGAATTGGCCGTACCCGCTTTCAAAGAAAAGGCCATTTCGCTGGTGATGGCAGGCGGCCTTTTGGGGGCTGTGCTGGGGCCGAATCTGGCATCGCGAACCCGCAATCTGACCGACGCGCCTTTTGCTGGCGCCTACCTGGCGCTGGCAGGGGTGGCCGTGCTGGCCATGGTGTTGATGGCTTTTGTGCGTTTTCCGCCTGTAACGGCTAAATCATCCACCAACGGCGGCCGGCCGCTGATGGAAATCATGTGCCAGCCAGTGTTTATTGTGGCTGCCTCAGCCGGCGCTTTAGGCTACGGCGTGATGAACCTGCTGATGGCCGCCACGCCGATTGCCATGCAGGTCTGCGGCCTGCCATTTTCAGACGTGGCCTGGGTGCTGGAATGGCACGTCATTGGCATGTTTGCACCCGGATTTTTTACCGGGCATCTGATCAAACGCTTTGGCACACTGCCCATCATGGCCGTTGGGCTGGCTTTGAATATTGCGTGCGTTTTGATCGCACTGTCAGGCGTTGAGTTTCAGCAGTTCTTGCTGGCCTTGTTTTTACTGGGTTTGGGCTGGAATTTCTTGTTCACATCGGCCACCACATTGGCAACAGCCGCTTACCGCCCAGAAGAAAAGGACAAAGCACAAGGCGCGCTTAATTTTTGTGTTTTTTCAGTGCTGGCCATTTCATCGCTCGCCTCTGGCGTGCTGGTCACAAACCAGGGCTGGACGCTGCTTAACCTGGGCGCGCTGGTGCCATTGGGGTTGACGGGTTTGCTCTTGCTATGGCTTGCATTTAAAAAACACCAGCGGCAAGATGCGCGGATGGGTTGAACTGCTCAAAATGCGTGGGCTTTAAAGCTAAGTTTTTTTCTTCACCACAACAGGAGTTTGTCATGGGCTTATTGGATTCAGTGTTGGGCACCGTCATGGGCAGTCAGCAACCGCACGCTGAGGGCGCTGGCGGTATGGGCGGCTTGGGCGGCTTGATCAGCATGGTCGCCAGCAACCCGCAACTGATGCAGGCCCTGACGGGCATGCTGAGCAATGACGGTGGACAAGGCGGACTGGGCGGGCTGATGGCCAAATTTCAGCAGGCGGGGTTAGGCGATGTGGTCGGCTCCTGGGTGGGCAGTGGCCAAAACCAAAGTGTGACGGGCGAACAGCTGACAGACGTGCTGGGTGCAGACACCATGGCCGGACTGGCTGAAAAATTGGGCATGAGCCAAGGGGACGCCGCAAACCAAATGTCAGACATCTTGCCGGGTCTGATTGACAAGCTCACACCGCATGGCGCGGCGCCTGCGGGTGGCTTGGGCAATGCGGGCGATCTGATGGGCATGCTGGGCGGCTTGCTGCAAAAGCGTTGAAGCGGTTGGCCGCTGTAGTACAGCGACAATAGCGTCATGACCGAAGACCTGAACCGACAAAGCGAACTTAAAAAAATGACCCTGTGCGAGCCGTGCATGGGCATTCAGCGCAACTGGCGGCGCGCACCCGGCCATGCCGAGCTGCTACAACGTGGTAACCGACAAGTGCTGCACAAGGGCCAGCTGGTCACCATCACCCACTACATTTGTGACCGCTGCGGCACCGCTTGGGACTATGAGAACAACAAGCTGGATCAGAAGGCCGGCTGGTCGGTGGTGGGGCGGCAGGTTTGACCGGTCAAGTTTGAGGGTCCGCGAAAACGCGCATCACCTCAGCCTCGTCCAAAATTGCAAGGATCGTGTTGTGCCTGGCGGTCAAAGGCCCACCGCCAGGCACCACCCCCGATACACCGTAACCGATGGCTTTGAATTTCCAGACACCGCCAATTTGCTTGAAGTTACCAACGTGCAGGCCAGCGTTGGTACGGACTTGGCAAATACCGGCGCTGACGAGGTGAAGCAAAAACGGGTTCACGCCGTGATCTCACCGCCGGATCCGTTACTTCGCTACGACGCGAACCATCTCCAGACACTTGTTCGAGTAACCCCATTCGTTGTCGTACCAGGCGACGATTTTGACGAAGGTGCTGTCAAGCGCTATTGAGGCGTCAGCATCAAAAATCGATGTACGGGTGTCGCCTCTGAAGTCTGTGGCCACCACCTTGTCTTCCGTGTAACCCAGGATGCCTTTGAGGGCGCCCTGACTTTGTGCCTTCATCTCGGCACAAATCTCGGCCATGGTGGCGGCGCTGTTCAGCTCGCAAGTCAAATCAACCACCGACACGTCAGACGTTGGCACGCGAAACGACATGCCGGTAAGCTTTTTGTTCAGTTCAGGAATCACCACGCCCACCGCCTTGGCTGCGCCGGTGGATGAAGGAATGATGTTTTCCAGAATGCCGCGCCCGCCGCGCCAGTCTTTGTTGCTAGGGCCGTCGACTGTTTTTTGGGTGGCGGTGGCGGCGTGTACTGTTGTCATCAGGCCGCGCTTGATGCCCCATTTGTCATTCAGCACCTTGGCCACTGGGGCCAGGCAATTGGTGGTGCACGATGCGTTGGAAATGATGGCTTGGCCTGCGTAGGTTTTGTCGTTAACACCAAAGACAAACATCGGCGTGTCGTCTTTTGACGGTGCTGAGATGATGACTTTTTTAGCGCCTGCAGCAATGTGTTTGTCAGCACCCGCCTTGTCTAAAAAGAGGCCGGTGCATTCCAGCACCACGTTTGCGCCGACTTCGTCCCACTTGAGCGCCGCAGGGTCACGCTCTTGCGTCAGGCGGATTTTTTTGCCGTTAACGATCAGCGTGTTGCCTTCAACCGATACGTCGCCCTTGAAGCGACCGTGCACAGAATCGTATTGCAGCATGTAGGCCAGGTAATCAGGCTCCAGCAAGTCGTTAATGGCAACAATTTCAATGTCTGAAAAGTTCTGTACCGCCGAGCGAAGGACGTTACGGCCGATACGACCAAAACCATTGATGCCTACTTTGATTGCCATGATTTGCCTTTATGAAAACAATGTGATGAAGAACTAACAACTGCGTGAATCCAGATACAAGGTGTCCGGATCAAAATCGATACCGCCAGGCCAAGCCACCGTTCCGTGATCAACTTTGACCCGGCTGAAATAAGCTGGATCCTTGAGACGCTCAAAAACCGGGAAATGAACAAATGGAGAAAAGTCAAACGTTGCTCGACGCCCGTCTACAAACTCTAGTTGCAGCATCAGATTGGGCATGACAGCAACTCTGATGACGCGCGGGTTCATCGCAGTGGCTCCACGCGCTCAACGGGTTGACCCTTGACCGCAAGTGACCAATCAGCAACCAGCTCTTCGCGGCGCAGCTCTATCCACGCTTGCACCAATCGTGTTTGTTTGGGGGGAAATTTGCCTTCGATCAGGTCGGCGGTATCGATAGCAAACACCGCCTCATGCCCCTGATACACAGCATGGATATGCGGCGTATGGTGCTGACGGGTATCCATGAAATACATGTAAATCAGGACACCATAAAAAGAGGATATCAACGGCATGTCAAATCCCAAATCTACCTTTCTGCGCGACTACTTTTTGAGCACTTTGCGCACTGTATTTGCCACATTCTCTGGTGTAAACCCAAAATGTTTGAACAACACAGGCGCGGGCGCTGATTCGCCGTAGGTGTCGAGGCCGACCACGGCTGCGCAGCCGTACTTCCACCAGCCATCGGTCACACCCATTTCAACGGCGATGCGGGGAATGCCTTCTGGCAGCACCTCAGTTTTGTAGGCTGATTTTTGTTTGTCAAAGGTGGTGTTGCTCGGCATGGATACGACGCGAACCGCTATCTTATAAGTAGCAAGCAACTCTTGCGCCTTAAGCGCCAGCTGAACCTCAGAGCCCGTGGCAATAATGACCGCCTGGGCATTTTTACTCAATCCGACTTCGGCCGGCTCCGACAGCACGTACGCGCCCTTGCTGATCTGGCCCAGGTCATCCTTTGGCGCATACGGCAAGTTTTGGCGGCTGAGCAGCAGCGCGGTCGGTTTGGTTTTATTTTTTAAAGCCACAGCCCAGGCTACAGCCGTTTCGGCCGTGTCACCCGGCCGCCAAACGTCAAGATTCGGAATCAACCGGAGGCTGGCCGCGTGCTCAATGGATTGGTGGGTTGGGCCGTCTTCGCCCAGGCCAATGCTGTCATGGGTAAAGACATGAATCACGCGCAGCTTCATCAGCGCAGCCATGCGAATCGCGTTGCGGCTGTAGTCGCTGAAGGTCAAAAACGTGCCGCCGTAGGGGATGTAGCCGCCGTGTAATGCCACGCCGTTCATGATGGCGGCCATACCGAACTCGCGCACACCGTAGTTGATGTGGCGGCCACCGGCGCTTATGCCATCAGCGTTGGCCGTCAACACCACTTCGCCATTCATGTCAAAGCGCAAATTAGGCGTTGACTTGGTGTTGGTCAGGTTTGAACCGGTCAAATCTGCTGAGCCACCCAGCATCTCTGGCAAGCCAGCGGTGAAAGCTTCCAGTGCGAGTTGCGATGCCTTGCGCGAAGCAACCGTTTCTGCCTTGGTGTGCGCTGCCAAAATAGTGTCAACCGCCAATTGGTCAAATTGCTTGGGCAGGTCGCCCTTCATGCGGCGGGTCAGTTCAAGCGCAAGTTCTGGATAGGCGGTTTTGTAGGCGGCAAACTTTGCATCCCAAGCGGCCTCGGCCACAAGGCCTTTGGCTTTGGCGTCCCAAGCGTGGCGTGCTTCGTCTGGGATTTCAAACGGGGCATGTGGCCAGTCGAGGGCTTCGCGCGTCAACTTTATCTCTTCAGCGCCCAGCGGCTCGCCATGCGCTTTAGCTGTGTTGGCGCGGTTGGGGCTGCCTTTGCCGATGTGGGTTTTGCAGACGATCAATGTGGGCTTGTTATCGCCGTTGGCTTTGGCGGCGGTAATGGCGGTTGTTACCGCGGCCGCATCGTGCCCATCAATCGGGCCGATCACATTCCAGCCATAGGCGGCAAAGCGCAGCGGTGTGTTGTCAATGAACCAGGGGGCCACCTGACCGTCAATGCTGATGCCGTTGTCGTCGTACAGAGCGACGAGTTTGCCCAGGCGCCATGCACCTGCCAGCGCAGCGGCTTCGTGGCTGATGCCTTCCATCAAGCAGCCGTCGCCCATGAAGACGTAGGTGTGATGGTCAATGATGGTGTGGCCCTGCCGGTTGAACTCTTTGGCCAGCAGCTTTTCAGCCAACGCCATGCCAACTGCGTTGGTGATGCCTTGACCTAACGGGCCGGTAGTGGTTTCAACGCCCGGCGTCACATCGACTTCAGGATGACCTGGGGTTTTGCTGTGCAGTTGTCGAAAGTTTTTAATCTCTTTCATTGGCAGCGCGTAACCTGTGAGGTGCAACAGCGCATAAATCAGCATCGAGCCATGGCCGTTACTTAAAACAAAGCGGTCTCGGTCAAACCAATGCGGGTTGTGTGGGCTGTGCTTTAAGTGGTTTCCCCAAAGCGCAACTGCCATATCCGCCATGCCCATGGGCGCGCCAGGATGACCAGAATTGGCGGCTTGTACAGCGTCCATCGCGAGTGCGCGAATGGCGTTGGCCATCAGGGCGTGCTGGACTTGTGGTGAGGTCAATTCAGTGGTGGCCATCAGGCGAGCTCCAGGGGGATTGGGGGGAAGGTTTGAAATCGGGATAACCCCTTATTTTACAGTTCGACGTTATTGGGCTCCAGCGGCCTTTACGGCTTTTGGCTTTTACGACGTTTCAAGATAAACCGAGGTCGACGCATTCAAAGCCAACACCTGGCTGCTGGTTTGCAAAACTTCTTCTGCAACCTCGCCCAGGCTCCCAACTGCTGGAGGGTTACCAAAGCGCCATTGAGGTAATATATCCATGCAGTTTGTAAGGAAATATGATTGTGTCGGGTAAGGGGATGCCATTTTTTCCAGTGGTCGCGAATCGAAGATGACCGACTATTTTTTTAACTGAAATTGGAGTGCTTATGTCAAAGAAGTTTTTTGCATTGGGTTCAATTTGTGCAGCCACGATGGTGGTAACGGCATGCGGCGGCGGCGGCGGTGACACACCCCCGGTAGCTGCAACACCATTGGCGCCGACGACTAACCTGACGGGTTCGGTCGTCAAAGGCCCCGTTGGCAATGCCACCGTGACAGCAAAAAAGCCTGACGGCACGGCATGCGGTACAACGGCGACCAACGCAACAGGCCAATATGACTTCACCACGTCTTGCACGGGAGATCTGATCATTGAAGTGGTTGGCGGCTTCTACCTTGACGAAGCTACCAACCTGAGCAAGTTGCTGGATGCGCCGCTTCGATCCGTCGTCTCGGCCACAGGCGGTACCGTCAACAGCGTGGTCACCCCTTTGACTAGCATGGCTTACAGCTACGCCTTTACCAGCAGCAACGCGGCCACCAAGGCTGCGTTTGATGCGCAAGCGGCCAAAATCGCGACCCAATTCGGACTAAATGGCGTGAACTTGAGCACCGCCTTGCCCGTAATTTCCGGTACGACCAACGCTTATGGCAATGCACTCAAGGGCATTTCTCAATACCTTCGCGACAACCCAGCACAAACGCTGACGGCACTGACCACAGCAACGCTCAAGACCGCGCTGGACACTGCCAGATTTAGCACGTCCTACACCGCAGCGTTTAACAAAATCAACAACACGAACGTAACTTTCAGTTTTGACGGAACCGCTTTCAGCATCACGGGTACCGGTGCGGGCGGTGGCTCTGGCACTTGCGGCATCAGCCAAAAGGGGTCGTTATCTAACTTTGGCATCGTTGTGCCCATCAACTTTGATTACTGCGTCAGCGGCCTTGTCGGTTCTTGCGACGTTGGCAACCAAGCGTTAAACCAGTCGCTGTCTTCACAAGGACAGACGGCTGGCGTGAATCTGACAACAAGCTACTCCTCGGTTTGCGCACCAGGCGCAATAGCCATCGCCGTTAAATAAACCACATCAACTCCAAATAAAAAGCCGCCCTCGGGCGGCTTTTTATTCGTTAAAGTCAGCCGATGAACAAATGCCACCGCGATTTTGACGGGCTCCGCAAGGCCAGCCGATGAAAGCCATGATTCTGGCCGCCGGACGCGGCGAGCGTATGCGGCCGCTGACCGACAACTGCCCCAAGCCTCTTTTACAAGTGCGTGGACGGGCTTTGATTGACTGGCAGGTGCAAGCTTTGGTTGACGGCGGATTCAACCAGCTGGTGGTCAACACCGATTGGCTTGGGCTGCACATTCCCCAGCATTTTGATCATAAAATAGGCCTTGAGCCCCCGTTTTACGGTACTAGCCTGCTATTAATTTCATATTCACACGAAGGCCTGGATTTTGGCGCAGCACTAGAAACAGCGGGTGCTGTCGCGCGGGCGCTGCCCTTGCTGGACGGCGTTTTTTGGGTACTGGCAGGCGATGTGTTCACACCTGGTTTCCAGTTTACTCAGGCAGCGGTTGATCGCTTTACCGCCAGTGGCAAGTTGGCCCACTTGTGGTTAGTCCCCAACCCTGAGCATCACTTGCAGGGCGACTTTGGCCTGAGCGCCGATGGCCTGGCTTTAAATTTACCAGCCAGCAGCCCGCACCCACGCTACACCTTCAGTACCATTGCGCTGTATCGCAAAGCTTTTTTTGACACGCTACCTTATGGCAATCCGCAGGGCATCAAAGCCCCGCTGGCCCCCTTGATTCGGGCTGCAATGGACAATGGTCAAGTGTCAGCCGAGCTGTACACAGGCCCCTGGACGGATGTGGGTACGCCAGAACGTCTGGCAGAACTGAACCGAACTTAAAGCAAACTTAAAACTCCTTTATGACCATGACTGTTTACCAAGAACGCCGTGAATGTGTCGCCCGAGCGCTTAAAACAGCAGGTGGAGGCTTGGCGCTTCTGCCTACCGCCCCTGAAACAGCGCGCAACCGTGACAGCGACTTTCCGTACCGTCACGACAGCTACTTTTATTACCTGACTGGCTTTACAGAACCAGGTGCGTGGCTGGCAATTGATTCAAACGGTAAAAGCACGCTGTTTTGCCGCCCAAAAGACCTGGAGCGCGAGATTTGGGACGGTATTCGCCTGGGGCCCCAAGCGGCGGTTCAGGCGCTTCTTGTTGACGAGGCTTTCAGTGTGGATGAGTTAGACACAAAAATGCCCGCACTGCTCGACAACCAGGCGGCTGTGTGGTTTCCATTTGCCACCCACAAGGGCCTGGAGACTCAAGTCGACGGCTGGATGGGCAAAGTGCGCGCACGCGTACGCTATGGCGCGCAGTGTCCACAAAGCCAGCACGACTTGTGCAAGGTGCTGGACGAGATGCGGCTGATCAAGGACCCACATGAAATCGCTATTCTGAAGCGTGCAGGCGCCATATCGGCCGCTGCACATGTACGGGCCATGCAAACCAGCGCTGCCATGCTGCGACAGCCAGCCAAGAATGCCGCGTATGTTGTCCCTCGTGAATACCACCTCGAGGCCGAACTGCTGCATGAATTTCGACGTCAAGGCGCGCAATTTCCGGCCTACACCAGCATCGTGGCTGCTGGCGCCAATGCCTGCGTATTGCATTACCGCGCCGCTGACGCCGAGCTCAAGTCCGGCGACTTGTGCCTGATTGATGCGGGCTGCGAGCTCGACGGCTACGCCAGCGACATTACCCGCACCTTTCCGGCCAACGGTAAATTTACCCGCGCCCAGCGCGCGTTGTACGACATTGTGTTGGCAGCACAAACTGCTGCCATCAAGGTTTGCAAGCCTGGCAAGCGCTTCACTGACCCGCACGACGCGGCGACCCGTGTACTGACTCAAGGCATGCTCGACGTCGGCTTGCTCGATAGAAAAAAGCATGGCTCAGTAGACGATGTATTGGCCAGCGGCGCCTACCGGCAGTTTTATATGCACCGTACCGGCCACTGGATGGGCATGGACGTGCACGACTGCGGCGACTACACCGAGCCAGGCAGCAAGCCGCGCCAGGAGCGTGACCCGCTTGGCGAAATGGTCATGAAAAAACCGCCCCGCATCCTGCGTGCGGGCATGGTGCTGACGATTGAGCCCGGCATTTATGTGCGCCCCGCCAAGGGTGTGCCCAAAGAATTCTGGAATATCGGGATTCGAATTGAAGACGACGCGCTGGTAACCGCCAAAGGCTGCGAGTTGATGACGCGCGGCGTACCGGTAACAGCCGATGAGATTGAAGCGCTGATGCGCGGATGAGTTGGCGATTCAACGGGAGGCGGCCAAATCGATGGGCCGGTGCCCGTCAAAGCCACCGACAAACTCGCCGCGTCCCCCGCAGAGCTGGCGTTCGCAAATTAAAAAGCCCAGACAGCTGTCTATCGGGCTGCTTGGGCTTTTTCGCTACGACGCACGGGCTAAGAAGGCTTTTCACGCCTTCCTGCGCCCTTACGACAACCTTGGCTTAAGGCAACGCATCACCCAACACCAAACCTTCGCGCCGCGGGTCTGCGCCACCGACCAGTGTGAATGGCCTCGCAGACGTAGCGGGTGTTTTGATAATTGTTGAAACACCGCTGGATTGCGCAGCAACTGACACGGTATGCCCGAGCGCCCTGAGCCCAACGATCAATGGGTCATTTCCGCCTGCAAGGCCACCTGACGGCGTACTCGCGTCAATCGCAGGGTGTTCGCCGCCCACGCCCGTCGTCGCACTGTTGCCAGCGCCAAAGTTCACCATGGAGGTGGCTTGCTGCGCGTCAAACTTCCAGTCGATGGCGCTGACCACTGTTTTCACCACGAATTGAATGATGGCCGCGCCGCCGGGTGAACCGGTGGCCATTAAAAAGTCGCCGCGTGAGCCGTCAGGCGCGCGGTTAAAGACGATAGTCGGCGCCATGGAGCTGCGTGGGCGCTTCAAGGGTTGAATGCGGTTAGCAATCAAACCGGACGCGTCAGTCGGCACAAACGAAAAGTCCGTTAACTGGTTGTTAAGCAAAAATCCGCGCGTGAAGTGAAACGATCCCATGCCGCTTTCAATGGTGGTGGTCATGACGACGACGTTCCCGGACGCATCGACGATTGACATGTGCGTGGTGCCTTTGCCTTCTGCACTACTGCTGCCCTGCGCTTGAGCTGTTGCAAAAACGCCAGCAGTTGCAACGCCCATGCTTCGGGTGGTCGAAATCAGCGCTGAACGCGATTTAAGGTAGTCACGGTCGAGCATGGACGACACACCCAGACCTGGTAACGCCACAAAGTCGGTATCTGCCACGTATTTGTTACGGTCGGCATAAGCCAGTCGCTGCGCCTCACTGACCAAATGAACCGCTTGCACGGCGGGTTTTCCACCTTCGCCGTTGATGTTGGTGGGCGGCAGTGCAGCTAAGTCAAAGTTATCCAAAATACCCAGCGTTTGTGCCACAGCAATACCGCCAGACGACGGTGGACCCATGCCGCACACGACTGTCGCGCGGTAATTTCCACAGACAGGAACGCGCTTGACAGCCTTGTAGTTGGCCAGATCGCTCATTTCGGTCAAGCCCGGGGTAATAGCCACCGTGCTCGTCACGCCGCCACTGGTGACTTTGATCTTGTCAACAATCGACTGCGCAATAGGCCCGGTGTAAAAAGCGTTCGCGCCACTTTGGGCAAGGCTACCCAAGGTAGCCGCATAGGCCGGATTTTTAATCACTGTGCCTAACTCTTTGGGTGTGTAGTCAGCGTTCAAAAAGTAAGCTGCCGCCTCTGGATCACGCAGAAAATCGCTTCGCGCCCCCGAAATCGCTGCCGCCATGCGCCCAC
The DNA here is from genome assembly GCA_031424935.1 of Polaromonas sp. Classification (GTDB taxonomy): domain Bacteria; phylum Pseudomonadota; class Gammaproteobacteria; order Burkholderiales; family Burkholderiaceae_C; genus Polaromonas. Next base: position 17,267 of record JANPIK010000060.1, read on the forward strand.
TGATCGGAAAACCGTCCGTCGCCAACTTGATGCCGGGCTGCAGCAGCGCAGACCACGGTTTGGTACCGTAGTCTTTGTGCGCCAGTTCCAGCATGCGAACAGCACCTGGGGTGCCGATCGACCGACCGCTGGCTTTTACACTGAGAAATTCGCCCGTGGCCCCGGTTCCAAGGTTGGGCAGCGGCGTTGTCTGGTTGGTGCTGCTGACATAGCGCAAGTAGTCTTCTGTGGCCGCTGCGGGTGCGGTCTCGCGTCCGTCGTAACTCTCTACCGCTTTTGTGGCTGCGTTGTAATGCAGCATGAAAGCGCCTCCACCCAACCCGGACGACTGCGGCTCAACCAGACCAAGGACCGCTTGCACGGCCACCGCGGCGTCAACAGCACTTCCGCCAGCAGCCAGGACATCACAGCCGGCTTGCGTCGCCAGTGGATTGGCGGTCACGACCATGTACGAAGCGCTGGTTAGCGCTTTCTTTCCGAGACGGTACCCTGATTGAGGCTCAGGAATCGCCGGATCTCCCGGCAAACCCGAACCCACGACCACCGTTGCGCTTCCGTTGGGCTGCAAACAACCGGCCAACCTTGGCGCAGACACGGCGACATCATTGCCACCGCCACAAGCAGTTAAAGCCAGTGCGGACACCAGCGTTGTGACCAGCCACGTGCGGTGGATGGGGCCTCGGGGCGTTGCCAAGGGTTGAAGGGGATAAATCTGTGTCATCCGGTTGTGCAAAGGTTTGCGGCGCATGTCAATTTCCTAAAAATTAAATGGTTTGCCAACAGAGCTCACCATCAAGGATGAATCTTGCAATTTTTAAGCCAGCGGCACAAGCTGCGCTAAACCCTTAGCAGCGAAGACCATGCCGGATACTGAGATGATCAACAGGCAAATCGCAAACTGATCGCGTGCCAATCAAGCTCAATCGGCCGGGCGTACGGCACGTGACGCCAGATAAATGCCGGGCAGAATGACCGCAGCCCCCAACGCGTGATAGCCCTGAATCTGCTCGCCAAGCGCAACATACGCGATAGCAGCCGCATACAACGGGCCTAAGTACAGCGTCAGACTGGCGCGCGCCGCACCCAGCGCTTTTTGCAACGTCGCGTAAGCCAAGTAAGCGCCTGCTCCGGGAAGTAGCCCCGCAGCGACGATCAACACCAGTGTTTTCCAGCCCCAGTAGGTTTGTGTCATGGCCAGACCCGAAGTGGCCTCCAGGGCAGTCAGCGGCAACAACACCAATACCCCTCCCGCAATGATCAGTACCAATCTGGACAAGGGGCTGAAATCGGTCGGCCAGCGTTTCAGAAAAATCGAATACATCGTCCAGCTGACCGTAGCGCCCAAAATCCAGAGATCGCCGACCACTGGCTTGACCTGCGCCAGATCAGACCATTGACCTTTGATGACCACATGCAACAGACCCGAAAAAGCCATTGCAATACCCAGCCACTGCAAAGATCCCAAGCGTTCACGCAGCCAAAATCTTGAGACCAGCGCTATAAAAACGGGAGAAAGCGCGTAAATGAGCGCAATATTGGTTGCGCTGGTTGAGCGCGCGCCGACATACACCCACGCGCCGCAAATCCACATCCCCAAGGCACCCAGCACGCCATAGTGCCAAGCATTTTTGAACAACAACGACCGTTTGGCCAGCAGTTCGGGCCAGGCAAAGGCCAGCAAAACCAAGCCTGCCAAGCTCCAGCGTAGCAGCGCCAGCATATGCGGGGCAATAACGCCCGGTGCCGTGCGGCCCACCAGGTAATTGACCGACCAAAGGGCCGGCGTGATGAGGAGCAGCACCAGAGCCCAAAGACGATCATTAGACAAGGGCATGGACGTGTGTTTTTGCATTCAAAATCAAATTGTAGGGTAGGCCAAATCAGCATGGCTTGATGCCGTTTTGCATCGCTTGTGCGTAGCAATACCAACTAGGACGACGGCGTCAATCGGCCTACAATCGCACACCTTACAAAACTGACAGTCCAAAACCGTCATTGCCGGAGACTTTTTGCCATGCCAAATACGCCACCTAACACTGCCGACAAACGCGCTGAATTGCGATTGGCTGCGCTGGAATACCACGAGTTTCCGACACCCGGGAAACTGCAAATTGCCGCGACGAAACAGTTGACCAATCAACGCGATCTGGCGCTGGCTTATTCTCCCGGCGTAGCGGCACCTTGCGAGGAAATCGTCAAGGACCCCAACAACGCGTTCAAGTACACCGCACGCGGTAACCTGGTGGCTGTTGTCACCAATGGCACGGCGGTTTTGGGCCTTGGTGACATCGGTCCGCTGGCCTCCAAACCGGTGATGGAGGGCAAGGCCGTACTGTTCAAAAAGTTCGCGGGTGTGGATGTTTTTGACATCGAAATTGACGAAAAAGACCCCGCCAAACTGGTCGACATCATTGCTTCGCTGGAGCCGACCTTCGGCGCCATTAATCTGGAAGACATCAAAGCGCCCGACTGCTTTTATGTTGAACGCGAGCTGCGTAAGCGCATGAAAATCCCGGTGTTTCATGATGACCAGCACGGCACCGCCATTACCGTAGGCGCTGCCATCCTAAATGCGCTCAAAGTTGTCGGCAAAGCACCCGGCCAGGTCAAGCTGGTCACCTCAGGGGCGGGCGCTGCGGCCTTGGCTTGCCTGAACTTACTGCTCAAACTTGGTATTGCACGCGAAAACGTTTACGTCACCGACTTGGCAGGTGTGGTGTACGAGGGGCGTACCGAGTTGATGGATGAGGACAAAATCGCATTTGCTCAAAAAACCGATGCGCGAAGCTTGAGCGAAGTAATTGAAGGTGCAGACATCTTTTTAGGCTTGTCAGCGGGCGGTGTGCTCAAACAGGACATGGTCAAAAAAATGGCGCCCAAGCCGATCATTTTTGCCCTTGCCAACCCAAACCCCGAGATCAATCCGGACGACGTGAAAGCTGTGCGGGACGACGCCATCATCGCCACCGGCCGCACCGATTACCCGAACCAAGTCAACAACGTGCTGTGTTTCCCGTACATCTTCAGGGGGGCGCTGGATGCGGGGGCATCGACCATCACCATTGAGATGGAAATTGCGGCCGTGCATGCGATTGCCGATTTGGCCCAAGCCGAGCAAAGCGAAGTGGTCGCTGCCGCCTATGCTGGTGAACAACTGGCCTTTGGGCCCGAATATTTGATCCCAAAGCCGTTTGACCCACGCCTGATGATGAAGATTGCGCCTGCCGTGGCCAAAGCAGCAGCAGACAGCGGCGTAGCACTCCGGCCGATCACTGACATGGAAGCTTACCGGGCGAGACTGCAAAACTTCGTCTATGCATCGGGCACCACGATGAAGCCGATTTTTGATGCCGCCAAACGCGCCAGTAAAAAGCGGGTGGCTTTTGCCGAGGGCGAAGAAGAACGCGTGCTGCGGGCGGTGCAGATTTTGGTAGACGAAGGCATTGCACGCCCAACGCTGATTGGTCGGCCGGCAGTGATTGCCAAGCGAATCGAAAAGTTTGGTCTGCGCCTGAAAGAAGAGTTGGACTACGATATCGTGAACGTGGAGCAAGACCCGCGCTACCGTGACTTTTGGCAAACCTATCACCGCATGACGGAGCGCCAGGGCATCACGGTGCAAATGGCCAAGATTGAAATGCGTCGCCGCTTGACGCTGATTGGCGCCATGCTGCTGCGCAAAGGCGAAGTTGACGGCTTGATTTGCGGGACTTGGGGTACGACGCATACGCATCTGCAATACATTGACCAGGTCATCGGCAAGCACCCCGGCGGCGCGGACAGCACCGAGCAAAATATGCCTGTTTACGCTTGCATGAACGGTCTGCTGCTGCCCGAGCGCCAAATCTTTTTGGTGGACACCCACGTCAACTACGACCCCACACCCGAAGAGCTGTGCGAAATCACGGCACTGGCCGCCGAGGAGATGATGCGCTTTGGCCTCAAACCCAAAGCGGCCCTGCTCTCGCACTCCAATTTTGGCAGCAGCAATGAGCCCAGCGCGCTCAAAATGCGCCGAACGCTGGCATTGCTGCGCGAGCAAGCCCCCTGGCTCGAAGTGGACGGTGAAATGCACGGCGATGTGGCCCTGGACGGCAAACAGCGTGCAGCGCTGATGCCCAACAGTGCGTTAATGGGCGATGCCAATTTGCTGGTGTTTCCGAACATTGACGCGGCCAATATTGCCTATAACTTGCTCAAAACTGCCGCAGGCGGCAACATCGCGATTGGGCCAGTTCTCCTGGGCGCCGCGCAACCGGTGCATATATTGACAGCCAGTGCAACAGTCCGCCGGATTGTAAATATGACGGCACTTACCGTGGCAGATGCCAACGCTGCCAGATAAGGCCTAGCAGGTCAGTAGGCGCTTACTTATAGGGTTAGGTGCCCAGATGTTTTTGGCTTTATGGCTCGTTATTTAACGGCTGGCTATTGCGTTTTTATCCAAGTTGCGGCAAACTCTATGACTTGGCTTTAAGGGTTAACCCGAAAAAACATTGACAAATATTGGCATTAACCGGGTGTGGTTTAGCAGCTGTAGTGAAGCACCCTTTCGTTAAGCTTTTATAGTTAACTGCCGCTCAGCCTCTGTCATTAAACCCCTGCCGTTCATCCCTGTTTACTGCAAAGTTGGCCGGGTATCTGGTGTTCAGTTTAAAGCTCGGCGACTAGGTTCGTGGTGTCTAAAAAAGGTTTTTCATGTTCCGTATTGGGGATGGCCAACAGGCAAAACAGGCCTTGGAAAAGCTTGTAGAAACGGGTTTCGGCGCGGCTACAAGTAGAACGACCAAAGGGGCGATCTGGTCAGTCCTTGCTGCAGGCCTGGTCTCTTTGGGTTTGATGCTGGGAAGCACGGGTTCGGCGCATAGCAAAGGCCCTGTTCCTGTTGCTGGATACGAGACGGTTGCACCTTCTCAGTTGCCAGCTCAGGGCCAGGACGTGTTGAAAAAGATATATGCGGGTGGCAAGTTCAAGCACGACAAGGACGGTACGGTTTTTGGCAATCGGGAAAGACTTCTTCCGGCCAAAGATCGTGGTTTTTACCGTGAGTACACGGTAAGAACGCCCGGCGAACGTACCCGGGGAGCACGGCGTATCGTCTGTGGCGGTTTGATGCCAACGGCACCCGATGCCTGTTATTACACCGATGACCATTACGGTAGTTTTCGCAAGATTGCACCGTAAAAGTTTTTTTAATATTTTTTAGTAAGACGGGTTGTTATTTTGAGCTTTGATCATTTTGTAGAAGGAAACACGGAGATGGACACACCGCTTCGTAAAGACGCCGACGTTCCTTTAAAGGGCATACGGCCTAATATTGTGCAGTCGATTCGCGCATTTCGCGTGCAAGAGCTGCAAGACGCAGCTACCCAGCTGAACCAGCACTTTCTGTATGCCAACCTGAGCAGCGCGCAGAGCAAGCAGGACATCCTGGACATGGTTGCTGCGCAGTACACGTTTCCAGCTCACTTTGGAAAAAACTTTGATGCGCTTTATGACTGCCTGACAGATCTGGTTCATAAATCGGGGCCACAGCCAGGCTTTATCGTGGTGCTAGAGCACATTCCTGCGCATGCCAAATTCGACAAAGAGGCGCGTGAACAGCTGTTGGACATCTTCAGGGATGCCGCTGACTACTGGGCGGATCGCAAGATACCGTTCCGGTGCTTCTATTCTTTTCTGTAGCCCGCTCCCCAGACAATAGCCAAGGGGATCGGGCTAACGAGGCTCAGGTGGTGGCAGCAGACGGCGAAGAAGCCATGCCTACCGACAAACTGCTGGACGTATCACCGTTAGCGCTGCGCATGAGCAGCCCTTTTAACTCGGGTTACTGGTTAGCTGCGGCTTAAATGACCATCACAAGAAGGCCCTCAAACTTATGGTTTGAGGGCCTTTTTTATGGGTAAACTGGCCCGTGGCCCTTGCAATCCGTTCGGACACTGCTACTGATATAGTAGCATTTATACTGTTTGAGCAAGTGCAATGTACTCCGCCACAGGAACCTCTTCTGCCCGACGTTGTAAATTGAACGACCCGCTGAAGTTGCGGGCTTCCAGCCATTTGCCAAGTGAATGGCGCAGCAACTTACGGCGCTGACTGAAAGCCACACGTACAAGTTCGCTGAAAAGTTGGACGTCCAGCAACTCAGGCGCTGCGCGGGGCAGCATCCGCACAATGGCGCTGTCTACACGCGGCGGTGGATCAAAACTCATCGGCGGTACAAACAGCACGTTTTCCATGGCGTAGCGCCATTGCAGCATCACACTTAACCGGCTGTAGTCGCTGGTAGACGGCTTGGCCACCATCCGGTCAATCACTTCTTTTTGCAGCATGAAATGCTGGTCTTCAACGATGTCAGCCACGTCCAGCAAGTGAAAAAGTATCGGTGTGGAAATGTTGTAAGGCAGATTGCCAACGATTCTTAGCTTGGTTGCCGCCCCGGCAGCCAGCGCCCGAAAGTCAACCCGCAGCACATCTGATTCGATCACCGTGAGTTCAGGCTTTTTGCGCAGCAGAAGGGCCAAATCGCGGTCGAGCTCGATCACCGTCAAATGCCCTAGCTGCTTGACCAGCGGCTGCGTCATGGCGCCCAGTCCAGGGCCAATTTCAACCATCGCCTGCCCAGCTGCCGGCGCGATGGCCTGGACGATGTCGTCAATGATGCCGCGGTCGGTCAGAAAGTGCTGGCCGAAGCGTTTGCGGGGAATATGACGCATGAGGAGAGGGCAGGAGCGCGGGTATGACGCAAAAGTAAAAACAATTAAAGCGGGGGCTCGCGAAATTCAACGTAAGCACGTCCACGAATTTCCTGTGCCCAAACAGCGTAGGCATCTTCGAGTTTTTTGTCCCGCAGGGCGCTTCTTGCCAGTTCGCGCTGATCGCGGCTCGACAGCTGGGTCTCGCGCCGCTCAAGCACTTGAATCAGGTGAACACCAAAACGTGACACCACGGGCTCAGATATCTGGTTGGGTGCCAAGGTGTTCATGGCTTGTTCAAACTCTGGCACAAACGTGCCGGGATTGGTCCAGCCCAGGTCACCGCCGTCTTTGGCCGAACCATCGTCGCTGTTGTCACGCGCAAGAGTCGCAAAGTCGGCCAGTCCGGCGGCGATGCGTTTTTTTACGTCGGCTAACTTTTCAATCGCAACCGCTTCGCGCTGCTGGGGACTGACTCTCAACAAGATATGCCGCGCACGGGTTTGGGTGATGTTGACGCCCGGTAACCCTGCCTGCCGTTTTTCAATCACTTTCAAAACATGAAAACCTGCGCCACTGCGCACCGGACCGGCGATACCGCCGTTTCGCAGTTTTTCTGTCGCCTGTACAAAAAGCGTCGGATAGCGTTCGGCACTGCGCAAACCTAACTGGCCACCCGATGCGCGCAGCGAAGCTTCAGAAAATTCATTGACCAGCGCTGTAAAGTCAATGCCTGCCCTGGCACGGTCAGCGGCCAGTTGGGCCTTGGCTTGCAAGCTGACAACCTGCTCTGGCGTGGCGTTTTCAGGCACCGCTACCAAGATTTGCGCCAGGTTAAGATCGATGGATGTACTGTCGCTGTTGCCGTCTTGGTCACGTAAAAACTGGTCCACATCGGCATCGGTGACTTTGACCCGTCCTTCAACTTCACGCTGACGGTAGCGGGCAACCAGCAACTCATCTCGCAAACCGTCGCGAAACTTGACAAACGTCAGGCCGTCCGCAACCAGGCGCCGGCGCAGCTCGTCAACAGTCAGCTGATTTTGCTGCGCTACGCCCAGCACCGCATTGTCAATGGCGCCCTCGTCTATTCGCAGGCCTGAAAGCCGCGCCTCTTGCAGCTGCAATTTGTCAGAAATCAGTCGCTCAAGCACCAGCCGGACCAGCTCATCGCGGGGCGGCAAGGCGGTGCCCGCTTGTGTCAGCTGCTGCTCGGTACGCAGCACGCTGTTGCGTACCTCGCTGTTGGTCACAGGCTCCGAATTAACCACCGCCACAATGAAATCAGCCGAACGCTGGCGACCAAACAGCGGATTGCCGCCTGCTGCGGGTGGCGTTGTCAGGCGCAGCGGGCCTGTCGATGGCCGCAGCGTTTGGGCGTGTACTAGCAAGCAAGGCAGCGCCAGCAGCAAGGCACACCACGGCCGCGCTAAGTGAACAAGGGTCTGACAGTTAAGGCGTGGAGTGCGGAGATTAGTCATAGGTTGTAAAACGGCTGGGTGCAGTTATTTGATCACGCAGGACCTGATAGCGTGGGATGTTGGCTTTAAGTGTGTCTAGTGGATTCACGCCCAGGCGCGAGAAGCCGACCAGCTCCAGCTGAAATAAAACCCGGGTGTTGGATGTGGTGGTGCCGCTTTGTGAGCGCTGCAGCACCACGCGGCCGATCCAGCAGCAGCCATCGTACTCAAGGCCGACAACGGCGTCGACCAGTTTTTTATCCTGAAAACTGTAATTGAGGCGGCCCACGCCATAGGTTCGGCCACCGCCCTGCCCATTGCCCGCACCCAAGTCTTTGCCTTTGTCGCCCCACAGGTCATTGATGGGCCATTGCGCGCCAATATCCAGCGAGCTGCTGACGTCGCGCTGGCGGCGCAGAGAAGCGCTGACCACACGGTAGTTGCTGGGGCTGTAGCGCACGCCAAAAGTGGAACGTTCCGACTTGTTGATCTTCGGGTTGTATTGCACCGTGCCGTCAAACGACCACTCTGGCACCCAATTGACCGACGTGCCAAAGAGCAAATCGCTGATGCGATCCGTCACCGGCAAAATACCCGGTAACGTGACTTTTTGGTCTGAAAAACGCAGACGCTGCGCCACACCCACACGCACAGCTTCTGCGCCAGTCTCCGGGTTCAGCAGCCGCGATGTGACACCCAAGGTGAGCAAGTTGGCGTCTGAGATACGGTCGTTACCGACAAATGCGTTTTCGGTAAAGACGGTGGCAAAGTTGAAATCGTTAGCGCCCGAGTCATAGTTGGGCAACAGCGACTGGTCGCGGTACGGCGTGCGAACATAAAAAGCCCGGGGCTCAAGCGTTTGCGTGAAGGTGCGGCCAAACAAGCTGGCAGGGCGCTCAAACTGCAGGCCGCTGTCCAGACTGAAGGTGGGCACAACCCGCGATGCGCTGGTCGTGCCTCCGGCGATTGGGGCGTCAAATTTATAGGTCGTGGCATGCAGCTGCAGCTTGGGCGTGATGTAACCGCCCGGCGCGATGAACGCACGGCTCAGCTGCGCCACAGCAACAGCGCGGTCACTGTTGGGTTGCAGGGTCAGCAGGCGATCAGACGAAAACCGCGTGAAGTCCGCTGACAACGACGCATCAAATCCGCCAATCCCGGCCAGCGGCGCATTGGTGCGCGTATACGTTGCCGTCAACTGTGGCAGTCTGTCATAGGGCGGCAAGATCGGCGACAACGGATCTTGCAGGGTCTGCCACTTTAAAGCGCGCAAAGCTGCGGTGAAATTGCCCTGACCCCAGCTCAATGAGGTGTCGCTCGCCAACAACCGCTGCGTCAGGGAACTGCTGCTGCGCGGAAGATCGCGCCAATAGTTGTTGTCACTGACGCGGTTTAAATTGATGTTGAGGCCGAGGTTACCCACTTGGCTGAAGCCGGTGTTCAAGCTGCCCACATGCTGCAAGGTGTACGACCAACGATCAGCGTTTCTTAGCCTGTCGTTCGGCAAATAATGGCCGCGCAACTTACCCGCGTAGTCGGCCTCCAGGTAACGGACCTCAGCACCCAGGTCAATGCCGCGTTTGGTCATGACAGTGGTTGTCGCTGTGGCATCGCGGTTGGGCGCAATGTTGAAGTAATAAGGCTGGCTGACCTCAAAGCCGCTGGTGCTGTCAAGGTTAAAAGTTGGCGGCAACAAGCCCGACTTGCGTTTGTCACTGAGCGGAAAACTCATGTTCGGGAAAGCCAGAATCGGCACGTTCTTAAAACGCAGCACGGCGCCGCTTACTTCACCGGTGTCGGCCTCTTGGTCAAACTTAAAACGGGTACCGGTCAAGATCCATGCAGGCTCCCAGCTCTTTTCATCGCCCCGCTCGCAGGTGGTGTAGGTGGCGCCACGAGCAACCAGACGTTTGTCGTCAATAAAGTCTATGCGCTCGGCGGTGCCGTTACCGCCGTTGGACAAAAATCGGTAGTCAGGGGTCAAAAAATAACCCTCAAAGGTATCGATTTTCAATCGCAGCTCGGGGCCGTTGAACAAGTTGCCAGCACTGTTGATGCGTACATTGCCGCGGCTGGTCACCTGGTCATCAGGTTGGTAATACTCGATGCGGTCGGCGCGAATCGCGTTTTTGCCGCGCCGCAACTCCGCGTTGCCGTCGATGATGGTTTCCAGATCGGTACGGCCTGAAATACGATCGCCCAACACAAAGGCTGGCGGCGCACTGGCTGGCTCGGCGGGCGGTGTTTCTGCCAGCATCGGGGTGCTTTTTAAAACCAGTGGCAGATCGTCAGTGCCCTGGATGGGCACCGGTAGCTCCGGCACCTGCGCCGAGACCGGAGCACCCATCATCCCCAGACCCGTGGCAGACACCAGGCAGGCAACGGCACGACGCACCGGAGAGTGAATAAAAAGCGGCTGGGATGCGCGGCGCATCATGAGTAAAAGGTAAACCCGTTTGTAAAATCAAACGCGATTATCCATGACCGCCCAACCGCCGGAGCGCAACCCCAATGACCGTATTACACCCCCCCGCCAGCCCGGCATCGCCCGCGCCTGTCCTATGGGCTGATCCCGCCCGGGAACAGGCTTTCAATGCTTGGCTACAAGCTATGGCACCCGGGCACGCGCTGGACACTGCCAGCCTGCGCCCGGCCTCTGCTGACGCCAGCTTCAGGCGCTACTTCCGGATTGACATGTGCCCGGTGGGCAGTTGCATCATCATGGACGCCCCGCCAGACAAAGAAGACTGCCAAGCGTTTGTCAAAGTCGCCAGTCTGATGACTGGCGCAGGCTTGAGCGCCCCGCGCGTGCTGGCCTGGGACCCGCAGGCGGGCTTTATGCTGCTCAGCGACCTGGGTGCGCAGACCATGATGGAAGCCCTTGCGCCGCCTTCGGCAGTTGATGCCATTGCCCAGCCCACGCTTGAGCACAGCGCGTTGTACGGACAAGCCACTGATGCCTTGATTCAGTGGCAACTGGCCTCCCAGCCCGGGGTGCTACCGGTTTATGACGACGCGTTACTGTCGCGCGAACTGGCGCTATTCCCTGACTGGTACGTGGCAAAGCATCGCGCTTATGCGCTGACGCCCGCTCAGCAACGGGTGCTGGAAGATGCATTTACACACATCAAAGCCAGTAACCTGCAATCGCTGGGTGGCGCGCAGGTGTTTGTGCACCGAGACTACATGGCGCGTAATTTGATGGCTCCCACGCTTGTCGCTTCGCGTGCTTCGCTGCCCCCCGACGGGGCGCTGCGCCTGCGGCCCGGCAAAGCAGGTTCCGCGGCCCCTGCTGGCGAAATCGGTGTAACCCACAGCAGCTCCCTTGGCATCCTGGATTTCCAGGACGCGGTGTACGGCCCCATCACCTACGACATCGCCAGCTTGATGCGCGATGCGTTTTTAACCTGGGAGGAGGACTTTGTGCTCGACATTACCGTGCGCTACTGGCAAAAAGCCAGAGCCGCCGGGCTGCCTGTGGGCGACGACTTTGGCGAGTTTTACCGGGCGGTGGAATGGATGGGCCTGCAGCGACATCTGAAAATACTGGGCATCTTTGCCCGACTGACACTGCGCGATGGCAAGCCCAAATACCTGGCGGACACCCCGCGCTTTATCAAATATGTACGGGCTACCGCAGCAAGATACCGCCAGCTGGGCCCCCTGATGGTGCTTTTGGACGCCATTGAAGGCAACGAAACGCGGGTCGGTTACACGTTTTAAGCTGCGTTGCCACCCCATCCTAGCAGCAGGTGTCAACAGCAGGCATGAATACCAGGTTGCTACATATTAAGTAGCAGCTGGCCCATATATTACTTGGGCCAGAGGCCTATTTAAGCAGGTTTTGCCGGCCTGTGCAAAGCGCAAATCTTGTTGCCATCCGGGTCGCGCAGGTACGCGAGGTAAAAATGCCCGGTAGGACCATCACGAAAGCCGGGGGGCTCCTCACAACTCACGCCGCCATTGGCAATACCTGCCGCATGAAACGCGTCGCCCTGCTCAGCTGACTGCGCGACAAACCCAATGGTGCTGCCGTTGCCGTGCGTTGCAGGTTCGCCATTGATGGGCGTGGTGATCGCAAATGTACCGGTCGGGCTGCGGTAAAAATACCGGTTTTTATTGGCCACGCCCGGGCCAATACCCAAGGTACCCAAAAGCGCGTCATAAAACTTGCGCGAGGCCTCAAGATCGTTGACTCCCAGCATCACATGACTGAACATCGTTGTTTCCTTTGGAAAGTTAAAGCAATCAAACCGCTGAAATAGTAGCTGATTGCAACTCACCTGGCCAAGCATGCTGTCACCCAAGAGTCCGCTAAACCGCGTGTCCGGCAGCCTGCCAGCACAGGCAAACCCATCGGCGTTCTATTTTTATGCCATTTCCAGCTGGCTTGGTTTCGACGCTGTCGTCGCTGTCGACGCCGTCAGTGCCGCTGCTGCCGACTGCGCGGGTTGTGCATTGACTGCGCGGCTTTGCGCCGCAGCGGATTCAGCCACCGCATCGAGCGCTTGTGCCACCACGCCCTGGGTATCAACCGGCCTGAGCAGGCGCTGGGCGATGAGCTTTTCACAACTGCGTTTGGTCATGGAATGGGGCCGACCACCGTGGCTGACAAACATAAACAATGTCGCGTGGCTGCTGGCCCATATCAATTGCGCACGCAGCCATTGGCGTTTGGAATACAGGTCAACCCAGTTGCCTGTTTTTAGTCGGCTTAACGTCAATGCCGCCTGAGCTTTGGCTTGTTCGCTCTGGTGGAGCGTCGGCATGAGCGACCCAACTTCTGCCAGGACTACCGGCTTCGCCCAGGCAGCGCCGGGTGCACAACCAACCGGCTTTGCATCGCTACTCGGGTCGTCCTCGTCATCATGGAGGCCGCTTGCCATGGCAAGTTGTGGGGCCGCCGCCATTGCCGCATGATCGGGCTCAGCGTGGTCGTCAGGCTCGGCGTGTTCTCCCAACCCGGCATATTCATCCAGTTCGGCATGCTCGGTCGGTTGGGTGTCTTCAAAGCCAGCGGCGTCCAGGTCATCGCGCCCCATCCACAACGGCCCGGCAGATTGTGCGCGCAGCTTTTCCAGCCGCTCGGCGGGTGAAAAGCTGTCTTCTTCGGGCGCTAACGGTGCATGGTTGGACTCCTCGGCATCGCGCTGACTTTTCAGGCGGCGCAGCTTGAGCACGGGGCGGTGCAGCTTCATCAGCGACTCAAAGAAAGCTTCATTTTCTCGGGGATCCTGCCCCAAAAGGCCCAATCCGCTGTGCAATTTTTCCAGCATGCCAGGAATCATGTCTATCAGTTTGGCAGGCTGCTTGAGCGTCACGTCGCTTTTCACGCTCCACACCAAATTGGGCACCACCGACCCCAAACCTTCGGGGTCCACCTGATTTCGCGTGTCCAGCAGACGGGCATTGGCCATGGCCAACGCCCAAGGGCCAAACAAAAAGTCCAGTACCACGCCTGGTACTTTGTCCAGGTCAGAGCGGGTGCTCAGGTCAAATGCAATTTCATCCGCTTTTTCTTGCCGCTCTTCGGCAAAACGCAGCGCTTTGAGCACCTGCTGGCGTTTGTCGAAATCGACCTGGTCTTGCGCGTTCCAGGTTTGGGTGAGCGCCGCCAATGCGGAACTGAAAGGCTGGGCATCGTCAATGGTGCGGGCATTGAGCTGGTTAAAACTTTGGCTCAATGCTTGATAAAACTCGATGAATTCGGGGCTGAACTCGTCGTTGTATTTGAAGCTTCGCTGAGCCGCGCGCTCCATTAACTGCCGTCCAGCATGACGCTCGTCACTGAAAAATCGGGGGTCGACCATCGCCAGCCGCAGCAGCGACGGCTCTAGCGCCACAATCGCCTCGCGCACAGGGCCCAGCAGCCTCGGGTCTTGCGCCACCTGGTTGACCAGCTCGCGCACCACATCCAGGCCAAGCACCTGACTGACTTTGGTCGCTTCTTTTTTAAGCTGCGTGCGTACCAGGCTGCGAGCACGCGAAGTGCCGTAGGGACCCCAGACCTGCTCACTCAAAAGGCTGGATGCATTGACTGCACGCCGCGGCCTGTCAACGGCTGGCAGTCGGGCCAGTGTGGCCTGCGCGGTCGATGACAGCGGCGCTGCCATGCTGCTTGCCTGCGAACCGTCAGAATTAAGCCTGTCAGAATTCAACCTGTCAGAAGCGGCTTGGTCAGAGGCCGCCTTGATGGCTACCAATTCTTCTTCAATGCTGTCGTAATAATGCGCGTCCAAGCCTTGTTCGCCCTGAGCGCAATCGTTCGACAAAAAATCATTCAGCAAGCCCGCTTTAACGCCCACATTTGACAAGTCTGCCAACGCTTGAGGCCTGCTGGCGACAGCCGCAGCGCCTTCAAAACCGTTGTTGAGACCGTCCAGTCGCACCCCTAAAGCTTGTGGTTTGATCCCCTTGGGCACGGACGGCTGCACGCGATACTGGTAGCCAGCTGCGGGTATGTTGGCCTGGTCAAGCGCCTTGATAGCCTGCTTGTAAATCAGATTGAGCTCGCGCCCCAGCGGTTTGGCAATGTGATGGAGCGCCAACACTGTCGCAGCCGCGTCCTCCAGGTTGCCCCCCATCAGTTGTTGCAACGTGCGGGTAAAAATTTCAGGGCGCAGCGGGTTGCGGTCTGGCGCAACAAAATCCAAGCCCAGCGCGGAGCTGACCAGTGCGTCAAGCTCAGCCAGCGTCTGTTCGGTGTCAGGCAAGAGGTTTTGCAGCAATCGCTGAGCGTCTATTTTTTGCCGCAGCTCAGCATCATCTACCAGGCCAAAAGCGTCCAGACCCGAGCTTGCCTTGCGGGCATCGGCCCCAAGGCCAAGTGCTAAGGGGCTGGAAAAGCGTTGGGTGAATGTTGTCAGCAATTCTGCGGCATAACGCTCGCACCACGCCGTTTTATGAACCAGCAAATACCGCCAACTGTCCGCCAGTGCGTCGCGCTCAGCCAACTTCATGCTCTGGGTTTCAAGCGATTGCAGCTCAGCAATGGCGTGGTCGATGCAACGCTCCAGCGCAGGCCGCGCCGCGCTGGCGGCAGCCTGGTAGCAAACTAAAAGAACGTCGGGTTGCGCAGCCATGGGATGCAGGTCGATGAGGTAAACCTCAAGCGTATCGGGCAATTGTAAAAATTGGCGTGAGCGTGCAAACTTTTGCAATCCTTGCAAACACTTACGATTCAGTCAGGGCTTTGCACCTTGAGGTTTTGAGGCCGTCGCTACCAATTGAAGTCCAAGCGTTCGAGCGCACGCCTGCGCTTGCAGACCACCGCGCAAAACTAACGCTTGAACTGGCCATCCGCACCAATGATGGCGAGGTCCACGAAATCAAGACCGGTGTGACTGCTTGCGGAGTAGCTGACCTTGAATCCGCCAATATCGAACAGCTGCAAAGCTTCCAGTGCGGTGATGACTTTTTCTCGCGTGGGCTTGGGCCCGGCTTTGCGCAAACCTTCGACCAGCACCTTGGCCGCGGCAAATCCCTCGAGCATTGCCGGACTGACGTGGTTGATGCCTTGCGCTTTTGCCATGTCAAGCGCTTGCTTGACCATGGGGTTGGCAATCGAGCGTTCACTTGGAAAAACCTGCATCACAATCAAACCAGTGCCCAAAGCGCCCAGACTTTTGACAAACCCAGTAGACGCGTTGTTGGACAGCGTGACCACCTGCGCCCGAGAGCCGCTTTGCCTGAAAATCGTGAGCCCGTCGACCACCGCTTGACCCGAAGCCACCATCAAGACGGCTTGGGCATTTGACGCCAGCAGTTTGGGGGCAATCGCTGCAAAGTCTGGCTTTGCGCGGTTGAATTTCTCGGTCATCACGGGTTTGAGCTTGGTCTTGATAAAACCCTTATCTGCACCCGCCAAACCGTCTTCGCCAAACGAATCATCGACATAAACCAGTCCGATGCGCGTGATGCCTATCGAGTGCAGATGAGTAACAGCCCTTTCAGCCTCTCGTTGATACGTTGCACGAACATTGAAAACATGCTGTTGAACTGGCTGGTGCAGCACCATGGCACCGGTGGACGGCCCCACCAACGCGACCCGGTACTCATCAAGTACCGGAATGACAGCTTGAGTATGCGGCGTTCCACGTGTCAAAAACATGGCAAGCACGTCGTCTTTTTCTATCAGCGTACGGGCGTTTTCTCCGGCCAGTTTGGGATCAAACTTGTCGTCTAGCGACAGCAGTTCAATTTTTTGACCCAGAACACCGCCTTTGGCGTTGATGGCGTTGAAATAAAGTTTCGCACCGTCGGTGGTTTCTTTCACGCCAGCGCTGACCGGTCCGGTAAATCCTGCGGTTTGGCCGATGCGTATCTGGGCTTGGGCGATGTGGACGACGCCTGCTAACAGAGCCGCGGCCAAACCAATCTTGAGGGCAAACATGTTGTGTCTCCAAATGTAATAACCCCCAGAATTTGATCAGCAAATACGGCGACGCGAGACCGTAAAAACCTCTACGTAAATTTACGCAGATCGCCGCTGCGTAAATTCACAGATGCGGCTGCGCGGTCGAATCTGGACACTTGGAAGTCACAAGAACTCGTGCCGATGACACATCATTAGCTGGCGAGTTGTGACGTTTCCATTTTTATAAAAGTATCCAGGTTCACCTATGAAAATCAAACCCCGTGTCATGCGTTGTTCGCTTTTGGGATGGGCGCTTTGCGCCGCAAGCGCGTCCGCCCTGGCGCAAAGCTACCCCAGCAAAGTCATCAAGTTACAAGTCCCTTTTGCAGCGGGTGGAACAACCGACATCATCGCCCGAGCGATTGCTGACCCGCTGGGCAAAGCGTTAGGGCAGCCGGTGATTGTTGACAACAAGGCAGGCGGCGGCGGCGTGGTGGGCGCACTGGAAACCGCACGATCAGCCCCTGATGGGTATTCACTGGCGATAGCAACCGTGTCTACGACAGCCTCCAACCCAGCGATCAACTCCAAAATTGGCTACAGCCCACTGACCGACTTCACCGCGATCATCAACATTGCCGCCACGCCCAACGTGATTGCCGTGAATCCTGAGTTTCCCGCAAAAGACTACAAAGGCTTCATTGCTGAAGTCAAAAACAAGCCGGGCAAATATGCGTTTGCCTCGTCTGGCACTGGCGGCATCGGTCATTTGCAAATGGAGCTGTACAAAAGCCTGAGCGGCACCTTCATTACCCACATTCCTTACCGAGGCGCAGGACCGGCGTTAAACGACACGGTAGCGGGCCAAGTCCCCATTATTTTTGACAACCTGCCCTCCGCCCTGCCGTTTATCCAGTCAAAGCGGCTGGTCCCGATTGTCGTTGCAGCGCCTCAGCGGCTGGCGATATTACCCAACGTACCCACGTTTAAGGAGGTGGGCCTGGAGCCGGTGAACCGCATGGCTTATTACGGCATCATTGGCCCCAAAGAACTGCCTAAAGAAATCGTGAACAAGGTCAACGCTGCCATGCTCAAGGTTTTGCAAGATCCCGCGGTGCGCAAGCGCATTGAGGACACTGGCTCTCTCATTTTGGGCAATACGCCGGGAGAATTTTCAGCTCAAATCAAGTCTGAGTTTGAGACTTACAAAAACGTGGTCGCCAAGCAAAACCTGAAGCTCGATTATTGAGCATCACAAAGCATGGTCGCGCAAAAACCGATCCAGCTCATTGCTGTTGGACAAGCTCAATTTGGCAAAAACGTGCGCACGGTGGCTTTCAATGGTGCGCGGCTCAATCGGTGCCAACTGGCGCGCGATCACTTTGTTGGGTTTGCCGTCGGCGACCAGCCGGGCGACTTCTTTTTCGCGCGGTGTCAACTTTTGCCATAACGCGTTAGCGCTTAGTCTTGCGCCATGCTGGACATGCTGTTTGGCCGACCACGCCAACGCCGCTTGAACTTTTTCAAGCAAACGTACGTCGTCGCAGGGCTTCTCTAACCAGCCAAACGCGCCATTTTGAACCGCCTCAACGGCAACGCTGATGTCGCCGTTGCCTGACAAAAACAGCACGGCCAGCGTGCTGGCACGAGCCCGCAGCTCGTCAAACACCTGCAGGCCACTCATGCTGCCCATTCTCAAATCCAGGATGACGCAACCGCCAACGGACGAGTTGGCGGTCGCCAAAAAAGCCTCACCGTTGGCGAAAGTTTGAACCGCATGCCCGCGGGACAAGAACAACATGCCAAGTGAGCGGCGTACCGCCTCATCGTCATCAACGACAAAAAGATGCGAGGCAACAGGTGTCATGCAGCGATCTCAAGTTGCAAAGTAAAAACAGTGCCGCCAGCCGGACGGTTTTCGAAATGAAGCTCGCCCCTGTGGCTTTCTGTGATGGTTTTGCAGATGTTCAGGCCCAAGCCAAGACCTTGCGGCTTGGTGGTGAAAAACGGCTCGAACAATTGCGGCGCAATCGTAGCCGGAATGCCGGGCCCCACATCCGCTACCCGTACACCTACTGTGTTGCCATTTTTGAAGGTTTCAAGTTCAACGATTTTTTGGCTTGGCGGCAGGTCTTGCATGGCTTGGTAGCTGTTCATCACCAAGTTGAGCACCACTTGCTCCAGCAACACCTGATCACCATGAACATCTGGCAAATGATCAACTGGGCTAAACGTTGCGCGTGTCTGCTGGTGCCCTAACTCCGGCTTGAGTAACGCCAACACGTTTTGCACAACCGTATTTAAATTGCAAGCATCCGCGCTAGAGGTTCGCGGCCTGACAAAGCCGCGAATCCGGCGCATGATATCCGCGCAGCGCTGCCCTTGAGCCGTGATGTCGTTCAGGCTGTCGATTAAAAGTGCGTGTTTGCCCTGCTCAGCAAAAGCTTTTGCAGCACTGGAGAAATTGCTCATGGCCATCAGCGGCTGGTTTAACTCATGCGCCAGGGTCGAGGCCATTTCACCCAAGCTGGCCAAACGCCCGGAGCGCTGAAGCTGCTCGTCATGCAGCCGCAAGCGGACTTCAGCACGTTTTTGCTCGGTGATGTCCACCACAGAACTCATCCATCCTTTTTGCTTGCCAGCGGCATCCACCAGCGGTGCGGTGTAGACCATGGTGTGCACGTCGTGGCCATCCCGATGCCTGATGCGGGACTCAAAACCTGTCAGCGCCGCGTTGCCCGCCATGGCCGTGTTGTTGTCACGCCAATGCTTGTCTAGCTCGTCTGGGTGCCAATATGGATAAGGCGGTAATTGCCCCATGAGTTGCGTCGCATCAAAGCCCGTCATGGCGCACAAAGCAGCGTTCACATAAATGATGCGTCCGTCTTGGTCGCGCGCGCGCATGCCCACCAGCAACGAGTTCTCCATCGCTTTTTGAAACGCATGCGCGTCTTGTAATTGTTGGGTACGTTCTTCAACACGGGTTTCCAGCATCTGGCGGGCCTGGCGGTTTTCTGTCAAGCGTTGCTCTCGCAAACGCCAGTTCAGCCAACCCAGGTACATCACACCCAGCGCCAAGCTGCCAAACATCCAGGTCAACACGCGCGCTGTCAAAACCGGGGCGTAATCGGTCATGATGGTCAATGTCCAGGCCAGCTCGGGCAAGGTTTCGTCTATTGCAAGGTAGCGATGCGCCTGGTTGTCTGCGGCTGCATCAATAATGTAGTGGGCTTGACCAGATATCGGTTCAATCCTCCAAGCGACACTTGAAAATCTGTCACGGCTGCCATACTGTTGATGCCGAAGCACCCATTGTGTGTCTGCTGGGGGCAGTGGTTGTCGGCTCTGATATTTCCATTCAGCGACCGTGCCCAGAAAAAATATGCCGCGTGAATCTGCCAGCATGACCGGTGTTGGCAAATTGGCCCAAGCATTTTCAATCTCACGCAGGCTCACCTTGACAGCCGCAACGCCAATGATTTTGTCTGCATATCGAACCGGTTCCGCGATAAACAGCCCAGGTATGGCGGTGGTGAGTCCTACGCCATAAAACAGTTGCCTTCGGCCTTCGAGCGCATTCAAAAAATAAGGGCGATTCGAGTAGTTTTGTCCCATGAAGCTGCTGGGGCTGTTCCAGTTGCTGGTGCCCACCGTGATGCCTTGAAGGTTCATCACATACAGCGCATCCGCACCCGCATGACGATTCAGGTTTTCAAGGTATGAATTGACCTGCGACGAGATCCCCGGCTCGTGGTTACCGCGCAGCAACGCCGTCACGTCAGGGTGCTGCGCAACAGCATAAGGCAGGTCACTGTGACGGGTTGCGACGGAGCGCAGTCCGAGCGCATAAACGTCCAGGCTGCTGCGAAGCACATCGACTTGAGCGCTCATCTCCCTTTGTGCAGCCCATTGACCCGCACCCGCCAAAAGCAACAAGGCGCACAACAACGTCAGTACAGCCAGCCCACGGGAAACGTGGGGCAGCGGGGCAATGGCAGCGTTGCCTGAGGCGGTGGTGTTCATGGACAAATCAGGCTGATGCATCACGCAAACGCGCAAACACCTTCCAAAAGCCCGCATCTTGCGTGGTGGCAAAGTTGATGCGCATCAGGGTTGAGGGCTGCCGCGCGGCGTGAAACAACGCACCGGGTGCAAGTAAGTAGCCTTCGTCCAGCATGCGCTGCGAGAGCAGTTCGGTGTCGGTTCCTGTATCGACCCAGCCAAACAGACCTGCGGGCTCTGCGGCAAAAGTGCACCCATGCGCCAAAGCCAGCTTGACGCTGCGGGCTCTTGCCACAGCCAGTTGCCCGCGTATGCGCTCGGCGTGGCGGCGAAGTTGGCCTTGGTCAATGCACCAGGCCAGGGCTTTTTCCAGCAGCGCGGGTGTGGTCAGCGATGCCAGAAGTTTGGTGTCTAGCAGGCGCTCGTAAATATCGGGCGGTGCAGCCAGGTAGCCAACACGCCAGCCGGGTACCAGGATTTTTGCAAAACCGCTGACATAAATGGTGCGCTGCAGCCCATCGAGTGCCGACAACCGGGTCGCATGCTCTGGCGCCAGGTGGCTGTAGCTGTCGTCTTCGACAATGTGAAAATTGTGCTTGTTAGCCAGTTGCAACACACGGTGCGCGCTGCCCGGGCTCAAGCAGTAACCGGTCGGGTTGTGCAGCACGCTGACACTGACAAACAGTTTGGGCGCATGCACCGCGCCCAGTTCTTCACAGTAGCGCGCCATGACATCCAGGTCAGGTCCGGCAGCTGAGCGCGGTACAGGCAAGATGCGCATGCCCAATGCGTTCAGCCGTGCAAACTCAATGGCCCAGCCGGGCTCTTCGACCATGACATAGTCGCCAGCACGCAGCAGCGTGCGGCTGACGATGTCAAGCGCATGCGTGGCGCCGACGGTGGTGATGATTTGGCCGGGTGCAGCGTGGACGTTGATGCTGGCCAGCTTTTGCGACAGCGCCCGCCGCAGGTCGCTGTCGCCGGCCGGTTCTCCATAATGCAGCGACAAACCGTGCAA
Source organism: Polaromonas sp. (assembly GCA_031424935.1). Classification (GTDB taxonomy): domain Bacteria; phylum Pseudomonadota; class Gammaproteobacteria; order Burkholderiales; family Burkholderiaceae_C; genus Polaromonas. Next base: position 38,798 of record JANPIK010000060.1, read on the forward strand.
AGCCTTGGCGCTGGTAAAGCGCCTGACAGCGGCTGGCAGAAAAGTCGTCTCCAACCAATCAGATGGAAAGACGCCCATACCCGGCTGCGGTTTACTGCTGATGCCGTGAAACATACCGCGAATGAGCGCCGTGGCATTGATCGGATTGTGCTGCGGCAGATTTGAATATTGCGCCTCTGATGCTATTGATTCAGGCGCTTTTAGCCCTTGTATTTGTTGAGCTACAGCCGTTTTTTGTATGCTGTCTCTGACGTAAAAACCACGGTTTTTACGCGCTTCAACCAACCCCAGCGCCAGTAATCGGTCATAAGCCGCTACCACGGTTGATGCGCTCACGCCCTGCTGCTGCGCACACTGGCGTACCGACGGCAAGCGCGCACCACCGGCCAACAAACGCGTGCGAATGCGCTCTGCAAAGCGGTTGGCAAGCTGCTCTGTCAGCGACTGGGACGCGGTTTTCATCAACATAAAAAGCCCAAAATGAGTCGCGAGAAGCTGCGCTGTGTTGTTAAATCAAGCAATACAGTTTTTGAATATGTATGCACAAGTGTATTGGTGGTGTGCTTGTCATAACTATAAAGTCAGGCACATGAATTGGCAAGAATTTACTGCACTCCTGGTTCTGGCAACCGCCATGAGCTTTTCGCCCGGGCCCAACACCACGCTGTCTACGGCTCTGGCGGCCAACCACGGCTTCAAGCGAGCGCTGCTTTTCGTCTGTGCCGTACCCGTGGGCTGGGGCTTGTTGTTGACCTTGTGCGTATTTGGGCTCGGTACCCTGCTACTGGCGGTGCCGCTGCTGGCCAGCGCCATCAAAGTTATCGGCGTCGGCTACTTGCTGTGGCTGGCCTTCAAACTGGCCAAACTAAACCACCTCTTTAATGGGGGTCAAACCCCGAAAAAAGCCATGCCGACTGACACCCCGGTACGGCTTCATGTCAGCTTTACAGAAGGCGTCGCGATGCAATTCGTCAACATCAAGGCGTGGATGCTGGCGCTTTCCATCGTCAGCGGCTGGATCGCCGGGCGCGCCAATCCGGGTGAACGCTTTGCCATTGTGTTACCGCTGATGCTGGCATTTGCGTTTTTCAGCAACCTGACTTACGCGTGGGTGGGCGCACTGCTGAAAGACTGGCTGGAGGGGCCAAACGGTTCAGGCAACCGCCTGACGTGGTTTAACCGTGCCATGGCACTGGTGCTGGTGTTGACGGCTTTTTGGATGGCAACGATATGAACACAAGTACCCCCACCGACATCCGCAAAGGCCTGTGGCTTGGGCTGCTTGGAATCGCGATTTTTTCTGTCACGCTGCCCATGACACGCTTGGCCGTGGGCACGCCCGACGCGCCGCAAATGTCGGGCCTGTTCATTGCCATGGGACGTGCGGTAGTAGCTGCTGGCTTGTCGGCTGTGCTGTTGCTGGCAACTCGTGCCCCCTGGCCAGCACGCAGCGACTGGCTACCGTTGGGTATTACTGCCAGCGGTGTGGTGTTTGGTTTTCCGTTGTTCACATCCATTGCCATGCGCTACGTAGAGGCAATGCATGCCAGCGTGATTGTGGGCGTGTTGCCGCTGGCCACGGCTGCAGTGGGTGCGTTGCTGCATCGCCAACGGCCATCACTTGGCTTTTGGTTGTGCGCCGCGCTGGGCAGTGCACTGGTGGTGGTATTTGCCGTGCTGCGATCGGGTGAATCAAATCTGGGATCGAGCCTGGGCGTGAGCTTTGCTGACCTGCTGTTGCTGGCAGCCATGCTGTGTGCGGCCGTTGGCTACTGCTATGGTGGCCGCCTGGCACACCACATGCGCGCTGAGCATGTCATTTGCTGGGCACTGGTGATTTCTTTGCCGTTAACGCTGCCGCTTAGCATTTACGCCTGGCCCGCTCAAACCATCCAGCCAAGTGCATGGTGGGGCTTTGGCTATGTTGCGGTGTTCTCTATGTGGCTGGGCTTTTTTGCGTGGTATCGCGGGCTGGCATTGGGCGGCACCGTGCGGGTAAGCCAGGTGCAATTGGTACAACCATTTCTATCGATGCTGTTTGCCATTCCACTGCTGGGTGAGAAGCTGGATGCTGTGACGGTGGGTTTTGGTCTGGCCGTGATTGCGACGGTGTTTATAGGTAAGAAAATGCCTGTGGGCCATGCGAAATGATGAAAATCTCTATCCACCAGGCTTTAGCGCGGCTTCCTGCCGACCCCACCAGCACCTACCCTGACGGTGCGCCATTTGTTCGCATGATGTCGGGCGGCACCATGAGCGTGGAGGTGTTTGCACCCCAAGGCGCAGATATGCAACAACCACACGCGCAAGACGAGTTGTACTTTATTCACAGCGGAACAGGCCAGATCGTTATTAACGGTCAGCGATTTGAGGCCACGGTGGGTGACGCATTTTTTGTAGCCGCGGGAGTGGCGCACAAGTTTGAAAACTTCAGTGATGATTTTGTAACCTGGGTTGTGTTTTACGGCCCACAAGGAGGAGAGTAAATGAACTGGATACAAGCACAGCGTGCTGAAAAAATGAACCCGTCGGTGATTCGCGAGATTTTGAAGGTCACTGAAAAGCCAGGCATCATCAGTTTTGCGGGCGGCTTGCCATCGCCCAAGACTTTTCCGATTGATGCATTTGCAGCAGCCTGTGCAACGGTACTTAAAACCGATGGCGAAGGCGCGTTGCAATATGCAGCCAGCGAAGGCTATGCACCGCTGCGCGAGCGGGTAGCTGCATCGCTGCCATGGGATGTTGATGCGGCGCAGGTGCTGATCACCACCGGCAGCCAGCAGGCGCTGGACTTGATTGCCAAGGTGCTGATCGACAAAGACTCGAAAGTGCTCGTTGAAACGCCAACCTATCTGGGTGCGCTACAGGCCTTTACGCCGATGGAGCCGCAGTTTGTGGGTGTAGCCAGCGATGCTGAAGGTGTGGATATGGCCGACCTTCGCAGCAAGGCCAAAGATGCACGGTTTATCTATGTGTTGCCGAATTTTCAAAACCCCACAGGCAGCTCAATGAGCGAAGCACGGCGTGCTGAATTGAGTGCCAGCGCCGCGCAAATTGGCCTGCCCATTGTTGAGGACAACCCCTACGGCGATTTGTGGTTTGATGCGCCGCCGCCGTTGCCGCTCACTGCACGTCACCCGGAGGGCTGCATTTACATGGGCTCATTCAGCAAAACGCTGGCGCCTGGTTTGCGACTGGGTTTTCTGGTCGCGCCCAAAGCGCTGTACCCCAAACTGCTGCAAGCCAAACAGGCAGCTGATCTGCACACGCCCAGCTTTAACCAGCGCATGGTGGCTGAGGTTTTGAAGGGCAACTTTTTGGAACGCCATGTGCCGACCATTCGCGCACTGTACAAGTCGCAGCGCGATGCCATGCTGGCCGCTCTTGACAAGCATTTGGCAGGTAGCGGTGTGACCTGGAACACGCCCGACGGCGGTATGTTTTTATGGCTCAAACTGCCACGCGGCATGAATGCGGCCGAGCTGCTGCCCCTGGCAGTTGAACGCAATGTGGCGTTTGTGCCAGGTGCGGCTTTTTATGCCGATACGCCCGAATTGAACACGCTGCGGCTGTCTTTCGTGACGGCAAGTGTTGAGCAGATCAATGTCGGTATTGATGCTTTGGCGCAAACGCTGCGCGCGTCCATCGCCAAGCACCCACACAGCACTTGCGATGATTGACCCAGCCACATTTGCACTTTTTTTGCTGGCGGTGTTAGCGCTTTTTTTATCGCCGGGGCCCAACATGGCTTTTGTCATGTCACACGGCATGGCCTACGGGCCGCGCGGCGGTCTGGCTGCAGCGATCGGTATTGGCAGCGCCGACCTTGTGCTGACGGCGCTGACGGCCACCGGCGTGACGGCGCTGATGTTGGCCTGGTCAGCATCGTTTGATGTCTTGCGGACAGTGGGCGCGGTCTATCTGTTGTGGCTGGCCATCAAGGCACTGCGCGCGCCAGCCAACGCGCTGGCCCCTGGCAACAATGCACCCCCCCTGGCTTTTCACAGCATTGCAAAAAATGCCATGCTGGGCAGTCTGCTTAATCCCAAGGCATTGCTGTTTTTTAGCGTTTTTCTGCCGCAATTTGTCAACCCTGCCAACGGGAACATTGCACTGCAACTGGTCACGCTGGGGCTGGTGCTGAGTTGTGCCTCGGTGGTTTTTAACACCACGCTGGGCGCTTTCAGTGGGCGGCTTGGCACATGGATGCAGCGTCACCCGCGCGCGGCCACCTTTCAAAAATGGCTGCTGGGGGGCGTACTGGCAACCATGGCGCTGCGCATGTTTTTAACCGAGCGACCCGAGTCGCTGAACAAAAGTTAAGAGAGATCCGATGAAAAAACTCCAGATCTGGGGCCGCATGAGCTCCATCAACGTCAAAAAAGTCGTCTGGGCGGCTCAAGAACTGGGGCTGGACTTTGAACGCCATGAGGCGGGGGGCGTGCATGGTGTGGTGAAAACACCAGAGTATGTTGCATTGAATCCGAATTCACAAATACCTGTGCTGCAAGATGGCGACTATGTATTGTGGGAGTCAAACGTCATTACACGCTACCTCTGTGCAAAGCATTCACCGGGCAACTTGTATCCCGTTGATTTGCAAGAACGCTTTGACGCCGAGCGCTGGATGGAGTGGCAACAAACCAGCGTCAACCCAGCCAGCCGCAATGGCTTTTGGCACTTGATTCGCTTGCCCGCCGAGCAACGCGACCCGGCCCTGATTGCGCAGTCCAACGCAGCGGTTGAGCCGCTGATGGCAATGCTCGACGCGCACCTGGCTACCCGCAGTTTTATGGTCGGCGAGCGTTTCACGATGGCGGATATTCCGCTGGGCTGCGAGGTGCAGCGTTGGTTTGGGCTGCCGCAAGCCCGCGGGCCACGCCCGCATGTTGAGCGCTGGTTTGCCGCACTGTTAGCCCGACCCGCAGCCAAAGGCGTGCTTGATTTGGCTTTGGCTTGAACTAAATTAAAGGACACCTGTGAAGCAACGCGCCTACAAACAAATCGACGTTTTTACGGCCACGCCCTACTACGGCAACCCGCTGGCGGTGGTACTGGACGGCGATGGCCTGACGGATGAGGCCATGCAGCGCTTTGCCCGGTGGACGAACTTGTCAGAAACGACGTTTGTCTTGCCGCCCACACAAAGCACCGCCGACTACCGCCTGCGTATCTTCACGCCCGGTGGCGAATTGCCGTTTGCAGGCCACCCGACGCTGGGCAGCTGCCATGCCTGGCTGGAGGCGGGCGGTATTCCGAAAAACAATCACTTTATTGTGCAGGAGTGCGCCAAGGGTTTGATCAACATTCGCCGTGACGCTGCTGGCGACCGCCTTGCTTTTGCCGCGCCCGCCTTGGCGCGTTCAGCGCCCAGCCCGGTAGTGCTGGCGCAAGTGGCCAATGCGCTCGGCATCAAAGCGGCACAAATTACGGCGGCGCAGCTGCTGGACAACGGCCCGGTTTGGCTGGGATTGCTGCTGGACTCACCAGAGTCAGTGCTCCAACTGCTGCCCAACCACAACGATCTGGCCAGGTCAAACCTCAAAGTGGGCGTAGCAGGCATTTATCCCTCACAGAACTTATCGAACTCATCGAACTCACCGCTTATTGCCAGAGCCAACCGCGAAGCCAAAGCCTTTACCCAAAGCGCATCGGCGTTTGCGCCAAACCTTGAAGTGCGTGCCTTTGCCGCCTGCACGGGCATCAACGAAGACCCGGTGACGGGCAGCTTGAATGCCAGTCTGGCGCAGTGGCTGATGGCCGACGGCTACCTGCCTGAGGACTACACGGCCTCGCAGGGTGTGTGCATGGGCCGGGCTGGGCAGGTTCACCTAAGCCCGGACAGCAACCACCAGGTCTGGGTCGGCGGCGAATCGGCGACCTGCATCAACGGCGCTGTGATGCTATGACAACCAGGCTTGACCATCTGGTGGTCGCCGCCCACACGTTGCAAGAAGGCGTGGCCTGGTGCGAACGCACACTGGGCATCACGCCGGGCCCGGGCGGCGAGCACCCGCTGATGGGTACACACAACCGCCTTTTTTCAATCGCGTCGCATGCATATCCGACAGCCTATTTTGAAATAATTGCTATTGATAAAGTAGCATATAACGTCCGCAAAACAGGGGCCAGGCGCTGGTTTGACTTTGAAAATGAAGCTTTGCAGCACCAGCTCCGGCAAACTGGCCCACAACTGATTCATTTTGTCGCCAACACGCCGCACGCTGCGCCTGCTGTCCAAGCTTTGGCAGATTTGGGCATTGATCGCGGCGAGTTGCTGAGTGCATCACGAAGCGCGCCGCAGGGGTTGTTGTCGTGGCAGATCAGCGTGCGTCATGACGGCCAACGCCTGATGCACGGCACACTGCCCACGCTGATTGAATGGGGCAGTGTTCACCCCACGCAACACATGGCGGGCTCGGGCGTCACGCTGCAAGCGTTGACCGCCAGTTTGCCAAATACAGACGAATTGCGCGCGGCCTACGCTGCCATTGATTTGCAGAACGTCGGCGTATCGCAAGGCCCACCGAATCTGATCGCCACCCTGCAAACCCCGCGCGGCCTGGTCACGCTTGAATCAAAAGGAATCTAAATGCTGACCCTGCAAGAGTTAGAAGCCGCCGCCCGCGTGGTGTACCAGCAATTTCAGGCCACGCCGCAATACCGCTGGGCACTGTCGTCCCAGCGCTTGGGCACCGACTGCTGGATTAAGCACGAAAACCACACACCCGTTGGCGCTTTCAAAATTCGCGGTGGGTTAACGTACTTCGAGGCGCTTAAGTCACGCGGTGCGCTACCGAAAGAAGTCATCAGCGCCACGCGCGGCAACCACGGCCAGTCGATGGGCTGGGCGGCACGCGTCCACGGCGTAGCCTGCACCATCGTTGTGCCGCTGGGCAACTCGGTTGAAAAAAACGCCGCCATGCGCGGTTTGGGCGTCACGCTGATCGAACACGGCGACGACTTTCAGGCGGCGCGTGAATTTGCCATCAACCTGGCCAGGCAGCGCCATGCGCACATGGTGCCCAGCTTTCACCCGGAGCTGATTCGCGGCGTAGCAACGTATTGGTGGGAGTTTTTTAAAGCTGTGCCGAACATGGATGTAGCCTATGTGCCGATTGGCATGGGTTCGGGCGCAGCAGCAGCCATAGTCGCCAAGTTGGCATTAAACCACCCGGTCAAGATTGTCGGTGTCGTCAGCAGCCATGCCGTAGCGTATGCAGATTCCATTGCCGCTGGCCGCGTGATTGAAGCACCCGCGACAACCGTGTTGGCCGACGGCATGGCCTGCCGCATACCCGACCAGGCGGCGGTGGACATTCTTGCGCTGCACGTTGACCACATCGTAAAAGTCAGTGATCTGGAGGTCGCCCAAGCCATGCGGGACATTTACAGCGACACGCACAACGTGGCTGAAGGCGCAGGCGCTGCAAGCTTTGCCGCTGCCATGCAAGAGCAGAGCGCACTCAGCGGCAAAGTGGTAGGCACAACGCTGTGCGGCGGCAATGTGGATTCAAGTGTGTTTGCGCGCGTGTTGGCGATGGCGTAAGCCATGCTTGCTGCAAGACTCATTTCCTGAAAATAGAAGATTGATTCTTCAATTTACAGGTTTTTACGGTTAATTGCCTCACTTAATTTGCTGCATACCTTGCTACATACTTTGTAGCGTTGTATTCAGTATTTATAAGGGCCTGCGCTGGTATTTACGCTTAAAACAGGCCTGCGACACGCTGGCGACAGGTTTTGGGCGTTACGCATCGCAGAATCGCTGCATGGGAACTCTCTATTTAGTCCGCCACGGCCAGGCTTCATTTGCCGCTGATGATTACGACGTGCTAAGCCCGCTGGGCATGCAACAGGCTAATCGTTTGGGTGAGTATTTCAAAAGCAAAAACCTGGTTTTTGATGCGGCGATGACAGGTACCTTGCGGCGACAAATCAGTACGCATGAGGGTATTGGCAAAGGGATGCAATCACCGCTTGAAGCGCTACAGTAGCCGGGTTTGAACGAATATGACAGTCATGCGGTGATAGCGACTGTTCACAGCGGCAGATTAGAAAAACCCACCACCCCCGAGCAATACCGCCACCACTTTCGGCTGCTCAAAGACGGCTTGACGCAGTGGATGAACGGCGTGGTCAGCCCCCAGGGTATGCCCAGCTACAACGACTTTGTGCTCGGCGTGACCAGCGCACTGGACCATGTGCGCCGCAACTGCACGGGCAACGTGCTGTTGGTGTCCAGCGGCGGGCCGATTTCAACTGCAGTCGGGCACATACTGGGTTGCAGCCCCGAGGCCACGATTGAGCTCAACCTGCGGATTCGCAATTCGTCAGTGACTGAATTTGCCTTTACCCCGAAGCGCCACATGCTGGTAACCTACAACACACTGCCGCACCTTGATGCGCTTGAGTATGCGGATTGGGTGACTTATGCGTAACGGATACGCCCAGGCTCCTAGCCGCCTAGGCCCAAGCAGCCCGTGGCGGCTGATGCGCTTGGGGGGGTTCATGACCTTTAGTTTGACGTATTTGACACGCGTGGTCTGTAAAAACAGCTTCAGAAGAAAGCCTGCATCATGATCCCTGTGAACCGCCTGAACCTTCGGCACCTGACGCTGGCTATGGGTCAATTTTTGCTGATCTGCTGCCTGGTATCGCCAGGCTGGGCGCAAAAAATGCCTGATCAAAAAATGCCTGATCGTTACCTGACTGCACCGCCTTCGCGCGACGGCATCGGTAAAAGCTACATGGGCCGCGAGATTGCCGGGGTAATGGGCTGGCAAGGCGCCGCCTGGCTGGAGCGCGACGAACGCCAGCAAGAAGAACGTGGCGATTTGCTGCTGAGGGAACTGGGCCTGAAGCCTGGCATGGCGGTGGCTGATATTGGTGCGGGCACAGGTTACTACGCCCGGCGTATGGCACCCCTGGTGGGGTCTGGCGGCGTGGTTTACGCCACCGATGTACAGCCCGAGATGATGAAAATGCTGGAAGACGGGGCCAAAAAAGCCGGGCTTACCAACATCAAGCCGGTTCTGGGCAGTCTGAAAAGTGTGAACCTGCCCAATGCCAGCATTGACCTGGCCATCATGGTCGATGTGTACCACGAGCTTGAGTTTCCGTTTGAAGTCATTGACAGCCTGGTCCGCGCCTTAAAGCCCGGTGGCCGCATTGCCTATGTCGAATATCGGCTGGAAGACCCTCGCGTACCGATCAAAACCCTGCACAAAATGAGCGAGGCACAGGTGCGCAAAGAAGCTGCTCTACACGCACTGGTATGGGAGCGTACCGCCAACACGCTGCCCTGGCAGCATGTGGTGATATTCAGAAAGAGGTGACGCTTGGTACTATTTATTTAATAGCTGCTAGCCCCCTAAATTATTGGGCCAGGCCTGGGTTTTTTAGTTAAAACTATCAGCAGCGGGACTTTTCACCCTGTCCCCGGTTAGATTGCCTTGGCGGTCATTTTTTACACGGCAACGCCTGATGCCCAGCACCACTAAACTGCCCCTATGGTTTATATCGTCTGGTTTAAAAAAGATCTGCGCTGGCATGACAACGCCGCACTGGCGAACGCCGCCATGTGGGCAGAAACTGGCCCTGCCGATAGCGCGGTTTTGCCGCTGTGGGTGTACGAGCCGGCCATGTGGCAACAGCCCGATATGGCAGCGCAGCACTTGGGGTTTGCCAACGAATGTTTAAGCGAGTTGAACCAATGGGTGCAGCATGATGCGCAGTTGACTGGCGGTGGCGACTCGCCGGGCCTGTGCCGCATGCACGGCGACATGTTGACCGTATTGACGGCGCTGTTCGAGCGCATAGGCACATTCACCCTGGTCAGCCATGAGGAAACCGGCAACAGCTGGAGCTACCAGCGCGACCTGGACGTAGCCGCCTGGTGCAAAACCAGCGGCGTGGAATGGCGCGAGTTTGCCAGCAACGGCGTGGTGCGCAGGTTACAGTCACAAGGCGGACGCAACCGCTGGGGGGCTCACCACCTGCAACGCATGAAGGCTGATTTGCTGCCAGCGCCTCAACGTGTGCGGTGGATAAACACAGCCGCGCTGCAAGGCTTGCTACTCTGCGGCGAGCTACCTGCCCATGACCTGGGTATGGCTGGCACCGACAAACCCCTTAGAAAACACGGTGGGCGCTCAGAGGCATTGCTTGAGTTGCTCTCATTTTTAGAGCGACGTGGCCAGTATTACCGGTTTGAAATGTCCAGCCCGGTGACCGCACCTGAAAGCTGCTCGCGCATATCCGCGCACCTGGCCTGGGGTACGCTGAGTGTGCGCGAATGCATCAAGGCCGTGGCCACGCAGCGTACCCGTTTGAGCCAGATGCCTGCCGCTGAGCGGCCCAAGGGGTTTTTACAGTCGCTCAAAAGCTTTGAAGGACGCCTGCACTGGCATTGCCACTTTATTCAAAAACTGGAATCCGAGCCCGCCATAGAGCATCGCAACGTCAACCGCGGCTTTGACAACCTGCGCAATGAAGGCGCGCTGACACTTGACGAACAAACGCGCCTTGCAGCCTGGGCCACCGGCCACACCGGCTACCCGTTTGTTGACGCGTGCATGCGCAGTCTGCTGGCCACGGGCTGGATCAACTTCAGAATGCGGGCCATGCTGATGAGCTTTGCCGCCTACCAGCTGTGGCTGCACTGGCGGCATACCGGCCTGCACCTGGCCCAGCAATTTACCGACTTTGAGCCCGGTATTCACTGGAGCCAATGCCAGATGCAATCTGGCGTGACCGGTATCAACACCATCCGCATGTACCGCCCCACCAAACAAAGCCACGACCAGGACCCGACGGGCACGTTTATTCGCCAATGGGTGCCGGAGCTTGCCGAGCTGGCCCCCGAATTTATTCATGAGCCGTGGCTGGCACCGACACGGCCTGATGGCTACCCCGCTCCCATCGTTGACTTGAAACTTGCCACGCAGGCCGCCAAAGACATGATTTATGGCAAAAAAGCCGAAAGCGCGGTGCAAATAGAAGCCAAAAAAGTTTTTGACAAACACGGCTCCCGCAGCCCGAACCGCGCGCGGATGGAATCAAGCCGACAGCGTAACTCGGGCAGCAGCGCCAAGCGACCCCCGAAAAAACCGCCTACCGGGCCAGCTGACGTTTACCAGGGTGGGCAGCAGCTTAGTTTTGATATGTAGAGACCGTCTGGTGGGTGTTCGCCCGGCAACCGACGGCTTCGGCCAATTCAAACGGCAAAGCTAAAACGTCAAACCCAAACGTCAAACCCAAATCAAACCAAGTGCCTGATCTGGCGCTCGTTACGCGGGGTCATGCCCGCTTTTGGGCTGGTCGCGTTATGCGTCAGCCAGCCCGACAGACACAGCGGCTGCCCACGTGCGCCGCTGGCTTTGTAGTCAGCCAGCAACACCGCACGGACGTCATCTGGCGGCAAAGCCTTTGCTAACGTTAAATAAGTGTGCATCACATCAACCAGCTTCTCAAAAGCAAACTCATGCGTCTTGCCAGTGGTTTGCCACAGCCAGTCGCTGAAATCAAGAAAGTTGTTGAACGCTGAGCCTGGTTGCAGCAGGCATTGCAAAGTCTTGGAGAACCGCCCGGAATTCACCACCAGATCCCAATAGCGTGCAAACCGCTTGATGCGTTGCATGGTGCAAAAGTCAACCGTGGAGTTTTGCAAAATCGTATAGGGCGTTTGCGGCTCATAGACCATCGCAAAGTCAACGGTGTGGCGGGTAATCGGCGTGCCGCGCAGGCGCTTCAAAATACCGAACTGAATTTCGTGCGGAGCAAGCTCATACAGTTTGTCAAAGCCTTCTGCAAAGCTCTCCAGAGTTTCTCCGGGCAGGCCAAAAATCAGGTCGGCATGCACGTGCGCCTGGCTTTGCGTGACCAGCCAGCGCAGGTTATCGGCCGTTTTAAGATTGTCTTGTTTGCGTGAGATACGCTGCTGCACGTCCGGGTTAAAACTTTGGATGCCGACTTCAAATTGCAATGTGCTCGCCGGGAACTGCACGATGAGCTCTTTCAGGCGGTCATGCAGGCTGTCGGGCACGACTTCAAAATGAACGAACAGGTCGGGCAAGGATTGATGTGACAAGCGGTCTAAAAAAAATTGCAAAATCCGAACTGAAAAATCAACTTTCAAATTAAACGTGCGGTCCACAAACTTGAAGTTGCGCGCGCCCCGCATGTAGAGCGCGTCCATCTCCCGCATAAAAGCATTCAGGTCAAACGCCCAGGCGGTTTTGTCCAGTGAGCTCAAACAAAACTCACATTTAAAAGGACAGCCCCGCGACGCCTCTACATACAGCAGGCGGTTTGCCAGGTCTTCAGAGGTGTATTCGTTATAGGGCAGCGCAATCGCATCCAGCGGGGGCTGCTCGCCAGCAATGACTTTCATCAAAGGCTGGGGGCCGTCCAGCAACGCCCGGCACAGCTTGGGAAAGCTCACATCGCCCCAGCCCGTCACCACATGGTCAGCCAGGCGGCAAATCTCCTGGCTGTCGGTTTCAAAACTCACTTCAGGCCCGCCCAGCACAATTTTGATGTCTGGCCGCAACGCTTTCAGCAACTGCACCACCTGCGTGGTTTGAACCACGTTCCAGATGTAAACACCCAGGCCAATGACTTTCGGGTTGAGCGCCAGCAGCTGCTCAACAATCGACAACGGTGGCTGCGCAATGACAAACTCACGCAACTGCGTCTGCGCCTGCAAGCCCGCGCCGCCATGCACGTCCATATTGGCCAGCAAGTAGCGCAGCCCCAGCGAGGCATGAATGTATTTGGCATTCAGGGTGGCCAGCACGATGGCAGATGGGTGGACAATTTGAGGCGAAACCATCCCACTATTATCAAACCATGAACAAAGAATAGCTTAAAAAGCTTGAAGCCGACCTCTGGTAGGCTGCAGACAGCCTGCGCGCCAACTCAGACCTGAAAGCCAGCGAATACTCCACCCCCGTGCTAGGTTTGATCTTTTTGAAGTTTGCCGACAACAAGTACCGGCAGCACGAAGACGCCATCCTGGCCGAATAGCCGTTGATGCCCCGGGTGCGCACCTTAGGCGCTGTGGTAGCTGCCGCAGGCTCGTACCAGCCGCAGCGCTTGAGTTCGCGGCTGATGGTCGATGGTGCGCGCAGCAAAGTGCGGGCAATTGCCCGCACTTTGCTACCCAGCTCAAGATGGGCTTGAATCTGGGCTCGCTCTAAGTCGCTTAAATGGCAGTAACTCTTTGGCATACAACACTCCTTTGATGGGTTTAAGGATACTGTTGCACTTGGGGTTTGAGAGCGCCGACATTTTTGACACTGAAGTCACCAAATGTGCTTGGTATCCGTGAAAAACTGTTTAACCCGCTTCAATAGACCCGAAATACCCTACGTCCTGCAAGTTGTTCATAGACAAACTGGACATAAAATCAGTGCCGAAATAGCCACGCTCTTACAAAGTTTATAGTCTAAGCCTGCGTCAAAACCTTAACCTATGAGTTAATATTCTGAAAATCCTTTCGATTCAGCGAGCAAAATTTCAGGTGGGTGCAGTTGTCCAAGAAAAAGGCGATGGTTCACTTGCTTGTTCTCTCATTGATGATTTCAACGATATTGAGGCAACTTATGAGGCGTCCAAAAATCGGCTGTTGGAATATTTCAAGTACGTCGCCAACGGTGGCCCGCAAGCGCTGAATACGGCGCAGTGCCATCAAGTTGATGCAAACAACAAGATATATGAATTCATTGCTAGCAGGCTGCGCGTGCTGTTTTTTCAGTCCTCAACCGGCTGCATGGTCGTCTGTACGCACATGTTCTTGAAGAAGACTTCAAAAACACCAACTAAAGAAGTAAATAAAGCAATCAGGGCGAAAAAAGACTACGAACAGGCCGACAAGGCGGGGCTCATTGAATGGAAAGACGAAATATGACTAAAGATATCGCCAAAGAACCAGCCAAAAAGAGTTTTGCTGCGCTGTACGCAAAGCTTGAATCTTCACCAGCCTATCAGGCTGAAAAACTGGCGGTTGCCTTTTTGGCTGAACTCAATGCCTTCATGCAAACGCATGGTGTTAGCAATGCCGAGCTGGCTCGGCGTGCGGGCGTGTCACCTGCTTACATCACCAAGGTGTTCCGCGGTCCGTCCAACCTGTCGCTTGAAACACTCACCAAGCTTGCAGACGCCGTTGGCTCAAAAGTACACCTGCATCTGGCCAACCACAGCGCGGATGTGCGATGGTTTGATGTTTTCCAGCAGCAACGCCCAGTAAAGCGCGAGCTTGATGCAGGTGCGGCCGACTTCATTCAGACCATGAGCCGGCTCAAGTTAACGGGTGAAGTGCAATTTACGGAGACGTCCAATGATGAGAAGTTCGCCATTGCGGCTTAAAGAGCTCTTTTTCCCGCAGGTTTCTGTCAAGGCATTGAACCCTGCAACGCCTGAGAGTTCTGAGCGCGAATTGGATTTGGACAATCTCGACGTCAGCTTTGGCTTTGACTTTGGCAATAAAGGCAAAACGGTTAACGCGGGTGTAGGAATCATCACCCGAAACACTTCTGCGGCTACGCCGACAGAAAACAGGCTTTACGAGGTTCATATTGAGGTTTTTGCCACTTTCGAAGTGGTGAGCCCAGACCACGTAGACCCGTTAGCTCAGTACCTGCGTAAAGTTGCGGCAGCCTCGGCGCTGATAGGCGCGGCCCGTGAGCAAATTGCACTGATGACGTCCAGGGGCCCGTGGGGCGTTGTAATGCTGCCCATGATCAGTATGGACAGGGTTGTTGGCTTGCCACCAAAAAGAGAACCTCTTGAGCAGCCCTTAGTTAAAAAAATCAGCAGTCGCAAAAAAGCGGCTGCAACATCTGCCACACCAAGCTAAATTGTCTTCAATCCAACAGAAAAATCATGGCTCAAAATGAATTGAAGAACACTAGCTTTGATCCATGGGACGATGGTGATCGCGACAAGGTGCTGCGGCATGTGGCTGTGGCTGATGAAACGTGGGACAATGCGCTTGGGCCTTCGTCATCCACAGATCTCGCACGCCTAAAGGATGATAAGTCTTAAGCCGCTTCCAATGCGGGCTAAGCCAAGCAGGTAACATACCCAACTTCATATCTGAAGACCAGATAGAACAAGCGCTGCTTCAGCGCTTGCAACATGGTTGCGGCTTTGACGTACTCAACTGCTACACCACTGACCCCGCTGAATTGAACGATGGCTCAGGCCGCAAAGACACGCTTGAACGTCATGCCATAGAAGGCTTGACCGAGGATGAACTGGAGATTTTTGACTTGCTCAAAAAAGATTCGTTGACCTTGGCAGAAACGCAAAAAGTCAAGCTGGCTGCCAAAGCTTTGCTGCGCCGCTTGCAAAGCGAAGCGCCTCGGGTACTGGTGCAAGACTGGTACAAAACCGACCAGACGCGGCGGGTGGTTCGTTTAGCCGTAGCCGAAGTTACACAGAGAATTACCCGAAGCGAGTTATGACCGGGCGCTGTTTCAGGCTAAATGTGACAACGTTTTTCACTTGGTGCTGGATCAGGCGGCGCAGGGAAAAAAATGGGCCGCGTAATTTCAAATGACCGCAAACATACTCACCACATCGTCACATTTTGGAACTATTGTCCTTGCCACCTGCTCAGACTTCTATCATGACTTCTCGCCCGTTCAAATACGCTCTGCTTTTTATAGCATCTTGCGCTTTTTTTCCGTGGGCCACAGCCCAGATTAACTTCAATAAAAAGCCTGCAGCCAGTACTGTCATCACCACTGACCAGGTGCGTGCGGAGCTGATGGCTTGGGCGCCAGACGGTGTTCAGCCTGGCAAGCCGCTGTGGGTGGGTCTGCAAATTGCGCACCAGCCGGAGTGGCACACTTACTGGAAGAACTCGGGAGACTCTGGCCTGCCCACGCTGCTCGAGTGGCAATTGCCTGCGGGCATCACGGCGGGCGAGATTGCCTGGCCTGCGCCTAAAAAAATACCTATCGGCACGCTGGCCAACTACGGCTACGAAAATACCGTACTGTTGCCCGTGCCCCTGACGGCGGCCCAGAGCTTTGGCGCTGATCAACTTGAGATCAAACTCAAGGCTGCCTGGCTGGTGTGCAAGAAAGAATGCATTCCGCAAGAAGGCGACTTTGTCTTGAGCATTCCAGCCAAAAGCTCTACGGCGCTGCAAGGTCAGGCTTTTCAGGCGGCGTTTGATGCCGCACCCAAGCCCCTGCCCGTTGGCGTCAGCCAGATACAGGTCAGCAGCAACGCCATCAAGGTGTCGCTGGCTGGCCTACCCGCGGGCCTGGTTGGCAAACCCCTGGCGTTTTTCCCAGAAACCGGGGGTGTGATTGAGCCCGCAGCACAATGGACGCAAAACTGGCAGGGCAATGTATGGACGGCGCAAATTCCGCTGTCGGGACAACGCACTGAAAGCCCCACGGTCATGCCTGTGGTGGTGGCGCTGGGCAACACGTCGTACCGGATTGAAGCGCCCGTCACAGGCGAGTGGCCCAAAGTAGCCGCTGCCGCACAAGTTGCCCCTGCGCTGGAGGCAGCCCTCAAAGCCAGCGCCAGCAACGGGGCTGCACCCATTCAGGCGCCAGCCACAGCGTTGACATTTTGGGCGGCTCTGTTGGGGGCTTTTATGGGCGGCATGATTTTGAACCTGATGCCCTGCGTGTTTCCGGTGCTGGCCATGAAGGTGGTGGGCTTTGTCAACGTTAAAGACCAGCGCACCCGGGTAAGGACTGGCCTGGCCTACACGGCCGGCGTCACACTGTCGTTTTTGGCACTGGGCGCGCTGCTGCTGGGCCTGCGCGCAGCGGGCGAGCAGCTGGGTTGGGGGTTTCAATTGCAAAGCCCGGCAGTAGTAGCGGGTCTGGCGGTGCTGTTCACGCTGCTGGGTTTGAACTTGGCAGGCCTGTTTGAATTCGGCAACTTTTTGCCCAGCCGCGTCGCCAGCTTGCAGGCCAAGAACCCCGGCGTTGATTCATTTTTATCGGGCGTGCTGGCCACCGCGATTGCTTCGCCCTGTACTGCGCCTTTCATGGGTGCGTCACTGGGGTATGCGGTGGGTTTGCCAGCGGCGCAGGCCCTCAGTGTGTTTGCCGCCATTGGCTTGGGCATGGCGCTGCCTTATTTGGCAGCCAGCGCCGTACCCGCCCTTGCCAAAGCACTGCCCCGACCCGGCGCGTGGATGGTGACATTCAAACAGTTGATGGCTTTTCCGATGTTTGCCACCACGGCTTGGCTGGTATGGGTGCTGGGCCAGCAAAGCGGTATTGATGGCGCGGGTGCACTGCTGGGCGTGTTGGTATTGATGAGCCTGACCGTTTGGGCGCTGACTTTAAAAGGCAAGGCGCGAAGGGTGATTGCTACATTTTCAGTAGCAGCTTGCGTTCTATTTACCTGGGCCGCAGGCAAAAATATCACTCAAATTCAAGAAAACAGCAGCCTACAAGCCAGCTCTTCCACGCTTGGTACCGGCTGGCAAACGTGGGAGCCTGGCCGCGTTGACCAGCTCACGGCCAGCGGGCAAAGCGTATTTGTTGACTTTACGGCTGCCTGGTGTGTGACCTGCCAATACAACAAAAAGACCACACTGAGCAACGCGTCGGTATTGGCAGACATCGCCGCTAAAAACGTGGCGCTGCTGCGCGCCGACTGGACCCGACGCGACCCAGCGGTCACAGCAGCCTTGGCGCAGCTGGGCCGCAGTGGCGTGCCGGTGTATGTGATTTACAAACCTGGCCGAGCACCGGTGGTGCTGAGCGAGATTTTGTCAGTCGACGATGTGCGCGCTGAATTGGCGAAACTTTGATTTTTTAAAGGAGCTTACCTATGCTGACCCTGATGAATCGCCGAACTTTTACTTCTTCCCTTGCAGTGGCGGCCCTGGCTGCTGGCACACAACAAGTGCATGCCGCCACCGCCACTGTTGGCCAGACCGCGCCAGACTTTACCGCCACGGATGCGCTGGGCAAAAGCCACAAACTCAGTGCGTTCAAAGGCAAGCATGTGGTGCTGGAATGGACCAACCCGGGTTGCCCGTTTGTCGTCAAGCATTACGGCGGCAACATGCAGGCGCTGCAAGCGGAGTTCACCGGCAAAGGCGTGGTGTGGCTCAGCGTGAACTCGACCAGCAAAGACGCCGCAGACTACCTGGAGCCCGCCAGACTGATGGCCTGGAAGCTTGAGAAAAAGGGCAATGCCAGCGCTGTGTTGATGGACGAATCCGGCAAAATTGGTCAGCTCTACAGCGCCAAAACCACGCCGCACATGTACATCATCAACCCGCAAGGCGTGCTGGTTTATGCGGGTGCGATTGACAGTGTGCCTTCAGCGCGGGCAGACGACATCAAAACGGCTACCAACTACATTCGCCAAGGCTTGAATGAGGCTCTGAGCGGCAAAGCCATCAGCATGGCATCGACCCGGCCGTATGGCTGCTCGGTCAAATACAAAGACGCATAAAGGCAACAGCGTGACATTACCAGCAGACATTGCAGGCATCCTGGCCGGTACGCATACCATCGCCGTGGTGGGACTGTCGCCCAACCCACAGCGTGCCAGCTTCGACGTGGCGCGCTACCTGCAGGTCAACGGTTACCGGGTCATTCCCGTCAATCCGAATGCAGGTGTCCCACAGATTTTGGGCGAAAAGGTTTACGCCAGCCTGCTAGAGGCCAGCAAGGCCGAAAAAATTGATCTGGTCAACTGCTTTAGAAACAGCCACGACATACCGCCGATCGTGGACGAAGCCATTGCCATCGGTGCCAAAGCCGTGTGGATG
This sequence comes from Polaromonas sp., assembly GCA_031424935.1. Classification (GTDB taxonomy): domain Bacteria; phylum Pseudomonadota; class Gammaproteobacteria; order Burkholderiales; family Burkholderiaceae_C; genus Polaromonas. The sequence continues at coordinate 57,567 of JANPIK010000060.1, forward strand.
CAGCTTGGTATTACACATCCTGAAGCTGCCCTCAAGGCTGAAAGGGCGGGGCTAAAAGTAGTGCAGGACCGCTGCCTGAAAATTGATCACCGGACGAATCAGGCAAGGCACTAGCGCCTACAAACGAAGTTAAAGTACGGCATGTTCCCGCCGTTATCGCCGTCCTTCCTCCTGAGCTGGCCTTTGAGTTGCCGCATTTTTTGCAAGGTGACGATGATTTTGAGTGCTGGCGTGGCGATGTCTGCCTGCACCACAACCCCTGCCCCTGTCACCCGCGGTGAGGCACAAGCTGCGCCGATGTCGACAACCGAGCTGGTGCAGTCTGACAGCAACCGCATGGCCACGCTGGGCATGCGCGACAACCTGGCCAGCCTGATGCTGCTGGCCGACAAGCTGTACCGCCGTAACCCGACGCAGTGGCGCAAAGCCCATGCCAGCCGCGAGGATGCCCTGCGGCAACTCAGAGCTGCCATTGAAAGCGACGCCGCTTGGCCCGACCTGCTGGGCGCACGCGACATCGCTGCACTGTCACTGGCGCTTGGCCCGGACTTCAAGGGTGACCGTGTCGCTGCTTTTATCTACGCCAGTGCAGACATGGTGATCACCGCACACGGTAACAAGACAGTTTTTTACCTGGTGGATACGCTCGATGCGCAGTATGTGTACAACGCTGCCCGCAACATTGAAATTGCCGTGTGGCTGCTGGCCAGCCGAAAAAACGCGCAAGGCCTGCCGCTGCTGCTGGCTGATGAAGTCAATGACCGCGAACGCAACCTGAGCTTTGAACGCGAGTTTGGCAAAATCGTTGGGCGCCTTGACTTGCTGTCGAACTTCCTGACTGAAAAGTACCGCCGCGTCCTGATCACTTATGTACAAAACCTGCTGGGCGGTACATTCTTACAATTCCTGCCTGTTCGCTGACTTTTTACATCCCCTGCTTTATCACCAAGACATTTCCATACCATGTACGCACCCCTACAAAACGACACATTTCTGCGCGCATGCATGCGCCAAGCGACCGCCCACACCCCCGTCTGGCTGATGCGCCAGGCCGGTCGTTATTTGCCTGAATACAAAGCCACCCGGGCCAAGGCCGGCAGCTTTATGGGGCTGGCCACCAACACCGACTACGCCACCGAAGTGACGCTGCAACCACTGGAGCGCTACAAGCTGGATGCGGCCATTTTGTTCAGCGACATCTTGACCATCCCTGACGCCATGGGCCTGGGCCTGAGCTTTGCTCTGGGCGAAGGCCCCAAGTTTGCCCACAATGTGCGTGACGAAGCCGCCGTTGCCAAGCTGGCCGTGCCTGACATGGCCAAGCTGCGCTATGTGTTTGATGCGGTCACATCAATTCGCAAAGCGCTCAATGGACGCGTGCCGCTGATCGGTTTTTCAGGAAGCCCATGGACGCTGGCTTGCTACATGGTCGAGGGCGCAGGCTCTGACGACTACCGGCAAGTCAAAACCATGATGTACCAGCGCCCCGACCTGATGCACAAAATGCTGGCCATTAACGCTGATTCGGTGGCCGAGTACCTGAATGCGCAGATTGACGCGGGCGCGCAAGCGGTGATGATTTTTGACAGCTGGGGCGGCGTGTTGTCAGATGCAGCGTTCCATGAGTTTAGCCTGCCCTACACCGCCCGGGTGCTGGCCAAGCTCAAGCGTAGCCACGACGGCGCCGTCATCCCGCGCCTGGTGTTTACCAAGGGCGGCGGCTTGTGGTTAGATTCAATGGCCGCGCTCGACTGCGAAGTCTTGGGTCTGGACTGGAACGTCAACTTAGGCAAGGCGCGCGCGCAAGTCGGCCACAAGATGGCACTGCAGGGCAACCTGGACCCTAATGTGTTGTTTGCTAGCCCGGCGCAGGTCGAAGCCGAAGCCATCAAGGTGCTGGACAGCTTTGGCCAGCCCCACACGGACGCTAAAACCACCGGCCCAACCCATATTTTCAACCTTGGCCACGGCATCAGCCAGTTCACGCCGCCCGAAAACGTGGAGGTGTTGGTCAAAAGCATTCACACACACTCGCGCAAGATGCGCGCCACGACTAGGTAGTGCGCTACCTATTTTTAAACAAGGTTGCCATTGCATGTACTTTTCGCCGACTGCTAACACAAAAATAGGCCCTGGTGCGGCGACTTATTCACAAAATTTTTGGTGCGGCACTCGTGTTAAAACCCGGACAGCACGACATCGCTATCAAACCCATAGCGAAGCTAAGTTGTTGATTTATATAGCTTTCTTAAATTGCTTTTTTTACAGGCAATCTAAGCAAAGCCTTGATTTACAAGGCCTTGCGCTGCTTGGGGGCAATCTATCAACAAAGTTATCCACAGAAAAGCTGGACATCTGTAAAGCGTCTATAAATCAAGTACTTAGCGGGTTTTTCGCATGTAGTGGGCAAACTGTGCCAACAATTTCACACATTTACCGGCCGGATTGATGAGTTCCACCCCATGAATGTCGGCCCATGACCTGCTGGCTGCAGGTGGTGGTGGCAGCCCCGGCGCACAGCGCCATTGCCGGACCGCTGACGTACCAAAGTGAGGCAGCGCTTGTCCCCGGAACCCTGGTACGCGTGCCGTTGGGCAAGCGTGAAGTGCTGGGCGTGGTGTGGGGCAACGCCGCTGATAATCCCTTGCCAGCCGTTCAAACCAAAAGCATTGCAGGTGCGCTCGACGGCTTGGCATGCCTTGATACCGGCTGGCGGGCGCTGATCGGCTTTACCGCCAGTTACTACCAGCGCTCGTTAGGTGAAGTCGCGCTGGCCGCGCTGCCGCCCCAACTGCGCGAGCTGACCAGCGTGCAGCTGGCCCGCCGGTTAAGGCGGCCCGTCGTGGATACCAGCCTGCCCGACAATACTATCGATTTGATAGCTGCCAGCCCACAGCAACAGGCGGCCCTGTCCGGTTTTGACTCTGAAACGGGTTTAAAAAAACGGCCTGCCCTGCTGTTTGGTGCCACAGGCAGCGGCAAAACCGAGGTGTATTTGCGGCTGGCGGCCAACGTGCTGGCGCAAGACGCCAACGCCCAGGTGCTGTTGATGGTGCCTGAGATCAACCTCACGCCGCAGCTTCAATCACGGTTTGAAACCCGCTTTGCCCACCTGGGTCTGGAGCGGGTGGTGGCCATGCACAGCGGCTTGAGCCCTGCCCAGCGGCTAAAAAGCTGGCTGGCGGCGCATGCTGGCCAAGCGCGCTTGATTTTGGGCACCCGCATGGCGGTACTGGCGTCCATGCCCAATTTAAGGCTGATCGTGGTGGATGAAGAACACGACCCCAGCTACAAACAGCAAGAGGGCGCACGTTATTCGGCCCGAGATCTGGCGGTGTACCGCGCCAGTCTTCAAGCCGACTGCCGGGTTCTGCTCGGGTCGGCCACGCCTTCGCTTGAAAGCTGGCAAGCCGCGATCAAGGGCAAGTACCAGTTGTTGACGATGGACGAACGAATTGGCGCAGTCACAGGTTCAACAGGCCTGCCCGCAGTCCGCGGCCTGGACATGAACCGCCAGCCCAAACACTGCGTCATTGCCCCGCCGCTGGTCAAAGCGATTGAGGAGCGCATCGCACGCGGCGAGCAATCGCTGATTTTTCTCAATCGGCGGGGTTACGCGCCGGTGCTGGCTTGTTACGACTGCGGCTGGAAAAGCGAATGTCCGCATTGCAGCGCCTACCGCGTGTTTCATAAAATTGACCGATCGTTGCGCTGCCACCATTGCGGGTTGACCGAGCGGGTACCGCGCGCCTGCCCGGTGTGCGGCAACCTTGACATTGCGCCGGTGGGGCGCGGCACCGAACGCCTGGAAGAACACCTGGCCGAATTGCTGGCGGGCATCCAACGGCCCGACGGCAGCGCGGTACGCATCGCCCGAATCGATGCCGACAGCACGCGGCTCAAAGGCGCACTTGAGCAACAACTGGCCAGCGTGCATGCAGGCCAGGTCGATGTGCTGGTCGGCACACAAATGATTGCCAAAGGCCATGACTTCAGGCACATCACCCTGGTAGCTGCCATCAACCCCGACGGCGCGCTGTTTTCCAGCGACTTTCGGGCGCCTGAGCGCTTGTTCAGCCTGTTGATGCAAGCCGGTGGCCGCGCCGGGCGTGATGCGGCACGCAGCGCCAAAAGCGAAATGTGGGTGCAAACTTTTCACCCCCAGCACCCGCTGTTTGCAGCGCTCAAAACTTACGACTACCCCAAGTTTGCAGCGCAGCAGCTAGAAGAGCGCAAAGCTGCGGGCTTGTCGCCGTTTGGCTTTTCAGCGCTGGTTCGGGCCGAAGCCAAAGCGCAAGAGGTCGCTCAAGGCTTTTTGAACGCTGCCATGGCAGCTGCACTCGCCGCTGAACTTGAAGGCCACGGCTCGATCACCGCCTACCCCGCCGTGCCCATGACCATACAGCGCGTGGCCAACATCGAACGTTCCCAAATGTTGGTCGAAAGCGCGTCCCGCACCGCATTGCAACGCTTTTTAGCCGCCTGGCAACCGCTGCTGTCTGAAACGCGCAAACAAAGCGACTTTAAAAGCTTGATCCGCTGGGCGATTGATGTGGATCCCCTCACCATTTAAAGTGTGCCAGCGGATCTGGCCCAACCGTTAAGCACACAGCAGGGTTGAGCCAGAGCGCTGCAACATCCACAAAACCGCCTGCAAGCGCTTAAGGTCAGGACGTTTGTTGAATGCCGGACAACACCCAACCGGTCTGGCCCAGGCGCGACTTGCTCAAGTGCCAGATCTCTTCAAACGACTCGTCAGGCTCAGGTGCGCTGCTGCGAATCACGCCCGTAAAGCGGACACTGACCAGATAGCGGTCCGCATTTTCATCAACTTCCAACACGTTTGAGGTCAGGCCTACAACTTCGGTTTTTTGAGTCCCTGCCCCGCGTTCAGCAAGTTCCATCTTGAGCTCGGCAAACATTTCAGGCGTGGTGAACTGGCGGATGTCGTTCAAATCGCCCGCATCATTGGCGGCCTGCAAGCGAATAAAGTTGACTTTGGCATTGCGCTCAAAACTTGCGGTGTCGAAGTCTGCAGGTATGCGGCTGGAACTGCCCGCAGCTGCGGCAATGCCGGAACCCAGGCTGGAGCCGATCATGGAGCCGCCCGTAGCGGGCATCAGTGTTTTGTAGGCAGGCGCTTGTTCGTCAGTTCGGCCTGGGGCGCTGCCAGCAGCGCCTGGGCTCACATGAGCGTACTGCATGCCGCCCTGCCCGGACGCCATGCTTTTTTGCGCCGCGGCACGTTTGCGCATGAAAAATCCGATAGCCACCATGACGGCAGCCGCCAGCAAGCCCATCATCAGCATCGAGGCCAATTCATCGCCAAAGCCCAAGTGTGAAGCTAAGGCCGCCAGACCCAGCCCAGCGGCGATTCCGGCAATCGGGCCCATCCACGAACGTGACGGCGCAGCTGCAGCTGCCCCGGCAGCAGCGGGCGCGGCCGCAGCGGCGGGCGCTTTGTCAGGTGTTGCCTGGCGCTGCGTGCCCAGCGACTTGCCCGACCCCATGCGTTTGGCGGCCTCGGCCTGCAGGGAAAACGTTGAAAGCCCGACGGACAGCGCCAGGGTCAAAACAAGACTGAACACTGAAAAAAAGCGTTTCGTAAGTCGTTTCACAACTGTCTCCTTAAAAGATGAAAGAACACCGAAGGATAGCGATGAAACCAAGCAATAAAAAGCAGCATTACCGATAAATAAACTTCGTAAAAACCTGATTTATCAGTCAGTCGCCAAGCGTAAATACAAACAGCCAAATGCGTGAATACTCTCCTGTTTTTACGAAGTAAACTGCACATTAGTTCAGCATAAACTACTCGATTGTCATGACGTTTGAATCGTCATCCACGCAATATTGATTGGGATTTTTATGCAAACCATCGCGCCTGTCTGGCTATGGGCCACTTTTGTTGGCATTGTTTTGGTGTCTTTATTTGTCGACTTTGTGGTGCTCAGAAAGCAAGGCGCGCATGAAATTGGCGTCAAAGAGGCTTTTAACTGGTCAATGATCTGGATCGCCTTGAGTTTTTTATTCAATGGCTTGTTTTGGTGGGCCGTCAAGGACAGCACCGGCTCAACCGAGATTGCCAACACCAAATCACTGGAGTTTTTGACCGGTTACCTGATTGAAAAATCGCTGGCAGTCGACAACATTTTTGTGTTCTTGTTGATCTTTACCTACTTTGCGGTGCCGCCGCATTTCCAGAAACGGGTTCTGATGATTGGCATCATTGGTGCCATCGTTTTGCGCACGGTGATGATTCTGGTCGGCGGCTGGTTGTTGGCCGAGTTTCACTGGATCTTGTACGTGTTCGGCGCATTCTTGATTTTGACGGGCATCAAGATGTGGTGGGCCGCTGGCAAAGAGCCTGATCTGGATGACAACCCTGCGTTAAAACTGCTGCGCAAATTGCTGCCTGTCAGCAAAAACTACGACGGAGAGAACTTCTGGACGGTCGAGAACGGCAAAAAAATTGCCACCCCGCTGTTCATGGTGATCTGCTTGATCGCCCTGACCGACGTGATCTTTGCGGTCGACTCCATTCCGGCGATTTTTGCCATTACCAGCGACCCCTTCATCGTGCTGACCAGCAACGTTTTTGCCATCTTGGGTTTGCGCGCGATGTACTTTTTGTTGGCCGCAGTTGCCAACAAGTTTCATTTGCTCAACTACGGTCTGGCGGTGATTTTGGTGTTCATCGGCACCAAGATGTGCCTGATTGACCTCTACAAAATCCCGGTTGCTGCCTCATTGGGTGTGGTGGTGGGCATACTGGCCTTGACCATGTGGCTGAGCCTGCGTACAGCCAAAAACCAGCCTAAGTAATGGGTGTAAAAGCAGACTGAAAATGACGTGTGAAGGCTAAAGCGTTGAACCTAAAGCGCTGGTTGCAGCAATCGCTGCACCAGCGGGTGACGGACTTTCTTTTCGGTGCCAATCGCAAAAAAGTGTTCGCTCACACCTTCGCACGGCCCCAAGCGGTGAAGGGCGTAGTTTGCGAGCAGGTTCTCATGGGTCCATTCCGCAGCCGGAAAGATACCCATACCGCTGGCACCAAATGTTTGCAGCAAAGCGCTGTCCTCAAACTCGCCCACAATGCGCGGCCTGATACCGCGTTGCTCCAGCCACAGGTCCAGCCGGGCGCGCACGTCGGTATGGGCGGTAGGCAGCAGCATGGGGACATCCGCCAAACTGCGCGGGAAATCATGCTTGGCGGCCTGCACGATTTGCGCCGTGCCATACCAAGCAACGCTCGATGACCCCAACCGGTGGCCATACAGCTTGATGTTGGGGTTGGCGGGTGCGGGCCGGTCGGAAAACACCACATCGAGACGGTGCAGCGCAAGATCGCCCAGCAAATCGTCAAACTCACCCTCGTGGCACAGCAGGCGCAAATGAGGCTCAGGAATGACTGGCAACAGCAGCCGGTGCACCACCAGCTTGGGCAGGCCATCTGAAATTCCCACCGCTAGGCGCACGGCAGGCGCGCTGACCGCGTCGCGTACCAGGGCTGGCAAGCTTTCACCCAGCTGAAAAATCTGGTCTGCTTGCTGCATGGCGGCAATGCCGGCCTCTGTCAGCACCAAACCGCGCCCCGCCGGTTTGAGCAAGGCATAACCCAGCGACCGCTCCAGGTCACGAACCTGCGCGCTGACCGTCTGTATCGCCATGTCAAGCTTGCTGGCCGCTTTGGAGATGCCCCCTTCCTTGGCCACCACCCAAAAATAGTAGAGGTGCTTGTAGTTGAAGGGTGTATTCATGGTCAGGTTGTTCCGATGTCAATGGGGCGAATAAGGTCAATGGGGTGAATGATCAAACCAGTAACGCCACTGCCCCAGAAAACGTGAAAAACGCCAACACCGTGGACAACAAAATGATGCGGGCAATGCGGCCGTTGTCAGCATTAAAACGCTCAGCCAGCAGCGCCACGTTGCTGGCGCTTGGCAGCGCGGCTACCAGCACCACCACCGTCAACGCAAAACGATCCAGCGGTAGACCCAGGCGAATCGCCGTTAAACCCGTGAGCAGCAGCAGCAGCGGGTGCAGCACCAACTTGATCAGCACCACCGGAAAGTAGTCGTCCAGCGGCATTCCGCGTGTGCTGTTGGCTTGTGACCGGGCCAGCACGGCACCAATCGTGAACAGTGCCACGGGCGATGCGGCATCTGCCAGCAGGCCAGTGGTTTGCGCAACAGGCAAGGGCAAATTAAACTGAAAAGCAGAGGCTACTGCACCGCCCAAAATGGCCCACGGCATCGGATTTTTAGCCACCCCCACCAAGGCTTTTTTGGCGGCTACGCTGGCGCCATGCTTGCCTGCGGCGTCCAGACGCGACAAGGCAATACACAAAGAGCTGGTCACCACCAGATCGATCACGATGGTCACAATCGCCGGGCCGGCCGCCCTGGCGCCGAGCAGGGCAACCAGCAGCGGTACCCCCATAAACCCAGTGTTAGGAAAAGCCGCCACCAACGCGCCAAACGAAGCGTCGTTCCAGCCAATGCGGCCCCGGTGCGTCACAGCAATCGTAAAACCCACCATCACCAGTGCGCAGGCCAGATACACCGCCATCAACGTGCCGTCCAGCAGCTGCGCAATCGGCGTTGACGCGCCAAACCGGTACAACATGCAAGGCAGCGCAAAGTACAGCACAAAGGTGTTTAAGCCGGGAATAGCTGCTGACGGCAACAAGTTTTGGCGGGCGGCAATATAACCACACAGCACCAGTGCAAAAAACGGAAAGGTGACGAAAAGGATGGCAAGCATGAGAAAACGGGTTGGCGGTACCGATTTTTTAAAATGCTATAAAATATATAGCAACCGACGTAGTATTTAATTGGGCCTGAGGGTAAAAAAGCGCATGAGCGGAAGATGAGAGGCGAATTTGAGGCATGTTGGGGTCAGCTGAAAGACTGAAATTGATGTCGTTTAAAGCGATAAGGCCGTCAAAACGGCCTGACGCAGACCTTTTTTACTTTTTTTCATTTTACCTTTGAAATACGCCTCTAGCCCAATAGAAATATGCGCAATGTGCTCCTGAAATCAGAGCAATTTAGTTTGACCCTTCGATTTCAGGATGCTGGGTCGCCGTCCACGGGTTGATCGTCAGCATGCCCGACGACCGCCCGTTATCATTTGGATTCCATCTTATTCAACGTTTTTACTGGCTCGGCCAGAGCCCAATCCCGAATTGATTCCCGAATGCAAGACTCCCTGGCCGACGGCCTGAACCTGGCGCAACTTGAGGCCGTTAACTATTTTGAAGGTCCTTGCCTTGTTTTGGCAGGCGCCGGCTCAGGCAAAACGCGGGTCATCACCCACAAAATTGGGCGTTTGATTCAGTCAGGCCTGAAGCCTGAGCAAATTGCCGCCATCACTTTTACCAACAAAGCCGCTGCCGAGATGCGCGAGCGGGCGAAAAAGCTGATGGGCCGTAGCGCCAAGGGCGTGCTGATTTGCACTTTTCACTCCCTGGGCATGCGCATGCTGCGGCAAGACGGCGAGGTACTGGGTTTAAAGAAGCAGTTTTCGATTCTTGACACGGATGACGTGACCAGCATCATCAAGGACGCGGGCGGCGGCACCGACGCCGCCACGGCGCGGCAATGGCAGTGGACGATCAGCCGGTGGAAGAACATGGGGCTGAACGCTGAGCAAGCATCCAAGATTGCCAGCGGCGAAGAAGAAGCACTGACGGCCCGCATCATGGCGCGCTACGAAGAGCGGTTGACGGCTTACCAGAGTGTGGACTTTGACGATTTGATTGGCCTGCCGCTCAAGCTGCTGCAGCAGCACGATGAGGTGAGAGCCAAGTGGCAAGCAGCGCTTGGCCATGTACTGGTCGATGAATACCAGGACACCAACGCCACCCAGTACGAGGTACTGAAGTGCCTGGTCGGTGAACGCGGCAGGTTTACCGCCGTGGGCGACGACGACCAGTCGATCTACGGCTGGCGCGGCGCCACGCTCGACAACCTGAAAAAACTGCCGGTCGACTACCCGAATTTAAAAGTCGTGAAGCTGGAGCAAAACTATCGCTCGACCAGCGCCATCCTGCGTGCGGCCAACAACGTGATTGCGCCAAACCCCAAGCTGTTTCCCAAAACCTTGTTCAGCGAATTGGGTGAGGGCGAGCCAGTGCGCGTGGTGGACTGCGACAGTGAAGAGCACGAGGCTAGCCGCGTGGTGGCGCGCATCCAGAGCCTGCGGGCTGAAGGCACACTGCAAGCCGCAGGCGGCCAGTACCGGGAGTGGAAAGACTTCTGCGTGCTGTACCGCGCCAACCACATGGCCAAGCCGTTTGAAAAAGCGCTGCGCAAAGCCAATATCCCCTACAAAGTCTCGGGCGGGCAAAGCTTTTTTGACCGGGCTGAAATCAAGGATCTGTGCTGCTGGCTGCGCTTGTTGGCCAACAACGACGATGACCCGGCCTTCATGCGCGCGGTGACCACGCCCAAGCGCGGCATTGGTCACACCACGCTTGGCACGCTGGGTACGTTTGCCAGCCAATACAAACTTAGCTTGTTTGAAGCGCTGTTCAGCCACTCGCTCAGCTCGGTGCTGCCTGCCAAGGCGCTGGCCTCGCTCAATGAATTTGGCCGCTACCTCAACGACCTGGAATACCGCGCCAAACGCACGGTGGGCGCAGAGGACGCGCTGGTGTTTTTAAAAGACTGGCTCAAAGAAATCGATTACGAGAAAAATCTGTACGACGGTGAAGACAGCGAAAAAATCGCTGCCGCCAAGTGGACCAACGTGATGGACTTTTGCGAATGGATGGCGCAGCGCTGTGGTGGGCAGGAAGATGACGAAGCTGTCGGTAATGTCATTACTGCGCCAACTAAAACCATGCTCGAAGTGGTGCAAAGCATCGCGCTGCTGTCCACGCTGAGCGAGCGAGAAGGCGACCAGAATGTGGTGACGCTGTCTACCCTGCACGCCGCCAAGGGGCTGGAGTGGCCGCATGTGGTGCTGGCAGGTGTAAACGAAGGGCTGCTGCCTTTTAAAATCGACGACGATGGCAATGAAGAAGACATCGCTCTGCGTCTGCAAGAAGAGCGCCGCTTGATGTATGTCGGCATCACCAGGGCCCAGCGTACGCTCGCCGTGAACTGGCTGCGCCGCCGCAAAAAAGGCCGCGATATGGTTGCCGGGGTGCCCAGCCGCTTCATTGCCGAGATGGCTTTGAGCAAAGAAACCACCCGAGAAGACCCGCGTGAAAAAATCAAGGCACTGCGGGCTGAGTTTGCGCAGCGTGCACTGGCAGCAGCAAACGCGAAAGCAAGCACCCAAGAAGTCGCTCCGTCAAATGCGGCAATACCGGCCTGGGAATAACCGTGAAATCTCGACCCAACTGGCTAATTGCTATATTTTTAGTAGCTGCATGTGTATTAAATGATTGGGCCACAGCCCAAAATAGCACCCAAATCGAACCAAAGCCAACTTGCCTGGCGGCAAAAGACATCAGAGCGCCGCAGCTCTACGGTGTTTGGCAAGTTAGTTTTACCGATCCTCCCGCTGGCCTGCCCCGCACGGCCGTCATGCAGCTGGAAAAGCACCAAGAATTTGCAGACAGCCTGCGCGGCATCGTCAGCCGCGATTTGCTGCCAGCGGTAAATCCCGCGCCAAGCCACGCGGCCAAGGCGGCGCTGGTCGGCGATGTGGAAGATGGTTTTGTGATTTTGGACGAATCAAGCAACAACCTCAGCATTTCTGGCGCCTGGAACGGCCAGCTGGTCGAAGGCAGTTGTGGCCGTGAAATTAAAGGCGTGTGGAAGGACTTGAGTGCCAGCGCCGCGCCCGACTCGCCCGACGTGCCGTTCACGATGGTCAAGCGCCCAGGCTGGTGACCTACAGCGGATAACGTCATCGGCGGTGGTAAAGCTGATGACCAGATCGGTACACTTTAAGCATGATTGAGCCTGATGCCTTCACCCTGGGCTGCATCATTGTTGGCGCGCTGCTGATCGCCAAAACATTGGGTGGCTCTTTCATTGCGCGGCTGCCGCTGAGCGTTGCCATGCTGTATCTCGCGGTCGGTATCGCCATCGGCCCGCTGGGTTGGGGTTTGCTCAAACTCGATGCGTTTAAAAATTTGGTGCTGCTGGAGCGCCTGACCGAGGTGGCCTTGCTCATCTCGCTGTTCACGGCAGGCATGAAGCTCGAATTGCCCTTTAAAGACAAACGCTGGCGCATTCCGGTGCAATTGGCGACTGTGTCGATGCTGCTGACGGTGGCAAGCATCACGGCTGTTGGCGTGTGGCTGCTGAATCTGCCGGCAGGCGCGGCGGTTTTGCTCGGGGCGATCTTGGCACCCACCGACCCGGTGCTGGCATCAGACGTTCAAATGACCAACCCGAGCGACCGAGACCGCCTGCGTTTTGGCCTGACTGGCGAGGGCGGTCTGAACGACGGTACGGCGTTTCCGTTCGTGATGTTGGGGCTGGGCTTGTTGGGGCTGCATGAACTGGGCACCTTGCAGTGGCGATGGTGGGCCATAGATGTGGTGTGGGCGGTAGCAGGCGGTTTGGCTCTGGGCTACGCCATGGGCACAGGGGTAGGACGCACCATTATTTACCTGCGCACTCGGCGGCGTGAAGCGCTGGGATCCGATGAATTCATCGCATTGGGCTTGATAGCGCTGACCTACGGTGTGGCCCTGTTGACACTGACTTACGGATTTTTAGCCGTATTTGCGGCGGGTTTAGCGCTGCGGCGAATTGACGACCCGAGTGAGGTGGCCACACAAACCCCAAAGCTTGAGTCGCCTGCCCAGAACTTACCGGCCAGCGGCAGCCACGCACCGGCCTACATGATGCGCCAGGTTGAGCGTTTCAACAGCCAACTGGAGAGTTTTGCCGAGGTCGCCATTGTTCTGGTCGTGGGTGTGTTGCTGGCATCCGTTACCTTCAGCTTTGACATGTTATGGTTCATACCCTTGCTTTTTTTGGTCATCCGCCCCCTAGCGGTAGCCCTGGGTACTTTGGGAACAGATGCAAAACCAACCCAGCGCCGCCTGTTGGCGTGGTTTGGCATACGCGGAATCGGCTCGCTGTATTACCTGCTGTATGCCATCAGGCACGGCATAGAAGCCGACTTGGCCCGACAACTGCTGTCGCTGACGCTGGTGGTGATTGTGGCGTCTGTCATTGCACACGGTGTTTCGGTGACCCCACTGATGAACCGCTACGAAGCAGGTAAGAAAAAAGCATGACGCTTTGCCGTACCGGCTAAAAGCTATTTTGGGACGAGCACATGCCGTCGGGTTGAATGTCGCGGGATAATAGGAGGCAGCGCGTGCAAGTCGCGATGCGCATGGCGCAATGGCTGAGGCCACACTGCGCGTGATTTGACCGACTCCTTTTTAACCCCGGATAAGCCTCATTGAGCCTGAAAGCCCCCACCTCAGACAGTGCAGCAGGCCTGCAACTGGACAACGTGGCCTGCACCCGCGGCTCGCGACGGCTGTTCAGCGGCATTTCGCAGGAGGTTGCGCCCGGTGAGCTGCTGCGCGTACGCGGCCCGAATGGCGCCGGTAAAACCAGTTTGCTGCGGATGCTGTGCGGCCTGCTAGAGCCGACCGAAGGACGCATTTTGTGGCGCGGCGAAAAGTTAAACGCCCAGCGTGCCACCTTTGGCCGCAGCTTGGCCTACCTGGGCCATGCAGCAGCTTTAAAAGATGAACTCTCGCCACTTGAAAACCTGCTGGATGCCTGCGCATTGGGTGGTCACCCCACCGATGCGGTCGCCGCGCAGGTGGCTTTGAGGGCAGCCGGCCTGCGCGGGCACGAGCGCACCCCGGCACGCCGACTGTCTCAGGGGCAAAGACGGCGCAGTGCTTTGGCGCGCTTGGCATTGAGCCAGGCGGCGCCGCTGTGGATTTTGGACGAACCGTTCAACGCCCTGGACACCGTGGCAACCGTTTGGCTGTCGGGCCTGATTGAAGCCCACTTGCTTCGCGCGGGTATGGTGGTGTTGACCAGCCATCAAGAGGTGGTGCTGTCGTCAGTGCAGCAACAGGTGCTACAGCTGTGACTGGCGGACCGGGCTTGAGCAGCGGCTTGAAAACCGTCCTTAAACGCGACCTGCGGGTGTCATTGCGGCGGCGCAGCGACACCTTTTCAACGCTGATTTTTTTCGTCATGGTCGTCAGCTTGTTTCCCCTAGGTGTAGGGCCAGAGGCGCAACTGCTACGCACCATGGCACCCGGCGTGTTGTGGGTAGCGGCGATGTTGGCGTCCATGCTGTCGTTGCCGCGTTTGTTTGCGGACGACCACAGCGACGGAACTTTAGAGCAACTGCTGCTGTCCACCCACTCGCTGGCCTGGTTGGTCTTGGGCAAAACGCTGGCGCACTGGGTCGGCTCTGGTTTGCCTTTGGTGCTGCTGTCGCCAATACTGGCTTTGCAGTTTGATTTGTCTGGGTCAGCCACCGGGGTGTTGATGCTTTCGCTGCTGCTGGGCACGCCGATTTTGAGCTTGGTCGGCGCGATGGGCGCCGCACTGACGGTAGGGCTACGGGGCTCCAGCGTGCTGCTGTCGCTGCTGGTGCTGCCCCTGACGATTCCGGTGCTTATTTTTGGGGCAGGTGCTGTTGAGGCGCATACCGCTGGCTTGGGTGTGATGGGGCATTTTTCTTTGTTGGGCGCTTTGCTGATCGTCGGGCTGATGTGTGCGCCCTGGGTAGCTGCGGCTGCACTGCGTATTTCAATGGAATAGCAACAGAAATATCCGCCAAGTGAGTGAATAAAATTGCAGAAAAATCTAGGAATTCAATCCGTGCCCAAAAGCAAGTCCAAAACCAGCATCAACTGGTTTAAGTTCGCTGCGCCGCAGCGCTTTTACCCGTTGGCCGGCGCGCTGGTGCCGTGGTTTGCAGCGTTAAGCGTTTTATTGACGTTGTATGGTTTGTACTTGGGCTTGTGGGTGGCGCCTACCGATGCCACGCAGGGTCAGGCCTACCGGATTATTTTTGTTCATGTGCCCAGCGCCTGGATGTCAATGGTGATCTACGTGGTGATGGCGGGCTGGGCGGGTGCCGGGCTGGTGTTTAATTCTCGTTTGTCGTCCATGATGGCTTGCGCATTAGCCCCCACTGGCGCTTTGATGACGGTACTGGCGCTGTGGACGGGCGCACTCTGGGGTAAACCGACCTGGGGCGCGTGGTGGGTTTGGGACGCACGACTGACGTCTGAACTGGTGCTGCTGTTTTTGTACATTGGCTTCATGTCGTTGCACGCATCGATTGACGACGTCAGGCGCGCTGATCGTGCGGCTGGGTTGCTGGCCTTGATTGGGGTGGTCAATGTGCCCATTATTTATTTTTCTGTGAAATGGTGGAACACTTTGCATCAGGGCGCGTCGGTCAGCTTTAAGGGCACTAGCATGGCCACGCCCATGCTGGTCGCCATGCTGGTCATGGCACTGGCTTTTTGGGCTTACTGCATTGCAGTGGTGCTCAAGCGGGTAAGGGTGATCATTTTGGAACGTGAACGCCATACCGCATGGGCGCGTGCCGAGATGGGAGCCAACTGATGTGGAATAGCTTTGGTGAATTTCTGGCCATGGGCGGCTACGGCTTGTTTGTTTGGGGGTCGTTGGGCGCATGCTTGATGGTTTGCGTCATTGAGCCCATTTTGCTTAACCTCAAACGCCGTGCGCTTTTGGCTGAGGTGCGCGAACAAGGTGCGCTGGATGCCGGACAATCTCGATGATGAAACCAAGAAGCAAACGATTGATCGCAATTGCCTGCGGGCTTGCTGCCTTGGGCGTGGCGACTACGCTGGTGCTCAATGCGTTCAATAGCAATCTGGTGTTTTTTTTCAGCCCTACCCAGGTTGCAGCTAACGAGGCACCCCAGGGCCGGAGCTTTCGCATCGGCGGCTTGGTAGAACAAGGCAGTATTCAGCGTGAAACCCAGGGCCTGACGACCCGTTTTGTGGTGACCGATCTGGCAAAAACCATTCCAGTCACTTACACCGGCTTGTTGCCTGACTTGTTCAAAGAAGGCAAAGGCGTGGTGGCACAGGGCAAGCTGGGTGCTGACGGTATCTTCAGGGCTGACCAGGTACTGGCCAAGCATGACGAAAACTACATGCCGCCTGAAGCCGCTGACGCCCTGGCAAAAGCCAAAGCAGGTTCGCCGCAGCAAACCAGCAAAACACTGAAACCGTACTGAAACCATACTGAAATAAACAGAGCACACATGATCAGTGAACTCGGCCACTTCGCCCTCATTTTGGCTTTCATGATGGCCCTCATGCAAAGCGTGCTGCCGCTGATTGGCGCGCACAAAGGCATCGCAGCATGGATGGCATTGGCCCGGCCCTCTGCGCGCGGGCAATTTGTGTTTGTGACGTTTGCTTATGGCTGCCTGACCTATGCGTTTGTCACCAACGATTTTTCGGTTCAGCTTGCCGCGCAGCATTCCAACAGCATGTTGCCTTTGGTTTACAAATTCACGGCTGTGTGGGGCAACCACGAAGGCTCCATCTTGTTGTGGTCGCTGATTTTGTCGGGCTGGACGCTGGCGGTGTCGATTTTTTCAAAGCAGCTGGATGACCGGATGGTGGCCCGCGTCCTGGGCGTGATGGGTTTGATCAGCTGCGGTTTTATTTTGTTCACGCTGCTCACATCTAACCCATTTACACGCTTGCTGCCAGCTGCGGCAGACGGTCAAGACTTAAACCCATTGCTGCAAGATCCGGGCATGATCATTCATCCGCCGATGTTGTACATGGGCTATGTTGGCTTTGTGGTGGCTTTTGCATTTGCGATTGCCGCGCTGTTGTCTGGCCGGTTAGATGCCGCATGGGCGCGTTGGTCACGCCCATGGACCACGGTGGCTTGGTGCTTTTTAACGGTAGGCATTGCGCTGGGTAGCTTTTGGGCCTATTACGAGTTGGGCTGGGGCGGCTGGTGGTTTTGGGATCCGGTCGAAAACGCATCGTTCATGCCGTGGCTGGTCGGCACAGCGCTGATCCACTCTTTGTCTGTGACTGAAAAACGCGGCGGCTTCAAAATGTGGACCGCGTTGTTGGCGATCATGACGTTTTCACTGTCGCTGTTAGGCACATTTATCGTTCGCTCAGGCGTTCTTTCGTCGGTGCATGCTTTTGCCACCGACCCAGCTCGCGGCGTTTTTATCCTGGGTTTTCTGGCGTTCGTGATTGGTGGCTCGCTGGCGCTTTTTGCCTGGCGTGCACCGCGTGTTGGCTTGGGCGGGAGTTTTGAGCCGGTTTCGCGCGAATCGTTTCTGTTGGCCAACAACGTGCTGATGGTGGTCGCTGCCGCAGCCGTTTTGTTGGGTACGATTTACCCGCTGGTGATTGACGCCCTGGGCATGGGCAAGCTGTCCGTTGGCCCACCCTACTTTGTGGCGGTGTTTGTGCCGTTGATTGCGCCGGCTTTGTTTTTGATGGGTGTGGGGCCGATGACACGGTGGCGCCATGCCGAGGTGATGGACCTGACCAAGCGCCTGCGCTGGGCCATCGGTGTGAGCGTTCTTAGCGCCATCATTGCGCCAGCAGTGCTGGGTAGTTGGTCACCCATGATTGGTTTGGGTTTGTTGCTGGCGATGTGGGTAGCCAGCACCGCGGTTGTGAATTTAATCGACAAAGTATGCGAACACCGTTCGCCCAGCTGGCGGGTTCGTTTTAGCGCACTGCCTGGCAGCTATTACGGCATGCTGTTGGCACATTTCGGGATTGCAGTTTTCATTGTAGGTGTGACGGTGGTGAGCGGCTACCAAAGTGAAAACGACGTGCGTATGGAGCCGGGCGAAACAGCCACCGTCGGCGGCTACACCTTCAAACTTGACAACGTGGTGCAAGCCAAGGGGCCAAACTACACCTCGGCCAGAGCCGTGCTGACCGTCACCGATGGCGACAAGGTGATTGCTACCTTGCAGCCTGAACGCCGTATCTACACTGTGCGCAGCATGCCCATGACCGAGGTCGCCATTGACAGAGGCATCACACGCGATTTGTATGTGGCCTTAGGCGAACCCGTCAGCGCAAGCGCCTGGAGCGTGCGCTTGCACCACAAGCCGTTTGTTAACTTGATCTGGTTTGGCTGCGTGTTGATGGCGTTGGGCGGTATGCTCGCAGTGCTGGACAGGCGTTACCGCGCCGTGAAAGTCGCGACTAAAAAGGCAGTTCCTGGTTTGACGCCGGGCATACCCGTCACCGTTACGCCCCCTACAGTTACCGCAAAAGTCCAAGCCTGATGACCAGTACGACTTTCAAACGGTTCTTACCGTTGGGCATTTTTATCCTGCTGGTTGGGTTTTTGGCAATCGGCTTGACGTTGAACCCACGAGAGGTGCCTTCTCCGCTGATCAACAAGCCAGTACCGCAGTTTAAGTTGGCTGTTTTAAATCAGACCGATAAATCTATTTCGGCGCAGGATCTGGTGGGTCAGGTCTGGCTGCTCAATGTGTGGGCGTCCTGGTGCGTTGCCTGCCGCATCGAGCACCCAGTGCTTGTAGAGTTGGCCAAAACTAATCAAGTACCCATTTATGGTCTGAACTACAAAGACAAGTCACCTGCCGCCATGGCTTGGCTGGCCAATTTTGGCAATCCCTATGTGCTGTCACTAGTCGATGCAGATGGGCTGGTTGGCATTGACTTGGGCGTGTACGGTGTGCCCGAGACTTTTGTGGTCGACAAGCAAGGCGTGATTCGCTTCAAGCAAATCGGACCCGTCACGCCCGAGGCATTGCGCGACACCATCTTGCCGCTGGTTAAAAAATTATCAGCAAGCTAGGCTATGAAAGTTTTACTGACAACACTTTTATTGTGCACAAGCCTGTTTGCCGGGGCCAAGGTTGCCCCCAACATCTCAGCTGATCCAGCCCTGGAAGCACGCATGATGGTCATCGCTGAAGAATTGCGTTGCCTGGTTTGCCAGAACGAAACCATTGCCGCATCGCATGCAGACCTTGCGATAGATTTGAAAAATCAGATTCGCCTCAAACTTACACAGGGCCAATCGCAAAAAGAAATTTTGGACTTCATGGTGCAACGCTACGGCGATTTTGTGCTTTATCGCCCACCGCTCAAAAGTACCACAGCGCTTTTATGGCTAGGGCCATTTACGCTGCTTGCAATCGCAGTGCTGACGCTTGTGCTCAATGTGCGGCGGCGTAGAGTAGCAGCACGACCCGTTGTTGCATTGAGCGACGCCGATGCAACCAAAGCCCGTGCTCTTTTGGCCAGCCTGGACAATTCAGACGGTTCACCTCATCAACAAAAATGATCTTCTTTTGGATTTCTGCCTGCTTGCTGCTGGCACTGGCTCTTGCACTTACATTGCCAGCTTTACTCAAGCCTAAGATCAACACTCACAATGAATCGCAAGACGCCTCCCAAGCCAACCTGTCTGTTTTGCGTGGCCAACTCGCGCAACTTGATTCAGACTTTGCGGCTGGCAAGATCAGTACCGACCAGTTGACACTGGCAAAGAACGAAATTGAACGCCGCGCGTTGGAAGAAGAAGGCGCGCCTGAAAACGCGATGTCAGGCAATACTCAGACCCCATCAAAGCGCACTGCATGGACGCTGGCAATACTGGTTCCTTTGATAGCGCTACTTATTTACGGCTTTCTAGGTAATGTCGAGGCGTTGGATCCGGCTAATCTTCAAGCCAGGCCCAGCACGGAACCTACGCCAGAGCAAATTGAGGCGATGGTCAGCGCCTTTGCCGCCCGACTGCAAGCCATTCCCGCAGATCAAACGCCGGACCCTAAGGCTTGGGAAATGCTTGCCCGCTCTTATGCTGCCATGCAAAAGTTTCCTGAAGCCAGCAAAGCTTATAAACGCGCGGTTGAATTAAACCCAGGAAATTCGCAGATACTGGCCGACTATGCTGATGTATTGGCCATGTTGCAAGGCCAAAGCATGGCGGGAGAGCCCACCCAACTTTTTGAGCGTGCGCTGGTGCTGGAACCGAATAATCCTAAAGCGCTGGCCCTGGCCGGCAGCGCGGCATTTGAAAAGAAAGATTTTGCCAAAGCTATCGTCATGTGGAACAAAGCGCAGAGCTCTGCCCCACCGGGCAGCGACTTTGCCAAAAGCTTGGCAAGCAGCATAGAAGAAGCCAAAGCTGCCGCAGGAACAAACAACATCACGCCTAGCAATGCAACTGCTGTAGGTGGCGTTGCTGCAAGTATTCAAGGCACGCTCAGCCTGTCACCCGATTTAAAAATTAAAGTAGCGCCTGAAGACACAGTTTTTATTTTTGCACGAGCAGAGCCAACTTCACCCAATGCGCCCCGGATGCCTTTGGCCATCCTGAAGCGAAAGGCCAGTGAGTTCCCCATGGCTTTTACTTTAGATGACAGTACCGCGATGTCGAATGAGCTGAAGATCTCTAAATTTGAAGCTGTGGTCGTCAGTGCTCGAATTTCAAAATCGGGCAATGCGTTTCCGCAAAGTGGCGACCTGATTGCCCAAAGCATTCGCGTTAAAGTTGGGGCTAGTCAGTTAACCCTGACAGTTGATGCAGTGCAGCCATGACATTTACCAAACTTGAACAAGCACGACGGTGAATCAGATACTTGCCTGAGTCACAGCGTTTGCATCGCATGTTCATGACAATTCTTTGATCGGTGCAAGCCACGAACCGAACTAATTTGGCGAATCTTGAATCTTGAATCTTGAATCTTTAATCTGGCCGCGCCGGCAAATTAATATGGAGCTATATTTGCGACCGGTAAGACCTCATCGGTCACAACGTCCTTCAGAACTGACGACGCCACGCAAGTCGCTTGCCCAAGTCTGCTCAGCGGCATCAAATTGAATGCGCTCGCCGTCTATGGAAGTAAGCACGCTACTTCCGACCACGTTGAATGAATGAACTCGGACGCCATCGATCATGACAGAGCTGATACCGTTGGCATCATATTCAACTGCGACAGTTCGTTGCCATATGCTGCGGGCAGGCAAATAAAAAGCGTTGCATGTCCAAGTAACCGTTCCGGCCTGCACACTTGGTTGACTTTGAGCCAGAACAAACCTCGGGACGAAGACTAAATACCATCCAAACAACAATACCAGCAAAGATAAAAGGCTTTTCATCGGCAACATATGCTGTTGTGAACTGTCATTATTTCTCAACACCAAACAAAACGCCTACACGAGGTAGGCGTCTTTTACAGTGCTAATTGCAAGGCACTGATTAGTTGGTTGCGCGGGCAAGATTTGAACTTACGACCTTTGGGTTATGAGCCCAACGAGCTACCAGGCTGCTCCACCGCGCGGCATTCTTTATTATAACCTATTTCGACTGGGTCTCAGCATCCGAAGGCACATCAGCAAGTTCGGGGCGATCAACTAACTCAACCAGTGCCATCGGAGCATTGTCTCCTACACGGAAACCCATCTTTAAAATGCGTGTATATCCGCCAGGACGCGCTTTGTAACGCGGACCAAGCTCAGCAAAAAGCTTCACGACCATGTCACGATCTCTCAAGCGATCGAAAGCCAGGCGCTTGTTTGCTAATGTAGGCTCTTTAGCCAAAGTGATCATAGGCTCGACCACGCGCCGCAATTCTTTTGCTTTTGGTAACGTGGTTTTGATGGCTTCATGTTGCAACAATGAATTCATCATATTTCGCAACATAGCAAGGCGATGCTCGCTTGTGCGATTGAGTTTACGTAATCCGTGACCGTGGCGCATAGTAATGTCCTTTTTAATAATTAAACAGCCGTACCAGGTACTGTTCAGTGCGTCAATGCTTTCATTATTGACAAGCTCGTCAACCTTACTCAGGATGAAAATTTAATGTTTATCAAGACCTGCAGGTGGCCAACTTTCGAGCCGCATGCCTAACGTTAAACCGCGAGAAGCGAGCACTTCTTTAATTTCATTGAGTGATTTGCGGCCAAGATTAGGCGTTTTGAGCAACTCGTTTTCAGTTCTCTGAATCAAGTCACCAATATAGTAAATATTCTCAGCTTTCAAACAGTTAGCGGAACGTACCGTCAGCTCCAGCTCGTCGACTGGCCGTAGCAAAATGGGGTCAAATTGTTGCGAGCTGCGCTGAACCGGTGCATTGAAATCGGGCAGTTCGTTACCTTCGAGCTGTGCAAACACGGCGAGCTGCTCTACCAAAATTTTTGCGGACGCACGTACTGCATCTTCAGCCGACACTGCTCCGTTAGTTTCAATTTCAAGAACTAACTTATCCAAGTCCGTTCTTTGCTCAACACGAGCACTTTCTACGGTATAGCTGACACGCTTCACAGGTGAGAAAGAAGCGTCGAGTACGATTCGACCAATCGATTTGGTCGATTCGTCCCCATAACGACGCACATTTCCGGGCACATAACCACGACCGTTTTCAACTTTAATTTGCATGTCAATTTTGCCGCCATGTGACAAATTGACAATGACATGTTCTGGGTTGATGATTTCAACATCATGCGGGGTTTGAATGTCGGCGGCCGTAACCGATCCAACACCGTCTTTGCGCAAGCTCAGTGTGACTTCATCACGGTTGTGGAGTTTGAAAACCACACCCTTTAAGTTGAGCAAAATATTAACAACATCTTCTTGCACACCGTCGATTGATGAATACTCATGCAACACGCCTGCGATAGTTACCTCTGTAGCAGCATGACCCACCATAGATGACAATAAGACACGCCGTAAAGCGTTACCGAGTGTGTGACCGTATCCGCGCTCGAACGGCTCCAATGTCACTTTTGAGCGGTTAGCACTCAATGGTTCAACATTGATAGTTTTTGGTTTCAATAAATTAGTCTGCATGCAATCTTCCTCTCAATACCCTCGGTTCGTTACACCGATAAGGCCGACGGCGTGGATCACACACCGCAGGAACGAAATTAGCGTGAGTACAACTCGACGATCAAAGATTCATTGATGTCGGCAGCAAACTCATCACGGTCAGGCACCTTCTTGAATGTACCTTCGCCCTTGTCGATGCTCACATCCACCCAAGAGGGCATGCCAACCTGTGTGGCAAGCTGCAAGGCTTCAGCGACGCGAACTTGTTTCTTTGATTTATCGCGAACCGCAACAACATCACCAGCTTTAACCATATAAGACGGAATATTCACGCAGCCGCCGTTAACAACAATAGCTTTGTGTGACACCAGCTGGCGAGCTTCTGCACGTGTGGAACCGAATCCCATCCGATATACGACGTTATCAAGGCGAGATTCCAAAATGAACAACAGGTTAGCACCAGTGTTGCCTTTACGGCGGTCAGCCTCTTCAAAATAGCGGCGGAACTGCTTCTCCAGTACGCCGTACATGCGCTTAACCTTCTGCTTTTCACGCAATTGCAGACCGTAGTCTGATGTACGGGTGCCAGAAGTGCGACCATGCTGACCCGGCTTGGAGTCAAACTTAGCTTTGTCGGCGATAGCGCGACGAGCGCTTTTTAAGAATAGGTCCGTACCTTCGCGGCGGGACAATTTGGCCTTGGGGCCCAGGTAACGTGCCACTTGAATTTCCTTTTGTCATCTGCTGCATTACTGCAGGAGCCTTCGGCTGATAGCCTAACGGCGGTGGGCTTTGGTGAAACGTTTCGCCACCGCAGCGCTTGATACAAGCGCTACGTTGCAAAACAACGAAATTAAATGCGGCGGCGTTTCTGTGGGCGGCAGCCGTTATGCGGCACAGGGGTGACATCAGCAATCGAATTGATACGAATACCGAGCGCACCGAGCGCGCGAACCGATGATTCACGTCCAGGGCCTGGACCCTTAATTTCAACATCGAGGTTCTTGATACCCTGCTCGATCGCAGCGCGCCCAGCCACTTCTGAAGCCACCTGGGCTGCAAAAGGAGTTGACTTGCGTGATCCTTTGAAACCCTGACCACCAGACGAAGCCCACGACAAAGCATTGCCTTGACGGTCGGTGATCATGATGATGGTGTTGTTAAACGATGCATGCACGTGTGCAATTCCATCGGCAACGTTCTTGCGAACTTTTTTGCGTACGCGCTGTGCCGCCGTGTTGTTTTGTGCTTTTGCCATGTGTCTTTACCTATTACTTATTTCTTCAACGATGCTGCGGCCTTGCGCGGACCCTTACGGGTGCGGGCGTTGGTACGCGTACGCTGGCCACGCATGGGCAGGCCACGGCGATGACGGAAGCCACGGTAGCAACCGATGTCCATCAGGCGCTTGATGTTCATCGTGGTTTCGCGACGCAAATCGCCTTCGATAGTGAACAGAGCGATCTGGTCACGAATTTTTTCCAAATCACCGTCTGTCAGGTCTTTAACCTTCTTGGAATAGGCGATGTCGCAGGCTTCGCAAATTTTGCGAGCGCGCGTACGGCCAATGCCAAAAATAGCGGTCAAACCGATTTCAGCATGCTGCTGCGGCGGAATATTAATACCAGCGATACGAGCCATATGAATCCTCTAAAACTCTTGAAATCAGCCTTGACGCTGTTTGTGGCGTGGATCAGTGCAGATCACGCGAACGACGCCCTTGCGACGAATAACTTTGCAGTTGCGGCAAATTTTCTTGACCGAAGCTGAAACTTTCATTTCTTTCTCCTAAAACTAAACATATATCTTTACCCGCCCAACGTGGTCTTAAAGTTTGCTTTTTTCAACAAAGACTCGTACTGTTGGGACATCATGTAATTTTGTACTTGAGCCATAAAATCCATGGTCACCACCACAATGATCATGAGCGACGTTCCCCCAAAGTAAAACGGCACGTTGTACTTTAGAATTAAAAACTCCGGTAGCAAACATACAAAAGTGATGTAAACCGCACCAGCAAGTGTCAATCGAACCAAAATCTTGTCAATATATCGAGCTGTCTGATCCCCGGGCCGGATTCCTGGA
Organism: Polaromonas sp.; assembly: GCA_031424935.1. Lineage (GTDB taxonomy): Bacteria > Pseudomonadota > Gammaproteobacteria > Burkholderiales > Burkholderiaceae_C > Polaromonas. The sequence goes on from JANPIK010000060.1 coordinate 82,400, forward strand.
ATAAATGCGCCACTCTTTTTCAAATTGTCGGCTGTCTCACGGCTGTTAAACACCAACGCGGTGTAGAAGAAACAGAAAAATACAATCGCGCTCGCATACAGCAACACGTAAATAGGCTGCCCAGGTGTTAGCGTTCCAGCGATATCTTTTAACCAACGCATGCTTTCACCGGTGCTGAACCATCCAACGACCGTCGCCGGTAACAAAATTATTGAAGATGCAAAAATCGGCGGAATGACGCCTGCCATATTCAGCTTCAGCGGTAGATGCGAGGACTGACCACCATATACCTTATTACCAACCTGGCGTCGAGCATAGTTAACCAAAATCTTTCGCTGTCCGCGCTCAACAAAGACGACAAAGTAAGTCACCAAAACAACGACGGCAATGATCACAATGGCCACCAAGATGCTCATTGCGCCAGTGCGTATCAACTCTAACAAACCACCTACAGCGCTCGGTAGACCTGCTGCAATTCCAGCAAAAATCAGTATTGAAATACCATTGCCTAAACCCCGCTCTGTGATCTGTTCACCCAGCCACATCAAAAACATGGTGCCGGCAGTTAGGCTGACCACTGCAGTCATCCGAAACCCAAAACCAGGCGCTAACACTAAACCAGGCGAGCTTTCCAGTGCCACTGCAATCCCGATGGATTGAAATAAAGCTAAGCCGAGTGTTGCATACCGCGTGTACTGGGTAATTTTGCGCCTTCCGCTTTCACCTTCTTTTTTCAACTGCTCAAATGTAGGTAGAACGTAAGTGAGTAACTGCAAAATGATGGATGCAGAAATATAAGGCATGATACCGAGCGCAAATACCGTAAACCGTGACAAAGCACCACCCGAAAACATATTGAACAGGTTCAAAATGCCGCCTGATTGTCCCTTGAACAATTCTTTAAGTTGCGCAGGGTCAATACCTGGCACAGGTATGTGCGCACCGATCCGGTACACCACCAGCGCCAACAGTAGAAATATAAGGCGGTTGCGTAGATCACCGAATTTACCGGTTTTTGCAATCTGAGCCGCGTTAGTTGCCACTGGTTAACCCGTTTACGTTTCTATGGTGTTATGCAGCAGCGGAAACAGAACCACCGACTGCTTCGATAATCGCTTTTGCCCCGGCGGTTGCACCAATTCCTGTCAGTTTTACAGCCTTGGTCAGCGAACCCGACTTGATTACTTTGACATTCTTTGCAAGCTGACCCACCAAACCTGCGGTTTTCAGCGACAGTAGATCTACCTCAGCCAAGCCGAGCAGCTCGAGAGAAGTCAAGCTGACCTCAGCGTTGAACTTCAGCAAATGTGATTTGAAGCCGCGTTTTGGCAAACGGCGGTGCATAGGCATTTGACCGCCCTCAAAACCCACCTTGTGATAACCGCCAGCACGAGACTTTTGGCCCTTGTGACCGCGACCAGCTGTCTTGCCGATTCCCGATCCGATACCACGACCGACGCGACGTTTGTAGTGTTTGGCACCCGCACCGGGCTTGATTCCGTTCAATTCCATTTTGAATTCCTATCGAGCCTCAAGCTCAGACAATCTTTACCAGATATGCGATTTTGTTGATCATGCCGCGCACCGCTGGCGTGTCTTCTAATTCACTGACGCTGTTGACACCCCGTAAACCCAAACCGCGCACTGTCGCACGATGTGATTCTTTGGTACCAATGGGGCTGCGAATCAGCTGCACCTTCAATTTATTTTCTGTAGTCATTGGGTAATTCTCTAACAATCTAAAGTTGACGACTTATCCAAAAATCTCTTCAACTGACTTACCACGCTTAGCAGCAATGTCGGAGGCTGTGGTGGAATTGTTCAACGCGTCTAGCGTTGCACGCACCATGTTGTAGGGGTTGCTAGAACCATGGCTTTTTGCCACGATGTCAGTAATGCCCATGACTTCAAAGACAGCACGCATAGGTCCACCAGCAATGATGCCGGTTCCTTTTGCAGCGGGCATCATCATCACGTTGGCGGCGCCCCAATGACCAAAGACATTGTGGTGTATCGTGCCATTTTTAAGGGACACTTTTTTCAGGTTACGACGGGCTTCTTCCATGGCTTTTTGGACTGCAGCCGGCACTTCCTTAGACTTGCCTTTACCCATCCCAACACGGCCGTCACCGTCGCCCACCACAGTCAATGCGGCGAAACCGAGGATACGTCCGCCTTTGACTACCTTTGTCACGCGGTTAACCGCGATCATTTTTTCCTTCAGACCGTCGTCTGGAGCGTCATTCGCTGATTTAGCTTGAAACTTGGCCATGAATCTACTCCAATCGTCTTAAAACTGTAAACCAGCTTCGCGTGCAGCATCAGCCAACGCTTTTACTCGGCCATGATATGCAAAGCCAGCCCGGTCGAACGCAACTTTCTCAACACCAGCCGCTCTTGCTTTTTCTGCAATGCGTTTGCCAATGGCTTGCGCCGCTGCAACATTGCCGCCTTTACCTGATGCTCCAATTTCTTTGCGAACCTCAATCTCAGCTGTCGACGCTGCAGCCAGCACTTTGGTGCCGTCTCCAGAAATAACACTGGCGTAGATATGTAGGTTTGTACGGTTCACCGTCAAACGTGCAACACCTTGCGTGGCAATACGGATTCGAGTTTGGCGTGAACGACGCAGGCGCTGCTCTTTTTTGGTCAACATGTTGCAGCTCCTTATTTCTTCTTGGTTTCTTTGATCGTGATCTTCTCGTCCGCGTAGCGAATCCCCTTGCCCTTGTAAGGCTCAGGCGGACGAACAGCACGAACTTCAGCGGCAATTTGACCAACACGCTGGCGGTCAGAACCTTTGATCAAAATCTCTGTGGGTGTTGGAGTCGCTACAGTGATACCGGCAGGCATATCGAACTCTACAGGATGAGAATAACCCACCGTCAAATTCAGTTTGGTACCTTGAGCGGCGGCTTTGTAGCCCACGCCTACCAAACTCAGCTTCTTCTCAAAGCCTTTGGTGACACCAACAACCATGTTATTCACGAGCTGACGCATCGTGCCTGACATTGCATTGGCTTCACGCGATTCATTAGCTGGCGCAAAACTCAGCTTGCCATCTTGGTTAATGATCGTTACCAGCGAATTGTGAGCTAGCGCTAAAGTGCCAAGTGCACCTTTAACGTTAATTTGATCTTGTTTCATGGTCACATCCACACCCTGAGGTATGGACACAGGCATTTTTCCTACACGGGACATTTCAGTTTCTCCTCAATGCCAGCGGTTAAGCAACATAGCAAAGCACTTCGCCACCGACACCGGTTGCGCGCGCTTTACGATCTGTCATCACACCTTGTGGGGTCGTGACGATTGCTACACCCAAGCCATTCATGACTTGAGGAATAGCGCCATGGCCCTTGTACACGCGCAATCCAGGACGACTGACACGCTCAATGCGCTCAATCACTGGCTTACCTGCGTAATACTTCAGGGAAATTTCTAATTGCAGCTTGCCATCGTTGGCTTTGACAGAGAAGCCATCAATGTAGCCCTCATCTTTCAAAACCTGCGCGATTGCCACTTTTACTTTGGATGACGGCACCTGTACAACGGCTTTTTCAACCATTTGTGCATTTCGAATGCGCGTCAACATGTCGGCGATAGGATCACTCATACTCATTTTGCGTTACTCCTATGCTTACCAGCTTGCCTTGGTGATACCAGGGATATCACCAGCAAATGCTAACTCACGAATCTTGGCGCGAGCCAAGCCAAATTGGCGGAACGTGCCGCGCGGACGACCCGTGATCGCGCAGCGGTTACGCTGGCGAGTAGGGTTGGCGTTACGTGGCAGTTTTTGTAACTCCAAGCGAGCCAGGGCGCGTTCGTCGTCAGTACGCTTGAAGTCGTTTGACGTCTTTTTGAGTTCTGCGTACTTCTTCGCGAACTTTGCGACCAACTTGTCGCGCTTGATTTCACGTTGCAGCAATGCTTGTTTTGACATGCTAGAGCCTTAGTTCTTGAACGGAAAACGAAACGCGGTGAGCAGTGCTTTGCACTCTTCATCGGTCTTGGCCGTTGTGGTGATGCTGATGTTGAGTCCGCGCAAGGCATCAACCTTGTCGTATTCGATCTCAGGAAAAATGATTTGCTCTTTTACGCCGATGTTGTAGTTACCACGGCCATCGAACGCGCGACCAGAAATACCGCGGAAGTCACGAACGCGGGGCAACGCCACCGTTACAAAACGATCAAGGAATTCATACATCTTGACGCCGCGCAAGGTCACCATGCAACCAATCGGCAAGTCTTCGCGAATTTTGAAACCAGCAATCGCTTTTTTAGCCTTAGTCACCACAGGCTTTTGCCCGGCAATTTTTGTCATGTCGCCAACGGCGCTGTCCATGACTTTCTTGTCAGCAACTGCCTCGCTCACACCCATATTGAGCGTGATCTTGGTGATGCGCGGAACTTGCATTGGCGACTTGTAACCAAATTTCTCAATCAATGCAGGCGCGATTTTTTCGCGAAACTGGCTTTGCAGGCGAGCCTGTGTAGCAGCTTGTTGTGTTACAGTTTTTACCATTTTTTATGCTGCCTTGATCTCATCGCCGCTGGATTTGAAGACGCGTACTTTTTTACCGTCAGCCAACAACTTGATACCCACGCGATCCGCTTTACCAGAAACCGCATTGAATATAGCGATGTTGGACTGATGAATCGGCATACTTTTTTGTGTGATACCGCCCGTCACGCCTTTGAGCGGATTTGGTTTAGCGTGCTTTTTTACCACGTTGATGCCTTCAACCAACACATGAGCGTCATCCGTACGCTGCGTGATGGTGCCGCGCTTACCCTTGTCGCGACCTGTGATGACGATGATTTCATCGCCTTTGCGAATTTTGTTCATGTCGTACCTTTACAGAACTTCAGGAGCCAGAGACACAATCTTCATGAACTTTTCAGTACGCAACTCACGCGTGACTGGTCCGAAGATGCGAGTGCCGATAGGCTCAAGCTTGGCGTTAAGCAACACTGCAGCATTGCCATCAAATTTAACCAGCGAGCCATCTCCGCGGCGAATACCCTTGGCTGTACGAACAACCACCGCGCTGTAGACCTCGCCCTTTTTGACGCGGCCACGAGGCGCAGCTTCTTTGATGCTGACCTTGATGACATCACCAACGCTGGCATAACGACGCTTGGAACCACCCAGCACCTTGATGCACATCACGGATTTAGCACCCGTGTTGTCAGCAACATCGAGTTTAGATTGCGTTTGAATCATTTAAATATGTTCCCAACTTGCACCGGCAAACTCAGCAATGACTTCTCTGTCAGTTTGCTTTGTCTAGCCAGTCAGTCTTGGGCCTGTCGTCCGCCCTGCAAACAGTTTGCAAGGCTTTCATTAGGCAGATTAGGTAATTAAAGCAAGTTTGCATTTGATTGCTTGTTGCCTCACTTCACTTTATTTAGCGAAGCCTATGATTATTATTCATTTCTTATCCCGTGTCAACATGTTTGCACGCAAAAACTTATTATTTTGTGCAAGAAGGAAGATGGTCACGGCAGATTCAGGTATTGGTCGCAAAGCGCCAAGAAGTCTTGGCACGCAGAATCTACGCCAGTTTCTTGCGCCAGCAAGGCCGCAACCGGTGCGGCTAAAGACTTTGCCAGCGCGGCATCCAGAAAGAGCAATCTGGACCGCCTCGCCAGGATGTCTTCTGTGGTCCTTGCATATTCAAACCTTGCCGCGTACCGTACCATCGCCTCCGTCAAGCCGCCACCCAACGCTTTGTCAGCACCAGGCAGCGCCAAGACAGCAGCCGCCTCGCTGCCATAGAGATGAATGCCGGGCGCATCGCTGATGGATTGTTGGGTTGCCTGCGCGCCGACCAGCTTTAAGTCAACCGTCACGCCACCAGCGCGGCTGGGGAGCAAACCGGCTTTAAAGCATCGGTCTAGAACATCCTCAGCCATTGCTCGATAGGTCGTCCATTTGCCGCCCGTCACTGTCACCAGGCAGCTTTTACTGATGACCACCGTGTGTTCGCGCGACAGCCCTTTGGTGCTCTCGCCGTCGTCGTCTACAGGCTTGACCAACGGTCTCAAGCCCACCCAGATGCTTTTGACGTCAGCTCTGCTGGGTGGCTTGGTCAAATAGCGCGCTGATTCTTTCAAAATGAATTCAAGCTCTTCTTTGAAGGCTAGCGGCTCTCGCGCCAAGTCATGGCGCGGTGTGTCTGTGGTTCCTAAAATGGTTTTGCCCAGCCACGGCACGGCAAAAAGCACCCGTCCATCGGCCGTTTTGGGTATCAGCATGGCGTGATTCGTGCTGTTGCTTGAGGGCAAAAAGCTGCGATCCACCACAATATGTACGCCCTGACTAGGCGCGACCATCGCTTTCAGATTGCGGCCCATCGCCTGGCCGTCCGCCATGCGAAATTGATCAACCCACACCCCGGCGGCGTTGATGACCGTGCTGGCCTTGATGTCGTAGGCTTGCTGGGTTTCGGCGTCTTTCACGTGCAGCCCGACAACTTTGCCGCCCTCGTGGATCAAGCCAGTGGCTGCACAGTAGTTGATGAGCAGCGCGCCTTTGCTGGCCGCCGTACGGGCCAGCGCCAAAGCTAGCCGCGCATCGTCAAACTGGCCATCCCAATACTTCACGCCGCCTTTGAGTTGACCGCCCGGCCCGACGAGTTTGCTGTTTGGCAGCAGCGCAGCGGTTTCATGAGCGCTTAAAAATTCAGTTGTACCCAACCCAGCTCTACCTGCCAGGGCGTCATACAACTTTAGCCCCACACCGTAAAACGGTGCCTCCCAAAACTTGTAGGACGGCATCACAAACGCCAGCGGTTGGGCCAGGTGCGGCGCGTTGGCCAGCAGCGTTGTGCGCTCGTGCAGCGCCTCACGTACCAACGAAATATTACCTTGCGCCAGGTAGCGCACGCCGCCATGCACCAGCTTGGTCGCCCGCGACGACGTGCCCTTGGCAAAGTCATGCGACTCGACCAGCACGACAGAAAACCCGCGCGCCGCAGCGTCCAGCGCCACACCCAGCCCCGTCGCGCCACCGCCGATGACCGCCACATCGTAGGCAATGGGTCGGGCAAGTTGTTCAAACAGGAAGGCGCGGTTCATAGGTTGCCAAGCTTAGCAAGTATTGCGATTCCGGTTCACAGATGGCGGCACTTCAGCAGGCGTCAACAGCCATTTTTCATCATAAACAATTTTTCAAGTGCCAAATCAGGCAGTGGCCCAATCTTTACATGGGCTAATAGCTATTAATAGAGTAGCAAACGGTTTTTCGTTTGCCAGATTACCCGACTGCCCAAGCCCCTGACCGCGCCACCGCCTTGTGCCAGCGTGCCAGCTTGGCAGCCCTCTGGTCGGCGCTCATTTCGGGTTCAAAACAGCGATCAATCTGCCATTGGCTGGCTATGTCATCTGTATCCAGCCAAAAGCCCACCGCCAGCCCAGCCAGGTAGGCGGCTCCCAAAGCCGTCGTTTCGGTGACTTTGGGCCGCACCACGGGTAGGCCTGAAAAGTCTGCCTGCATCTGCATGAGTAAGTCGTTGCTTGAAGCCCCGCCATCTACCCGCAGTTCTTTCAGCTCAAGACCGGCGTCTTGGCTCATGGCAGCAAACACGTCTGCACTTTGTAATGCTATGGCTTCCAATGCAGCGCGTGCAATATGGGCGCGCGTTGTGCCGCGAGTCAGCCCTAACATCGCGCCGCGTGCATACGGGTCCCAGTGCGGCGTGCCCAACCCGGTGAAGGCGGGCACCAAATACACGTCGCCGCTGTCAGGCACGGACTTGGCCAGCGCTTGTACTTCCGCGGCTGACTCAATGATTTGCAAGCCGTCGCGCAGCCACTGAATGGTCGCGCCGCCCATGAATACACTGCCCTCTAAACAGTACGTCACGTCTGCTGCCAGCTGCCAGCCAACGGTGCTGAGCAATTTGTTTTGTGATGCCACAGGCTGGCTGCCGGTATTCATCAACATAAAGCAGCCGGTGCCATAGGTGTTTTTGGCCATACCGGGTTTGAGGCAAGCCTGCCCAAATGTTGCCGCCTGCTGGTCGCCTGCAATGCCTGAAATGGGAATGGCCGTGCCCAGCAGCGCCGCATCGGTGTGCCCCACCACGCCGCTGCTGGGCACGACTTTGGGCAACACCGACGGCGGGATGTTGAAAAGCGCCAGCAAGTCATCGTCCCATGCAAGCGTGTGGATATTAAACAACAAGGTGCGCGATGCATTGCTGGCATCTGTGACGTGCACGCCGCCCTGATGTGCACCGGTCAGGTTCCAGATCAGCCACGAATCCATCGTGCCAAAAGCCAACTCACCCTTGTCAGCCCGGGCACGCGCACCAGGCGTGTTGTCGAGCAGCCACGCCAGCTTGGTGGCCGAAAAATAGGCGTCCAGTACCAGCCCGGTTTTTTGCTGAATCACATCCGAATAGCCCCGTTCGCGCAGCTCGTCGCAGCGGCCCGCGGTGCGGCGGTCCTGCCAAACGATGGCGTTGGCCAGTGGCTGACCTGTTGTGCGGTCCCACAGCACGGTGGTTTCACGCTGATTGGTGATGCCAATGGCTAATATTTCAGTCGCACAAGACGCTACTGAATCAGGAGCAGTTCGCGTATATTTTGATAGGGCCAGAGGCTGATTTGATAACTTTTTCACGCACCTTTGAGCGGTTTTAAGCTGCCCTTGCCAAATCTCCAGCGCATCATGCTCAACCCAGCCGGGCTGCGGAAAGATTTGAGCAAACTCCGCCTGCTCGACCGCCACTGCCGAGCCTGCACGGTCAAACAACATGGCGCGTGACGATGTTGTGCCCTGGTCAAGTGAAAGAATGTATGACATGGCCCTAAGCGTAGCGCAAGCAGCGTGGCTTTGATCTACAGTCTTTCCCAAGCCACAACACCCAGCTAACATGCCAGGATGACAACGCCTATCCCCAAACGCCGCGAGTTTTTGGCTATGACGAGCGGGATGGCGGTTATGGGGTTGGCAGGCTGTGCAGCAACCCAGGCAGCTACGCTCACGCCGCGCCTTCGCCTGATTGGCGAGACGCGCTTGCCGCACAGGTTGCCATATCAAGGCACGACTGTTGGCGGCTTGTCGGGCATTGACTTTGATGCGACCAGCGGCACCTATTACCTGCTAAGTGACGACGGCGGCAGTATCAGCCCACCGCGTTTTTATACCGCGCGCATCGCACTGGCTCCAGACCAGCTGGGTGATGTGGAGCTGACGGGTGTGACGTTTTTGCAAGGTTTAGGCGCGCCTGACCCGGAAGCGATTCGCTGGCACGCGCCCAGTCAGAGCCTGCTTTGGACGAGCGAGGGCAACCCTGCCAGATTTATCGCCACCGCGTTGCATCAAACCCGGGTGGATGGCACCTTGCAGCGCACCTACCCGATGCCTGCGATGTTTGATTTTGGGCTGGCGACTGGCGCGCGTATCAACAAAACACTGGAGGGGCTGGCGATTGCGCCCGGCAGCCGCAGCGTTTGGGTAGCAATGGAGGCGGCACTGCGGCAAGACGGTGAGGAGCCGACGGTGGTCAGCACCGGCGGGCCGTGCCGCTTTACGCAGATTGATCTGGCCAGTGGCAATGCGATCCGGCAAATCGCCTACCAGCCTGACGCAATTCCCCAAGCGCCCTTACCGCCCGGTGCCAATGCAGACAACGGGGTGGTCGAAATCCTGATGCTGGATGCCCACCGTATGCTGGTGCTGGAGCGGGCTTATATGGCTGGGCTGGATGACGGGCGGCGCAATTCAATGCGGCTTTACATCATTGACACGAGGCTTGCCACAAATACTTTAAGCCTAGAAGTATTAAAACCCGGGAGCCACACGCCCGCCGCAAAAACGCTGGTCTCAAGCTTCATCAACTACCCAGCGTTGACAAGGCTGGACAATACCGAGGGCATGTGCTGGGGGCCGAACTTGCCGAATGGCAACCGTACGGTTTTGTTCGTCAGCGACGACAACTTTAACCCCCGGCAAATCACGCAGTTTTTAGCTTTTGAATTTTTGGAATAACCTTCATGACGACACATCACGACAACATCGCTTTTATCGGCGGCGGCAACATGGCCAGCGCCATCATTGGCGGGCTGCTCAAACGGGGTGCGCCGGCCGCCAGCATTCAGGTGGTGGAGCCGCTGGAAGAGCAACGCGCCCGATTGACCGAGAAATTCGGCGTCGATGTCCGCGAAGGGCCGAGCCCGCATTTGACCAGCGCTGCGCTGGTGGTGTGGGCAGTCAAGCCCCAAACTTTTAAGGACGCAGCGTTGGCGAGCCGGTTTCATACCAAAGCTGCGCTGCACTTAAGCGTGGCGGCTGGCATCACGTCCAGCAGCATTGCGCATTGGCTCGGTACCGAGCATGTGGTGCGGGCCATGCCCAACACTCCTGCGCTGGTGGGCAAGGGCATGACGGCATTGTTTGCACGGCCAGCGGTATCACCTGCGGGCCGCAGCATGGTAGACCGCGTGATCAAAACCACAGGCGAGCATATCTGGCTGGACGATGAAGCCCAACTTGATGCGGTGACGGCCTTGTCAGGTTCGGGGCCCGCGTATGTTTTTTATTTCATTGAAGCCATGATTGAAGCTGGCGTGGTGATGGGGCTGCCGCGCGAACAGGCACACAAGCTGGCCATTGGGACCTTTGTCGGGTCTAGCGCGCTGGCCCGGTCAAGCGAAGAGCCGATTGAAATTTTGCGTTCACGCGTCACGTCCAAAGGCGGCACCACGCATGCTGCCATCATGTCGATGGAGCAAGACAACGTCAAAAGCCAGTTCATCCGCGCCATGATGGCGGCAAAGCATCGCGCCAAGGAAATGGGCGACGAGTTTGGTAAAACCTGAACGGCATGAGTTGCCTATCGAGCCGTTCGCCTTGAGCTTGTCGAAAGGCTTCGACAAGCTCAGCCCGAACGGTTTAGACAACAACCGACCTGCTTTATAACTGCCTAGCGTAAGACAATGCAATACTTGCGAACACCGTAAACCCCAGCCAATGATTGAGCCTGAAAGCTTTGAAACAGTCGTCCCTCTGGCGCTTTCTGATCAACACGATATGCCACAGGGCCTGGGCCAACGCCAATCCAAACGCTATTAAATAAATAGCAACTTGGCCACTGTTAACTTGGGCCAAGAGCACGATTGACCATATAAACAGGTACAACACGTAACTTACAAGCACCGCCAGCACATCAAACCGTCCGAAGGTGATGGCCGAAGTCTTCATGCCGATTTTCAAGTCATCGTCGCGGTCAACCATCGCGTATTCGGTGTCGTAGGCAATCACCCAGAACAGGTTGCCAAGTAACAATACCCAAGCTGCAGCAGGCACCTGAGACTGCACCGCGGCAAACGCCATTGGAATACCAAAACTGAAAGCCACGCCCAGCACCGCTTGCGGCATGGCCACAAAACGCTTGGCAAATGGGTAAATGATGGCGATGCCCAGCGCAACGAATGACCAGGAAATTGTGGTCATGTTGGTCGTCAGCACCAGGCCAAACGCGATGAGTGCCAACACCGCGCCCACGGCGAGTGCCTCCCGGCTGCTTAATTTGCCACTCGTCACAGGCCGCTGAGCAGTACGCTTGACATGCTTGTCAAAATCACGGTCGGCCACATCGTTCAGGCAGCAACCTGCGCTGCGCATTAAAAACGTCCCGAGCGTGAAAACGATGAGCAAATGCCAACCCGGAAACCCGTGCGACGCCAACCATAGCGCCGACAACGTAGGCCAGAGCAGCAGCAGCCAACCCGCAGGGCGGTCCCAGCGAATTAACGCCAAGTACAGGCTGAATTTATTCTTCAAGCAAAGACCTGAGCATCCATGCGGTTTGCTCATGCACCGTCAGCCGCTGGGTGAGCAAATCGGCGGTGGGCTCGTCACTGGCCTTGTCGGCTAGCGGGAACAGCTGGCGGGCGGTGCGGGCCACGGCTTCATGGCCCGTGACCAAGATGCGCACCATCTCTAGCGCCTTGGGTGGGGTGCCGGGCGCGTCGGGCACGCTGGCCAATTTGCTGAACTGTGCATACGAGCCCGGTGCGGTGTGGCCCAGCGAGCGGATGCGCTCGGCAATCGGGTCTACAGCCGTCCACAGCTCGGTGTACTGCACCATGAACATCTGATGCAGCGTGTTGAACATCGGGCCGGTCACGTTCCAGTGAAAGTTGTGCGTGGTCAGGTACAGGGTGTAGGTGTCGGCCAGCAAATGGCTCAGCCCCTTGGCAATGGCCGCGCGGTCTTTGTCGCTGATGCCAATATTGATAACGGGTGCAGGTTTCGATGTGGTTTTGGCCATGATTTTCTTTCAGGTTAAAAAGACAGGAATCGACGTGTTGTGTTTAAAGGCAGCAAGCGTCAACATCAGGACAACCGCGTCACGCCCGGCAACTCGCAGGCATAAATCGCATTGCGCAAGGCGGCAATTGCTTCATACCGCGTGAAGCTGCGGCGCCAGGCCAGCACCACCCGGCGGCTTGGGATATGGCCTTCAAACGGCAGGTATTTAATGAACGAAGGCTGCTCGGCTGGCACTTTGCTTTTTTTGCCTCTGGCTAAGACAAAGTCGCGCTGCAGCGCCTCTTTGGGCACGCTCAGGCGTGGCACCAGCGTGATGCCCATGCCAGCGGCTACCATGTGTTTGATCGTTTCCAGCGACGAGCCTTCAAAGCTTTTTTGAATGCCCCCCGAACTGCTCGAAAACCTGGCAAATTCGGGGCAGACCTCCAGCACCTGATCCCTAAAGCAATGGCCGTTGCCCAGCAGCAGCATGGTTTCATTTTTAATCTCTTCCGCAGTGACGCTGCTGCGCAGGGCCAGCGGGTGGCTACTGGGCACCGCCGTCATGAAGGGCTCGTCGTAGAGCGGGGCAATCGCCAAATTGGTGTCAGGGAAAGGCTCCGCGAGAATAGCGCAATCAATCTCGCCATTGCGCAGCTCCTCTAACAGTTTGACCGTGAAGTTTTCTTGCAGCATCAGCGGCATTTGCGGCAGCGTGGCAATCATTTGGCGCACCAGGTCTGGCAGTAAATAAGGGCCGATGGTGTAAATCACCCCTAAGCGCAGGCTACCTGCCAGCGGGTCTTTGCCGCGTTTGGCAATGTTTTTGATGTGATCAGCCTGCTCCAGAACGCTTTGTGCCTGGCGGACGATTTCTTGCCCCAGAGGTGTCACGGTAATCTCGTTGGCGTTGCGCTCAAACAACTTGACCTGAAGCTCTTCTTCGAGTTTTTTTATGGCCACGCTGAGTGTGGGCTGCGACACATGGCAGGCGTCTGCGCCTTTGCCAAAATGCTTTTCACGCGCCACGGCAACAATGTATTTAAGTTCGGTCAGCGTCATGGGGGTAATTGTCTGCTTTTGAAGGTCAGCTTTTCGGTTCTTGAAGCGTGCAGAGGCGTCACACAAAAAACTGCCCAAGCGCTTGAGCCGTAGGGCCCGGCATTTCTTCAGGAATGAAGTGACCTGCCGCCATGGCATGGCCTGCCACCACGCCGCTGCACTGCGCCTGCCAGAGCGCCATCGGGTCAAACAGCCGCTGCACCACACCGCGCGCGCCCCACAGCACCAGCATGTCGCATGCCACCTTGCCCCCTAGCGCCCGGGCTTCGCGATCGTGCGCCAGGTCTATGCCTGCGCTGGCACGGTAGTCTTCACACGCGGTATGCAGCGCCTCGGCGTTACAAAAGCAGCGTTCGTACTCCCGCAAAGCCTCCGGCTCGATATACCCCAAGCCGCTGCTGCCCCAGCCGCCCAGCTTGGCATGAAGATAGGCGATGGCTGTTTCGCGGTGGTTGGCACCCATCATGATTTCTGGCAGCGGCGCAGGCTGGAGCATGTGAAACCAGTGGTAGTAAGCGCGTGCGAAATCCATGTAGGGCGTGGTCAGTGTCTCGCCGTTGTACATGTCGAGGGTGGGGGCAATATCGATCACGCAAAGTTTTTTAACCCGCGCTTGATGGTCAAGCGCCAGCCGGTGCGCCACACGCCCACCCCGGTCGTGACCACAAAGATAAAAAGTATCGATAGCCAGCGCGTCCATGACCAACGCCATGTCGTGCGCCATGTTGCGCTTGCTGTAGTTGCTGTGGTCGGGCAAACCCGGTGTTTTGGATGAATCACCATAACCGCGCAAGTCGGGCAGCACCAGCAAATAGTCCCGCTCAAGCTGTTGTGCAACCCGGTGCCACATTGCGTGCGATTGAGGAAACCCGTGCAGCAGCAGTAACGCAGGCTTAGGCACCTCGCCCAGCATCGTTTTAGAAACTCGCGCATGGATGGTGGCGCCGTTGACTTCAAAGCTGCGCGGCTCAAAGTTGTCAAACCAGCTCATGATGTCGCCCTTCTGGATGCCATAAATTTTTTAAGATTTGCGGCCGCCGTACGTCGGACTTTCTTCCGCAAAAACGGGGTCCAGCCCAACAGCAGGCCGGGGGTACCCAGTGCTTGATGCGACCATTTCCAAAAGTTAAAACTGTCGCGGTGCTTGGCAATCAAGCCTTGCTCATTGAACTCAAACACCCCATCAATCGCGTTGTGTACCAGCCGGCCAGTGGCGCTGAAGCGGTAGTCCGCCTCCCAGTGCGCCTTGCCAGTTTTAGCGTCGGCCGTGATGCTGCTGTAGACCAACTTCCAGTCGGCAAGCGCCCTGGCTTTGGTGGTCTCGCACAACATGCGCCACATGCCAGCGACTTCGCCTTTGCCGCGCAGCGAGAAAGCCTCGTCATCAAACTGCGCATCAGGTGAATAGCAGGTGGCCATGGTGTCAACATCTAGGCGCGCAAAAGCGGCGTAGAACTTTTCGAGCGTGGCTTGGTTTGGGTGCATGGTGATGCTTTTTAAATACACTGACTTTACTACTCGCGCGATGGTTTGAAGTGATTTGAATAACTGCTTGGCATGCCGCTCTGTTGAACGCCTTAACCCTTACCTCACCGTTTGCCCCCGAATCCGCCCAAACACGCCATGGCTCCAACAGCAGCCCCTACGCAACCGCCGCGCATCTTGCGGGACTGACACTAGTCCTGAATTAATAGCTGCTTGCCCCCGTAAAATAGGGGCTAAAGGATAACTTAACCCCTTAAAAACGCATGAAAACTTTCTATAACCCCCTCCACGCGCAGCACCATGGCAAGGTTGAGATGTTCCGTGGGGCGCTGGTACCGTGTTTTGAAGTGCCGGCCCGGCTTGACCATGTACTGGCCGAGTTGCAGCGCCGCAAGCTGGGTGAGGTGCTGCAGCCGCGCCATTTTGATGATGCGGCTTTGGCTGGCGTGCACAGCCCGCGCTACCTGCGGTTTTTGGCAACCGCGTGGGACCAGTGGGTGGCGCTAGACGCTGCCAATGCTGGCAAAGACATCTTGCCGTCGGTTTGGCCCACGCGGACTTTTCGGACGGATATTGAGCCTGACAATTTTGCGGCCAAGCTGGGGCTGTATTCGTTTGACGCAGGCTCGCCGATGACCAGTGGCACTTGGGTTGTAGCAAGGGCTGGAGCAGATTGCGCACTGAGCGCTGCGCAGGCTGTAGTCGACGGCGACAGCGCGGCTTTTGCGCTGAGCCGGCCGCCGGGGCACCACGCAGGGGCTGACTTTTTTGGTGGGTACTGCTTTTTAAACAACGCTGCAGTGGCGGCGCAACATTTGCGGACCGCAGGCATAGCCAAAGTAGCGGTGCTGGACGTGGACTACCACCACGGCAACGGCACGCAGGCTATTTTTTACGACCGGGCCGATGTGTTTTTTGCCAGCATCCACGGCGACCCGCGCACCGAGTACCCGTTCTTTTTGGGCCATGCGGATGAAACCGGTACAGGTGCTGGCGCGGACTGCAACCTGAACCTGCCCTTGGCCAGAGGTAGCGACTATGCCGCCTGGTCAGCGGCACTGGATCATTCCATCCAAGCCATACAAGCTTACGGTGCGCAGGCACTCGTGGTGTCGTTGGGCATGGACACGTTTGAGGGCGACCCAATATCGGGCTTCACCATCAAGAGCGATGACTACCTGCGCTTGGGCGAAAGGCTCAAGACTATCGGTTTACCCACGGTGTTGGTGTTTGAAGGCGGCTACGCGGTGCACGAGCTGGGCGTAAACGCCGCCAATGTGCTGCAGGCGTTTGCCTGAGTGCCCTCAACCCCTTTCCTCAACTTTTGCGCCTAGCGCGACAAAGCTTCGGGTACAGCCTGCGCTAAAAAGTCATACACCGCCCGAATGCGCTTGTTGGTCCGTATTTCGCGGTGAACCGCCAGCCAAACGGGCAGGGGTGGGATTTTCAGCTGGGGCAGGATGGCCACGACATTGGCGTCGGTGCGCGCCAGGTAGTCGGCAACAAAGCCGATGCCGACACCACTTCGCACCGCTTGCCAATAAGCCATGAGATCGTCGGTACGAAAGGCAAACTGATCGCGGGACATGGGGAAACCCATCGCAGCAAAGCCGCGCACGATGTCTTCATTTCTATCGTTGCCCAGCAATGGGTGCGACATTAAATCAGACAGCTCACGCGGCGCGCCAGCGCGTTTGAGGTAGTCGCGCTGCGCATACACACCCAGCGTGACCCTACCGATTCGCTTGGCAACCAGCTCGGCTTGAAGCGGCGACACCATGCGTATTGCAATGTCAGCTTCACGCCTGAGCAGGTTGCTGACTTCATTACTTGAGACCAGCTCGATCTGCACGTCGGGCAGTACCCGCTGCATCCGGGCCAGCAGCGGCGGCAGCAACACACATGCAATGGGCTGGCTGGCCGTGATACGCACCGAACCACGTACAGCATCGTCAGCACCCGACACACTGCGCTGCAGTTGGTGCGCCCCGGCCTCCATCGCCCGGGCCGACTCGGCCAGCTTGAGCGCCATGGCCAGCGGCTTTAACCCGCGGCCTGTGCGCTCAAACAGCGCAACGCCCAGTTGTGACTCCAGCTCGGCAATGTGCCTGCCGATGGTGGGCTGGCTTAATTTAAGGGTTCGGGAAGCACCCAAAAGGCTACCTCGGTCGAGCGCTGCCAGAAACGAACGCACCAGCGTCCAGTCAAAGTTGCTATTCATTGATGAAACTCTGCTATTGAAAGTTAGCCAATTGTGTAATACGCCCGCTGTTTTCACAATACACCCATGCCGCCAAAAACGGTGTGTTGGGTGCATCGCTCAAGTGACGTTTTATCAATCAAGGAGTCTTCTTATGGATCGTCGACATTTCATTCGTCTGGTGGGCGGCGGCAGTGTGCTCGCGGCAACAGCGCTCACGCAGTCGGGTTGCGGCCAGTTGTCCAGCAGCTTGCCAGCCGCGTCGCTTGAGGCTTGGCTCGGCCCGTCAGGGCTTGACACCGAGCCGCGGCGCCGGGCTTTGGCCTATGCCATCACAGCGCCCAACCCACACAACCTGCAGCCTTGGCTGGTTGATTTGCGTGAGCCGAATGTCATCACGGTCTACACCGACCGCGAACGTGTTCTGCCTGAGACTGACCCCTTTGGCAGGCAGATTTTGATTGGTCATGGTGCTTTTATTGAACTGCTGGTCATCGCGCTGGCTAGCCAGGGCCTGGCAGCGCAAGTGACACTATGGCCGCAAGGCGAATTGCCCGCCACGCTCAAAGAATGGGACCGCAGACCTGTGGCGCGCATGACCTTGACACCCGCCGTGCCTGGCAGCGCGCCTGACGATTTGTTCAAGCATATTTTGAACCGCCGCACACCTAAAACCGATTTTGATGCGACGCGGGCTGTCAGCGACGCAAGCCTGCAATTGCTGACATCCAGCGTCAAAAGCCCCGCCCTAAGCGTTGCCGGAACGACTGATGCAGCACGCCTGCAACCCCTGCGCGACCTGTGCTGGCAGTCAGCCAAAGTCGAATTGCTGACACCGCGCACCATGATGGAAAGCATCAAGCTGGTTCGCGTGGGGCCAGCTGAAATTTTGCAGCACCGGGACGGCATATCAATCAACAGCCCGTTTGTAAGAGCCATCACCGCCGCTGGTATGTTTGATCGGTCTGCGCCCCCGGCCGAAGGCAGTGCAGGCTACAAGAATGCCATGGCCCGATTTGAAGGCCACAGCCGGACCGCCATGGGTTTTGT
Organism: Polaromonas sp.; assembly: GCA_031424935.1. Lineage (GTDB taxonomy): Bacteria > Pseudomonadota > Gammaproteobacteria > Burkholderiales > Burkholderiaceae_C > Polaromonas. Next base: position 100,468 of record JANPIK010000060.1, read on the forward strand.
CTGGTTAAGCACCCCGGGCAACAGCCGCAGCCAGCAAATCGAGGCGGGGCGTGCCTATGTGCGCCTGCAACTCAAAGCCACTGAAATCGGCTTGGGCGTTCACCCCATGAGCCAGGCGCTACAGGAATTTGCCGAGATGAAGCCGTTTTACAGCAAGGCCCATGAGTTGATGCTGCGCAAGCCAGCGCCCCAAAAGCCAACGGATGAAACGGTGCAGATGTTTTGCAGGCTGGGCTATACGGCAGGGGCGGCGCCTGCATCGCCTAGACGGCCGCTGGATAAATTCATGCTGACGAGTTGAGCCTTTGAATCAGGCCGCGGATGGCAAAGGCAACCGTTGCTGCGCGCACGCTGGCGCGGCAGCCGTCAAAGCGCATCGCCTCCGATGTCAACATGCCCCCAACTGAAAAGCCAAACCAAACTGTACCCACAGGCTTATCAATACTGCCGCCCGTGGGTCCAGCCACCCCGGTGACGGCAACAGAGACCTGCGCGGCTGAATGGCGAATAGCACCAAAGGCCATGGCCCGGGCCACGGGTTCGCTGACCGCGCCATGCTGCGCAATCAAAGCCGCACCCACGCCCAGCATGTCGGTTTTGGCGGCGTTGGAATAGGTCACAAAACCACGCTCAAACCATGCGCTTGAGCCAGCAATGTCGGTACAGGCAGCCGCAATCATGCCGCCCGTGCAACTCTCTGCCGTCGCCATAAAAAGGCCCTTTTCAAGCATCAAATCAACCATGGGCCCAAGTATTAATTGATTATCTCGCTCCTGATTTAATAGTAAATCAGTCATTATAAAAACCTCCACAGCGCCATCACGAACAAAGTACAAAATGCCGCCACAAAGTCGTCAAACAAAATGCCGAAGCCGCCGCGTGCGCCAAAACCTTTGAACTTTTGGTCTGCCCAGCCCACCGGGCCGGGCTTGGCGGCATCAAAAAACCTGAACAACACAAAAGCGACGATTTGCCCGGTAAAGCCTGTGGGCATGATGAGCCAGAGCACCAGCCAAAAGGCTACTATTTCGTCCCACACGATGTTGCCGGGGTCCAGCGCGCCTAAGTTTTTAGCAGTAACGGTACAAGCCCACCAGCCAATAAGCGTTGAAACGGCCAGCCAAGCGCCCATCTGCAAAGTGGTCAGCAGCGGTTGAAGGACCAAAAATGCCAGCCACGCCCACAAGGTGCCTGCTGTGCCCGGCGCCACCGGGCTTAAACCTGAGCCAAAACCGAGCGCAATGAAATGCGCCGGATGTGACAGTAAAAATTTGGCATTGATACGGATATCCGGGCGAACAGGCGCTGCAGTTGAACTAAGTGTCATGGTGAGCAATCGTACAGGGGCGCAAAATCCGGCGTATTTTCAGGAGCAAACATGCTGAACATCACCTCACGCGTCCGTGCAGTCAGCTTTACCAACCTGGCCAGCTTTACATTCGCAACGCTGCTCTTAGGCGGCTGCGCCGTCGAAAAAGTCATGCCGGGTATGCCGCGTGCAAAAGTGCTGGCTAAATACGGCCAGCCTACGCGGGAAGTTCCCCTCACCAACGGGTCGAGGCTGCAATATTCGTATCAGCCTTTCGGCCAGCAGGCGGTCATGGTGGACCTCGATGCAAACGGCCGCGTGGTATCTGGCCGTCAAGTACTGCAAAGCACTGAGTTTGCTCGCATCGGCATCAATCAGTGGAGCCGCGCCGACGTGGAACGTGAATTCGGCCCCAGCGCAACGATTGACCGTGTCGCCAATTGGCCGGGTGACATCATGACGTATCACTGGAAAGACGCGAGCCAGGACATGTTTTTTTATGTTTATCTGGACAGCGCCAACAGAGTTCAACGTACCGGGCAGGGCATGGACTTCAGGCGCGACCCACCCCGCGACTGAAGGGCCACTCAAGATGCAGGCAAATCAACAGCGACATCACTTGGAATCGTTCGGCCAATCTCGGGATAACGCTGGTGCAAGTACAGCCACGCAACCAGACCAATACACATCAACCCCATGGATGCGGTGGCCAGAGCAAGGGTGGAGTGCATGATCAACGGCGTTAACAACCCGGCCACCAGACCATTGGCGGTGGAGCCAATCACCGCCTGAAGCGACGAAGCCATACCGCGCCGCTCGGGGTATAAATCCAGCACCAGCAGGGTGATGACGGGCACCATCAACGCCCAACCAAAGGCAAACAGCGCAATCGGAATCATTGCCCACGCAACGTGCGCCTTGAAAAAGTAATTTGCCACCAGGTTGACGCTAGAGACCGTCAGCATGATGACGAAACCGTGGCGGATTTGAACCTTGGGGGCCACCTTGCCGGCCAGTCTGCCGCTGAGCCACGCACCCGACATGATGCCGGAAATGGTCAACATGAAAAACCAGAAAAACTGGGTCGGCTGCAGCTGCAAATGCTCGCCCAAAAAAGCCGGCGCTGCCAGCACGTACAGAAACATCCCGTTAAATGGAACGCCGCTAGCTAAGGCCAGCAGTAAAAAACGCGGGCTCGAGCTCAGTTGCCAGTAGCCGCGCATCAGGTGCTTGAATTTAAAACTCTGCCGCTGCTCGATGTGCAGCGTCTCGGGCAAATACTTGTAATTGGCCGACCACAGAAGAACCCCTACAAAAGTTAAAAACCAGAAGATGCTGTGCCAGTCCAAAAATACAAACAACCAGCCTCCCACAATCGGTGCCAAGGCGGGTGCCACGCCGAAGTAGATCGTCACCTGGCTCATCACCTGCTGCGCCTGGGCGGGCGGAAACATGTCGCGTATGACGGCGCGCGACACCACAATGCCGGCGCCCGTTGACAAGCCTTGCAGTGCCCGAAAAAACACGAGCTGCTCAATGCTTTGCGACAGCGCACAACCCGCAGACGCTACCGTGAACATGGCAACACCCCACAACACCACCGGGCGGCGGCCAAAGCTGTCGGCCAGCGCCCCGTGAAACAAGTTCATGAAGGCAAAGCCAAACAAGTACGCCGACAAGGTTTGCTGCATCTGCACCGGCGTTGCACCCAACGACTGGGCAATGCCTGCAAAGGCCGGGATGTAGGTGTCAATCGAAAATGGCCCCAGCATGCCCAGCAGCGCCAACAGTACTGCCAAAGCCCAGCGCGGGCCGGGCCAGAGTTTATCGGCATCAGGGTTCATTGTTTTTAAGTTTCAAGGCAGCTTCGTATAAGACATTGCGCGGTGCACCAGAAAGTTCCACGGCCAATTTGACCGCAGTTTTAAGGGGCAGCTCCGCCAGTAACAACTGCAACACGTGTAGGCCATCGTCTTTGGGCGATGCCTGCACCTCTGGGTGCAACACCAACACAAACTCGCCCCGCGTGCGTTGCGCACCCAGAGCCAGCCAGGCGGCAAAATCACCGGCCGCAACGGTGGCAATTTCTTCAAACTGTTTGGTCAGCTCGCGGCAGACCGTCAGCAGTCTGGCCCCCAGTGGGTTCATGGCTTGAGCCAATGCCTCAATGCGGTGGGGTGCCTCCATGATGACGATCGCTTTGCTCTGCGCTTGCAGCCCCGTGATGGCCTGGTCACGCTCGCCAGCCTTGCTGGGTAAAAAGCCCGCAAACACAAAACCCGAATCGCCCAGAATGCCCGCCGCACTGAGCGCTGTTGTCACGCTGCTGGCGCCCGGCAACGGCATCACGCCCAAGCCCGCTTGGCGCACGGCGGCCACAAGGCGGGCGCCTGGGTCACTGACAGCGGGGGTACCCGCATCGCTGACATAAGCCACCCGCTCGCCGCGCTGCAGGCGGTCTATCACGCCCACGGCGGCTTCTTGCTCATTGTGCTCGTGCACGGCCAGCAGCTGCTTGTCAATGCCAAATTGGCGCAGCAGGCCCTGGGTGTGGCGCGTGTCTTCGCAAGCAATACAGTCAACCAACTGCAACACGTACAGCGCCCGCAAACTGATGTCGGCCAAGTTACCAATCGGCGTAGCAACGACGTACAGCATGCCCTGCGGATAATGCTGCATACCAGCGGCGGCCTTTGCTGCGCCCAAGGCCATCTCGAAAGAAGCGTTCAATGTGGTTTTCCAAAAAAGAGGGGGTTGCAGCGACCGTTGTCGCCGCAAAAGGTCAGGTTACCACCAAGGCGCGTGGTGACGCTGCGGAGCAGGCCGCGCTGGCGCATTTGCGCGCCGCAGGCTTAAGCCTTCTAGAGAGCAATTATCGAACCCCCGGACGCGGCGGCGGCGAGATTGACCTCATCATGCGGGACGCCGACGGCACACTCGTTTTTGTTGAGGTCCGACAGCGCGCCAGCCAGTCCCATGGCGGGGCGGGTGCCAGCATCAGCGCGGTCAAACAAAAGCGCATCGTCTTTGCCGCAAGGCATTATTTGATGCGCTTTAACACCCTGCCGCCCTGCCGGTTTGATGTGGTGCTGATCCAGGGCAGGCTGGGTGAAGGGGATACGCCGACGATTGAATGGCTGCGGTCAGCATTTGATGCGTCTTGAATTTTTAACTTTTCATGGCCGTAAGTCACACCTGACCCGCCCCAGATAGTCTTTGATTTTTTGCTGCGTGCTCAGGCCGATCGCGGTGCGGTAGGCGGCGTCTGCCAGCTCGCGTGCTGATGGTGCGCCCTTGGCGAGCAGGTAGGCACGCGCCACCCACCAGGGCTGAAAGGTTTTGACGGCTGCGGCATCCATAGCGTCTAGTTGCGTGAAGCCGCCTTCTAGGTCGCCAGCCTCGGCCAGTGCGACGGCTCCGGCAACGCATGCGCCTTGCGTTGGATAAAAGGTGTTGATCTGCTGGTACAGCGCGGCGATGCCTTGCCACGGCGTTTGGCCTGTGAACAGTCGGTGGCAATGCGCAGATTGCACGGCGGCCTCTAGCTGAAACGGGCCGGTTTGGCGCTGTTGCGCAGCTGACCACAGCCACTGGTCTGCTTGCACAATGGCAGCGCGATCCCAGAGCGTGGTGTCTTGTTGGCTCAGCGGTACGAAGTTGCCCTGCGCATCGGCTTGCGCGGCGCGTCTGGCGTTGCTGAAGGTCATCAGCGCCAGCAGGCCGTTGGCCTCGGCCGACTCGGGCAGCAGCTGGCACACCACGCTGCACAGGTAAATCGCCTCGTCCTTCAGGTCCAGCACGCGTGCCTCGGCGCCGTCCATCGCGTCAACACTCAGGCCGAAGGCACCGTAAATGCTTTCCAGCACCTGGTGCAGCCGCTCGGGCAATTCGCTGGCTTCGGGTTCTTCAAACCGTAGGCCCGTCATCCGGATTTTTTGCTTGGCGCGCACCAGCCGCTGCGCCAGTGCGGTAGGCGACAACAACAGCGCGTGCGCCATGTCGGCCACCTCTAGTCCCAGTACGGCTTGCAGCATCAGCGGTATGCGCACCTTTTCGTCGATAGCCGGGTGCGCGCAAACAAACAGCAACTTGAGCCGCGCATCGGGGATGTTGAAGTGGGTCAGGCCAGGTTCGTGCGCTTCTTCATGGGTTTCGTCTTGCCCCAGCAGCGCCGTGACGGCCGGGTCAAACCGTAACTTGTTATGCCTGGCCATTTGCAGCAACTGGCGCTTGGCCACGGTGAGCAGCCAAGCATCGGGTGAATTTGGCACGCCTTCAACCGGCCAGACTTCTAGCGCTTTGGCTAACGCCTCGCTCATTGCATCTTCAGCGGCGGCAATGTCTCGCCACTGCCACGCCAGATAAGACACCAGCCGCCCAAAAGATTCTCGGGCGGCCAGCTCAACGGCACGATCGGCTGGCGTAGCACGCATGGCCGAACGGCTTGATCAGGCTGCGGCAGGTGGCGGCATGACTGGCCGCACTTCGGTCGTGCCAGTGGTCGCATTCGGGCTGCGTGCCGCCCATTCCAGCGCCTCGTCCAGCCCGGGGACTTCAATGATGAAGTAGCCGCCCAAGTGCTCTTTGGTGTCGGCATAGGGGCCATCGTGAATCACCCGCTTGCCGCCGCGCATTTGCACCTGCGTGGCAGTGTGCGGCTCTTGCAAGCCATTGCCGCTGACAACCACCCCCGATTGGTAAAGCGCGCCGACATAGGCGTTCCAGGCGCCCCAGTAGGCAGGCGCTGCTTGTGGGTCGCTACGTTGTGCAACGTCGCCAGCGGTTTCTTTGAATATCAGCATGAATTGCATTGTTTTCTCCAGTTCATAAAGCGTCGTTTGAATTGCATAAAGAGCCACTCATTTTGTCGCAACAGCCTATATGGCCACTATGGCATCAATCGTTGCCGCCACGCCAAAATTTTGTCACCCGCACTGTTGATGCGCGTCACCCTGTTCAATCGACACCGTCGACACAAAAAAGACTAAAAAAGCTGAAGTAATTCCTATTGAATATCAAATCAGCCTGTAGCCCAATAAATACATGGGCAAACAGCTATAAATTAGAGAGTAATTTTACGCCGTCCAAAGAGCAGCATGGTCTCGCGCAAAGGCTTTGGCTGTGATCGGAGCGTGGCCAATCAGTTGGGCGGTGTCGGGCGAAATGCTCGATGCGTAGCCGGCGGCAACGATTCGGTTGAGTGAGTCCATCAGTTCTACCAGCCAGCCGGGAAAGCCGATGCCGACCATGGCGTCGGCGGCTTGCGCAAAGCTCACGCTTTGATAGGTGACGGGTTTGCCAATGGCCTGGCTGATTTCGTACACAAACTGCTCGGTGGTCAATGACTCGCCACCGGTGAGGGTGTAGGCCTTGCCTGCGTGGGCGGCAGGGTTGTGCAGCACGGCGGCGGCTGCCGCGGCGATGTCGCGCACATCGACCAAACTTTGGGCGGCATCACCATGCGCGGCATATACCGTGCCCTGTTTGACCTGCCCGGTCATAAAGGTCGCGTATTTTTGCATGAAGCCGGCTGGCCGGATAAACGTGGTCGCGATGCCAGAGGCGGCCAATATCTCGTCAACCTGACCTTGCAGGCGCGGCAAAGCAAAGCTGCTGGCGCTGTCAGCCCCTGCGCCGCTGGAGCGAACGATGTGTTTAACGCCCGCGCGCTTGGCGGCGGTGGCGGCGTTTTTGGCCAGTTGTCGTTTGTTTTCAACCAACGGCAGCAGCAAAAACAGGGTGTCCACGCCTTCCAAAGCGCGGGTCAGCGCATCGACGTCGCCGTAGCTGGCTACGCGGGTGCTCGCATCGGCTGCACCCTGGCTGCGCAAAACTGAATAGGGCGTACCTGCTGCGCGCAGCTGCGAAACCAGTGCGGTGCCGATGTTGCCCGATGCGCCGGTGACGAGGATGTGGGGGGTAGTGGTCATGAGAGGCTCCTGAAAAGTGAAAGAATAGAAAGTTGAAAAGCTTGATGGATTGCTTGACGGATTGCTTGACGGATCAAGGTGAAACGAAGTTTGCGCGGGTTGATTGGATAAAAAAATGGGTTTGACATTGAATGATTTACAAGCTGATGATGTAAATTAAGCGAATGTCTGACGTTTTGATTGAACCCAACCTTGACCAACTGCGCGGCCTGCGCGCTTTTACGGCGGCGGCGCGTGCCCTGTCATTTACCCGCGCTGCAGCCGAGCTGGACGTGTCGCCCCAGGCGGTGGCCAGTGCGGTGGCCCGACTCGAATCGGCGCTGGGCGTGCGCTTGCTGAACCGCAGCACCCGCAGCATGTCGCTGACAGAAGAAGGCGCCAGCCTGATGCCGCTGGCACTGGATGCCCTGCAACGCCTGGCCGAGGCGGTGCAGTCGGCGGTGGGTACGGGGAGCCCGCGCGGCACGGTTCGCATATCGGTGGGTAGCGGTTTTTCGCGGCGTTACTTGCTGCCCGAGTTGGCCGGACTGCGGCAGCACTACCCAAACATTCAAGTGGAGCTGGCCATGGACGACCGCCAAGTGGACATGGTGCGCGACGGCTTTGACATCGTGATCCGTGGTGCCCGGCTGGCCGATGCCAGTGTGGTGTCGCGCCGCATTTGCCGGCTCACCACGGTGCTGGTCGCTAGCCCGGCTTACTTGGCGGGCTCAGGCGTCCCCATGCAGCCATCTGATTTGCTGCAGCACAGGTTGATCAGCTTGCGGTTTTTATCAGGGCTGACCGCCCCCTGGACGTTTCAGCACCAAGGTGCGCTCACCACGCTGGAGCCGCAGGGCGCCCTAGCCTTGTCTGACCCTGAAACTGTGGCACAAGCAGCCTTGCTGGGCCTAGGCATTGGCGGCGTGGCGCTGCACCATGCGTTGCCGTATTTGCGCAGTGGGCAGCTCAAGGTGTTGCTGCACCCGGCGTTTCAGCCCGCCGTGCGCGAGGTATCGCTGCAGTATCCGCACCGTGCCAACTTGGCCCCGCGTGTGCGTGCGGTGGTCGACCACCTGCTTGCCGCGTTTGAAGCCAACACCGACCTACAGTACGCCAGCACGTCGTCAGCAGCGGGTTTGACTGAGTTTATGGCCTGAACAGCTCCCTTCCGCGGGCATCGCCTGGTTACAGGGACCAGCTTGCAACCCGCTATCATCGGCAAATGTTAGAACAACGAATTGAACAGCACTTTATCGACAGCGCCGACTTGAAGTACCAGTCAGCACAGGTTTTGTCCAAACCGATTGCCGCTGCCGTACAAGCCATCCTGGCCAGCGTAACCAGTGGCGGCAAGGTACTGGCTTGTGGCAATGGCGGCTCGGCCGCTGACGCGCAGCATTTTGCAGCAGAGTTTGTGGGGCGTTATGAGCGTGAGCGGCCTGAACTGGCCGCGATTGCGCTGACAACCGACAGCTCGATCCTGACGGCGATTGCCAACGATTACGACTTTAATGTGATCTTTTCAAAACAGGTGCGTGCCTTTGGCGGCGCGGGAGACGTGTTGCTGGCGATCAGTACCAGCGGTAATTCGGGCAACGTGCTGGCCGCCATCGAAGCGGCGCATGAGCGAGAAATGACCGTGGTGGCGCTGACCGGCCGAGGCGGCGGCAAAATCGCCCACGCCCTGCGTGAAACCGATGTGCATATTTGCGTGCCGCATGAGCGGACTGCACGCGTTCAGGAGGTGCACTTACTTGTCTTGCACTGTATTTGTGACGGTGTAGACGCCCAACTGCTTGGCGATCAGGAGTCTTTGTGATGAAACATGTCGTGTCCAGACAATATGTGATGTTCGCAGGCGCAGTGGTGCTTGCCGCAAGCTCGCTTAGCGCGTGCATCCCGTTGGTTTTAGGCAGTGCCGTGGTCGGCGGCACGCTGGTTGCTAACGACAGGCGCACGTCTGGTGCGCAGCTGGAGGATGAAGGCATTGAGCTGCGCAGCGACAGCCGCATCCGAACCAACATTGGCGAGCGTGTGCACGTAAACGTGAACAGTTTTAATCGTCAAGTTCTGTTGACGGGTGAAGTGCCCACAGCGCAAGACAAACTGCTGGTCGAGCAGCTCATCTCACGGGTTGAAAACGTCACTTCAGTGGTCAATGAGCTGGCTGTGATGGGCAACTCGACCCTGACGCAGCGCTCATCTGATGTGCTGGTGACGGGTCGCGTTAAAGCACTGCTGGTGGATGCCAAAGACCTTTTTGCCAACTCATTTCGGGTGGTCACAGAGCGAGGCACCACTTACCTGATGGGCCGCGTCACCCAGCGGGAGGCCGACCGGGGGACTGCCGTTGCGCGCGGTACGCCGGGGGTACAAAAAGTCGTCCGCATTTTTGAAATCATCAGTGAAGAAGAACTGGCGCGCCAGCTGCCCACGCCCGCCAGGCCACCCGAGGCCAAGCCTGCGGGCAATTGATTCACTTCAAGCGTTTGATCAAGCTGGACGTGTCCCAGCGCTGGCCACCCATGGCCTGGACATCGGCATAAAACTGATCGACCAACGCCGTGACCGGCAAGCGCGCGCCGTTGCGCTTGGCCTCGTCTAGCACCAGCCCCAGGTCTTTGCGCATCCAGTCGACTGCAAAACCAAAATCAAACTTGTCCGCCACCATGGTTTTGCCCCGGTTGTCGAGTTGCCAGCTTTGTGCGGCACCCATGCCTATCACGTCAAGCACCTGATTCACGTCAAGCCCGGCTTTTTGGCCAAAGGCGACCGCTTCGCTCAAGCCCTGTACCAGCCCGGCGATGCAAATCTGGTTCACCATTTTGGTCAATTGGCCCGAGCCGCTGGCACCCATCAAAGTAAACGCTTTTGAAAACACCATGCCAACAGGTTTGGCCGCACCGAACGCTGCGGCATCGCCGCCGCACATCACGGTGAGCGCGCCGTTCTGGGCGCCCGCCTGACCACCAGATACAGGCGCATCTACAAAATTAAGGCCCAGATTCCTAGCCGCTTGGTACAGCTCACGCGCTACGTCCGCAGAAGCCGTTGTGTGGTCCACCAGCACCGCGCCCGGTTTCATGCCTGCAAGCGCGCCCTCATCGCCCAAAACCACGCTGCGCAAATCGTCGTCGTTGCCGACACAGCAAAACACCAGGTCTGCACCCTCCGCTGCAGATTTTGGGATTAAACCATGCGTAGCCCCCGCGAATTCTTGCGTAAACGCTATTGATTTAGAAGCAGTTCGGTTGTAAACCCGCACATGATGTCCGGCCGTTGCCAAATGCCCAGCCATGGGGTAACCCATGACACCAAGGCCTAAAAAAGCGACCTTTTGCGGCGCTGTGGTTTCGTAAGTGCGAGGATTGATAGATGACATATGCGCAGTCTGTGGGGTTAAACCAGATTGAAGTGTCTGAGTTTGAGTTTGAGTTTGAGGATTAAATTTCAGCGATTAGCGCCATGCTAGACAATTGCAAAAGCTTCGGTACCTGCCGCCAGATCAACCGACTTGGCACGCTGGGAATTGAGTTTGATTTGCAGCCGCAGATCGTTGACTGAATCGGCATTGCGCAGCGCATCTTCGTAGGTGATCATGTTGGATTCAAACGCATCGAACAACGCCTGGTCAAAGGTTTGCATGCCCAAGTTGCGGCTTTTTTTCATGATTTCCTTGATTTCGGAAACATCGCCCTTGAAGATCAAATCGGAAATCAATGGCGTGTTAAGCATGACTTCCACCACAGCCGCCCGACCCTTGCTGTCTTGCTTGGGTATGAGTCGCTGCGACACCATGGCTTTGAGGTTGAGGGACAAGTCCATCAACAACTGCGGGCGGCGCTCCTCCGGGAAAAAATTGATGATCCGGTCCAGCGCCTGATTGGCGCTGTTGGCGTGCAGGGTACACAGGCAAAGGTGGCCAGTTTCGGCAAAAGCAATGGCGTGTTCCATGGTTTCACGGTCACGCACCTCGCCCATCAAAATCACATCGGGAGCTTGCCTAAGCGTGTTTTTTAGGGCAGCCTCCCAGCTGTCGGTGTCCAGGCCGACTTCGCGCTGGGTAATGACGCAGTTCTTGTGCGGATGCACAAACTCAACCGGGTCTTCAATGGTGATGATGTGACCAAACGACTGCTCGTTGCGCCAGTCCACCATGGCTGCCAGCGTGGTCGATTTGCCAGAACCCGTGGCGCCCACCAAAATGGTCAAGCCGCGCTTGGCCATGACGACTTCTTTTAACACCTGCGGCACGCCCAGGCCGTCGATCGTGGGCAGCGTCAGCGGGATGACCCGCATCACCATGCCAACCTTACCCTGCTGGATAAACGCGTTGACCCGAAACCGACCGACGCCTGGTGGGCTGATGGCGAAGTTGCATTCTTTGGTACGTTCGAACTCAGCGGCCTGCTTGTCATTCATGATGGCGCGAGCGAGCGCCAGCGTGTGCCCTCCATTGAGCGGCTGCGGCGAGACTTTGGTGACTTTACCGTCCACCTTCATCGCCGGTGGGAAGTCGCCCGTGATGAACAAGTCACTGCCATTGCGGCTGATCATGAGCTTGAGCAAGTCATTGATAAATTTACTGGCCTGGTCGCGTTCCATTTTTAGCTCCGTTCAAATGCCAACCGCAAGAACACGGTCAGGTCTAATGGCAAGAATAAAGTCTCTGTATTTTCAAGCAGGGGCCGTGGAACTGGCTTTGCCAGGCCGCAGGCGCAGCGGCCCTCTCGGAGGGCAGGAAGTGACACGAAGTGCACGACCGTGGGAGCCACATTCAGCCCGGAAAGTTATCCGGAATTTTGGCTTTGCCTCGGGCTTCAGCTGCAGAGATCACGTTGCGCTTGACAAGGTCGGTCAGGTTTTGGTCCAACGTCTGCATCCCCACGCTGTTACCGGTTTGGATCGACGAGTACATCTGCGCCACTTTTGCCTCGCGGATCAAGTTGCGAATCGCGCTCGTCCCCAGCATGATCTCGTGCGCTGCCACCCGGCCAGCACCGTCTTTGGTTTTGCAAAGCGTTTGTGAAATCACGGCCTGTAATGATTCAGACAACATCGAGCGGATCATTTCTTTTTCTTCTGCCGGAAACACGTCGATGATGCGGTCGATGGTTTTGGCAGCACTGGACGTATGCAATGTGCCAAACACCAGGTGACCGGTTTCAGCAGCAGACATGGCCAGGCGGATGGTTTCCAGGTCGCGCATCTCGCCAACCAGAATCGCGTCAGGGTCTTCACGCAAAGCGGACTTCAACGCGGCATTAAAACTCAGCGTGTGCGGCCCGACCTCACGCTGGTTGATGAGGCACTTTTTGGATTCGTGCACAAATTCAATCGGATCTTCTACCGTCAAGATATGGCCGTACTCGTTTTCATTCAGGTAGTTCACCATGGCTGCCAATGTGGTGGACTTGCCCGAACCGGTTGGCCCGGTGACCAGCACCATGCCGCGCGGCTTCATGGCCAGGTCGCCAAAAATCTTGGGGGCATTGAGCTGCTCGAGCGTCAAAATTTTTGACGGAATGGTTCGCAGCACCGCGCCCGCACCCCGGTTGTGGTTAAAAGCGTTGACCCGAAAGCGCGCTAGACCATCAATTTCAAACGAAAAATCAACCTCTAAAAATTCTTCGTAGTTTTTACGCTGGGTGTCGTTCATGATGTCGTACACCATGGCATGCACTTGTTTGTGGTCCAGCGGGTCAACGTTGATGCGCCGCACATCGCCATGCACACGTATCATGGGTGGCAGCCCCGCGGACAGGTGCAAATCAGATGCCTTGTTTTTGACACTAAAGGCCAATAGCTGGGTGATATCCATCCCGAAAATCCTTAGAGCGTGTAAGACAAAATCGCTTATCTTGCAGTTTACAGGTGAATGATGACCATGATCGTGAGAAATTTGACCAGTGTGCGGGATCGCATCACCACCGCATGCTTTGCAGCCGGACGCGCGCCGAGCAGCGTGCAGCTGCTGGCGGTCTCTAAAACCTTTGGTGCTGATGCGGTGCTTGTTGCCATGAGCGAAGGGCAACGCGCGTTTGGCGAAAACTACATCGCCGAGGGCGTTGAGAAAATCACCGCACTGAGTGAACACGAAGGCCTGAAGTGGCATTGCATTGGCCCTGTCCAAAGCAACAAAACCCGGCAGGTGGCCGAGCACTTTGACTGGGTGCAATCTGTCGACCGCTTGAAGATCGCGCAGCGCCTGAGTGAGCAACGCCCCGCACACCTTGCACCGCTTCAGATTTGCCTGCAAGTCAACATCGACGGTGGCGCAAACAAGTCTGGCGTTGCACCCAGCGAAGTGATGGCCCTCGTCAAAGCGGTTGTTCAGCTGCCCAACCTCAGATTACGCGGCTTGATGACCCTGCCCGAGCCTGCTATTGATTTCGTAGCTGCTTGCGCAATACATTCGAGGGCCAAGGTCATATTTGATCAAATAAATGAGTCCGGTGTGCTACCACAGCCGATGGACACACTGTCAATGGGCATGACGGCCGACTTGGAGGCCGCCATTCATGCAGGCAGCACGATGGTACGTGTCGGTACCGCTATATTTGGCAGCAGATAAGCCAGACGTCACTTTGGTGTCACGGCTGGCTTGACATCTACAGGTGCTGGCTTGCTCCCTACAGGTATTGGCTCGGCTCTACGTCGCTGCATAAAAATCTCCAAAGCATCAATCGGCATTGCCGGACAGTACAAATGCCCCTGGTAGCACTCGCACCCAAACTGTGCAAGCAAATCCCGCTGAGCTTCGGTTTCAACCCCCTCGGCGACCACGCCTAGTCCCAGGCTTTGTGCCAAACCGACGATGGTTCGCGCAATCGCGGCATCGTTGGGGTCTGTCAGGATGTCTTTGACGAACAGACGGTCAATTTTGAGCTGGTCAAGAGGCAAACGCTTCAAGTAAGAAAGCGCTGAATAGCCAATGCCAAAGTCGTCAATCGACAGCGTCACGCCAGCTTCTTTGAGCATTCCCATTTTGGCGATCGTCACCTCAATTCCAGTGGCCAACAGGCTCTCGGTCAACTCCAGCCTGAGCCGATTGGCGGGTATGCCTGCCTCTTTGATCGTCATCATCACCAGCTCAACAAACTCGGGGTGACGAAACTGCCGGACGCTGACATTAACGGCAATGCTCAGGTGGCGCGTTTCATCGCGCAGCGCCCAGCGTGCTAACTGCTGACAAGCTGTTTCCAAAACCCACTTACCGAGCGGCAAAATGAGGCCACTTTCTTCTGCCTGCGCGATAAAGTCATTGGGGTAGACCAATCCACGCTCCGGATGATTCCAGCGCAGCAGTGCCTCTACACCAAACATGTTTCCGCTCCCGCCTACTTGGGGCTGGTAGTAAAGCACAAAGTGGTCATCGCGCAAGCTCTGGCGCAATCCAAAATTGAGCGCTGCATTGGCCGTGACAACAGCCTGCATGGCGGGATCAAAAAAGCACACCGTATTTCGACCCGCAGCTTTGGCCTGATACATCGCCAAGTCTGCCTGCTTGAGCAAGTCGCTCAAATTTTGTTTGCGTTTGCTGAAAAAGGTCACACCAATGCTGCATGAGCTGTCGTATTGATGACCAGCCAGGTCGTAAGTCTCGCTCAAGGCGTACAGGATTCTTTCGGCTACACCTCGGCAGTATTCGGTAGCGGCGGTAACTTCTTCGGGCAAGCTCTCGAGCATCACCACAAACTCGTCCCCACCCAAACGCGCTACGGTGTCGCTTAGTCTGACGCACGCACCCAACCTTGTCGCTACTTTGCACAGCAAGTTGTCGCCAGTTGCGTGACCCAGGGTGTCATTGAGCACCTTGAAATTGTCCAGGTCAATGAACATCAGCGCGCCGTTGATGTTGAGCTGCTCTTTTTTGCCCCGGCTGCCGATCCTTGACAAAGCGCGCTCCAGCCTATCCATCAACATTTGGCGATTCGGCAACTGCGTCAGGGGGTCATAAAAGGCCAGGTATTCAATCTCTTCTTCCGCAATCTTGCGGTCGGTGATGTCCCGGGCTGCAGACACCCAATGCGTGGTGATACCTGCTGCGTTTTTAACCGGCGCAATATCAAGTTCTATCCAGAATAAAGTGCCGTCTTTTTTGTAGTTGATCAGCTCTGCATGCACAGTTTGTGACTGCGCGAGCGCCATGTGCACACGATTTAGCTCAGCATCCTGACTGCCTTGACCTTGCAGCAAGCTGGGCGAACGCCCCATGACTTCCGCTTGGCTGTAACCCGTATGTTTTTCAAACGCCTCGTTGACATAAATAATTTTGTGCCTGGGTCCGCCTGCTGCTTGAACTTGCGTGATCACCACGATGTTGTTCAGCTTGTCCATACAGGCTTGCAGCAGTTTTGATTCGCCGTCTTTGAGGAGAGCTGGCCCGGGCACAAGCGGTTTAAAAATGGTCTTGAAAAGATTGGGCTGCATGGCCTAAAGCTTACGGCAGCGGTGTCAATTTGGAACAAAGACAAGTACACATGTTACTGAAGGTTACGTCCTACACCGCACACAGGCCTTTACTTATAGAAGCCGCGCAAGGAGACGTTCTAAATCATTTTTACGTCAAAAACTAAAAGCACAACACACCATGCAAAACATACTTTTCGTTTCAGGAACCCGCCCAGAAATCATCAAACTTGCGCCGCTTTACCACGCCCTACGTGACGCGGACTGGTGTCATGTTGAGTGGTTGCATACCGGACAGCATGCCGACATGGCCGACCAGATCTTGGCCTGCTTTGATGTCGTACCTGATAGCCGTTTGCAACGTAAAGGCAGCAGCTTGCTTGATTTCAGCCTGGGTTGCAGGCAGCAGCTGGAGCAGGAAATGACCAAAAAGAATTGGTCCTTGGTGATTGTGCAGGGCGACACAGAAAGCGCCTTTCAAGGTGCCCTGGCTGCGTTTTATAACCGCATTCCGATCGCCCATGTAGAAGCTGGCTTGCGAACTCACAATTTAAAGCGACCTTTTCCTGAAGAAGGTTTGCGGCAGATGATCAGTCGCTTGAGCCGCTTTCATTTCGCTCCTACCGAACGTGCACGCATCGCATTGCAAAACGAAGGCATCGCGGACGAATTCATTTACCTGACGGGCAACACGGTCATTGATGCGCAGCAGTGGACGTGTGCCAACCGAGGTGTGAAACGAACCAGCACGGGACGCGGCCACCTACTGGTCACGGTACACCGCCGTGAAAACTGGGGGCATGATCTGGCTGAGATCTGCCATGCGATTGCAGGCATTGCTGCGATGCAGCCGGATTTGAAAGTGCTGTTTCCGGTCCATCTGAATCCTGTCGTTAAAGGGCCGGTTAACAGTATTTTGAAGGGCATTGCCAACGTCACATTGACCGAACCACTGGATTACACGCAGATGCAGCAAGCATTGGCAGATGCCTGGATGGTGTTGACAGACTCCGGTGGTTTGCAAGAAGAAGCGCCAACCTTTGGTGTGCCAGTTTTGGTGCTACGAGACGAAACCGAACGCCCTGAAGCACTGGAAGCGGGTTGCGCGCTGCTGATTGGTGCAGAACGCGCCACCATCATCAAGCAGGTGATGCGATTGTCAACTGACCTTGCTGGCTACACCAGCATGTCACGGGCCGGTAATCCATTTGGTGACGGTACAGCTTCACAGAAGATCGTTTCTATTTTGGCCCACCATTTTCAAAACCAAACGTTTGCCGTGACTGAAACTGTTTAAAACGCCGACGGGCTTGAAGCGCCCTGCTTCATGACATCGCCCGCCGACACTGGAGACCTGCACATGCCCACCACATTTAGCGCCTACCCCGTTGCCTCGGTCATGGCATGGATGCTGTTTTTAATCGTCGTCGTCATGATGCTGTATGGCGTCAGGCACTTCATGTTCACCATGAACCGCCTGATTGGCAAACAGCGCCACCCGTACATAGACATTGCCGTGGCTCGCTGGCCAATGATTACGGTATTTATCGCCGCTCACAACGAAGAAAAAGTTATCGCGGGCTGCATTGAAGCACTTCTCAATACTGACTACCCAGCCGACAGACTAAAAATCATCCCAGTCAACGACCGATCCAAGGACACCACAGGCGCCATCATTGATGGCTATGTGGCGCGGTTTCCCACCCGGATCTGGCCCTTCCACCGTGTGGATGGCAAAGCTGGCAAATCGGCCGCACTGAAAGATGCGCTGCAGTTTGCCGTGGGCGACATCGCCATTATTTTTGATGCCGATTACGTGCCAGGGCGTGGTTTACTTAAGCAGTTAGTAGCACCTTTCTTTGACCCAGAAATTGGCGCAGTGATGGGGCGTGTCGTGCCTATCAACAGTGGCGCCAACCTGCTGACACGGTTGCTGGATCTGGAACGCTCAGGCGGCTACCAGGTCGACCAGCAGGCGCGCATGAATATGAACCTTTTGCCGCAGTACGGCGGAACGGTAGGCGGTGTTCGCTTATCGGCGGTTGAGGCAGTCGGGGGCTGGCACGACGATACGTTGGCTGAAGACACCGATATCACTTTCCGGCTGATGTTCAATGGTTGGAAAACCGTGTATACCAACCGCTCTGAATGCTATGAAGAAGTCCCGGAAGAGTGGCGTATTCGTATCAAGCAGGTGACCCGCTGGGCCAAAGGGCACAACCAGGTCATGGCACGCTATCTGTGGCAATTTGCCACCAGCAAATACCTGACCTGGGGGCAACGGATGGATGGCCTGCTTTTGTTGTTCGTTTTTGTCATCCCGCTGATCATGCTGATGGGCTGGGGTTTGGCATTGGGTTTGTATTTTTCTAATGCTGGCTCGCTTTTATCGCAACTGATACCCGTCTTTGCTTTGATGATTTACGGCACGTTGGGTAATTTTGCGGCGTTTTTTGAGATTGTGGTGGCGGTATTGATTGATGGCAACAGAAAGCGATTGCGTCTGCTCCCCCTGAACATTCTTGGATTCTTGGTGAGCTTGTTTGCAATCGCGGGCGCAGTGCTCAGTTTGATGATGGACAAAGTCTTTAAGCGCGAGATGGTGTGGGACAAAACCATTCGGTACAGACAGCCACCTAGCCTGCCAAAGGCTGCACCATGATGGATCCAAACTACATGACCTATGCAGCTTTTGCACTGGTGTGCCTGCTGCTGCTGACCCTTCCATTCATACCCGCCTACAAAGAGTGGCGGCACCCGAGTGATGTTGCGGCATTGCCGGTTTCTGCTAACTACACCAGCGATATTGAGCATTTCTCACGACGCCTGCATGCAGACGCAACGGCCAAGCTGGGGCGGGGACCGGCTACAGGCTTTGAAGATTTTGATTTTGTCGAATTTCCCATCGACAGCATGCAGTGGCAACAAACCCGCAAGCGTTTGATTGCCAGGCAATCGATTCATACCTCAGCTTCTATTCGAAGCGCCAGCCAGCTGTATGTCGAGGGCGATGTGCAAACTGGGCCTAATTCCGCATTTTCGTCGCTTTATTCAACTGGCGATATTGCGTTGGGCAGTGAAAGTGAAGTGCACGACTGGGGGCATGCCGATGGCATTTTTCGATTAGGCGACAACGGCGTTGCGCTGCGCCGTATCTCAGCGGGCGTTGCGATTGAGCTTGGTAAGGAAGTCTGGTTTGAGCGACTCCAGGCGCCCACATTGTTGTTTGGCGTGGGTCACGCGGGTCACTTGGGTTACTTGAGTGGTTTGGCTGGTGGGCAACCCAAGCGTACCGTCCATTATGCGCAAACGCCAGCCAGTTACGCTGATCTCCCAAATGCGGTGCGCCAAACCGAATCGTTGTATTTGATTCGCGGTGACTGCGCATTACCTGCCGGGCGGTTGTACGAAGGCTCGCTGGTGGTCACAGGTTTTTTAACCGTTGGCCAGGGAACCACGGTGATTGGCGACATCAAGGCACGCATTGGCGTCAGCGTTGCGCGCCGGGCCAGCGTTGAAGGTGCTATCACCTGCGAAAAACGAATTTATGTCTTTAAAGACGCCAGGGCGTTTGGGCCAATTGTTTCTGAAAGCGATGTCTTGATTGGTGCACGCGCCACGGTTGGCTCGCCAGACGCCATGACCACGGTGACAGCCAACAACATCATCATTGAAGAAGGCGCAGTGGTGCACGGTGCGGTTTGGGCCAATGAGATTGGCATGGTGAAGGCCGAATGAAGTTTGAAATGATGTGGGGCAAACCAAAGCGACTGGCGGTATGGGTTCTGGGGTGGCTAGCGTTTAGCAGCGCAATAGCCAGTACCTTGCCCAAGTTTGAACTGCCGGGCTACACCGACGAATCCGGCGTCATCACAATCTTGCACGGTGGCGATACGACTGACCCTTATTTTGCGCTGCAAGCTTTACTGCTTGCGCATGACAACGGCATGGATATATCAATGCCCGCTGAAAAATTTGCCAATTGGTTGGTGGCCCACCAAAAGCCAGATGGTACCTTTGACCGATTTTGCAGAAGCCCCACCAAGACTTGGGTGTCGTGCAAAACGGCAGATGCCGACGACTCATTGCTTGCCTTGTGGATACGGTTGCTGGAAACCATGCCGGTCAAGTTGAGCAAGACACCGGCCTGGGACAAGAGTCATGCCATCAGTCAAAAATCGCTTGAGCGGCTGTATCAGCCGTCACGCGGTATTTACATGGTGTCGCCGGTTTATCTGCACGGCTTGTTCATGGACAACCTGGAGGTATGGTCACTCAAAGCGCGCTCTAAGCAGGCCAAGACCAGCGAGGTCGACAAACTTGCACAAGACATTCACCGCACTTTCTGGCAGCCGGTGAACAACAAATTTTTAGTGTCCACACAACTCGAGCAACAAACACAATCTCCCCAGTTTTACCCAGACCATGTAGCGCAAATCTTTCCGTTGTTGGTGGACTTTCCGCTCTTGCCCAAAAACGCTAAAACTTATTACAAAAACTGGATGCAGTTGCACCGCAAAGAGTGGCTCCATCATGGCGACGCAGATTATCCGTGGGGCTTGTTAGCTGTGCTTGCGCTGCGACAAGGCGACTTGCCAACCGCACGTTGCTGGCTGCGCGAAACGTCGGCTATGCGCCATACCGCACGTTGGGCAGTGACAGACGAAGCAGGGCTTAAGATATTAGCCAGCAGGGGAATTACGCCTGCCAGCAAGTCAGCTAACTGCCAGTAGTTAGATGACTTTTTATAAAAAACTTTTGAGGGCTTCCTTATGTTGATGCGGACTTTAACCACCCAGCGCTTTTTGACGCTCAGCTTGAGCGGCCTGGCCCTGAGCTGCGCTGCAGTGGCACAACCGATTGAACCCGGTGCTATGCGTTTGGCAGCAACCCCCGAGCCAAACAACCTACCGCGTACGCTAGAACTCAGCACGGGTTTTCAAAACCTCAGCGATGGTTTTGGCAGCTGGCGCGATGTGACCTTGCGCGGTACATATGGCTTGCCTTCGCACTTACTGCAGGCTGAGCTGTCGTTGAATCGCAGGTTCGACATGAACGGCGCATTTGTGGGTTTGAGCGACACCTACACCGTCAACGAAGACTATTACACCAACATTGCCGCAGGCTTCGGCGACGGCGCTTTTTATCTGCCACGTTATCGCATCGATGCAACGCTGAATAAAAAATGGCTGTCCGGTCGCAATCTGGTGACCTCTGTGGGTGCCGGTTTTTACAAGGCCCCAGACGGGCACAGCGACAGCAGTATTTCGCTAGGGCTGGTTTACTATTTTGACGCGCCTTTGATCGCAGAAGGTGGTGTGCGGTTAAACAGCAGCAACCCCGGGGCCATTAAAACCCAACAGCAATTTATCGCATTGACGTATGGTCGTGACAAACAAGACCTGGTGACCGTGCGTCATGGATGGGGCTCAGAGGGTTACCAGTCGATCACTGCAAGTAAGCAACTCGTTAACTTTGCCAGCGCGGAAACCAGCATTTCCTGGCGTCATTGGGTTGCACCGCGTACCGGTGTGATGTTAGGCGCGAACCGCTACAGCAGCCCTTTTTATAACCGTTCCGGTTTGAATGTTGGTATCTTCCACGACTTTTAAAAGCGCACCATGCTCACAAAAACCATTTCTGTCGCCAGCGAAACCAAAGAATATGACCACGGTTTTCATGCCGCGTTTTTGGCGATCAAGCGAGCGCGGTCGCAGAATGTGCGGGTACGACCGCACCGCGCCATCACGCCATTAAAAGTGACGCCTTATTTGCTGGCGCAGGCGGTGTTGCTGCCTTTGGTGCTTTGCGCGCTTTTATTGTGGGCAAAGCCGATGTTGCTGGACTTTTGGCGTGAATGTGTCTTGTTTTGGTCAGACCGGCTGGATTTGCCATTCAGCCGCGCTTTTCAACTTGGCGAATCTGGACAATTTGCCAATATTTTGTCGACAGGTATGGTCAGTACGCCAATGCCGAGCATGACCACGCTTTGGATCACGGTGTTGGTCACAACCATAGGTTTGTTGTTGTCACTGCTGATGAAAGGTGCCACCCTGCCGCTGAAGTACCCACTCAGAATTGTTTGTATTGTTCAACTGATGGCGGTGGCCTATTTTTTGTGGGCACCCAACGCGTTTCCCTACACCATTGCCCGTCACAGCGAGGAGCTAATGACCATCGGCTATGTCATCATGCTGGCCACACCCGTGATGCTGGCGGTGGGTTACTACATTCTCAATTTAAGCTTGGCAGTCAAGCTGTTTTACACCGCACTTATTTTGGTGTTTTTTGGCATCATGATTCCGCATCAGGTACTGGCGCAGGCTTTCATCATGCAGCATCTGTCTGTTCTGTTTATGCCAGTCTTGTATCTGTGTTTCGGTGCAGTATTTGATGCATTGGTTTTCGTCGCATTGTATTCATGGGCCGCCAGCAACGCCCCGGCCAATGCAACGATTTAGAAACGCACAGCAAGCTTAATACCTGACATCACAAACCTCCAGGGCATTCAGGCCGTGATCGGTGATCACATGACTGCTTGGCCCATTCACATTATCAGAAGCCTCCGTGCCAACGGGCATTAAAAAACCATGCCGGACAAGTGAGGAAACCGTTTTTAAACCATGCGCGCGGGTTTTGTGCGGTTGTTCGTTGTTACGTTCTGTCGGCTTCACACCCACAATTTTGAAACCATAACGTGCATCTTCAAGGCACTCATACTGCTTATACGTCAGGGTTTTAAGACGCAGCGCGCCGCTAGAGCTGCCGCTCCACTCCCGGTGCGACGGAACATAACTTATTTTGTAGGCAGGCTCGGCTTCTGATACCAAAGGTTGTGACGCAGTCAGACTTGGCTCGGCTGAGCTGTCAGTATTTGCGCCACTCTTTGTGCTGACCTTTGTTTTGAGCTTTGTGCTGAGCTTTGTGGCCGTACCGAGTCCCACATCCACCCCTGTTCCTGTTGGGGTGCTGGTATCGATGTTTGCCCCGTCAACGGGGCGTTGGACGGTACCTTTTTCGGCCGGTGCATGTGAAATGGCTTGTTCAGACTTTCGCTTCTGGTGGCGGCTGACTGCCCAAGCCAGCACCACCAGCCCTACCAGGCCGAAAACCACCCCAATTAACCACGCCACAAACATCACCCCACTCAAAAACCCATATTATCTTTTGAAACAAAACCGGTTGCCTCCTGATGCTTCATCCACCGTAAAAATGCAACTTGACCCTATTTCAAAGCCACAATTTCAAAATCAGCATCGCCTAAATATCGGTGCTCACCAAAGGCTGCTTGGTTAGCGGCAAGCTCGGCAGCCTCCCATCGCTCGACCAATATTTGTTCTGCCGCACTGATAGGCCAAGGGCGGGCGTGCTCGCTGTATTGGTGAAACAACTTCAGATAGGCGTGGTGGCACGGCAAAACCATGTCCTCGCCGCCCAATCCATCTTCAAGCGCCTGCCGAAAACGTTTAACGGCAAGTGCCCGCTGAGCGCCAGTGACGTCATCAGCGGTAAAGATTTTGAGCAGGTAGGGCATGATTTTGGATCTTGATAAACATGATCTGCGGATGCAATATCGCGCTTGTAAGAATTAATTTCGTTACGTATCTTGCACACCACTGATGTTTTTTGTAGCGTGCCGCCGTACTATGCCTTCTTTTTTTAAGGAAGTCACATGGCAACACCGTTTTTTGGAAAACGCGATATGGACAGCTCCAGCACGCTTGCGACGCCTAACAACCTAAAGAATCCGACCAGCGGTTATGCCGCTGCGGTACCCGCTCAAAGCACTTCTTCCCAAGCGGCGCCCACACCAAAACCAACCAGCGATACCACCCCAACGATCGCGCACGAGGGTGGCAGCAAGCTGACTGTGGGACCAAATATCAAGCTCAAGGGTGTCGAAATAACGGACTGCGACACCTTGGTGGTGGAAGGCTTGGTTGAGGCCACGATGGATTCACGCGTGATGCAAATCGCCGAGCAGGGCGCTTTCAAGGGCTCGGCCGAGATTGATGTGGCCGAAATTCGTGGAGAGTTCACCGGCAATCTGACCGTACGGCAAAAACTGGTGATTTACTCGACCGGAAAAGTAACTGGCACGATTCGCTACGGAAAGCTGGTGATCGAAGAAGGCGGCCAGCTTGCAGGGGAGATTTTGTTTGGTACGGGGGCCGTTTTGGCAAAAGCGCCTACACCCTCATTGTCACAAATAGGCGGTAACCTTAAAACAGCTTGATTAAAAGCGGCGCAATCAAAGGCATCAACAGCGATGCCAAAACCACCTGCACACCCAAAGCCAAGGCTGCATAGGCACCTGCATCAGCATTGACTTGCAAAGCGCGCGCAGCGCCAATGCCGTGCGCTGCTGTACCCAGTGCAAAACCACGCGCGGCCCAACCGTTAAGGGTTGTGGAAATGCGCAACGCGTCGAAAAGATACTTGCCCGCCAGCGCACCGACCAAACCCGTGATGACGGCAAAAACTGCCGCAAGCGCCGGAATGCCGCCAATTTTTTCAGCAATACCCATGGCTACGGGCGCGGTGACTGACTTGGGCACCAAAGACAGCATGACCTCCAGAGGCAGCCCAAACAGCCACGCCAATACCAGTGCAGAGCCACTGGCTGCCAAGCCGCCCGCCAAGGCGGCTAGCAGTAATCGGCCCCAGCGCCGGCGCAGTTCGGCACGCCGTTGCCACAGCGGCCATGCCAGCGCCACCACAGCAGGCCCGAGCAAAAAGTGAATGAACTGTGCGCCAGCAAAATAGGTGGGATAGGGCACACCAGACAGCAGCAAAACACCTGCCAAGATAAGCACCGTCCACAGCACCGGGTTAGCCCAAGGCGCTTGGCTCAGGCGCGCGTAAAAGTTGTGTGCCAGCACGTACACCACCAAGGTTGCCGTCAAACCAAACAGTGGCGTAGCCGACAAATACACCCAAAGTTCAACAAATTTAGGCGTCATTCGGCTCGCCATTGGTTTTTGATGCGTGCAAACACAGCACGGTAACAGCCAAACCCACCAGCGTTGAAAGCACAATCACCAAAAGCATACGCACACCATATTGATTGACAAGGGTGAGATGCGTCATCACGCCGACGCCAACAGGTACAAAGAGTAAGGAAAGGTGCGACAACAAGAAATCGGCGCACATGCCGACCGGCTCGCGTACGACATGCCAGCGCAGTGCCAGCAGCAACAAAAGCATGCCCACGACTGGGCCAGGAAAAGGCAACTTCAAGCCGCGTGCAAGCAGTTCACCAACAGACTGGAAGGCCAGCAACCAGGCCAGACCGCGTAAACCTTGCATGGGTTTGCGGCTCTAGAACCTGGGCAAATCAGGATGGGCAATTTTGCCGCCCCTGACCAGCATTTTTCCGTATTCAGCGCAGCGGTTTAACGTTGGAATGACCTTGCCAGGGTTAAGCAAACCACGGCTGTCAAACGCGCGCTTGACGCCAAACATCTGCTCGTTTTCTTCTGCCGAGAACTGCACACACATGGAGTTGAGTTTTTCGACGCCCACGCCATGCTCGCCCGTGACCGTGCCGCCCATCGCGACGCTGGTTTCTAAAATTTCGGCGCCGAACAGCTCGCAGCGGTGCAATTGGTCGGCATCATTCGCATCAAACAGAATCAAGGGGTGCAGATTACCGTCACCTGCGTGAAACACGTTGGCGCAGCGCAGGGCATACTTTTTTTCCATCTCGGCAATGGCCAGCAAAATGTCGGCCAGACGCTTACGAGGAATGGTCGAGTCCATACACATGTAGTCAGGACTCATGCGGCCACTGGCTGGAAAAGCATTTTTGCGACCCGACCAAAACTTCAAGCGCTCAGCCTCGTTTTGACTGACAGCAATCGCGGTTGCACCGCAACGCGTAAGCACTTCGCTCATGCGGCCAATCTCTTCTTCGACCTCCTCGACCGTACCGTCACTCTCGCACAGCAATATTGCCTCGGCCGTCAAGTCATAACCTGCGTGTACAAAGTCTTCCACCGCCGCTGTCATGGGTTTGTCCATCATCTCCAGCCCAGCCGGAATGATGCCTGCCGCAATCACGGCAGCCACCGCATCACCAGCTTTGCGCAAGTCGTCAAAGCTGGCCATGATGCACCGCGCAAGTTGCGGCTTGGGAATCAGCTTAACGGTGACTTCTGTCGTGATAGCTAACATGCCTTCACTGCCCACGATAACGCTGAGCAAGTCGTAGCCTGGCGCATCGAGTGCATCGCTGCCGAATTCAACCTCATCGCCTTCCACCGTGAAGCCTTTAACCTTGATGACGTTGTGAACCGTCAAGCCGTATTTAAGACAGTGAACGCCGCCTGAATTTTCGGCGACGTTACCGCCAATCGTGCAGGCGATCTGGCTGGATGGGTCAGGTGCATAGTACAAGCCATAAGGTGCAGCAGCTTCAGATATGGCCAAATTGCGCACACCGCCCTGCACCACGGCGGTACGGCTTACCGGGTCAAGCTTCAAAATTTTGTTGAACTTGGCCAACGACAAGGTCACGCCCAGCTTGTGCGGCATGGCGCCACCACTCAAACCAGTGCCTGCACCACGCGCCACTACTGGCACGCTCAATGCGTGGCAGGTTTTGAGAACGGCTTGCACTTGCGCGTAGGTCTCGGGTAACACCACGACCAGTGGGCGCTGGCGGTAGGCGGTCAGGCCATCGCATTCGTAAGGAGTGGTGTCCTCGTTGTTCCAGAGCAGTGCATGCTCAGGGATAACAGCTTTCAGGCCGCGTACCACCGTTGCTTGCCGATCGGCGCGTTCAAGAGAAAACTGTTGCTCTGCTGTCAGGGGTGCGTTCATAGCCAAAATCCTTTTGAACCTCGACTTTAGTGCATCCTTCGGGCTTTAAGTTGAAGAAAATTAACGCTGCGCGTGAAACCTGATGCGTCACAGGGAAAACCAGGAAGCGGCGGAAACGACAAGGGTTAGCCAAATAAATCTCACCTGCCCAGGCTCTTTTGCAACCATTCCGCAAATGCGGTGCATTCCCAGCGCTCCATGGCACCCGTACGCCAGCACAAGTAGTGCGCGTGCGGGCTAGGCACGTTGCCTGCAAACACCGCATGGCTACCCAGCCGAACCAATGAACCGTTCTCCAACCATGGCGCGCCTAATTTAAGGCGAATCAGCGCAATGCCCATGCCTGCTGCGGCGGCGTCGCACATCAAGCCAATGTCATTGAACTGCGAACCATCGACAGGTTCGGGCCAGTCCAGGTGATGCGCCGCAAACCAAGTACGCCAAGGCTCTAACGGCGAACGCAGCAGGTTTTGCCCGTCAATATCTTCAAGCGCTTCAAAGGGGCCCTGTTCGCGTACAAAAGCCGGGGACGCCAGCAGGGTAACCTCGTCCTTCATCAGGCAAACATGCTCCACATCAGCGTAGCGCCCCGTGCCAAAACGAATCGTCAGATCAGCATCTTCGGCCACCACATCCAGCAAGGGTATGGACACTTGCAGGGTCAGCTCGATTTCAGGATATGCCTCGGTAAACTGGCGCAGACGTGGAATCAAAATCGACCGCGCAAACGTTGGTGTGACCGCTAGCCGCAGCTTGCGTTTGCCAGGGTTAGGGCTTTGGCCTGCCGGGCCCGGAAACTTTTGCAGCGTGGCCAGCCCGTCACGCACATGCGCCAGGTATTCGCTGCCCTCAGTCGTCAACGAAAAATCAGCCCGACCAAACAGCTTGGTGCCAATGATCTGCTCGAGTTGCTTGACGCGGTGGCTGACCGCACTCGGAGTGACGCACAGCTCTTCAGCCGCCTGCGTGACACTGCGCAGGCGAGCGAGCGTTTCAAAGGTCAGCAGGCATTGGATAGGGGGAATGCGGGCCAAAGCAGCCATAGCTATGTGCCGCCTTTACAAGTAAGGGCCGCGGAACTGGCTTTGCCAGGCCGCAGGCGCAGCGGCCCCCTCGGGGGGCAGGGAGCTACACGCAGTGAGCGACCGTGGGGGCACATAGATTATTTAAATATCACCGTCTTGTGGCCGTTGAGCAAAACTCGATGTTCGCTGTGCCACTTCACCGCCCGGGCCAGCACCCGGCTCTCAGTATCTTTGCCGCGTGCGGTCAAATTTTCAACCGTGTCCTTGTGGTCTACCCGGGTCACGTCTTGCTCAATGATGGGGCCTTCGTCCAGATCAGCCGTCACGTAATGGGCAGTGGCGCCAATCACTTTTACCCCGCGTTCATGGGCCTGGTAATACGGTTTGGCACCCTTGAAGCTGGGCAACATACTATGGTGAATGTTGATGGCGCGACCTGAGAGTTTTTTGCACATATCGTTGCTGAGCACCTGCATGTAGCGCGCCAGCACCACCAGCTCTGCGCCTTCGCTTTCTATGATGTCCAGTTGCTTGGCCTCGGCCTGCACCTTGGTATCAGCCGTCACCGGGATGTGATGAAAAGGTACGTTGTAACTGGCAGCCAGCTGGTAAAAGTCGCGGTGGTTGCTGATGATGGCGCGCACATCAATCGGCAACAAACCAGACTTCCAGCGAAACAAAATGTCGTTCAAACAGTGCCCGTCACGGCTAACCATGATGACAGTGCGCATGGCGTCCTGGGTCGAATGCAGCTTCCAGTTCATCTCAAACGGAACAGCAAAGCTGGTCAAGTCGGCCTTTAACTGCGCAAAAGTTAAGGTGTCGCAAGCAAACTGCACTCGCATAAAAAACAGCCCAGTGGCTGGGTCGTTGTATTGCGCGGCTTCTTCAATATTGCTGCTACGCTCCAGCAAAAAACCCGAAACGGCGTGAACGATGCCCATCCGATCAGGGCAAGACAAGGTGAGGATGTAAGAATTAATCATAGAGCCGACATTCTCGCAGGTGGCACCCGTACCGTGCGCCGCACAATCCTGCCAGAATGCAAGCTTAACCTTGGAGAATCGACATGGCCTATCAGAACTTCAATATGGACCACCAGTGGTTGCCGTTTACGCCCAACCGCAGCTTTGCCAAAGACCCACGTGTGTTTGTGGCCGCTGACGGCATGATGTTCACCACCCACGATGGTAAGCAGGTGATTGATGGTATCTCCAGCCTGTGGTGCACGGCGGCGGGGCACAACCGCAAGCCGATTAATGAAGCGATCAAAAAGCAGCTTGACACGCTGGACTACGCCACGGCCTTTCAGGCCAGCAACGACCAGGCCTTTGTGGCCGCTGAAATGATCGCCGACATGGCACCGGGCGACCTGAATAAGGTGCTGTTTTGCAATTCTGGCAGCGAGGCGGCCGACACGTCTTTAAAAGTCGCGCTGGCCTACCACCGCGCACGCGGCGAAGGCCACCGCAACGTATTTATTGGCCGCGAACGGGGTTACCACGGCGTTGGCTTTGGCGGCATGAGCGTCGGCGGCATTCCGGCCAACCGCAAGGCTTACGGTACGGCACTGCTACCGCGCGTTGACCACATGCGGTTTATTCATGACCCCATCAATCATGCTTACATACACGGCCAGGAGCCGGTCTGGACAGAAGACCTGCTGGCCGAGCTGGAAAACCGCATCTTGCCGCTGCATGACCCGAGCAACATCGCCGCCATCATCATTGAACCCATATCTGGCAGCGCGGGCTGGTATTTGCCGCCGCAAGGTTACGTCAAGCGCCTGCGCGAAATTTGCGACAAACACGGCATTTTGTTGATTTTTGACGAAGTCATCACTGGCTTTGGTCGCTTGGGTTGCAACTTTGGCGCTGATTTTTACGGCGTGGTACCGGACATGCTGAACTTTGCCAAGTGTGTGACCAACGGCGTGATACCGCTGGGCGGTGTGATTTGCACCGACCGCATTTATGACACCATGATGGCCGCCAACTCTGGTGCGCCCGAGCATGCAATTGAGTTCTTTCATGGCTACACCTATTCGGGCCACCCGGTGGCGTGCGCAGCGGCCATTGCCACGCTCAATTTGTTCAAACAAGACAATTTGTTTGAACGGGCGGGCCAGATGGGCAAAGTGCTGGGCGATGCAATGCACAGCGGCTTGAAGGGTCTGCCCAACGTGGTCGGCATCAGAACACTGGGCCTGGCTGGCGCGGTAGAGCTGTCACCGATAACAGGCACCCCTGGCAAACGCGCATTTGACATCTTCATGACTTGCTATCACCACGGCGTATTGGTTCGGCCAGCTGCTGAAAACCTGGTGGTTTGCCCGCCCTACATTGTTGAAAAAGAACACATCGACAAAATTGTGAACGTGTTGGCAGACGCGATTCGCAAACATGCTTGAAAGAACGAAACGGTTATATGCATCCTTTTTAAGTACCATTTATGCCTCTGGCCCCTTGTTTTGCTGGGCTGGCAGCTATTTATTTAATAGCAAAAATAGCGCGTAACCCATGCGTCGCTTAGCTCAAGCCCCCAATATTGCAATTGCGACACTATGGGCCGACACCTTGCAGCAAGCGGGGTTTTCCGCCACGGTGCAGCGTTACTTTTTAAGCGGCATCGCCGGGGAGCTGCCGCCAGACCAGTGCCTGCCCGAGGTATGGATAACGCAAGACCATGAGGAACCCCGCGCCAAAGCCATGCTGGAAGGCCTGCAAAACCTACCCCAGCACCGCTGGTTGTGCGCTTGTGGAGAGTTGGTCGAAGGCGGATTTGAGTCGTGCTGGCAATGTGGGTTGCCCATGCAGGTTTGACACCATGCCAGCCATAGGTGCCCTGGCTGGGAGCTCGGGGACGCGGGTGACGTCCCACAGGCTACCCTCGCAGCATTTCCGGCACAGTGCGCCGCGGGAGTGGAGAGTACAAGTCGCGAAATAAGCGGCAGCGAACGCAGCTCGCCACAAAAGCGAGATGCAGCTCAGCACTGCCAGTCCCAGTTACTTTGCGTTGGTCTCGCCTTGGATACGCGTCACGCGTGTTCGGTACTCCCGCACATTGTCGCCAGCAATTCTTGTCTTTTGTGTGCCCCTGACCTCATCGATTTTTTCGTCCGATCCGGTGACTGGCTCGGCCTTCACGGTGGTTTCACGTTCATACGCGTGCGACTTGTCGGTGTTGCGGTAGTAGCGGTGGAGCGCCCAGTAGGTCGCGGCTCCCCCGGCCGGTCCGGCCGCGAGGATCCACAGCGGGGCGTCGTCACCGGACGACGTGGCCATCACGACCACCGTCACCACTGTCATCAGCGCCTGGTCGATCATGCGGTCGCCACCAGGAACCAGCCGGCGATGCCCTCGAGGAAGGTGCCGACCGTCAGTGCCGCCAGGATCAGCCGGGGCTGCGAGACCGGGACGCTGCCCATCGTCTCGCCGGTCCGTGCGTTGACCGCGATGTAGTGGAGCATCTTGGTGTTCTCCTGGTAGTAGGAGTAGAGCCACACCGGCAGGTACATCGAGACCCACCGCGAGCCACCTACGTCCACCTTCTCGGCCTCCCAGCGCACCCCCCGGTCGAACTGCGCCAGCGAGCCCTCGACCTGCGAGCGACCGATCGACAGCAGTTGGTCCTCCAGCACCGGTTGCAGGTCGCCCACGTCGAGGTCGCGCTTCTCGCTCGTGAAGCCGACGAGATAGCTGGAGTTCCACTTCACGGCGTTCTTCGTGTCGAACGGCAGGACCGTGTTCACAATGTTGTTGGTCGTGCTCCCGTCGAAGTTCGCGCGCTCGGCGGCGCCCTCGACCGTCAGGTCGTCGACGGTAAACGCCACCGAGCGGTCGAGGCGATAGACGTCAGCCGCGTAGTAGGTCGTCGTCTTGTCCCCCGACT
>JANPIK010000061.1:0-32316 GCA_031424935.1 Polaromonas sp.
TCACCACCGACTGCTGGAGCCCATCGGTTACATTCCGCCTGCCGAAGCTGAGGAAAATTACTATCGGCAATTAGCCAGTCAGACCGCCACATCGGCCTGACTTAACCCAACGGGCCTCCACGGAACCCGGGGCGATTCAGATGGCTCCGCCACAACTTTAGTCAGTCATGCCTCATTTGTTGCGTACTAACAACTTCAGTTATGTCCAAATGCGACATAAGGAAACATGCTGCGGTAACATTAAGTAACCAGATGCAAGCGATGCATTGAAGTCATTTACAAAATGTTTACCCAGGAACTTTCATGCCAAATTCATGCGCTAAGCACACAAGCTACCTTACCCTCCTAAATTTGGCTTTGCTTACCTGCACCGCAGCGCAAGCCCAAGGTTTTGCGACAGGTAAGGCTTTTGACCTTAAAGTCGGCGTCGGGTCAAACTATCAGGCAAGCTCCGACACCGTAGTGGGAGGAACGCAATCTGCTACCGTTGGTTTTACAACGGTCATCAACCTGTTCGACAGTGCCACCGATGCCGGCTTTTCGCAATTAAACGGTGCCTACACCAGTACTTCTGCGTCGGTTATTCGTTTTGGTTACAGGGGTTTACCCCTCGCTGTTACAACCAATACCGGGACGCCAGAGATTAATTTTTTGGTTCCCGCATTAAAACTGACCAAAGTTTTTAATGCCAAGGCGACCCGTACCGAAAACCTTGCCGATCTGCGGCAGTTTCTCAAAAGTGATGGCGGCAGTGTGTTGAACCAAATCAACCAAGCCCTTGCCAAAGAATCGCCTATCGACCCGGTTGCTGGAAACCCCAACTCCATTCAGTCCCAAATGGTCACGGCAGACTTTGACCGAAACTTCACGCAATTTGCAACCAACACCAAAGACACATCAAGCGGTCAGGTGTCCAACTTGATTGGCGTAGGTGCCAGTTTTGGCAGTTACAAGCAAGGCGGTCTGACCAGTCAGTCGTTTACGCTGCCTTTGTCTTACACCTTTCGTTCAGACCTGGACCCGCGCCGTCAACTCACCATTTACGCGCCCATATCTGTCAATACAGTCGCTGGCGCTAAGAGTTATTCAGCAAATCTGGGGGTTTCTTACCGCCTCCCGGTCACTGACGAATGGGCATTGACGCCGGGTGTCGGCTACGGCATTTCGGGCAGTGTGGATCTGGGTTCGGCCGCTGCCATGTTGGCGGCATCTGTTACCAGCCAATACACGCTGCGCAGAGATGGCTACGACCTGGCGATTGGCAACATGGTGGGTATGTATCAATCCCAGAAGCTGACTTTGGGTGGCTACTCCATTGATTCACGTATCAAGAATACCGTTTTGCGCAACGGTATTCTTGTCTCCATACCGACGGTTACGTTCGACCAAAAGATGTCATACGAGTTGTCGTTCATCAACACCCTTTACAGCGGCACCGACCTGTTCTCGCGGCAGTACAACGAGCTTGGCGTGACGCTGGGAACCAACAAAAGCGCCGACAGCTCACGCGGGTATCTGCGCGCAGGTATGAGTTATCTGCAGGGGCAAAACGGCATTAAAGGATTCAAGGCCAACGTAGGCTACTGGTTCTAACCAGCACACTTGCTGGATTCACGCATGTTGTCCAAGCCACGGCCTGCTGGCAAATTGCCAGCTTTCATCATGGCCGTGTTGCTGGCTTTATTGCCATTGCACGCATCGGCTCTTTCAGGCAATGAGCAAGTCTCGCTTGCCGGGTCCGGCAAGTTTGATGAGCTGGCTGCGGGTTTAGAGACGTTGGCTGGGCGCGAACCGATGAAAGCGGCCGATTGGCATGCCCTGTGTTTTGCCTACTCGCGGGTAAAGCGGTACGCAAAAATCACCTGGTGTCTCGACGAACTGGACAAGGCCATGTCGGGACGCGATAAACGTACCCGGCTGTTTGGTCTTGACGACGGTACCGCCGCGTCGTACCTCATGCGCGCAGAAGCGCTTGTGGAGCTGGGCGAACACCTTGATGCGCTGGCGCATGCTGATAAAACCATTGACTGGTACAAGCGCGAAAAAAGTGACGACAAGGACATTTTGATCAATGCCCTGGCAGTCAAGTCGCTGGCGCTACTGGCTCTTGGGCGCAGGCCTGAGGCTGAAAAAATAGTGGGTGAACTCGAGAGTCTTCCGCTCGGCATCATGGGCGGCGATTTTTTGCCGGTCAAGTCATTAGCCCTGGCGCGTACCAGCATGGCCTTGGGGCGGTGGCAAAAAACCCTTGACGCGCTGGCGCTGGATAAAACGATCGGCATACGCCGTTTTCTGGACAACCTCGCCACCGGTGCGTATTTGAAAGGATTGAACAACTGGGTCTGGATAGAGCTGCCGCGCGGCCTGATGCACACCAAAGCGCTGATGGAACTAGGCCGACTCGACGAGGCAAAAACCGGGTATGACGCGCTCCTCGCGGTGCCCCAAATCGTGGCCAATGGTGAGATTTACTGGATGGCTCTGTATGACCGCGGGCGTATTGCCGAGGCGCAAAACCAGCTGGAACAAGCGGAAAATTTTTACCTGCGTGCGGCCAGCGTGATTGAGCGGCAACGCCGGTCTATCAACAGCGAGGCTAATAAAATTGGTTTTGTCGGCGACAAACTCGCGGTTTATGCACGGTTGGTGGCGGTACAGTTTGCACAGGGCAAGTTTGCTGAAGTCTTTGAAAGCACAGAGCGCGGCAAGTCCCGAGCATTGGTGGACATGCTGGCGTCTCGCAGCGGCGACGCTTTGATTGCCAAGAGCCCGGACGGTGCAAGTCAAGCCGGCGCCGCCCTGCTCACCATGGAGCGTATGCGCCAGGCGGACATGGACGATCAGCGGCAAGACAGCGCCCGAATTGCCGCGGCCTTGAAGTCTGACGATGGCTTGCGCGTTCGCACCATTGCCAAAGAACTGCCAGGCCCACTCGCATCTTTGGTCAGCGTTTCGGGCATGAGCCTGAAAGAAGCTCAGGGCCTTTTGGGTAAAGACGAGGCACTCCTCGTTTATTTTGGAAATGGTCTGCGCCTTTTTGCTACGCTGGTTCAACAAGACGGAGTCCATGGAATCGCGATTGATGCGAGCAACCTCGAACTTGAAATGCGTGCCTTGAGGCGCGACATGCAGGCCACGTCGTCGGCCGTCCAGCCGCGCTTGCAGGCATTGCACAAGTTGTTAATTGCGCCGCTGGTGCCGCACATTAACGCCAAACGCTTGACGATCGTCCCGCAAGGCGTTTTGCATTACCTGCCCTTTGCCGCGTTGAATGACGGTAAAAACGATTTGGTCGATCAATACGGTTTGCGAATGCTCCCAAGTGTGTCTGTACTGAAATACCTGCGTCCGTCTCGCGTGAGCGCCATGGAGCAAATGTTGGTGCTGGGAAATCCTGATCTGAACAATCCGAAATACGACCTGCCCGGCGCGCAAAGAGAAGCCGAAAAGCTCGCTACCCAGTTCAAGGCGCAGCGGCT
Source organism: Polaromonas sp. (assembly GCA_031424935.1). Taxonomy (GTDB): domain Bacteria; phylum Pseudomonadota; class Gammaproteobacteria; order Burkholderiales; family Burkholderiaceae_C; genus Polaromonas. The sequence goes on from JANPIK010000061.1 coordinate 3,480, forward strand.
TTTATTGCGCAAGCAGGCAACACGCAACAGCTTTCGAGAGTTTTCTCCCACCGCCAACTTCATCCACATCGCTTCCCACGGCGAATTTGACGCCGCCAAACCTTTGCGTTCAGGTTTAATCCTGGCCTCGGACACGCCTGAAGGCGGCATGGAATCGGGCCGGTTGACGGTTTCTGACTTGTATCAGCTCAAGCTGGATGCCGAGTTGGTGACCTTGTCTGCCTGTGAAACTGGGCTAGGTGACGTGGCCAATGGAGACGATGTGGTGGGCCTGACGCGCGGCTTTTTGTATGCAGGGGCCAGTACCGTGGTTGCATCGCTGTGGTCGGTGGATGACGAGGCCACGGCTTTTTTGATGTTGCGCATGTATGAGCACATGCAGATGCACGGTCGGCGAGATGCGCTGCGCAAGGCTCAAATTGAGACGCGGGCTAAGTTTCCGCACCCTTATTACTGGGCCTCCTTTTACCAGACAGGCCTGAATTAAAGGCTGACCTTCAAGTCAGCGCTCCGCGCCCGTCCACTGTGAAGATGCGCTCCACCACGCCTTTGAGCAGTCCGCCGCGAACGCCAATCATGGCGTTGTGCAGGTTAACCGTAGGGTCGCAGTGGCCGGGTATCAGCCATAGCATGCTGCCCAGGCTGGGCAGCCGAGTGCTGCCGGGTGCGGGTTTCAAAATACCGTGCTCGTCGCCGCCGTTGGCATACACCAGTTCGCTGCGGCTGCTGAAGGCATGGACTTCAGGCAAACCTGAATCAATAGCGTGGCTTTTGTGGCCCGCATCGCACACCACATGCTGCGGGTGCACGCTGATGACCTGGGTTTTAACAAACAGCGCATGCTTAAAGCGCGGTTGGCCCAGCGCTGGCTCGTTGGCAGCGTAATCGGCATCCATGAACAAATACGAGCCCGCTTGCAGTTCGCCGTACAGTTTGCTGGCGGGTTCAAGCGGTGCGGTGCCCGTACCTGCACCGGTGATTAGCCCAACTTTGATGCCTTTTTCTTCAATCAAATCGCGCGTCAGGCGCACCGCACTGATGGCTTCCAGAATCGCTTCACGCCGTTTGGCCGCCGTACGCATGTGCTGTGCTTTGCCGTGGTAAGCCTGCAAACCAGCAAAGTTCAATGCCGGGTGTTTGCGGATTTCGAGCGCCAGGGCCACAGCGGCCACACCAGGCTCGACCCCGCAGCGGTCTTGCCCGACGTTAAGCTCAATGAAGACGTCGATCGATGACGCCATGTTGGACGCAAGACGACCCTCGTTCATACTGGCGGCCAGGCGGTTAACACCCTCCAGGCTGTCCACGCAAATGGCCAGCTTGCCGCCCAGGGGTACCAACGCTCGCGTAAGTGCTGCAACGCGTGCCAGCTTGCTCGGTGCAATGACCTCATTACTGATAAAAATGTTGTGTACGCCGCCGGCAAAGAGTGCTTCGGCCTCTGCTGTTTTTTGTACGCACACGCCAACCGCCCCAGCCGCCATTTGCAGCTTGGCAAGCTCGGCGCACTTGTGCATTTTGGCGTGTGGCCGCAGCAACACGTTTTGCTCGGCCGCAAACGCCGCCATGGTGCGCAGATTGCGCTCCATCACGTCCAGATCCACCACCAGCGCGGGGGTGTCAATCATGTTGACACTTTTACCGATCAGTTGATTCATGACTTTATCCCGCTGCTTCGTCCATGACGTCATCGTCCAGGTGCAAGGTATCGGCCCAGCCGACCAGCGTAAAGCCTTCGGGTGTCCAGAGCAGTCGGTTAATGGCCGCGTTGCCCAGTGCCCACGTACGGGGGCTTTGAATGTCCAGCCGGGTGGCGGCCCGGTACAGCACGTCCATCACGCCGCCGTGGGCCACGAATGCAATTTGCTCGCCGGGGTGCTGCGCGGCCAAGCGCTCGGCGGCCTCAATTACCCGAACACGCAGCGCCGTCAACGTCTCACCCCCGGCGGGTGAAAAATCAGGGTCGCGCTTGCGCCAGCGCAGCGATTGCTCGGGTAAAAGCATTTCAATTTCAGCAAAGGTTTTGCCCTCAAAATCACCAAAATAGCGCTCGCGCAACCCGGTTTCTTTGGTGACCTGCAGGCCGTGAGCTTGGCCGACGTATTGAGCGGTTTCCCAGGCGCGAGTCAGGTCGCTGGCATAAATGGCGGCAATCGGCTCATCCTTAAGTGCATAAGCCAGCCGCTCAGCTTGCCACCGGCCATTGGCGCTTAACGGAATATCCAGGTGTCCTTGTATGCGGGTGTCAACGTTCCAAGCGGTTTCGCCATGGCGAATGGCGACGATACGGGTAGGCTCTTGCATATTGTTATGAACATCACTGAAAGAAATTTTCCGACGGGCCGCCCCTAGGGAAATTAGCCCCCTCGGGGCTGGCGCCTGTGGCTCCATTCCTGCTTGAGCAGGTTTGGACAGGCGCTAGATGCGAAGCCTCTGGCGAGCGGCGGCCTGCAAGGTGCAGCGTATTACACGAAGTGAAAAGCGTGGGGGTCATATTCACCTCGGGGCTTCGACATTGATGCGCCGCGTACCTGTGGGTGGCTGCGGAAAGCCCTGCAGGGCAGAGTCCAGCATCGCGGGCAGTACGGCAAACGCATCGCTGGTGGCGCCGTCATGCAATGCGCGCGTTTCAAACACTACTTTTTGAGTCTGCAGGTCGCGCATCAAAATACTGACGGTCCGCTTGTAGTTCGACTCGCCAAAACCTAAGGGAAACGACAAGCCAATCGACGTGCCAAAGCTGCCGCCGCCCAGCGAGACCCCGGGGCTGCCAAAGCCAAAGCCCGGCTCCGGGTAGCGCTGCACGATTTCAGTGACCAATAAAACCTGCACGCTAAAGCGCGCATCAAGCGGGCTCAGCGCCATGCCCACCTTGGCCAGGCTGGTCGTCGCCAGCGCTTCAATGCGGTCTTGCTGCGTGCTGGGTGCCTGCTGCGACGGCAGCCGCTCGAACCTGTAGCGTGCCCCCGGCGCAGGTGGTGCCGCTGTCCAGGCTGAAAACGCAGTCACGTCGCTATCGATCACGCGCATACCAGAGCATGCTGTCATCAATATGCTCACTACTAAAATAGTAGCAACTCGAATAGGTAACATAAGGGCTGAGGTTCGATTTGACAGTGAAAGGACAAAAAATCGCTATAAAGAACGTATTTTGATGACTGGCAAGCCCGAAAGTTCTGTAGTCGTCAACTGCGTGAAGTCGTCCGCATCAAAGCCTTTGTCGCCATTCGCATCGGCAACACCTGTGGTTTTAATACCTTTAAAGTCATGGCGCTTGCCGTCCATCAAATGCGACGGCACGATGTTTTGCAGTGCGCTGAACATGTTTTCAATGCGGCCCGGGAATTTTTTGTCCCAGTCGCGCAGCATGTTGCCGACTTGTTTGCGCTGCAAGTTCTCCTGGCTGCCACACAGCGTGCATGGAATGATCGGAAATTCGCGTACCTGGGCCCAACGGCTCAAATCTTTTTCGGGCACATAAGCCATCGGGCGAATCACAATATTTTTACCATCGTCACTGACAAGTTTGGGCGGCATGCCTTTGAGTTTGGCGGCAAAAAACATGTTGAGAAAAAAAGTTTGCAACATATCGTCACGGTGATGGCCAAGTGCGATTTTGGTTGCGCCCAGCTCGCCCGCCACCCGGTACAAAATGCCGCGCCGCAAGCGCGAGCACAGTGAACACAGCGTTTTGCCTTCGGGTATGACGCGTTTAACGATGCTGTAGGTGTCCTGGTTTTCAATGTGAAACGGCACGCCCAGCTTGCGCAGGTATTCCGGCAGGATGTGTTCCGGGAAGCCGGGCTGCTTTTGGTCAAGATTGACCGCTATCAAGCTGAAGTTGATAGGGGCGCGCTGTTGCAGTTTGAGCAAAATGTCCAGCATGGCGTAGCTGTCTTTGCCGCCCGAGACGCACACCATCACTTTGTCGCCTTCCTCGATCATGTTGAAGTCAACAATGGCGCGGCCTACCTCACGGCACAGGCGTTTTTCAAGCTTATGGTCGTCAACGCTGGTGCGTGCGGCGGGCCGTGACGACGCTGCAGTTGCCAATGCTGCCAGCGGTTCGGGCGCGCGGTGCGGGGTGGGGGGTGTTTGGATCATCACCGGCTGATTTTCGCATTTTTGTCTGCAAATCCCGAATTTTCATGGTTGGCACGCGGCGTGCTATGTATCGGCATGACTCTGCCCGAACCCCAAGACCATGAACTGCTGGACGCCGATGGGCGCTACATGCGCTTGGCCATTGATTGGTCGCGTATTGCGCGGGACCGCGGTAACCGCCCGTTTGGCTCGGTCATCGTTGCCAAGGACGGCCAAATACTTGCCCAGGCCGCCAATCAAACCACTGAAACTGGCGATTGCACGGCGCATGCCGAAGTCGCTGCCATCCGTATCGCCAGCCCCTTGTTCAGCCGTGAGGTGCTGGCTGGCGCCACGATTTACGCATCAGGCGAGCCCTGCGTGATGTACGCAGGCGCAATTTTTTGGGCCAATATTCAGCGTGTGGTGTTTGGCATCGATGCAGAGCGGCTTCGTGTGTTTCGCGGGGAGCGGCCCGAGCAACGTGATGCAGAGCTGTCGTGCCGCGATGTGTTTGCTGCTGCGCCGCACCCATTGCAGTGCATCGGCCCTGTGCTGCTGGACGAAGCCAGTGCACCACATTTGGGATTTTGGAAGGCGTAGCCTTTTTTATTGCGCCAAACTGTCGCATTTTGCATGTCTACATGACGCACTAAATTTGTGCATCCAAGCCCTCGGAAATTTTTATGCGCGTACTCGTCATCTTTTGCCACCCCGTCGAGACCAGCTATAACGCGGCCTTGCACCAAGAGGTGGTCACCCAGTTAAAGCGGGCGGGCCACGAGGTGGACGATTGCGACCTTTATGCCGAGGGGTTTAACCCGGTGATGTCGCGCCAAGAGCGTTTGGGCTACCACGACGTTCCTGCTAACCAGCTTCCTGTGCAGGGCTATGTGGACCGCTTGATGCGGGCTGAAGCATTGGTTTTTTGCTTTCCGACCTGGTGCTTTGGCATGCCCGCCATGCTTAAAGGCTATTTTGACCGCTTGTTGATGCCCGGCGTGGCGTTTGATTTGAGCGACCCACATAACGTCAAGCCTTCGCTGACCCACATCAAGCGCATTACGGCGGTAGTCACTTACGGTCGCCCACGCTGGACTGCCTGGCTGATGGGCGACCCGCCGCGCAAGTCGATTACCCGCTACTTGCGTTTACTCACCGGCGGCAAGGCCAAAGTCAACTACCACGCTTACTACCACATGAACATTGCCACGCCCGCTCGCCTGAACGAGTTTAAAACCCGTGTCGGCGCCGCCATGGCACGCTTCTCCTGAGAAACCCGACCGATGCAAACACCGCATTTACTGACCCGGGCGCGCCTGCCGCAATGGTTATTGCCAGCCAATTGGCCGCAAATGAGTGGCCAGCCAGCCCTGGCCGACATTGCCATGCACGCAGGGCGCATCGTATCGATGGCGCCCTGCGATGCCGCTGCACCCCGTGGTGCTGTTGCGCCTCAAACAGGGGGTGTGGTGGACCTGAACGGCGCACCCGTGTTGCCCGGCCTGGTTGATGCACACACCCACCTGGACAAAACTTTCACGCTGCCGCGTATTGGAAATGTCAAGCCCGGGCTGCTGGCTGCTATAGAAGCCATAGCAATAGACCGAGATAAATGGACGGCCCCCGATATATTTGAACGCGCAAACCAGGGTTTGCAATGGGCCTACGAGGCGGGTGTCACGCACCTTCGGTCGCATTGCGACTGGCGCGACTCACCCACCGCCGCGCCGCTGGCCTGGCCGGTACTGGGCGAGCTGGCGCAGGCGTGGGCAGGCCGCATCACGCTTGAGCGCGTCAACATCACACCCTTGAGCCTGTACACCCAGCAAGCCGATGCCATGGCATTGGCAAAACAGGTGGCGGCCAGCGGACCCGAGGCCAAACTGGGCGGCTTTGTGCACTCGACCAACTGGGACATCCAGGCGCTGCGGCATCTGCTGCAGGCTGCCCACCACCACAACCTGGACGTCGACCTGCATGTCGATGAAGAGTTAAACCCGGCTGCGCAGGGCCTGGCCAGCACCGCCGCGGTCATGAAAGAACTGCAATTTGACCGCCGTGTCGTTTGCGGCCACACCTGCGCGTTGGCCGCGCAAAGCACATCGCAAGCGTTGGCGACCCTGGACGCAGTTGCCCAGCTACCCATCACCTTGATCACGCTGCCCATGGCGAATTTGCTTTTGCAAGACGCCGCCACGGGTGTCACACCCCGCCAGCGCGGCGTAACGCTGGTGCAAGAAGCGCGCGCACGCGGCATTCCGGTGCTGATTGCCAGTGACAACGTGCAAGACCCGTTCTGCGCGGTCGGCAGTTACGACCCGCTGGAAGCATTTTCGGCGGGAGTTCTGGCGGCTCAGCTCAGCCCGGCGTTTGACGTGTGGACCGAAGCCCTGTGCCGACCCGACTGGCTGGGCAGTGGGACGCCTTGCTTGCCGCTGCAAGCAGGCGCACCTGCTGACTTGCTGGTTTTTTTAGCCGCCAACAGCTCCGGCTTTCCATCTCGCCACCAGCCCCGGGCGGTGCTGCGCAATGGCAAGTTGGTTCATGGTCAGTGGCCCGCCGCCTTCACTCTTTAAGGAACTCCCCCATGCTGCACGGCTACAACCCACCCCAACGTTTTCTACCCTACTTGAGCTGGACAGAAATTGCTGATCTGCCCGACAAACAAAACACTGTCATTGTGCTGCCCACCGGCGCTACCGAGCAGCATGGCCCGCATTTGCCCTGTGCGGTCGACAGCATCATCAGCGCTGGCGTTGTGGGCCATGCGTTGGCGCGCCTGCCGGCCCATGTGCCGGCTTACGCCATGGCCCCGATTACCTACGGCAAATCCGAAGAGCATTTGCACTTTCCGGGCACCATGACGCTGACTGGCGAGACCCTGCTGGCTACCATGAACGAGATTGGTGAGTCGGTTTACCGAGCTGGGTTTCGCAAGCTGCTGATCGTCAACGGTCATGGCGGGCAGCCGCAGATCATGGAAATATCTGCACGCGAAATGCGGCTGCGCCATGGCGACTTTATTGTCGTGCCCAGCTTTACCTGGCGCGTGCCGCACAGTGCGGGAAAGTATTTGTCAGACAAAGAGAAAAAACCGGCCATGCATGCCGGTCACGCGGAGACCGCTTTGGTGCTGGCGCTGGCCCCTGACACCGTACGGATGGACCACGCGGTAACTAACTATCCGCCAGAGTTTCCCTCCAGCTTGCTGTCGCCCGATGGCCGCCCTGCGTGCGCTTGGACAGCCCGTGACTTTGGCCCCAGCGGCATCATTGGCGATCCGTTGCCCGCCACAGCCGAGCAGGGCCATGACATTTTGACGTCTCTGGCTACCAGTTGGGCACAGGCGATTACCGAGCTGCATGAACTGCAATGGGCACCACGCGCCGAGGCCACCTGGAGCCGCTCGCAGCATACGGGCCATATTCAAACCGGGCTGGCCTGAAACCTGCATAGCTATTTTTATCAGGTGCACGCACTTGACCCTAAGCCCTGTCTAAATTTCAGCCCGAACCTCAACCTCAACTGGAGTAACCATGAAAAAGTCCGTTTTGACAACCCGCCAAGCCGCTGTTGCCGTGGCCGTGTCCCTGACTGGCCTGGTCAGCCTCGCCACCAGCATCGGCGTGCAAGCCCAGGAAAAGTTCACGTACATGACCAACTGGTATGCCCAGGCTGAGCACGGCGGGTTTTACCAAGCCATTGCCACCGGCATTTACAAAAAATATGGCCTGGACGTAACCGTCAAAATGGGTGGCCCGCAAGTCAATATCGTGCAACTGATGGCGGCCGGGCAGACCGACTGTGTGATGGGTTCAAGCGACCTGCAAATGATGCAAATCAGAGAAGGTGGCGTGCCCGTTACCAACGTGGCGGCGGTGTTTCAAAAAGATCCGCAGGTGTTGGTGGCCCACGAGGGCGTCAAAAGCTTTGAAGACCTCAAGGACAAAACGATTTTGATAGCGGCTTCAGCCAACCGCGGCTACTGGCCTTGGCTGAAAGCCAAATACGGCTTTACCGATGCCCAGACCCGTCCTTACACCTTCAACATTCAGCCGTTTGTGGCCGACAAAAACGTGGCGCAACAGGGCTATTTAACGTCTGAGCCTTACGCCATTCAAAAAGCCGGCATCAAAGCCGTGACGCTGAGCTTCAGCGACCAGGGCTTCCCGGCTTACGCCACTACCATTTCCTGTATGGACAAAACCACCAAAGACCGCAAAAAAGCGGTGGGCGACTTTGTCAAAGCGTCGATGGAAGGCTGGAAGAGCTACCTCGCCGACCCCGCCCCGGGCAACGTGCTGATTAAAAAGGACAACCCCAACATGACCGACGACCAGTTGGCCTACAGCGTGGCCAAGCTCAAAGAAATGGGCATGGTGACTGGGGGTGACGCAGGCAAGCTGGGCATTGGCATCATGACCGACGCACGCGCCAAGCTGAGCTACGACTTTTTAGTGTCCGCCAAGCTGCTTGACCCGGCAAAAGTCAAACTTGCCGACACCTACACCACCGACTTCATCAAAGACGTCAAGGTCATGCCCTGAGCATGAACGCCATGCCCATGACTGACGCTGCTTTGCTGGACGCTGCGGCTAACGCTGTACCGGCAGTCGAGGTCTTGTCCGCGCACAAGACCTATCCCGGCGGCGTGCGCGCGCTGGAGCCGGTCAACCTGACGGTGCAGGAGGGTGAGTTTGTCACGCTGCTGGGGACGTCGGGCTGCGGCAAAAGCACGCTGCTCAAAATGGTGGCGGGTTTGCTGGAGCCAACCGATGGGCGGCTGCTGGTGTGGCGCAAGCCCGTGCAGCAGCTGGCGCAGCGAGACGCGCCTGCCGACGGCAAACCTGCCCGTAAGCTGGCGTTCGTCTTTCAGTCGCCCACGCTGATGCCGTGGGCCAGCGTGCAGGACAACGTGCGCCTACCGCTTGACCTGGCTGGCGTACCGCGGCATGACGCTGACGCACGAGTGATTGAGGCACTTGCACTGGTGGGTTTGAGTAAATTTGCCACGTCGCTGCCGCGGGCCCTGTCGGGCGGCATGCAAATGCGCGTGTCCATTGCGCGCGGCCTGGTGGTGCAGCCCGATTTGCTGCTGATGGACGAGCCTTTTGGTGCATTGGACGAAATTACCCGCCACAAGCTGGATGCGGACTTGCTGGACCTGTGGCGCAAGAAAAAACTCACCGTGATGTTTGTGACGCATTCGATTCATGAGGCGGTGTTTTTGTCCAGCCGCGTGGTGATGATGGCCGCCCGGCCAGGCCGTATCGTTGAAGAGTTTGTGATTGACGAACCCTATCCACGCTCGGCTGACTTCATGGTGAGCCCACAATTTAGCCGCTACGCCAAGCAGCTACAAGACAGCCTGCTGCAAGCCAGCACCAGCACCGAGGAGGATGCGGCATGAGCACAACCGACATGCCCTTGATGCAACAGCCACGCGTGCAGCGGGTAATTTATCCGCTGCTGGTGGGCGTCGTGTTTTTGGCACTGTGGCAGGGCATGGTCACCGCGCTGGAGCTGCCGCCGTATTTGGTACCGTCGCCAATTTTGATGGTTAAAACCCTGTTTACCGACTGGGCAGCGTTGGGGCTGGCGCTGTGGGTGACGGTAAAAATCACCGTATTTGCCTTTATTGTCGCGATTGTGGTGGGCGTGCTGATTTCGTTTGCGTTTGTACAAAACAAGCGCATTGAAACCGCATTTTTTCCCTACGCTGTACTGCTGCAGGTCACGCCGATTGTGGCGGTGGCGCCGCTCATCATCATCTGGGTTAAAAACCCAACGGCTTCGATGGTGATTTGTGCAGCATTGGTGGCGCTGTTTCCCATCATCAGCAACACCACGCTGGGCCTGCGCAGCGTCGATCCTGACCTGCAAAGCTATTTTGTGCTGAACCGCAGCACGCGCTGGCAAACCCTTACCCGCCTGCGCATCCCGAGCAGCCTGCCTTATTTTTTTGGCGGACTGCGTATTTCCAGCGGGCTCTCGCTGATAGGTGCGGTGGTGGCAGAGTTTGTTGCCGGTACAGGCGGCTCCGGTGCTGGACTGGCCTACCAGATATTGCAGGCTGGCTTTCAACTCAACATTCCTCGCATGTTTGCCGCGCTGCTGTTGATTTCTCTGACGGGTGTGGTGCTGTTTGCCGCGATGGCCTGGCTTTCTCGCTGGGTCCTGGGCGGCTGGCACGCCAGTGAATTGTCCAATGACTGATCCAAGTAAACCAGTTAACCAAAGTAAAACAATGACCAAACTAAACGCAGCCGAACTGGCAGAACAAATGCCCCAGCTTGACTGGATCACCGACCCGATGCGTGTGGCCCGGTTGTCGCAAGACTTTTCGTGGTTCAGCCCCGTGCTCAAACGGGCACTGGAAGGCAAGACCGCCGAAGTTGCGGTGCGTCCCCGCACCGAAGACGAGATCCGTACGGTGGTGTCAGCATGCGCAAAGGCCAGTATTCCCATCACGCTGCGCGGCACGGGCACCGGTAACTATGGCCAAAGCACGCCCTTGCATGGCGGTGTCGTGCTGGACATGAGCGGTTACAACGCTTTTGGCTGGGTGCGCGGCGGCGTGGGCCGGGCGCAGGCAGGCATTCGTCTGGCCGAGTTTGACAAGCAGGCGCTGCCGCATGGGCAGGAGTTACGCTGGTTGCCGTCGACGTTTCGCAGTGCCACGCTGGGCGGTTTGTTTGGTGGCGGTTTTGGCGGTGCAGGCTCGCTCAATTACGGCCCGCTGGCTGCACCCGGCAATGTGCTGGGCGTGCGTGTCATGACACTGGAGGCTGAGCCCCAAATCGTGGAACTGCGCGGTGCCGATGCCATGGCGCTGCACCACACCTACGGCACCAACGGCATCGTTCTGGAGCTTGAAGTCGCTTTGGCCCCCGCTATAGCCTGGACCGAATGCCTGGCAACCTTTGATAACTTTGACAATGCGCTGGAGCTGGCCGCACGCTTTGCCCGCGCGCCGGGTCTGGTCAAAAAAGAAGTGTGTTTTTTTGGCGCACCCGTGTCCAATTACATGGAAAGCCTGGCCGAATACCTGCCCAAAGACTGCCATGCCGTGATCGTACAGGTGGCACCTGAATCGGAAGACGGCTTTGCCGCGATGGTGGCCGAGCTGGGCGGCAACATCAGTTACCGCCGCAGCGCTGAAGAGGTGAAAAAAACCAACCGCACGCTGGTGGAATACACCTGGAACCACACCACACTGCACGCCTTGAAGGTCGACAAAACCTTGACCTACATCCAGAGCGGCTTTGACCCCACCCGCAACCTGGCGCAGGTCAAGGCACTGGAAAAGCTGCTCGCTGGGGAGGTGATGATGCACCTGGAGTTTTTGCGTACGAAAGAAGGCCATTTCAATTGCAGCGGTTTGCAGCTGATTCGGTACACCAGCGATGCGCGCTTGAACGAAATCATGCAAATCTACCGTGACCACGGCGTGCAAATCAACAACCCACATGTGTATGTGGTCGAAGACGGCAAACAAAATCAGATGGACCCTGCCGTGGTGCGCATGAAGGAGCGCTTTGATCCGCAAGGACTGCTCAACCCCGGCAAATTGCGCAGCTGGGCAGCGCGTGAACATTCGATGCCATCTACCGCCGTGGCGCCCAACGCGCCGCTGTCAGTCGAGGAGTTGGCCCAAGCCAGTCATTAAAACTTCACCATTGCCCGGTTTCAACCCGAATGGCGACTTCACAATCGTCAAAAATTTCAAGTTTGGCAATTTTGACGCGGACTCCGAGCACGCCGGGCAGCAGCATCAGCCGGTGTGCCAGCTTGCCTATCAGTGTTTCCAGCAAATTAACGTGCTCGGCAGTGCATTCGGTAATGATGATTTGCCGGACTTTGCGGTAATCAAGCACATGGTGAATGTCATCGTCGCTGGGCATCAGCGGCTGGGTGCCCAGGTTCAGCTCCGCATCGACCTGAATCGGCTGCGGAGCCGATTTCTCGCTTTCCAAAATGCCCAGACTTGCGTCAAACCGCAAGCCAGCGAGCGTCAAAATTTGTGTACCGCGTGTGTTGAACATGATTTAAAGGGTAGGAGTCATCAGCGAAAAGTCGCGCTCAAATTTCATCAAATGCTGACCGCCATCAACCAGCAGCGTGGTACCGGTGATGGAATGGTTCTCGAGGGCAAACTTGACCGTTGCCGCCACATCAGCCGGTGTCGATGAACGGCCGAGTGGCGACAGTTTATGCAGCGCTTCAAACTGCGCATCGGCCAGCATGTGGCTGGTCAGCGTCAGGCCGGGTGCCACACCCACTACCCGCACCAGCGGGGCAAGCGACATCGCCAGCATGGTGTTGGCGGCTTCCAGGGCGGCTTTTGAAAGCGTGTAGCTTAAAAAATCAGGGTTTTGATTCCACAGTTTTTGGTCAAGCAAGTTCACCACCGCACCGCGCACAGCGCTTTCACCCTGAGCATTGCGGCTGGCAAGGTGCGTCTGCAGCGCCTGCGCCAGCAAAATCGGTGCTGCGGTGTTGCTGCGCAAATGCTTTTCGAGTGATGCAAAGCTGAAGCTGGCAGCATCGTCATGTTCAAAGGCCGATGCGCTGTTGACCACCGCGTCTATTTGCCCAAAATGTGCAATGACGCGCCCGGTCAGATTTTTGACGTCGCTCTCCACACCTAGATCTGCATCAAACAGGTCTGCGGCCCCCTGAAGCTGTGCGCACGCAGCTACGGTATCAATAGCATCTTGCTTTGAGCTGCGGTAGTGCACGGCAACCCGCCAGCCGCCGGCGGCTAAGGCCAGCGCGATTTCGCGGCCCAGCCGTTTGGCAGCGCCAGTGACTAAAACAACGGGGGAGGGTGGTTTTTGCAGCATGGGGTGGTTTTAAACAATCGCCGACAATCGGGACTTCAGTGACCCTCATGACAACACCTATCTTAGCGACCCCTCTGCAAACCCGAATCCATCAGGCTATTGGTGCGGCGGGCGGGTGGCTGGGTTTTGACAGCTTTATGCGCATGGCGCTGTACACGCCCGGTTTGGGTTATTACGCCAACGACCTGCGCAAGTTCGGCTTGATGCCCGGCGGCATCAACGGTGCTGGCAGTGACTTTGTCACCGCGCCCGAAATCTCGCCCCGCTTTGGCCAGGCGCTGGCGCGGCAGATTGCCGAAGCTTTAGCGACCACCGGCGTGACCGAAGTGTGGGAGTTTGGCGCTGGCTCGGGCGCGCTGGCCGAGCAGATGTTGCAGGCGCTGCCGCAAATTGCGCGTTACACCATTGTTGACTTGTCGGGCAGCTTGCGGGCACGCCAGCAGCAGCGCTTGTCAAGCTTTGGCACAAAAGTGAACTGGGCGAACGCCTTGCCCGACCGGCTTTCAGGGGTGCTGATAGGCAATGAAGTGCTTGATGCGATGCCCGTCCGGTTACTGGCCCGCCTGCAGGGCGACTGGCACGAGCGGGGTGTTGTTGTACACGAGGGTGTTTTAACCTATGCCGATCAGCCCACACCCTTAAGGCCGCCGTTTGAAGTGCAAGGCGCGCACGACTACCTGACCGAAATTCACCATGAAGCCGAAGGCTTTATCCGCACCTTGGCAGACAAGCTTGAGGCTGGCGCGATTTTCATGATCGACTACGGCTTTCCCGAACACGAGTATTACCACCCACAGCGCAGCATGGGCACGGTGGTTTGCCACCGCGCGCATCTGGTCGATGCTGACCCGCTTGTCGACGTGGGTACCAAAGACATCACCGCGCACGTCAACTTCACGGGCATAGCTGTGGCTGGGCAAGAGGCGGGCTTGAATGTGCTGGGTTACACCGGGCAAGGTCGGTTTTTACTGAACTGTGCTGTGCTCGACGGCATGCAAGAGGCGACGATCACAGACCGCACCATGGTGCAAAAGCTGATTGCCGAGCATGAAATGGGTGAACTGTTCAAGGTCATCGCGTTTGGCGCTAAAAACACGGCAATGTGGCAGCCTATGGGTTTTGTAACGGGCGATCGAACTCACACTTTATAGGCAACCCATGATTCGCTGGATGATTGTGATCTTCTTGACGCTGGTGTTTATCAGCGCGCTCACACCGTGGCTGAACAAACTGGGTTTTGGCAAACTACCGGGCGACTTGCGCTTCAAGCTGTTTGGCAAGGAGCGCTACATCCCGCTGACGACCACGATTGTTTTGAGCCTGATTGCCAGCGTGATCTCACAGTTGTTTTGATCAGCCGACGTGTGGTGCCACAGCCGCTACCCTGGCGGCATGCACCCGCTCACCAATCTTTTTACCGTCCAGCCCCTCAGCTTGCGCAGCCTCGGCAATCACGCGGGTTACCACGGACTGCGCCGCCTTCAGCACGTCAAGAAGGCGCGCGCGCTGCGGGTAAGCCGTATTTTGCAATCCAAGGCGCCCGCGCGCATCACACTCGCAGGCCAGCAGCGCATGGGCAAACCGCTGCGGCTTGCGAAAGGCATCGCAACGTTCCAGCAGCCGCACCAGTGCTGCTGCCCCAAATTCGGTACTGCGGTGAATATTGCCGTGCTCCATCGCCACCACATCGGCCAGTTCGCGGCATTCCACAGGAATGCGCAATCTTTCGCAAACGATTTTCGACAGTTTTGCACTGCGCAATTCGTGGCCGATATGCCGGGGTAAAACATCCGCAGGCGTCGTGCCTTTGCCCAGGTCATGCATCAGGCAGGCAAAGCGCACGGGCAGTGGCGCATCAAGTTGCGCCGCCATGTCCAGCACCATCATCAGGTGGATGCCGGTATCAACCTCGGGGTGATAGTCTGCGCGCTGCGGTACGCCCCAGAGGCGGTCAACCTCGGGCAGCAGCCGCTGTAACGCGCCGCAATCACGCAGTACGCCAAACATACGCGATGGCATGGCCTGCATCAAGCCGTTCGAGAGCTCTTGCCACACACGTTCGGCCACCAGCGCGTCGGCTTCGCCATCCAGCACCATGTCTTTCATGAGTTGCGCCGTCTCGGGCGCGACGCTGAAGTCGGTAAAACGCGCCGCAAACCGTGCCACGCGCAGGATGCGTACCGGGTCCTCGCGAAAAGCCTCGGTCACATGACGCAGCACTTTGGCTGCAATGTCCTGCTGGCCACCGAACGGGTCAATCAAATCATCGGGGTTCAGGTCTACATGTGTCCCAAATTGCCCCGTAGCCCAATCAATTAATGCGCAAGCTGCTATTGAATTAATAGTAAGGTCACGCCGCGCGAGGTCTTGCGCTAACGTCACATCCGGGGCCGCATGGACTTCAAAGCCGTGGTAGCCACGCATGGTTTTGCGTTCGGTACGGGCCAATGCGTATTCTTCGTGGGTGGCCGGATGCAAAAAAACCGGAAAGTCTTTACCGACAGGCAAAAACCCACGCGCCACCAGTTCTTCAGGCGTGCTGCCCACCACGACCCAATCGCGGTCTTGTACCGGCAAGCCCAGCAAGGCATCGCGAACCGCACCGCCGACCATAAAAATTTCCATGGCTTGAGTTTAAGGGCCGCGCTGCCGGTAATGTGTCATTAGCCAAGCGTTGTCAGCCCGCCCTGGTTTTAGCCCACTGCCGGTAGGCGCTGGGGTTCATGCCTGCGTAGCGTGCAAAGGCGCGTCTGAAGCTGCCTTCATCGTCATAACCGCACTGCGTGGCGACGCGTTTGATGCTGGCATCAGGCGAATCGAGCAGGGTTTTGGCCATTTCGAGCCGGGTGCGGGTGATGAATGCTTTGGGCGCCTCGCCCGTCAGTGCTTTCAAGCGGCGGTGCAAGGTTCGATCGCTCAGGGCCAGCTGCGCGGCCAGGTGCGCAGCAGTACAGGTGTTTGGCGCCGAACGTATGACTTGCTCGGCGGCCACCAGCAAGGCGTCAACACCCTTGACATAACGTTTGGGTGTGTACAGCGCCTGGCTGCTGCTGGCGTTGTCGAGCACGGCAAAGTCGGCCGTCCGTTTCGCCGCTGCGGATCCGCCCAAGCTGCGAATCACATGCAGCGCCATGTCTACCCAAGACATGGGGCCGCCCACGGTAACGATGCCTCGGTCTTGCAGCAGCGAGCTGCCCCACACGGCGTTGGCTTTGGGGTAACGGCGCGTCAGGGCGTCGTGCAGCCACCAGGTGGTGGTGCAGCGGCGCTGGTTGAGCAAACCTGCTTCGCCCAACACAAAAACGCCAGCGCATGAGCCCGCCAACAAACTCCCGCGAGCGTGCTGTCCGCGCAGCCATTCGGCCACGGGTGCGATAGCTTTGGGCTGCGGCAGGCCCTCAGCACCCCGGATCAACCCCGGAATCAACACCGCGTCGGCGGCCAACACGTCTTGTACATGGGCATCTACGGCAATACGCCGGCCCATGCCGTCGTGCAAGGCTTTGCCATTCAAGCTGGCAGTGATGACCTTGAACGTTGTAGGGCTGGATGCTGCATCACCAGTTTCGCTTGAGCTGTGAAGCATGGGGCTAGACGCAATATTGGCCTGGTTGGCCAGCCAAAACATGTCTACCAAGCCCACCAGACCGGATGGCAGGCAACCTTCAAAACCCAAAATGACGACGGTCTTTGTGTTTGCTCCAAGAACTGCTTGGGATCCAGATACGATCATGATGGCGATTTTTGCATGTTAATAGGCGGTTCGGCCAGCTGGCGTGAATCTCAATCAACGCCTAGCATTCAAAAGTCGTAGTTATCGTGAGATTAACTTTGACAGCTTCGGTCAATTGACCCTTTTTCTCCCCAAAGGAAACCCATGAAAGTAATGGATTACGGCCTCAAGGCCCTCGATTTTCAACATGCCAAACCGGCCGTACCGACCCAGGGCGTGGCGCGCCGCGGTTTTGTGATGACGGCACTCGCCAGCGGTTTCGCAGCCGCATCCCAGCCGGTATTGGCGCAGGCCATTGCTACCGACAGCAAAGGCCTGAAAACCGCCGAGGTCAAGGTAAAAGTGGCGGACGGAGAAATCCCCGCTTACGTCGCTCACCCGGCCAAACCCGGCAAATACCCCACGATTTTGGTGGTGCAGGAGATTTTTGGTGTGCACGAGCACATCAAAGACATGTGCCGCCGTTACGCCAAGCAAGGCTACTACGCAATTGCCCCAGAGATGTATGCTCGCCAAGGCGACGTGAGCAAGCTTACCGACATCGGCGCGATTATCAGCACGGTGGTCAGCAAAGTACCCGATGCGCAGGTGTGCGCCGACCTGGACGCTGCGCTGGCGTTTGCCAAAGCCAGCAGGTTTGCCAACACTGACCGCGCCGGCCTGGTGGGTTACTGCTGGGGCGGGCGCATTGCCTGGGTGTATGCCAACCACAACCCCAAGCTCAAGGCGGCCATCAGTTACTACGGGTTGCTGGAAGGCTTCAAAGAGCCCAGCTTGCGTCCGACCGATCCAATTGACTATGGCGACAACATCAAAGTCCCGGTTCTTGGGCTTTACGCCGGTATAGACGCATTTGTAAAGCAAGAAACCATTGCCAAAATGCGCGGCCTCATCAACAAAAGTGGCAGCGGCTCGGAAATCGTGGTGTTTCCTAACGTGGATCACGGCTTTAACGCCGACTATCGCCCGACTTATGACAAGTCAGCCGCCACCTACGCGCAAAAACTGGCCAACGACTGGCTAAAAAAATACGGCGTTTAAAGCGCAAGCCTTGGCCTGTCTTGGTTCAGCTCGCGCTGTCGTGATCTTAACGACAGCGCGAGAACTGGACCCAGGTGGGCCGCAGGCGTTTGTGATTCAGTGCTGGGCAACCCGGTAGGGCTCTTCAAAGGCTCTGAAATCATTTTCTGCCAGCGCCGCATCCACCCAGGCTTTGACCCCCGGGGTAGCGCATAGCGCCGCAAGGTAAGCGGCAATGTGGTCGGGCACAGGCAACCGGTAGGTTTTGATGCGCATGGCAACGGGCGCAAAGTAAGCATCGGCAACGCTGAAATTACCAAACAGCATGGGGCCGCCATGCGCCTGCAAAAGCTCACTCCACATCGCCACCAGCCGCGCCATATCGGCACGCACGGCAGGTTTGTCGCGCCAGATCAACTGCCCAATGTCTGGCAAGCTGGCCTCAATGTTCATCGGGCAGGCCGAGCGCAGTGCGCCGAAGCCGCTGTGCATTTCAGCGCAAATGCTGCGCGCTCGGGCGCGTGCCTGCACGTCTTGCGGCCACAGGTTTTTTTCGGCGAACTTTTCGGCCAAATACTCGGCAATCGCCAGCGTGTCCCACACCACCAAGCCGTTGTTGTCGTCATCGACCAGAGCAGGGACCTTGCCAGTTGGCGTGACAGCAGCCATGGTTTTGGAAAATTGCGAATCGGCATCAAACGAGTCAAACCTGACCTTGATTTCTTCAAACGCAATGCCGGTTTGCGTGAGCAGCACCCAGGGCCGCATTGACCATGATGAATAGTTTTTGTTGCCGATGTAGAGTTTAAGCATGGTGATGTCTTTCAATAAGCTTGACATGCTAGCGCAGCCTGCACAGCCGATTGATGCAAAAAACGAGCTGAATTGATGCAGGAACTCAGTGGGCTTAAAACCTGCCTGCGGTCTTGCGTTTGGCCATCAACCCGCTTCTCAAGCCTTGCGCACCCAGGTAAAACGGCACAACGGCACTCAAGGCGGATGGTGCAATGCCCAGGGCTTGCAAGCCTGGCAGTTTGCCACCAGAGATGTTGTCAACCTTCATTGCATCCAGGTTGTCGCGGCTCATGATGGGCTCTCCAGGGGCCAGTTCCATCAGCGCCGCCTGAATACGTGCCAACCCATCTGGCAAGCCGATAACGGGCTTGTCATGCCCGCTGTACTGGCCAGCCAGTTGCACCAGTTGTTTCAGCGTGAACACCTCGGGGCCGCAGGCTTCATACGTCTGGCCGATGGTCGAGTTGTCTTCAATGCATTTGACAATGGCGCAGGCAACATCTTCTACCCAGACGGTTTGAAATCTAGCCGTGCTGCCCGCCAGCGGAATGAATGGAAACATTTTTTGAAGCGACGCAAAGGTGTTTAAAAATTTGTCTTCAGCCCCAAAAATCACGCTGGGCCGCAGCACGCTCACGTCCAGGCCCGAGCTGAACAACACCGCTTCACCACGCGCCTTGCTGCGCTGGTACATAGCCGGGGCATTCAAGTCCGCGCCCAGCGAGCTGACATGCACAATGCGCCGCTGCCCGGCGGCATCGCAAGCCTTGACAAGTGCCAGGGGCAACTGCACATGGGCTTTGTCAAACGCGGCCTCATCGCCGTGCAGGATCGCCACCAGATTCACCACCGCATCATGCTCAGCCAGCAGCGGGGTCAGGCCAGCTGCGTCATGCGCCGAGCCTTCAATCACGTCCACCATGGGCAACATTTGCAGGTGCTTGGCGTTGGCGCGGCGTCGGGTCAACACCGTGGTGCGGTAACTCCCCTCTGTCAACTTTTCACACAGGTGACGACCCACAAAACCAGTGCCGCCAAGGATAAGGATTTTTTTCATGGGGGTAATTTAGCGGTTAAGACAAAAGGTTACCTTAAAAAGGCCATTTTTAGGTATGTTTTAGGGCCATAGCCCAATTAATACGGGCGCAGTAAGCTATAAATAATATAGTAAATATTTAACTGTGAGGCCCTAAAAACTTATCCCCATTGAAGTGAATCATGTGCTCGGGCGCATCCGCGATCCAGACTTCAGTTTCCCAAGCGATGTCGTGGGCATGTCTTCGGTAGCCTGCACGATTTTCAAAGGCCGTGACGTAGATGACATTCGCTGTGCATTTTGCAGTGAGCAAACTCAATGTTCTGCGACGCAATTCTGAAATCGGGTTGACTGTTGTGACAGCTTCAATCAGGAATAGCCAGTTTTTGCTCTTTGAATAAGCCACAACGTCAGGCAGCTTGTCGTGCGCCAGTTCAAAAAATGCCAATTCAGCCAAGCCAACCTGATCTACAAACAGGCTTTTGTTGGCTGTATCGCCTACATACAAGACCTGTGCGCCAAAACCGAAAATGGGCAAGAAGTTTTCAATGACACGCTTTTGAAGCAAATTGTGCGCACCAGGGCTGAAAGTCAACGACAAGCCATTTTTAATCTGAACCGGGATACGCGCCAGGTTGCGATCTCTTTTCAACTGCTCAGACAGCGACTGGCGACCTGACAAAAACTTTGCGAGTTCGATTTGCCAAGCCGCCGTACCGAACGTACGTATCGCTGTTGCAGCACTTGGATTAAGTGCAAAGCCTCGCGTACCGTCGTTGGTATTGGCATCTGGATTTTTGGCGCTGTTAAGCACCACAAGCGCAGCCACAGGCAGTACCAGATCTTTGCGCCTGATATCGTCATACGAGCTGTCGGCAATGGCTTCGCGCCAATGCAAATTCATAGCTGCAATGATTTGACGCGACAAGAGCTGTCGGCCATCGTTGCTGTCTTTGGCATCTGACCACGGTGTTTTAGGTTGCAAGCCTGCAACTGCCAAAAAGGCTTTGGCCATTTTTTCTTTTCGTCGAGCTGTAAGACCCGCAACAGGGACGCCCAGCGCACTAAGTATTTCAAGTGCCTCGTTAACTCGAACTTGAACGGTGGTTAAGCGTGCCATAAAAAAACTAAGCAGCCAATAACTGTAGCTGCGCTGGATGACGCCGCTTTACAACATTGGCTTTGCTCAAGCGCAGAGTCGATTCCAGATACATCTTGAAACTGGCAGCGATGTTATATGCCAGCATGGGCGGCACGGCATTGCCTATCTGGTTGTAGGCGCTGGTCTCGCTGCCCTGAAATTCAAACCAGTCTGGAAAGCTTTGCAGCCGCGCGCCTTCACGTACCGTCAATCGACGGCGGCGGCCATCAGGCAGAACAACGCGGTGCATGTCCCCTGTAGCGCCTGCCAGGTTGCGGCAGGTCACGGTTCGTGCGGGGCGATCCAAGTGCAAATCTCTGGGGGTGATGCAGCTGGACGCCTTTTCATATTTGGCGACATAGGTGTCCATGCTGGCCGTCAAAAATTTTGAGTCGGCTTGCGTTTGCTCGGCGAGATCTTCAAGCGCCTGCCCGGCTGTGATGCGTGGATGTTGCAGCGGGGGGTATTTAAATTCGCCGCGATGGCCGACAACAATCACGCGTTCACGGTTTTGCGGGACACCGTGATTGACGGCATTGAGTAACCTGAATTCGACCACATAACCCAAGCCTTCAAGCTCGGCAATGATCACATCAAGGTAATCTTTGTTTTTGTACATCAAGCCGCGCACGTTTTCAAACATCCAGATGTCGGGCTGGGCTTGCTGCACCGCAGAAATAAAGGCCGGAAATCCATCGCGTGCATCACGAATGCCGTTTTGGTGGCCGCCCACGCTAAAAGGCTGGCATGGTGGGCCACCAATCACGACCTGAGCTTTGGGGAATTCGTACGCCGTGTCCAGCTTGACCTGAATGCAATCACCTTTGAGGTTGTGCTTGTAGGTGGCGCAGCAATCGGCGTCCATCTCAAAACCCAGCGTTTCAAAGCCTTGCGCTTCAAAGCCAAGAGCCAGACCACCACAACCCGCAAACAAGTCCAGTACCAATGGCTTAGCCGCGTTGACGGGGCGCAACAGGTTGTTTAGTTTGTCTGGGTAATTCACAAGGGGCAGTCTAAAACAGTTTTGAGTTGATTTTGGTCAGAATCCGACTAAAAATGGGTAGTTCAAGGTATTTTATGGAGCGCTAGCCCAATTAATACGGGTTCAAGCAGCTACTAATTACATAGCAAATAACACTTAAGGCAAAGTCTTGTCGGTCTCGGGCTGGTTGGCATCACGTGGGCCGACGCTACCCATGCGGGCTTTGAGCGACTGCGGCTGTCCGGTCAAAATCGCGGCGTAGTTGGTCGTGTTACTCAGCACTTTTTTAACGTAATCACGGGTCTCACTGAAGGGGATGCTCTCGGCCCAAATGGCGGCATCGACCACTGGGCCACCCGATTGGCCGCGCCAGGTTCTGGGTCGGCCAGGGCCCGCGTTGTAAGCTGCAGCGGCCATGGGCATGGAGCCGCCCAAATCGTCGAGCACCAGTTTTAAATAGCCGGTGCCAATGGCGATGTTGGTGTCCCGGTCAGTGATCATGTCTGCGGTAAAGCCGGTCATGCCGATACGCCGGGCAGTTTCGCGTGCGGTGGCGGGCATGACCTGCATCAAGCCAGACGCGCCCACGCCGGAGCGCGCGTCCATGATGAAGCGGCTTTCTTGGCGGATCAGGCCGTACACGTAGGCCGGGTCGAGGTTGATGCTTTGCGCGCGCTTGACGACCGCGTCTCTGAATGGCATGGGGAAGCGTTGTTCCAGGTCAATCAGCGCCTTGGTGCGCTCGCTGGTGTTGATGCAGCGGTCCCAGATTTGTTTGTCGCAAGCAAACTGGGCGGCGGCCAGCAGTTCGCGGTCGCTCATGCCGCCGGGTTTTGCCAGGTTGGTGCTGTAGTTCCATTCGCGCACGCCTTCAGGCCTGAGGCCGATCGCTATCGCGTAAGCAGCGCGATTCAGCCCGGCGTTCAGGCGGGCGGCTTCCTTTTCTTCTGTGCTGATGGGCGCGGGCTTTTGCGGCACGGTGATTTTTTGGCCCATCTCTTCAAGTGCCAGTTGATCGTAAAAACCGCGAACCGACGCGATCGACTGGAATAAGGTCTGGGCTGTCGCCAATGCCTCCGGGTTGCCAGCCGGCGTTGTGGCCATCAGTGCGCGCGCCTTCCAATAAACCCAGGTCGGGTCTGCTCTGCCTGCTTCGCTCATCGCGTTGGTGGCGCTCAGCACATCACGCCACCGGGGCTGATTACCGGCGCGCAATGCAGCGCGCACCTTCCAGCCGAGCATGTCGTCGGTCAGGTCAGTGTCTTTGCTGACTTTGCTGAAGTAGCCTAAAGCCTCCGCTGCTGAAATCACGCCCAGACGGGTGGCGGTTTGTTTACCGATCAGTCCCCAAACCCAGTTGCGTTCTTCAGCCGTGAGTTGATTTCCCCATTTCGCGTCCATCAAGGCAGCGGCGTTTTCAGCCCCCGCCTGGTCAGTGCTGGCCATTTTGACCAGCGCCAATGTGATGAGTTCTTTGCGCGTGCTGCGCACCGCCACGTTTTTATCACTTAAAAATCGCGCGGGGCTGTCGATGAGTTCGGCCAGCATGGCGCTTGACTCAGGCGACACGATGGCTACCGCATCGCGCGCTGCGCGTGGTCGATTTGCTTCTAGCGCCAGGCGCGCTTTTTGCCAGACGTCCTGTACGTTTAAATTTTTGGTGCCTACCAAGCGTTCGGCGGCGGCGCGGCAACCATCATCGGCATCGCGCTGGGCGTACCAGTTTTTGCGTACCTCGTCAGCCAGCTTTAAATCGGCTGCGGGGTTTTTTAAATGTTCAACCAGCAAGGCATAGCAGCGTACTTCTTTGTCGTCGCCCATCCGGTAGTTGGGATATTCAGCAGCAAACGCTGCCCAATCGCGCCTTTGGCCCAGCAGCAGCAGCCAGTCATTGCGCAGCCGGTCTTCCTGGTATGAGCCCGGGTAGCGTGCGTAAAAGTCTTGTACTTCTTGCGCGGCAGCCTCAAGCAGTCGCGCTTTGAGTTCCCAATACGCCGCATAGGGCTCCAGGGCGTGGCCTCTGGCTTGCGGCAGCAGGGCGCTCAGTCTTTTGCGGTCGCCGCGCTTGAAGGCCTGGTTCATTTCGACAATGACGCTGTCGCCCGGTGCGCTTTGAGCCATTGCCGCAGGCGATAAAAAAGCTGAAAAAGCCAGGGTGACCAGCAAGGTGACAGGAAATTTGTATAGCATCGAAGGATTATGGACAAAAACAGTATGGATAAAGCACAGACCCGCAAAGCCCTGATTGAAGAACGCCTGAACCTGCCTGACCGCTTACAGCGCGCCGATATGTTGCAACGCGTCATGCGCATCTGGCTGTTTGGCCGTACGGACGAGGTGATTGGCGCGTACTGGCCCATCAAAGGCGAGTTTGATCCGCTGCCCGCCCTGCACCGCTGGAAGGAAGACGGTGAGCTGCTCGACGAGCCCCAGCCGCGCCGCATTGGCCTGCCGGTGGTCGACAAAGTGAATAAAACGCTGACGTTTCACGCCTGGTACCCCGGCTGCCCCATGCAAGAAGACGCCTACGGCATTCCCAAACCCAAAGACACCGAAATCATTGTGCCCACGCTGCTGTTTGTGCCCTGCGTCGGCTATGGGCCAGGCGGCTTCAGGCTGGGCTATGGCGGCGGCTTCTATGACCGCACGCTGGCGGCGCTGAAACCCAAGCCTTTTACCGTCGGTTTGGGCTACACGAACGGGTATTTGCCGGATATGGAGCCTGAGCCGCATGATGAACCGCTGGATGCCCTTTTGAACGACAACGGCGTGGTCTGGCCTGTCTAAGTAGGATGGCCTCCGCACTCGTCCACGAACTACGCTTCACGCACCTACCGTCGCGTGCGCGCATCGCCTGGGCATGCAGCGGCCGCGCGGGGGCGCCGGTGCTGCTTCGCACTGCGCACTGGATGACGCACGTGGACCATGACCTGCGTTCACCGCTGTGGCGACCTTTTATCGAGCGGCTAGGGCGGCAACTGGAAGTGGTGCGTTACGACGAGCGTGGCTATGGCCTGTCAACGGCTGGCGATGTGCCCCTGAGCCTGGATACCGCGGTCGAAGAAATCGAGGTCGTGGCTGACGTCCATGGCGCCGAGCGCTTTGCACTCCTTGGTATCTCCGGTGGCGCTGCGGCGGCGGTGGCTTATACGGCACGGCATCCTGAGCGGGTCTCTCACCTCGTTTTGATTGCCGGTTACACCCATGGCTTGCTGCACCGCAACCCGTCTGCCCAGACGCTGGCCTTTTATGAGGCGCAGTTAAAACTCATCGAGTTGGGTTGGTGCCGCAATCACTCCGGCGTGCAGGCGATGTTCACCAGCCGCTTTATGCCCGATGGCAATGCTGAGCAGCTCGCTTCGTTCAACGAACACCAGCTTCTAAGCTGTGACGGCCTGCGCGCCGCAGCCATCTTTGGCGCCAAGGCTGGGCAAGATGCGCGCGCTCGCCGCAAAAGTGCAGGCACCCACACTGGTGTTGCACAGCGAAGGTGATCTGGTCATACCGCTGGCCTTGGGGCATGAGTTGGCCGCCAGCATCCCCGGTGCCCGCTTTGAGCTGCTGCGTTCGCGCAACCACCTTCCGTTGCCGCAAGAGCCCGCATTCGAGCGCATGTGCCAGGTGATCACTGAATTTGTGTCGCACAGTCCGCCGCCCCCGCAGCTGACGCCACGCGAACGCGAGCTCGCTAGCCTGGTCGCGCAAGGTCTTGACAATCTGCAGATTGCCGCCCGGCTGGGGCTGGCCGACAAAACCGTGCGAAACATGTTGTCCGCCCTGTACGCAAAACTCGGTGTGGAAGGCCGGGCCATGGCGGTCGGCAAGGCGCGGGATATGGGCCTTTAGACTTTGGCTTGACTCAGGACAGATTCGGGACTGATTTGAACCGTCTGGGACGCCAGTCCTTTGGACATGTGCTTGCAGTGGCGGTTAACATTTCGATTCAAAAACAATCTGAGGGGTAGCCCATGACAACCAGCCTGCAAGCAGTTTCGTCGACCAACATTCGTGACTACGACGAGCTACCCGGCCCGCGTGGCCTGCCCTTGTTCGGTAACGCACTACAGCTGGACCAGCCGCGCATGCACCAGCAGTTTGAGCAGTGGAGCCACGAGTTTGGGCCGCTGTTCAAGCTCAAGGTGCCTGGCCGGCGCATGCTCGTGGCGTCAAACCACGAGATAGTAGCTACCGTGCTGCGTGACCGGCCCGACGGCTTTTCGCGCCCCAGAAAATTGGAGCAAATCTGGATTGAACTGGGCCTGCCCGTGGGCCTGTTTATTGCCAATGGCGATGTGTGGAAACGCCAGCGGCGCATGGTGATGGCGGGGTTTGACCCGACACACGTCAAGAACTACTACCCGGCTATGGTGGGGGTGTCAACCAGACTGTCAGCTCGCTGGCAACGCTCAGCAGCTGCCGGCCAGGCGATTGATCTGCAGCCCGACTTGATGCGCTACACGGTTGACACCATTGCCGGCCTGGCCTTCGGTGCTGGCGTCGACACCCTCAGTTCTGAGGGCGACGTGATTCAGCAACACCTGGACCAGATATTCCCCGCGCTGTATGAACGCATATGGAAGCCGATAGCGGTATGGCGCTGGCTGCCATCAAAAGCAGACAAGCACCTAGCGCATTCGATCAAGCAGGTCAACCTTGCGGTAGACGGTTTCATTGCTCAGGCCAGAGCGCGCCTGGCTGCCGACCCTGCGCGCCGTGCAGAGCCGCCCAATTTATTGGAAGCCATGATCGTTGCCGCGGACGAGCCCGCCAGCGGCATGGACGACCAGCAAGTGGCAGGCAACGTGATGACGATGCTGCTGGCTGGTGAAGACACCACCGCCAACACCCTGGCATGGATGCTCTACCTGATGTGGCAAAACCCAGACACACTGGCCAAAGCGACAGCTGAGGTGCAGCGGGTGGTGGGCAACAGCACCAGCCCGACCTTGGCCCAAATGTCGCAGTTGGAATACGTTGAGGCCTGCGCCCACGAGACCATGCGCCTAAAGCCAGTAGCGCCGCTGCTGGCCGGACAGGCCCTGCGTGAAGTGACGGTGGGTGACGTGCGCGTGCCGAAGGGCGTGGTGGTGATGGCGCTGATGCGGCGCGACAGCGTCAGCGACGCCCACCTCCCCAACGCCGCAGCCTTTGAACCCGAGCGCTGGCTGGCTGGCGGCGAGACAGCTACGTCCGCTGCCACCACCGCCAATTCAGCCAAGCGCATTTCCATGCCCTTCGGCGCTGGCCCGCGCATTTGCCCAGGCCGCTACCTGGCGCTGCTGGAAATGAAGCTGGCAATAGCCACCATACTGCGCGACTTCGACATCACTAGCGTGGACACAGTGGACGGCGGCCCTGCACAAGAATTGATGAAGTTTGCAATGGCCCCGGTGGGCTTGACCATGCGGTTGCGGGTTAAGGGGGTGTGATGCCAAACACCAACAACCACCCATTGCAAACTGACTATTTCGTGAAAGGCTGTGGCGCCACAGCCATGGCTTTTGTGGACGTGATGCTCAAGGAAACTGACGCCAACTTCATCATGGTCGATAAGCGGCCTGCGCCCGGCGGCCATTGGAACGATGCCTACCCGTTTGTGCGGCTGCATCAGCCTTCGGCCTGCTACGGTGCGGCTTCGCGCGCACTGGGCCATGGCCGCACCGACAGTACCGGGTTCAACCAAGGGCTGCTGGAGCTGGCCTCGGGCTTTGAGGTGACTGACTATTTCCACCAGCTGATGCGTGATACCTTCCTAGCCAGCGGGCGAGTGAGTTTTCATCCGATGTCGGAGCTGGTGGGTGAGCCTGGCAGCGGGACGTATGCGATCCGATCGCTGTTGTCCGGCGCTACCCAGACCGTGGCCGTGCGCAAGCGGCTGGTGGATGCCACCATGGTGCACACCTCGATTCCGATGACCCACACCCGTAAGTTCACGGTGGCCGACGGCGTGACCTGCGTGCCGCCCAACCATCTGGCGCGGCTGGCACCCGCGTACAAGCACTTCACCGTGATGGGCGCTGGCAAGACGGCCATCGACAGTGTCTCGTGGTTGCTGGCCAACGGCGCACCGCCCGAGAGCATCACTTGGGTGTTACCGCGAGACCCGTGGCTCATCAACCGCACGATCTTCCAACCGGGGCTGGAGCACTTCGACCAAGCCATTGGTGGCGTCGCACACCAGTTCGAGACCTTCGCCACGGCCAGCAGCGTGCGCGAGCTTTGCCTGCAAATGGAGGCGGCGGGCACCTGGATGCGGCTGGACCCGACCGTGTGGCCCACCATGTTCCACGCGGCGACCGTGACTCGCCTGGAGCTGGAGCATCTGCGCGGCATCAAAAACATGGTCCGCCTGGGCCGGGTAAAGCACATCGACACGCACCGCGTGCAGCTAGAGCGCGGGGAGCTGACCTCACACTCAGAGACCTTGTATGTGGACTGCACAGCACGTGCGATTGAGTACGCGCCGCCGGGCGACGCCGCGCGGTCGGTGTTTGAGGACGGATTGGTGCGCCTGCACATGATCAGAACCTACCAGCCGACCTTCAGCGCAGCCTTGATCGGACACATCGAGGCCACACTGGCTGACGACGACGCCAAACGCCAGCTGTGCCAGCCTACCCATATGACCGACACGGTCGAGGACTATCTGCAAGTGATGTCCGTCAACATGCGCAACCAGGCAGCGTGGAATGCCCTGCCAGAGTTGCGTAGCTGGATCCGCACCTGCCGTTTGGACGGGTACGGCGCGACTATTGCACAGGTAGCCAAAGACGACGCGCCCCGGCGCGAGGTGCTGGCGCGGCTGGCGGCCGCCACAGGGCCAGCGCTGGAGAACATACAGCGCTTGACGGCAACCGTAGAGGGTGCCGCAAGCGAAGAACGCTGACTTGACACTTGAGCAAAATCTCAACTCCCGTAACCGCCAACCAAGCCCGCTAGGAGGCCGCCATGACGCCCGCAATACCGACAACGGAATTGCTATGAACCATCCCTGGCAGTGGAGCGCAACGACAGTAAAGCCAGCGGGGTCAGGTCTTTCATTAACATATAGACTGACACACTACTGTCCGGTAAATTTCATCCAGAAGTTGAGCAAACCTAGCCCTGGTGCTGGTTTCAAGACGATTTAAGATTCCGGCGATTTCAAATACCGGCTTTTTCAGTGCGCTAGCGTGGTCTCATTTTTTTGAGATCTACG
>JANPIK010000062.1:0-11119 GCA_031424935.1 Polaromonas sp.
CCCGCCCTTGTACTGGCTATCGGACTGGTAGGCTATGAAGTCTTGGTTTACCCCGCCCGTGACGTTGATGGTTTCCAGGTTCTTCCAGGTGACAGCTGATCTTTCGTTGGCATTTGTCCACGAGTATTTGTATTGCACCGGACTGGACGCAAAGGCCCCTAGCAGGTTGTCGATGGTGGCTGGCTGGCTGTCGGAGTAGCCGCTTGAGTTGATATGTACGCCAAAGTTCACCCAGCTTAAATCGGCCTTTTGTATCGAGAACGCCAGATATGCGCCGCTGCTGTTGGCGCTCCAGTCCAGGTTCAGCGTGTCACTGTCCGTGCCGCCGTCTACCGTGTCAAAGCCAGAGTTGCCGCTGATGTTGATCGTGTCGTTGCCAGCACCAGCCTTAACGGTATCGTTACCCGCGCCGGGGTTAATAGTGTCATTGCCACCGTTAGCTACGATGTAATCGTTTTCTGCAAAGCCATTGAAAGTTTCTGCAGTTTCAGCGCCAAACAAGTAGTCCCGGTTTGGCGTACCCTCAGTACTGTAGGAAATTGTGGTGCCGGTGCTTGCCGGCGGCGTTGTCTCGGAATAGCTTATTGAGTAGGTGGCGTTGAAGCTACCCAGGGTTCCAATATCTGTTTCAAACTTGTAGTCCGCGAATACAGGATCACCTTGAGCAAAAATGATGTTTTTGTTTAACGAGTCTGGCAAAAGCCCAGCCGAGCCGCTTATCAAAGGGGTCTTGAATTCCCCGCTGAGTGCGTCCCAATTCAGAATTCCGTTCATAGCAATCCCGTACTCGTTGACCAGTTTGCCACTGAGGCTATAACTGGCGCTGACTGTCACTGCGCCGGCACCTGCTGCAGGGGTTTGAAAGGCAAACACATCACCCAATTCGCCAGTTTGAGTCTCGCCTAGACTGGAGGTCATGGTGACCAGTACTTTTGTCGGTACAAAGGTCCAGCGACTGGCAACCTTTGCACCAATACCTAGTTCCACATCCAGCAGGGCGATCTTGGCCCCGTAGTCTGCGTCATCCCAGTTGGGACTGCTGGAAATTTGAGGGTTAAAAGTAAGTGCTTTACTTGCCGGATATACCTTGTGAACAATTTCCTCAACCAGCTTGGTCATGTTCATTGTTGCGGCAGCGGTTTGGTCATCATCTAGCGCGATTGCCGAAACGCTAGATAACGAGTTAAAACTGCCTGTGCCGGTGCCCCTCAAAGTCGTTGGAAGATCGAGGGAAAGGGTAAGGACATCACCAAAAAATTTTTGGGTGAAAAGCTCTTCTCCACCGACGGTATAGGGGTTTATCATGAACGGGGATGTCAATGCAAAACCGGTGTTGGTAAAGTCCCCTTGAATGAGGGTGTAGTCGTTCAACACCCATGGATCCGGGTCAAGAATGGTAGGGTCAGGGTTCAGGTCGAGGATGTTGGACACACGTTCTGTATAGAAGGGTAAACCGACCCACAGACCATCTAGCTTGAAATCTACAATGGCATCAAGATCGAGTTTGATCGAGCCGAGATTGAAATCGCCAGTGACTACAGCACCGTTGATGTTAAAACTGGAAGTGTCTATTAAGAAGAGCTCACCTGAGCGAACAGCGCTAGGCATGGATGCGTTGACGGTGATGGGGTAGGTGACACTCCCGATACTCGACAAGCTGGTGGTCTTGAGGGCAAGGCCAAAGCTTGTGTCCATGCTTACCGGCGTGTACAGACTCGATGCGCCCACAACCATGCCAACGGCAAGATTGCTTACATCGGGGCCAACATCGGCGAAAAAATTGATTTCGGCGTTGTTGAAGCCGGTTAACGTGACATTGTTCGCCGAAAAACTGAATGTATTGCTTTGCAAGGCGAGCAATTCTGTATATTGATCTTGAGCCGAAACTTTAATGTTTGAAATGGTTTCAATATCGCCGACCTTGGCTTCAAACTCCCAATCGCCACCATGCGCAGGTGCCCCAGTCGCATCATCTGACGCGGCTATATCCGCCCCAGTCAGCTCAGCCAAAGTAGTAATGAACTGAACCCCCACATCTCCTCGCGCCACATTACAACCATAAAGCAAAATGTCACCTGTTTGGGTCAGGCTGCTGCCTATGCTTGCCAACTGAGGCGCAAACTGTGCAAGGCTAGCTTGATCAAGCACTGCGCTACCCAAATACAACGCACCCTGAGTGCCATGCGAAATGATGTGAATCGCGTCAACGCCAGTCCTACCTTGCAAGTGGGCCGCCATTTGGCTAAGCCCGTCGGCTGTGCCATCCAGTATGAATACCTCCGCTGGTTCAATCAGGCTGTCGATCAGAGATTGGTAGTTACTGACGCGTGAATCAACAAAGATGAGGTTATTCTTGGTCATGGCATGGCCCTGCTAATGGCGGGTAAAAAGGATTTGGAAATCGTGGGTTCGCACATCTCGTACATCAACAACGCTTGATGTGTTCCTACTGATCTGCTTGGCAAGCCAAGCGCGGCCGTGGAAGCAATGACGTTCCAACCGTTGCTGTTGAGCAGTTGCGTAAAGTTAACGCCAGGCTCACCATACCAAGACGCAAAATTGGATGACGCCGCAGCAGTGACGGCATCGGCAGGCTGTAGTTGGTAAATAGGCTGGGTGTCATTTTTCCCTCCTGAACGCCGTTGTAAAGAAAATCGATTAATCGAGACAGAATGTATCTTACTTAACTTCTGCATTTTTTCGATTCTTTTGGTTGCGGGTACGCTGCACGCTCGCTTTTATCTGGCGGGTTTGCGGGCCGACGTGGAAGGCTATCTGCTTATTAAGCTGAAATGGACCTCGCCGAGGTAGAACTAC
The DNA here is from genome assembly GCA_031424935.1 of Polaromonas sp. Classification (GTDB taxonomy): domain Bacteria; phylum Pseudomonadota; class Gammaproteobacteria; order Burkholderiales; family Burkholderiaceae_C; genus Polaromonas. Next base: position 2,818 of record JANPIK010000062.1, read on the forward strand.
AGGCCAGCGGCAAGGTCACGGACATGGGAAACGCCTTTGTGGCGGAGCTGCTGCGGATACGGCGGTTTGGGATTGCGGTTGTGACTCATCTGGACTCCTTCTTGACTTAACGATAAGGTGTCCGTCAAATCGGGTCAACTCCAGGTGTACGGCAGCTCCAATGCTAATCAACTGTCTGGCCCGTTTTCAAAAGAGCTGTTCAAGCCGCGCAAGGCGAGTCAATTGCTATATTTTCAGGAGCTGTCTACACCCAATTTACCGGGGCAGGGAGTGCTTTTCGCACCTTAAAGGGCAAAACGCTACGTGAGGCGCCAAAAACGCGCTCAAAACCCACCCAGCAGCCCGGCTGAAGTGTCTATGGTCAGCTCGGGCACACTCAAGCCTCCACTAGGCTAACGCAGTCCAAGTCCTTTGATTGAACCCAGTCGATCACACGTTGCTCAAGCACCTTGAGCCCCGCCGCTTCGGCGTATTTTTTGAAAAGCGCAGCACTGAGGTACGCGCGCCCATGGGCATTCTTGTCAAACGACGAATCCGGGTCCATGAAATTGTTTGAATGGTGAAACAAGGCCTTTCCACCCACGGCAAGTACTCGCTTGGTATCCACCAGGTATTCGCGAACGATGTCTCGGTGAAAGTGAACCATCGCGTCATAACAGAAGACGGCAGTCAATGACTTGTCAGCGACACCGTCGTAAGTCGCGCCGGCATTCAGCAGAAACTCAACGCCCTTCATGCCTTCATGCCTGTTGCGGCAAAACTCGATATTGGAAGCCAGTACGTCCATCATCACGTACCTTTCGACTTTATCGCCAAAGCGTTGCATCAGCTCAACAGCGTGTCGCCCATGGCCACACGCGAGCTCTAATACATGCGCGGTGTCAAGTTGCTCAAACAGTGGCAAGAACACCCTTTCTTTGTCCCAAAAAAATGGTGTCCATTTTTCGGCGTCTGAAAAGTATCGATTGCCTTCCCACATGGCGGCTTCTCTGCTGGCCCGATCCAGGATCGAGCTGTCGACTGAGTAAATCATCTGTGTTCTTTCGTCAAAACTCTGCTTTGAGGTGGCCTGATCGCGCGGAAAACCATCAGGCGAGTGCAAAGTTCTGCCTATGTCAAAGTTTGATCTGGTGATTGGGGAAACGAATAAAATCCACGTGATTTTAAGCGATATCCGAGTACGCCGACTCATCCCAGGGGTGTCCAAAGTCAGGGTCGGGATTACGCCAGTTTTCGCCGTAAGTGAGGTTCAAGTATTTCAACGGATTGTGGGGAATCAGGCACTCAATCCCAAACTGATCGACAACCATCGGGGGAAATACGTCACGGGTTTCAAGAAGACCGCGTGCGCTGGGGTGCCAAGAAACGCGGTCGCCTTCCACAAGTCCCACAAAGACATCCACACACGGGCGAGCCCAATTCCACTCTGCCTTCATCACCCAGCGGTGACTGAACATGTCGCCATTCACGAGGTATCCGCTTGCTGCCAGATGCGTTTCCAGCAAATTCAGGCCGTGCGAAATAGTTTGGACTTCACGCCGGTCAAACGCAATCAAAACGTCCACGTCGTCATCGTACGGGATCAGATCGCGGTCGCGCACGTGCGCCAGTACGAAGCCAAAACCCAGGCACACACAGTGCGACAAATTGCGCAGATCATCAACAAGCTCTTGAACCTGTTTCAGGTAGGCCGTCTTTTCGTCAACACTCCAATACCTGAAAGGCCGAACGATGCCGTGCGAATTCCAAACTAGCTGGCGGTCAGCCAGCATGGCGCTGGTAACCTGTCGGCGTATCTCTTTGGCATCCTGCCATTGCATCTGCTCAACCCGCGCAACGCCTGCGTCCTGCTGTCCGGCAAAAAGCATTTGCACTACCTCGACACACTCCAACGCCAAGCGCCGATCATCGGTGCTGTTGCCTGGGTGTCCGCACGCTGCCGCTAGGCACTCGATCAGCAGCTTCTGCCGTGAGCCATGGTCGTACAGCTCCTGCCAGATCAAGCCGTCTATGGATGCCTCTATCACCAACCCCCAGGCGCGGGATGCCCACATATCGTCGCGATTATAAATATGGATTTCTGCAATGCAGTGAGTGCCGTCAAACTCCAAACCTACCCACTCATCAACGCCAGTGTCTGTGTGTATGCCGATTTCAACGTTATTCGCATCGACCAGCTGCCGGGTTTTAAGCATTGCCTCAGTCCCCGGGTAAGTTGACGATGCGCTAACTCGCGCGTTCGGCGCGATGTCGGAGCACGCTGACGGCGCGCCGCCAAAGACTTTGACGGTTTCAAAATGCAGGCACCCCTGCCGTGGCAGGCGCAACCGCAAGAACATGCAGGGCATATTGTCCAACCGTACGACCAGCGGGCTTTGCGTTCGGTGTCCTCCGAACAGAAGATCGCAAAAGGCACCGTCCAGCAGGCAGCGCAGCGTCTTGAAAAGCCCGGCCAGGCCGATTGCCGCGTCGTTCATGTCGAAAAAATGCAACGCGCAACGTGTGCATCCTCTGGGCCATGCTTTGCAAAGCCAAAGCCCTCCACAAAGTAGTCCGTCTTGAGCCCGAGCTTAGTGGCCTGGGTAATCAGGTCCAGCGGATCAATGAATCGTCGATAGTGACCGGCGGTACGCTTGGGCAAGGCCGCGTCGCGTAAGGTTCTGAACTCCACGGCCAAGCGGGTCGGTGCGTGAGCCGCCAGTGCAAGCACCAGCTTCAGCAGGGCGCTTTGACCGGGCGCAGGCACCGCATGCAAAAAGAAACGCGAGTAAACAAGAATTGCACCCATTTCCCCCCGCAGGAGTTGCAGGCGCAACTGATCGAGCACCGCGCTGTCACAGATGTCCGCACAGATGAAGCTGGCGTCTAGACCACTGCACAACTGGGTTTCCCTGCAGTCGGCAATGGCAGCCGCAGCGGCGTCAACACCAACTACGGCATGGCCATGGCGTGCAAAAAGGAATGCGTCGCGGCCGTTGCCACAACCCACGTCGACAACCAGGGAGCGTCGGTCGGCCTCGCCAGCCGCAAACACCGCAAACTGTGATGGCAACATGGGGATATCCCGCTGCGCGGCTGCTGAGTAAACGCCCTGCCAGTAGTCAACAATGCCGGTTTGTTCTGTATTGTGCATAAGCAGTTTTACCGCCTTAGGTAATCGCGTGCTGCTCCAGGTAGCGTGCGGTCGTGACATGAAAGTCCAGCCAGCCATGCGCGAGTTTTTCGTCACGCAGATGCAGGTTGACAAAGTCCAAGTACTCCTTTGCGGCAACACTGAATGACCTCCAGCGCGCAGGGTCAAGCTCCCTGCCAAATAGCCCGCTCATGTGCCCTGAGAACTGCGCTTCCACGTGTCGGCCCTCGCGCGACGGACTTGGCGGCACCAGATACCCGTTAAAGGCTTGGTTGACGATCTGCACCCGGTCATAGCCGGCACATACAAGGCTAGCAAGGACTTCCAGCGAACACGCCTCCACCGACACGAAATCAGGGTGCCGTGAGTCCGCCATGATCTGTTGGGCAAAGACTTCATCGACGCCTTCGATGTCGCATTTGATGTAGTAGGGCACGCCGTACCGGTCAAACAGGTCAGCCAGCGTGACAGTGGGCACACGTATTTCTGTAGAGCTATGCCCGCCCTTTTCAGCCCAGCCCTTGAATGCGCTGCTCCAATCGTCTTTGTCGGCATTAAGGAAAAATGAAATTTCCTCACCTCCCACGTTCCATAGCGCACAAGAAACAATCGTAAGTTGCCCGGAAGCATATTCGTGAGCAAGCTTGGTCTTTGCCGCATCAACAAGCGCGGGGTTGGCCTCCAGGGCAATAACGCGAAAGCCCTTGTCCAAATAGAACTTGGTGTCGGACGCGTTATGCATCCCCAAGTCAAAGATCAGGTCATTGGTCGGCAAAGCATTCATGGTTGTTCCAGTTTGGCACATAAGGCGGGATACGCAACTAATTGGGAGGCGGCGGAACCTGCAGTCTGACTGGCACAGCTTCCAGCCAGCCAGCCAGCGCTTGCACCGCCCCGCCCCAACTCCGACCTTTCATACTCTCGATGGCCGCCAGCGAATAACTAAGGAGCAGGTCACGGTCTGAAGCCAGTATAGAGAGCGCGCGTACACATTCGCTTGCAACATCTTCAGCCCTTAAGAGCACGCCCGTCCTGCCGTCGGTCACCACTTCCGACACAGCACCGACGTCTGTTGCGATGACCACCACGCCCAAGCGCATTGCCTCAATAATCGTCAACGGCAAGCCTTCATAGTACGACGGCAGAATAAGGACGTCTGCCCACTGGTACAACTCACTCAGTTCTTCGGCAGCGTGGACGGGTGGTTCCACCAGCGCGTGGATTTCGACTGGCAATCCACCCGACCCGTCCTCCAAAACCGCCTTGCCAACGAGACGCCATTCGACGGACAGTTCGGTGCTGATGCAGGTCCGGATGATCTCGGCAAGCCGATCCAACCCCTTTTGCCGGTCGAGGCGCCCGAGGAACAACGCCCGCACGGGCATACCGGCACGTCGGCGCTTGGCCCGGTCTTTCTGGATAGTGCGTGCGAGGCCAGACTCCAGTTCGTAGCCGCCCGCATTTGGAACAGCGGTGATCTTTTCCTGCGGAACCCCCATGGCGTGGCACCACTGCGCAAGCCGGTGCGAACAGGTAATAAACATGTCGTATGCATGCTCATGCGCCAGGGCGATGTAGGTATTGCCTACAGGCCTTCCCAAAGGCGTCAGGTCGCTAAGGTGCAGAGAAACCACGGTCTTGATACCGATCCTGCGCAGTTGACCCATCAGGCCACTGACGGCCGCCCCATGGCAGTTGACAACAACATCCAGCCAGTGGAGCAAGCCCAAAGCCCTGCCGTGCCGGTCCGATTGGGACCAATTACTCAAGGGCGTGCCGTTGTAGGACTGTGCGTCACGGTAATCGTCAACGGTGTCATCGCACAAGAAGCTCACCGTTTCGTACACGTCCAGATTGTCTGGCGACAGCAGCGCTTCACGCCGGCTCAACACCACCAGATGAGGGGTCCAGCCTCTTTCGCGAAACGCCGCGGCAATGCTGTGCGTAACCTTTTCGACCCCACCAAACTCCGCCAATGGCAGCAAAAAGCCGATCTGCCGACTGTCTGTGTTAAGTTTGGGAAAGGCGGTCGCCCCACCAAAAGACAAACGAACAACTTCATGAGCGGCGTTGCGCCAGGGCACCGCTGGGGCTCTCCAGTCCCACTGTCTCTGTGCGGCAGGCTTGAAAGGCGAGCGTCTGAGCGAATGGAGCTGAACAAGGAGGCCATGCACCATAGTCGGTCGGGCTGACTCCGAAGCCTCAGGCGCAGGAGGCGGGCAGCTAATTGTTAGGTTGAAAATCGGTGGTTCGCAATTCGCCAGCAAAAGACTGTCAATCCATGTCGAATGCTCGTCTCGTATTACGTCCCCAAGACAAGCTGGGGAAATCATCAGAATCGCGGCCTCCAAATGCCGACCTTCCTGGCTAACACTTTCTTCCACCACGTGGCGGGTACCCTCCCCTGCACGGTATGACAGTGACGCGATGGGCTGGCTACGCACCCCTTCTTCCATCCGCCAGAACGCCCAGTGCAGGAGACGCATGCGCTGCAACGCATTCAGACCGGGCCGGGTTGTCACCACCAGTATCGGCGGGGCATGGTTGCGGCTTCTGGACGTCCAGGACGCCCACAGGAGCCGGTCGAACTCAGCCACTGTCAGCACAGTACCCGGGTACAACGGGTCCACTGTTAGCAAGTATTTTTTCTCGTCGGCGAGAAAGATGGCGTAGCGTGGTGCTTCCGACTGTTCAAGACAAAGCAGGTTTTTTGGGTTCATCAGGCTCTTGTGTTTACGCCACATACCCGACTTGATTTCACCCTGATCCCGGCTGGAGTCCGCCAACATACTTTCGGGTCGCTTGCGATACAGAAAGCCAAAGTCATCAAGGTTTTGCCCTCGAAAACCTTTTGAACCCGCACTCAAGAAAAAATCCCAATCCTCGAAACCCAGGCGCATGTCTTCGTCAAACAGAACACCCGCTTCAAATACCTTGCGACTGATCAGGCTACCCGCTTCGCATGTGTTCATGGCGGTCTGCACAAGATGAGAATAAGCGCCGCCAAAGTCGGCAGTACGCCGCACGCCGAACATATCAAGGCTGGGGTACACCCATCCACAGCCACTGCGGTCCATGAGGGCCATGGCTTTGGCAATGGCAATGCTGCGCAGTCGGTTGTCTGCGTCCAGCAGGTACACCGCTGCCAGGCAAGGCCATTTTTGCAACGCATATCGTATGCCGTGGTTGCGCGCAGAACTCAAGCCGCCATTGGGTTTGCGAAGGTATGTGACTCGCTGCGGGTAACTTAGGGCGTAGTCAACGCAGACAGCCTCAGTTTCCGGGTGTGGACAACCATCGTTCACAACAACCACATGAACGGCAAAAGCAGCCTGCTGCGCCATTGCACTCTCGATAGCCTCTGAAAGCAAGACGCTATGCTTGTACACCGGGATAACGACGGCGACGCACAATTCAGACCGCATAAGTATGGGTGACTGCATATCAGTTGGGCATGGCAACATCGACCCCATCCTTAGCTGGACAATTTGATTTTGCTGAAATGCGCCCAGCAAAAAGCGTTGCTGGCTCCGGATGGCAATCGGGTGCCGAAGTACAAATCAAAATCTGCGACAGCGGCCGCGTCCAGGTTCAGGTGAACCTGGGATTGCATCGAAGTGTCCACACGTATCCACTCGGAAACCACCTCGGGTTTGAACTGGAGCGATTGCACGTTACGTGCCTTGTCAGTACCCGGCGCTATGGCAATGGCATATTCGACCGGACCAGCTTTTTCATTGCGGGTCTCTATGTCTGCGCAAATGCGGGTCACACCTGCGGGCAACGCCCCTCTCAAACGGGCCCAAGTTGTTCTTCCGGCTACCGGATGAACCAGTAGGGAGTTCCAGTGTTCATCGAACGAAATGCCGTCAGGAATCGCGCCCAGATTCTCCACTGTGCGCAGCGTGTCCGCATATAGCATGCGACTTTGCTGTTCAGCAGACACATTCATTTTTGCATGGACCGCCGGCATCGCACGAGCGCCCGGGAAACTGCGCCACAACTTCACGCCAAGCGGCCCGCTCGCATACTTGCCACCCACCGCCGCGCACCACCGTGGCTCCGGATGCGGCTCTGAAAGTGAAAGGCGTAACTCACCACTACCCTTCCATTGCATTAGCAAGGCGATGCTTCTGTCATCGGAGCTAAGCGCCTGCTCCAGTCCCAGCTGCAACCAGCCGAGCCGTATCTGCGAACCAACAAGTGTCCATTTGCTAACCGTTTGCCCATCTTCGAGCGTTTGGAGCGTAACAATGAGTTGTCCTTGCGCGTCCTTGGGAACATGCGCGACATGAAAAGCTACATCACAAATGCCGACACTGCTGGTTGGCAAAAGTTGCCGCAACTCACCAGAATCGCCTTTGCCAACTTTGATTGTCGATTTCTGAGGCTCAAGGGACAGCGCAAGTTGTCGCGCCAGCGTGGAGGATGCGTAGGTATAGTTTTCCAGACGTTGGAAAGCTTCTTGCATCGCTTCGTGATCAGCCCGCAACACGTACATGTCGCGCAACAATGCCACATTGCGTTGCGCCATCTGGAGCTGCGCACTCACAAGTTCACGAGCAATCCACCCAAGAACTGCAGCTTCATCAACTGGCTGTCTTACCGACATAGCAATTGGTGCGTCACGGTTGAACTGCCGTTTCCAATCACTTCGGAGGCGTTCAACCTGCTGCAAGCCAGTGTCAGAAACCGTTAAAAACCCCAGTAGTCGAGTAGGCAATTCATGCAGCGACTGCTCCGCCGTGCCGAACCCCACGTTGCTGCCATCCCACAAAGTTTCAACTAGAACGACTGAAAGGCCACATGCTTCAACCAGCGACTTCAGAAGGGCCGCGTCAGACGAGGGTACGCACAGCGAGATGGCTTGGTCCACATGAGGTTTCGCCGTCGCCGATTTCACGACGCTCTTGGAGCCATGTGATGAAGTGGCAGCGTCGATGTTGCCCGCAACTGCCTGTTGGACACGGTCACTTTGAGCCAATGCCTTCTTTTTTTCACGAACCATGGATCACCCAAAACTTGTATAAGGTGGCGTGGGTGACGGAATCATTCACCCATGCGTTTGACGCTCAGACGAGCGCAAATTGTATCCAGCTTCTTTCTCAAAGCAGCCAAATACAAAGGAACTCAAAGAAGCCATGCGGCTGCTTTGAGTAACTCCCGGCA
>JANPIK010000063.1:0-47620 GCA_031424935.1 Polaromonas sp.
CACAAAATCTCAAACCCGCGTCCGTCAGGCAGCTTGTAGCGGGAGAAGTCGCGCTTGTCCAAAGTCATTATTCGACTGACTCCTGTATCTGCTGCCAAGGCGTAGAGCGATGCATCGGCTAAATCCATTTCTGTGCGCGGTGACTCTGTGTACCTCTGCATGATGGGGACCAATTCAATCAAAGCCTCCTGACCAAACGGAAAGACTGAAACTGCACCACGCCCAAGCCATTTGAGCAGTTCAAATCGTTCAGGAGGTCTTACAAGATAACTGGCCTCCGTCACGCACGGCCACGTTGTCGACAACGACCAATGCTCAAGGGAAGCAAGCTGAAACAACTCTCGATAGTGTTGGTTTTTAGGTTCACTTGAAACAAATGCGGCGACCAAGGCGCTTGCATCAATCAGCGCTGAGGCCATGCTTCGCTCTTAAGTTTGCAATCAAGACCTGACGTGATCGTTCGGTGTCGTACAACTCTGCGCCGTCGCCGCCATAGCTCTCTTGCCAATGCTTGGCTTGGGGCTGTAGAGCCGTTTCGCCTTTGACTTCCAATAAAAGTTTGTAAGGGTCTTTGCGTCCTAGCGCGCGCTCCAACGCAGCAATGATGAATTGCGATTTGGTAATGCCTTGGCGCTTGGCCGAAAGCTCAACTTCTTTCTCCATCAATGGGTCTAAACGTACGGATACAGCCATTTCTTTTTCCTTGAGTTGAAATACTGTATTACAGTATCACAACCTTGAGTGTTGACTTGCATTTAAGGCTTTGCGAATCTGTTCCAGCACATCCTTCGCACTGGCCACAATCGGCGTGCCCGGCCCGTAAATGCCCTTCACACCGGCTTCGTAAAGCATCTCGTAATCAGGCCGGGGAATCACGCCGCCGACAAAAACAATGATGTCGTCTGCGCCCTGCTTCTTCAGCTCGGCAATGATGCCGGGCACCAGCGTTTTGTGGCCTGCTGCCAGCGTTGACACGCCCACCGCATGCACATCGTTTTCAATGGCCTGACGGGCACATTCTTCAGGCGTCTGAAACAGCGGCCCCATGTCTACGTCAAAACCCAAATCAGCAAATGCGGTGGCCACGACTTTGGCACCTCGGTCGTGGCCGTCCTGGCCGAGTTTTGAGATCATCACGCGGGGGCGACGGCCCTCGGTCTCACCAAACTCTGAGATTTCTTTTTTGAGCTGTTCCCAACCCTCGGCTGAGTCATAAGCGGCAGCGTACACACCAGTCACCTTTTGCGTATCGGCGCGGTGGCGGCCAAAGACTGACTCCAGCGCATCGCTGATTTCACCCACCGTGGCACGAGCGCGCACGGCATGAATGGACAAGTCGAGCAGATTACCTGTGTTGTCTTCTGCTGCATTTTTAATAGCTGCCAGCACCCGTATTACTTGGCCTGCATCCCTTTTTGACTTGATTTCTTTGAGCCTGGCAATCTGCCCGTCACGCACCGCCACGTTGTCAATGTCGCGGGTTTCAATCGGGTCTTCCGTCTTCAGCTTGTATTTGTTCACGCCCACAATCACGTCTTTGCCGCTGTCGATGCGGGCCTGCTTTTCAGCCGCAGCCGCTTCAATTTTCAGCTTGGCCCAGCCGCTGTCAACCGCCTTGGTCATGCCGCCCATGGCTTCAACTTCTTCAATGATTGTCCACGCGGCGTCGGCCATGTCCTGCGTCAGCTTTTCCATCATGTAGCTGCCCGCCCATGGGTCAACCACCGCGCCGATGTGGGTTTCTTCCTGAATGATGAGTTGGGTGTTGCGGGCAATGCGGGAGCTGAACTCAGTTGGCAGCGCAATCGCTTCATCGAATGAATTGGTATGAAGCGATTGCGTGCCGCCAAACACCGCCGCCATGCCTTCGATGGTGGTGCGCACGATGTTGTTGTACGGGTCTTGCTCGGTCAGGCTCCAGCCGCTGGTCTGGCAGTGGGTGCGCAGCATGAGGCTCTTGGGTGACTTGGCGTCAAAGCCCTTCATGATGCGGCACCACAGCAGCCGCGCGGCGCGCATTTTGGCAATCTCTAAATAAAAATTCATGCCAATCGCCCAGAAAAAACTGAGGCGACCAGCGAATCCATCCACATCCAAGCCCTTGCCAATGGCCGTCTTCACATACTCTTTGCCGTCGGCCAGCGTGAAGGCCAGCTCTAATGCCTGATTGGCTCCGGCCTCTTGCATGTGGTAGCCGCTGATAGAAATCGAGTTGAACTTCGGCATGTGCTTGGCCGTGTATTCAATGATGTCGCCAATGATGCGAATGCTGGGCGCGGGCGGGTAGATGTAGGTGTTGCGCACCATGAATTCTTTGAGAATGTCGTTTTGAATCGTGCCGCTCAAATCAGCCTGGGCCACGCCCTGCTCTTCAGCCGCCACCACGTAACCCGCCAGTACCGGCAGCACCGCGCCGTTCATGGTCATGCTGACACTCACTTTGTCGAGCGGAATCTGGTTGAACAAAATCTTCATGTCCTCGACCGAATCAATCGCCACACCGGCCTTGCCGACGTCGCCCGTCACACGCGGGTGGTCGCTGTCATAGCCCCGGTGCGTGGCCAAATCAAACGCCACCGACACGCCCTGCCCGCCTGCGGCTAAAGCCTTGCGGTAAAAGGCATTGGACTCTTCAGCCGTCGAAAACCCGGCGTACTGCCGAATCGTCCACGGCCGCACCGCATACATGGTGGCCTGCGGGCCGCGAATGAAGGGCTCGAATCCGGGCAATGTGTGGGTGTAGGGCAAATCTTTGGTGTCGTCTGCCGTGTACAGCGGCTTGACGGTGATGCCGTCTGGCGTGTGCCAATTCAAAGCATTCACATCGCCGCCCGGGGTAGATTTTGCAGCGGCTTGCAGCCATGCGGCGTATCTGGCTTGGCTGAATTCGGGCCAATCGCCAGGACTTGACGGGTTGAATGGTTTGGTCATGCTTAGGAGTTTACCCTCAATCTAAATTTATAATTATAAATTTAGAATTCAGTTTCATGTAAACTTTGCAGCGCTATGAATGCACCTACTTTGCCCCAAAATCTCAAGCAGCGCGCCCTGTACGAAGAGGTGGCCGAGTTGCTCCGCGAGCGTATCTTCAGCCGCGAGCTGGCACCGGGCTGCTGGATCGACGAGCTCAAAATTGCCGAAGAATATGGTATCAGCCGCACGCCTTTGCGAGAAGCGCTCAAGGTACTGGCCACTGAAGGCTTGGTCACGATGAAGGTACGCCGGGGGGCGTATGTGACAGACGTCAATGAAAAAGACTTGACCGATGTGTACCACCTGCTCAGCCTGCTGGAGGCCGACGCTGCCAGCGTGGTTGCCACGCAAGCCACAGCCGCGCAGATAAAGGAACTGCAAGACCTGCACAACCAGTTAGAACAGGCGGTGCATCAACGTGAGCGGTTTTTTGAAATCAATGAAGCGTTTCACATGCAGCTTTTAGCGGTGGCGAATAACCGCTGGCGTGACCAAATGGTGGCCGACCTGCGCAAGGTCATGAAGCTGAACCGCCATAACTCACTGCTCAAAAGCGGGCGAATCGCCGAGTCACTGGCCGAGCACAGGGCATTGATGCAAGCGCTGACGGCAGGTGATGGCAGCGCAGCAGCCGGGTACATGCGCAAACATTTTGCCAACGGGCTGCAAGCGGCAGCTTGAGTTGCCGTCAGTTACCGGGCAAAACAAAACTCAGGTTACCCCACAGGCTGTCCCATTCGGTGTCTTTCACATTCACGGCTGCCACCATGTGTACCACGCTGACCATCCACGGCCCGGCGTAGGGCAAATTGACGGTGGCGATGCCGTCTGCGCCTGTGGTTGCTCGGATGGTCAGTAACTGACCACTTGGCGACTGGCCATCGGTTTTGTACCACGCTTTGAGCAGCGCACCGGCCAACGGCTGGCCTTCAAAAAGGACCTGTACAGCCAGCGCATTGCCTGCAGGCAGCCGAAACGGGTTTGCCAGTGGAATCAATTCGAGCTGCTGGCCCACACGGCTCGCATGTGTCGCATCGACGGCACTGGCTTGTGCCACTGGCGCGGCGCCGGCTGCAGCGGGCTCGCCAACGTCCAGCAAAGTCTTGACAAAGCGCCGATAACGCTCGCGGCCTGGTTTTTGGGCAGTGCCTTGCGCCTCGCGGCGAGCCTTGATGAAGTCAAGGCCTTCTTCATGCAGGTAAGCATGAAAGCTGTCTGCCGACAAGCTGATGAAATGAGATTGGCTTTCAAACGCCACCAAATGCACGCCAGCAGCGCTCAAAGTGATCGGTAAGTCAGCCACAGCGGTGCCAGGGACTTGGCTGCTGATGTCTTTCACCCCGGCTTTTGAGATCAGCCGCAGTTGCGCTGTTTGCGGCTTTGACCAACCCACCAGCTCGCCGGTAAATTGCTCGCCCACCAGCAGTTTCAGGCGGGCGGTGCTGCCTACCGTCAAAGGCGCGGTGACTGGAGCTATCCAAAATTCGTGGGCCTGCAGGGGCATGTGAACCACAGCGGATAAACACAGCGCGAGCAAGGCAAAGAGGCTTGTTTTCATGATGCTTTTACAGGTTTCGGATTAAGCCGCCGTTATCGTTCAGCCTGTCGGGCTGGACTACCAATTGCTATGATTAAATGAGCTGCTTACCTTTGTATTATGAGAGCCAAGGGCAATTTATTTAAAAAATTTATCCAGCTTGGCGGTAAATGCTGTCAAGTTCTCAAAATACGGCAGTGCGCCGCCTTCCGACGTATGAAACTGCCAGTTCGCTCGCTGATCGACGGTGCTGCGGCCACGGTAATCGGTAAAGTCGCCACGCGTGGCCATTGACACCCAGACCGGACAAGCCAGCTTTTCGTACAGAGTGTTGATATCGGCGGCAAACAGATATGCCGACAGAAAATAAAAAGGCGCATGTTTGGCGCCTGCCTGGCGTGCCGACAACACGCAGTAGCGCCACAGGTTCTCATCGACTTGCTTGCGGCCAAAGGTGCGCTGCAAAAAGTAACGCACCACGCCGGGCCGGGTCAGGGTGTTGAACAAACCGCTGCTCCAAGCCGGGTGGCTGACCGTGCGGTAAAGCCAGGGTATGCCGCGCGATGAGCCGGGCGCACCATAAAACCTTTTTGAGCGACTAAAGCCCGTGGGACTGATCAAGGCTATCCGGCGTATGGCGCTGGGCATCTCGCACCCGATGCGGGCCACATATTCACACGACAGCGAGACGCCCACAACATCGACCGTCGCGCCATCGTGCACGCTGCGAATATGCGCCAGCACCGCCAGCACCGCATCGGTCATCAATCGAATGGTGTACGGCCTGTCACTGCGGTCTGAAAAGCCAAAGCCGGGCAAATCCATCGCGTAGGTTGGCCGGGTTTGCCGATAGTGCTCATACAGTGGCGCGACCTCGGCGCTTGAGGCAGCGGCGTTAACACTGTGTACCAACAGCAAAGGAGAAATTTTCGAATTAGCGGTACCGCTGCCAACCGCTTTAGACTGGTAGAAACTCACCAAGCCCGCCTTGGTTTGCAACTCTATTCGTTGGCCCGCTACCGCAGGGGTGAGGTGCGCAGCAGGTTTAGGCAAGCTCATGGGTCGTCCAGTTTTGTTTTTGTGGTGGGCTTTGCGCTGCAGCCAGCGGTGCACTTGGCGCAGGCATATCGATCGGCTGGTGTGCCAGCGCCATCACGTCATGGGGGCTTAAGCCTTTTAATCGGTGGTCACTCCACACTTGCCGCCAGCGCCGGCTGCCTGCTAAGCCGTGCCGCAACCCCAGCATGTGGCGGGCAATCGCGCTCCAGGGCGTGCCGTGCTCGGCAAACTCACGGGCCATGTAATCGCACATCTGGGCTTCTACCGCTTCACGGGTCAGCAGCGACGGCGTAAGGCCAAAAAAGTCGGCATCCCAGGAGGCCATCAACCACGGGTTGTGATAAGCCTCGCGGCCAACCATGACGCCGTCGACATGCAGCACATGCGCACTGATTTGCGCGTTGGTCGTGACGCCGCCGTTGATGGCAATCGTGAGGTCAGAGAAGTCTTTTTTAAGTTGGTACGCGTGCTCGTACCTGAGCGGCGGCACCTCGCGATTTTCTTTGGGGCTCAAGCCTTTGAGCCAGGCGCTGCGTGCATGCACGATAAAAGTCTTGCAACCCGCATCGCTCACCTTTCCGACAAAGTCGCGCACAAAGTCGTAGCTGTCCAGCTTGTCAATACCGATGCGGTGCTTGACGGTGATTGGCACACCGACCACATCCATCATGGCCTTGACGCAGTCGGCCACCAGCTGCGGTTCGGCCATCAGGCACGCGCCAAAAGCCCCGCGCTGCACCCGCTCGCTGGGGCAGCCGCAATTTAAATTAATCTCGTCGTAGCCCCATTGCTCACCCAATTTGGCGCAATGCGCCAGGTCCTGGGGTTCACTGCCGCCCAACTGCAGTGCAAGCGGATGCTCTTTGGCGTTGTAGTCAAGGTGCCGAGCCACATCGCCATGAATCAATGCGCCCGTGGTCACCATTTCGGTGTACAGCAATGTCTTATGGCTGAGCAAACGGTGAAAATAACGGCAATGTTTGTCCGTCCAATCCATCATCGGGGCAACGGACACGCGCCATGGGCTGAGAGCAGACAACAAAATTGGTTTTGACATCAATGCATTTTCACAGATAGACAGAGCGAAAAAGAGCAAGCAAGAACGGCGATCATGCCAAATCTAACCGTGTCAGCGCCTGATATCGCCAGTGTCTTACACACACTTGCCGCATCAGCCGATACCAGGAGGCGGCATTTCATGCGCCAATATCATCTTTACTTTGGATAAAGAAGCGCATGAAAAAGTTTGAACTGACGCCTAGTATGGTGACCTTGAGCGGTACTTTCTATCCTAAGGGTTATGCATTCATCATGTTTCCCAATGCCGCACTTGCCGAGCGTGCTGCTTTTGACCTGGACAACACGTCGCCACCAGGCGACTCGTCGATGTTTTTAAATGCTGCCACTGTTTTGCGTGACATTGGCAAGGTTGAGGGCGACTCTGACATTGTTCTGCCGTCCGTCGGAACAGAGGGCGCTACCGTCCGCAAGTATGTTGATTTGGCCCGCAGAGGCCACTGCGCGCTGATGGTCAAAGTTGATTCGGATGAAGAAACCGAACGCGTGATGCAGTCAGCGCGCAAGTCGCAATTTTCTTACGGGCAGCGCTATCATTTGTTGGCCATGGAAGACTTGGAGTAACGCTCCTTTCTGCATTTGTTGCCATGGTGTGACACTGTTGTCATGCTTACATATTGGCGAACAAAATGATTGACTTTTACTTTGATGTGTCCAGCCCCTGGACCTACCTCGCTTTTCGCAACATCCAACCGCTGGCGGCGTCGCTGAAGGCCGACATCAGCTGGCGGCCGGTGCTGGTGGGCGGTATTTTTAATACCGTTAACCCCCGCATGTACGCCTCGCGTGAGGACAGCGATTCACCGCGCAATCGGTATATTTTGAAAGACTTGCAAGATTGCGCCAAGCAAACAGGGGTCAGCATCGTGTTTCCGCCCAAGGTGTTTCCGGTCAACAGTGTCAAAGCCATGCGCGGTTGTGTCTGGCTGGCACAAAGCGGCCAGTCAAGTTGTTTGCTGCCGTTTGTGGAATCCTGTTTTGCGGCCTACTTTACGCGGCAAGAAGACATCTCTGAAGACGCTGTGCTGGCAAACATTTGCCAAGATCTCGGCATTGATGTCGCTGCATTTGCCCACGGCGTCACGCTTGCCCAAGTCAAGCAAACTTTAAGAAGCAACACCGATGAAGCGATAGCGCGTGGCGCGTTCGGCGTGCCCAGCTTTTTTGTTGGCGAGGACATGTATTTTGGCAATGACCGTTTGGACTTACTGCGCTTGGCGGTACTGGCTGCCAAAGCGCAACCGCGGCCATAGTCATCGCCGCATGAACAGCGAGCTAACCACCACTCACAATTCATTGAGCTTGGCGGGTCGGCTTTCGTCAGACTGAATAAACGAATCGTCCCACTGGTTGGGGAATCTGCCTGACCTTGCCAAGCTGCCAGATTTGCCAGACCCGAATGCGCCTGTGCCGTCTGGGTTGAAGCCGGCTGAAGAAGGTGCCGCGGCAGGTTTAGCCACATCGTTGTTGTTCAGCACTTTGAGCGCAGCTGCCTTGGCTGCACGACGTTTTTCCTGGGTAAAGCTGTTCAGGTCAGCATGAAAGCTGCTGTCTCCGCCGCGCGTGGCCTCGGCTTCAGCGACATCTTCAGGCGGCATCTCGCCTAAAAACGCAGCCCGCATGGCAGACGCCTGCGGCAGTTTAACGCTGCGCACCACCGTGTAAGCGATACGGCAATCTGACAACAATGATTCTTTCAGCTGACGGTTAACTTTATTGAGTCCACGCTTGCCAGGTACATCGACACAACCGACCACATTGCCATTAGGCGTGCACACCGTGAAGGTGCAATAGACGCCACCGAGCAGTTCTTGCCAACGCGTGCCTCCGCCGTTTTCGTCTTTACTGAGCGGCACGGTAAAGCGCAGCACAGGCAACTTGGCCATGACCTTATGGTCATGAAAGATAGCCCCCAACCACTTGAAGACCTCGTATTCTTCATTGGTCATCAGCACCCGCGATGTCAAAGGCCACTTGCTTGGCAGGCGCATTTTCGCGTCGGCTTGGCGTTTCAACCACACCCGATAACCCACCCCCCCCAACAACGCACCGACTGCAAGCGCTAGCAACAAATAAAGAAGGATTGAGGCGTTCAAGATGTCTCCATTTTAATTTGGTTCCAATGCGAGCATATTAATAGGCTGTCCAACGGCGCACAACGTTGTTACCAGCCGTTTCAAATCGATCCTAGCGCCTGCTTTGTGAATTCAAGCCCCGGCGCGTCTGACGGTGTAGCCTTGCTTTTGCAGGGCGGCCAAGATGGCCACGACGTGGTCGCCCTGCACTTCGACCACACCGTCTTTAACCGTACCGCCAGAGCCGCAAGCAGCGCGCAGTTGTTTGCCCTGGGCGGCAAGCGCTGCTGCGTCAAGCGGCAAGCCTTTGACCAGCGTGACGCTTTTCCCGCCTCGGCCTTTGGTTTGCAGGCTGACGCGCACCACGCCGTCGGTACTTGCCATGGTCTGCGCTTTACAGAGGCACTGGTTGACAGCCTGGCGGCAGACCGGGCACATTCTTCCGCTGTCGGTCGAATACACCAGCCCGCCTGATCTGCTTTTCATGGTTTGCCCTTGAAGTCTTGCGCTGCCTTTTTGAAATAAGCCACTCTCTCGGTATCGCTGGGGTGCGACGCAAACGCAATGCCCAGCCAGGATGAATCGGCGGTGGCTCGGTCAGCATCATGCTTGTCTTGAGCGCCAGGCGCGTGGCGCGCTGCGAGCTTTTCAAACAACCTCACCATCACGCCTGGGGAGATACCCGCCATGCCTAAAACACGCACCGCTTCTGCATCTGCCTGTTTTTCAGCATCGCGCGAGTAACTGGCCTGACCCAACAACAACGGCACCGCCGCCAGCAAGGTACTGAAGTCGCCCAGCACAATGCTTGATGCACCTGCCAATACAGCGCCTTGCACGAGCATGCGCAAACCATGGCGGTGCTTTACGTGGCCCAGCTCGTGCGCCAATATGGCCGTGATGACTTCGTCGTCTCCACCTGTCAGCGCTACCATCTCATCGGTCATCACCATCGTGCCGCCTGGGAGTGCAAAGGCATTAGGGCCCAAAACACCCGGTGGCCGGCTTTTTCTGAAAACCAATTGCCACGCAGGCACGCTACCCGCCGGTTGTGCAGCCAGTGCTTTCGTAAATGAATCACGCAAACGCGCTTGCTCCGCAAGCGGCAGTTTGCTGGGCTCCACCACGCTGTCGTCCAGCGCTGACAACGATGCCTGCCCCAAAGAAACGTCAACGCTCATGGGCGTTAAAGCCACTACCGCACGCGCCGCCCACGGCAAGCCCCATTGGTAAACCGCAGCACCCAACAGCGCCAGCAGCAACACGCTTGCCAGCACGCCGCGCCAGCTTTGCTGGGCCTTGACAACCCACGACTCAGGCTGACCGGTATGGCGGTGCCAGGTGTCCCATGCCGCAGCATCCAGGCACTGCACTGACCCACCGCTGGCAAAGTGAGCTGCCCGCAAGCCGTGGCGGGTGCGCTCAGGCCACTGCACATCAGACGCGCGCACACAGCGCTCAATACCCTCGCCAGCCAACATCAAGTCGCCCTCGGCCCACCACATCATGACGGCATGGGCTTGGGCCGTCACTCCATCAAAATAACGGACAGGCAATTGAGGGGTCGTACCCAGGGTTGGATTCACAGCTGTTTAAAACCCGATGTCCAGCCCAAACAGATCGCCCGCGGCATCACCGGCCGCTTCGCCCTGATGGCTGCGTATTTGACTCACGAGTGTGTTCGGATCGATACGCGTTTTAACGGTGATGGCTTGCAACCGCAGCCGTGCCACGGCCACCGCGGCAAACGGCCAATACAGGCCCAGGGTCAACACCACCAGCAACCAGTTTTTGACGGTTAACCACAGCAAGCTGGCAAACCGCAAGTCGCTGATAAAGCGCAGCGACGCATTACCGGTACGCGTCCACACCAGGTTTTGTAGGCGGGCCGTCAAGTATGGGCGGGCAATCACCAGCGTGGTGGCCACTGCTGCAAAACCCGCCAGCACAAAGCTGGCGACCATGCCGGGGGAAATACCCGACCGAAGCGGGCTGCTGAACGAAAAACCTGATTTACCCAAAACCACCACCAGCAGCAGCCCCAGCACCAAGCCCAGTGGCAACAACAACACACCCAGCGTTTTGAAAAACAGCTGGTAAAACGCACCCAATGTCGCCTTGAACGTTGTTTGCAGCGACGCCAGCGCATAGTGGTTGTGCTGGTATTGCTTCAAGTTCCATAGCAACCACGGAAACACCAGCAGCGTGACCAGACCCACCAGGCCTACCGTTGCAAGGTACCAAGACGGCGGCTTTTGGGTATCGACCACACCGATGACCGCAGCCAGTATGACCAAACTCGGCACAAATAGTGGTACGACGGCGCGGTAAGCACCACCCACCGAGCCATTGAAGCGAAAACGCAGGCCGCGCCAACTGGTGTTGGCCAGCCTAAATTGCATGGACGACTTGAGCAGTGAAGGCCAGATGGCCGCCACAATGACAAAAGCGATGAATCCGGCCAGTGCCGAAAAGTTACCGGCAGCGGAGTACAAAGCAAACAACACACCGACCAAAATATAGCCCTTGAGCATCTTTTTAGGATCGGCATGAAAGCCCAGCGGCTCGCCGCCCACCAGCGTGTTGGCATGAAAGTAGCGGAGCCGACGCACCTTGGCCCAGGGATAGTAAATGCCAAACGTCACGAACATCAGCAGTAAATTGACAATCCAGATACGAAAATACTCGCTGCCGGAGCCGGTAAATTCAATGGGCAAAAGGTGTGCCTCGTTGTGCTGCATGCCTACGTTTGAATAAGAATCGTCCATAACCCTCCCTTTATCTTTTTAGCTGATTGCCTGCCGCTTCTGACCAAGCCCCTGGCAATTAATGTAACGTGCAAAAACACATATGACAGAACTTCACACACCCGACAAAGACCAAATCAACCTGCTGGAAAGCTTTGACCGACTGGGCCTGGACCAGATAGAACTGGTCGCAACAGCCGAGAAAGCCCGGGCAGCGTTTGATGCGCTTCAAGGAGAAAAAGTGCTTGGGTTTGACACAGAGTCAAAACCCACATTTGCCAAAAACGAAGCTTCGACCGGGCCGCACATCGTGCAGTTGTCTACCCGGCATACTGCCTGGATTTTTCAGCTTGAAGACGCACAGTGTCGGCGTACTGTCGGCCAGCTTCTGGAGTCGCCGCACATTGTCAAAGCAGGCTTTGGCTTGGGCGACGACAAAAAACGCATCACCAGCAAGCTGGGCGTTGACCTGCAGGGCGTAATGGATTTAAACGCCGTCTTTCGCGCTAAAGGCTATCGCAAAGACATGGGCGTACGCGGGGCTGTGGCGTTGCTGTTTAACAAACGCTTTATCAAGTCTAAAAAAGCCAGCACATCCAACTGGGCCAACCCGCAACTGACCGATGCGCAGCTGATTTACGCAGCCAACGACGCCTATGCCGCCATGCGGGTGTATGCCGAGTTGAGGCTTTGAAATCAGTCATAGACAATGCGGGCTGAACCTTGGTCGGCCTGCGCCGTCCAGCTGGCCAGCGCCGCGTCACTAGGGAAAAACCTGGCCTGCTCGCCCAATGAGATTTCGGCAACCACCTCGGCTACCACTGCATCTGCCACTTTAGCTAAATATCCCGCGCCAACCTCGTCAAAATTTGCCGTTCGCCTGACCTGCAGGCGCACAGGCAAGCCGCGCATCAGCTCGCCCTGCTCGGTCAGCTCCCGGCGTGGGGGGAAATCTTTGACCAAGCGGTTGATGTCGGGCGCGGTGCCGTTGACGGCCACTGATAAATACTTACCAAACTTGCACCGTGCAGACTCCAGGTCCCACACCTGAGTCACTTTAAAGCGTCTGCCAAAGCGCTCAGATGCCCCTTGCAGCGTGCCCTGCACAATCACCAGCTCGTCGTCCTTGAATTGGTCGCGATGGGCGTTGTAAGTGGCCTCATCAACCGATGCTTCCAGCAACTCTGAAGACGTCTTGTCGTCGAGCTTGAACAACACGACCTTGCCGCGGTTACCGTTGATGACGCGCAAGTCGGTAACGATGGCGGCCAGCACGCGCACCTCGCGGGAGTCCAGCAAATCGTCGATCTTCAGCTTGGCAAACTGCCGTACCTCAAGCTCTACCTCATCAAACAAGTGGCCAGACAAGTAAAAACCAATGGCGGTTTTCTCGTGCACCAAACGCGCTTTGATGCCAAAGGGTATGGCCGCTACCAGTGCAGGCTCCTGCGTGCTGGCAGCGTGCGAATCTGACATGTCAAACAACCCGCCCTGGTTGGCGTTGGCTTCGGCGGCCAGGGCAAAGTCAAAGGCCTGGTCAACCGACGCCAACAACGACGCCCGGTTCAAGCTGCCAGACGCGGGCAGGTTGTCAAAAGCGCCAGCCTTGATGAGCGCTTCAACCGTACGCTTGTTGATTTTGGTGCGCTCGACCCGCACGCAAAAGTCATACAGCGACGTGAACAAGCCACCATCCAGCCGCGCCGCCACAATGGCCGCAATCGCCTGTTCGCCTGTGCCCTTGACGGCCCCGAGGCCATAACGTACGGCGGTGTTGCTGGTCGGCTCAAAGCGGTAGTCGCCCCGGTTGACGTCGGGGGATTCAAAAGTTATCCCCATTTTTAGCGCGTCGCCGTGCAGTGCCTTGAGCTTGTCGGTGTCGCCCATTTCAACGGTCATGTTGGCGGCAAAAAACTCAGCCGTGTAATGCACCTTGAGCCAGGCGGTGTGATAGGCCAGCAGCGCGTAAGCAGCAGAGTGCGACTTGTTAAAGCCGTAGC
Source organism: Polaromonas sp. (assembly GCA_031424935.1). Taxonomy (GTDB): domain Bacteria; phylum Pseudomonadota; class Gammaproteobacteria; order Burkholderiales; family Burkholderiaceae_C; genus Polaromonas. The sequence continues at coordinate 13,469 of JANPIK010000063.1, forward strand.
CTGCAAACTTTTCCATCAGGTCAAAAACTTCGTCGGCTTTTTCTTCGCTCAAGCCATTGATGCCCGCGCCCTTGCGAAACACCTCGCGCTGGGAGGCCATTTCCTTCTCGTCTTTTTTACCCATGGCGCGGCGCAGCATGTCGGCACCGCCCAGAGAGTAGCCGCCTAAAATCTGCGCGGTCTGCATCACCTGCTCTTGGTAGACCATGATGCCGTAGGTCTCTTCCAGCATGGGCTTGACGCGTGGGTCCGGGTAATCGGGCACTTCTTTGCCTTGCTTGCGGGCGATGTAGGTGGGGATCAAATCCATCGGGCCGGGCCGGTACAGCGCGTTCATCGCGATCAGGTCTTCCAGCCTGTCGGGTTTGGCGTCTTTGAGCATGCGCTGCATGCCGGTACTTTCAAACTGGAAAACCGCCTCGGTTTGACCTTCAGCAAACAGCTTGTAAACCCGCGCATCGTCAAGTGGCAGATTCTCAAACGCAAAGTCTTTTTGCGACGGATGCCGGGCGACGATAAAGTCCTTGGCTATCTCCAAAATCGTCAGCGTGGCCAAGCCTAAAAAGTCGAACTTGACCAGGCCAATGGCCTCGACATCGTTTTTGTCAAACTGGCTGACGGCTGACGTGCTGCCGGGCTGCAAATACAACGGGCAAAAGTCAGTCAACTTGCCTGGCGCAATCAACACACCGCCTGCGTGCATGCCGACGTTGCGGGTCAAGCCTTCTAATTTGCGGGCTAACTCCAGCAGGGTGTGAACGTCTTCTTCTTTGCGTTCACGCTCGGCCAGTATGGGTTCGGCTTCCAGCGCGTAAACCATCTTGTCGCTTTTTTTGCGCTCGGCTGGCAGCAGTTGCAGCGTGACGGCCTGGCCGGGCTTGTTGGGTATGAGCTTTGAAATACCGTCGCAAAAACCGTAAGGAAAGTCCAGCACCCGGCCCACGTCACGGATGGCCGCGCGCGCGGCCATCGTGCCAAAGGTCACGATTTGGCTGACCGCGTTGTGGCCGTATTTGTCTTTCACGTAGTCAATGACACGGTCGCGGTTGGTCTGGCAAAAGTCAATGTCAAAGTCGGGCATGGACACCCGCTCGGGGTTCAAAAATCGCTCAAACAGCAGGTTGTAGCGCAGCGGGTCCAGGTCAGTAATCTTGAGCGAATACGCCACCAGCGAGCCTGCGCCCGAACCCCGGCCTGGCCCCACCGGGCAACCGTTGTTTTTAGCCCAGTTGATGAAGTCGCCGACAATCAAAAAGTAACCGGGGAAACCCATGCCCAGAATGGTTTTTATTTCAAACTCAAGCCGCTCAACATAGCTTGGCCGCTTTTTGTCACGCACTTCTGCGTTCGGGTACAGGTGAGCCAAGCGCTCTTCCAGCCCTTCAAACGACACTTGCCGAAAGTATTGATCAGCAGGCATACGCACGCCATTGACCTCTGGCGTGGGGTAGTCGGGCAGCATGGCTTTGCCCAAGTCGAGCTTTAAATTGCAACGCTTGGCAATCTCCAGCGTGTTGGTAATGGCAGTGGGAATGTCAGCAAACAGCGCCTCCATTTGCGCACTGGACTTGAAATACTGCTCACGAGTGAACTTGCGCACACGCCGTGCATTGCCCAGTATTTCGCCCTCAGAAATGCACACCCTTGCCTCGTGCGCTTCGTAGTCGTCATAGGTCAAAAACTGAACCGGGTGCGTTGCCACCACCGGCAGTTTCAGCCGCGCAGCCAGTTGCACAGCAGCCGGCACGTGACGCGCATCGTCCAGCTGCTCGGCGCGTTGCAGCTCGATATAGAAACGGTGAATAAAAATGCTGGAGAAATACACTGCGCAGTCGGCGGCCCGTGCGTCATCGCCCTGCACCAGCGCCTGCCCGACAGCCCCGCGCTGCGCACCCGACAAGGCGATCAAGCCTTCATTGAGTTCACGGAGCCAGTCCAGGCTGATGACGGCCTGACCCGCCACCACGCCGCGTGTCCAGGCGCGGGTCAGCAGCTCTGATAAATTCAAATAACCGCGGTGGTTTTGGGCGATCAACAACAGCCTAGCAGGCGCAGCGCTGGCGTCTTTGCCGGGCACCTGTACCCAAACGTCCGCCGCAATCAAAGGTTTGACACCCTGACTGCGCGCGGCTTTATAAAATTTGACAGTACCAAACAGGTTGCCCAGGTCACTGATGGCCAATGCAGGTTGCTGGTCTGCAGCAGCGGCGGCAGTGATCTCGTCGATGCGGTTGGTCCCGTCAACGACTGAAAATTCGGTGTGGAGTCGTAAATGCACAAACATCACCCCATTTTAGGGCGGGGCTCGCGCACGATGGCCGGGAGATGCCAACAACAATCTCCACAATAGTGGCCATAGCACGCAGTCAAGTCGGCCTTTTTACCTACAGAGGCGGCTGGCTGGCTGTACGACCATTTGCGACTAGCTGGCAAAACTAACCTCTTAATGACATCCGAAATGCCGAACCTGCAAACCAACCCCCACAGCCACGCCCTGGCCATACGCTATGAGCGCACTCGGCAGCAAACCGAAGCCTTGGCCGAACCCTTGAGTGCAGAAGACTGCCAACTGCAGTCCATGCCTGATGCCAGTCCTACCAAATGGCATCTGGCTCACCTGACCTGGTTTTTTGAAACCTTTGTTCTTGAAAAATACGAAAGCCATTTCAAGCCTTTTGATGCCAGCTTTCGCGTGTTGTTCAACAGCTATTACAACGGTGTGGGCGACAAGCACCCCAGAGCGCAGCGCGGCATGATCAGCCGCCCCAGCCTCAGTGGCGTCTTGGCGTACCGAAAAGCAGTCGATGAACGCATCTTGCAGGTGTTGGTCGACCGCCCTTACGACAGAGAATTGATCCAACTCGTCACATTGGGCTTGCACCACGAACAGCAGCACCAGGAACTGCTGCTGACCGACATCAAGCATGCACTGTCGATGAATCCGGCAAGACCCGCGTATGCCAAGCGCTGGCCGCTGTCCAGCATTTCGCCACAGCGCGCCACTTGGTGTCGGTATGAAGGCGGCTTGGTCGAGCACGGCTTCGATGCCACCCAGGCAGATTTTGCGTTTGACAATGAAACCCCGCGCCACCCGGTTTGGCTGGCACCTTTCGAGCTGGCCAGCCAATTGGTGACCAACGGCGATTACATGGCCTTCATGGCCGACGGGGGTTACCAGCGCCCGGGGCTGTGGTTGTCTATGGGATGGGACTGGGTACAAACAGGGCAACATACCGCGCCCTTGTACTGGCAGGCCAGCGAATCGTCGCCGTCGGGTTATGACAATTTCACCCTGCAGGGCCAGGTCGATGTTGACCCGAATACCCCGGTGTGCCACCTGAGTTATTTTGAAGCCGATGCTTTTGCGCGCTGGTCGTCTGCACGCCTGCCCACCGAGCATGAATGGGAATTGGCCGCCAGCCAAATCAAGGCAACAGCCAACGGACTGTTGGCCGGTAACTTTGTGGAGCAAGCGGCTTACCATCCCTTGCCGCTACAAAACGCCAATACCGGCAGCCCGGCACAAATGTTGGGTGATGTTTGGGAGTGGACCCAATCCAACTACAACCCCTACCCCGGCTACAAGCCTTGGGTGGGACAAGTCGGTGAATACAACGGCAAGTTCATGTGCAACCAGTTTGTGCTGCGCGGCGGCTCCTGCGCCACACCGCAAAGTCACATCCGCACCAGCTACCGCAACTTTTTTCCACCAGATGCGCGCTGGCAGTTTACGGGCCTGCGCTTGGCCCGGGATGCGGTTTAAGCGCTTGCGGGCAGGGTTACACGCCTGTTTCCGGTCGTATGATGTTCAGGCGTCAAGTCTGAAATACCGAATCCAAAACCTATGAAAAATATGATGTACTTGAACAAAGCGGTGTTTCCGGTAGCGGGTTTGGGCACACGTTTTTTGCCAGCTACCAAAGCACAGCCCAAAGAAATGCTGCCAGTTGTCGACAAGCCGCTTATCCAGTACGCGGTTGAAGAAGCCTACGCAGCGGGCATACGCCACATGATTTTTGTCACGGGCCGCAACAAACGCGCCATTGAAGACCACTTTGACACCGCCTATGAGCTGGAAAACGAACTCGAAGTAGCGGGCAAGCATGAGCTGCTGGCGCTGGTGCGCTCGATTCAGACCAGCGACATGGATTTTTCATATGTGCGCCAACCCCGTTCTTTGGGGTTGGGTCACGCAGTGCTCTGCGCGGAGCATTTGGTGGGCAATGAGCCGTTTGCCGTGCTACTGGCGGATGACTTGATGACTGGCCCCCAGGGTGGAGCGCCGGTATTGGCGCAAATGGCCGAACAGTTCAAAACCTTGCAGCAGTCGATGTTGGCGGTGCAAGAGGTGCCGTTGGACCAAACTCGACGATACGGCATTGTGGCGGGCGAAAAGTTGCAGGGAGAACCTACCGGCCGCCTGATGAAAGTCAGCGCCATGGTTGAAAAACCAGCGCCAGAGCTTACGCCATCGCGCATGGCCGTGGCAGGCCGGTACATTTTGACCCCCGCCGTTTTTAAGCATATTCGCAGTCAAAAGCCAGGCGTGGGCGGCGAGCTGCAGCTGACTGACGGCATCGCCAGCCTGCTCAGTGAAGAAAGCGTTTACTCATTTGAATACGCGGGCAAACGCTATGATTGTGGGAGCAAGGAAGGCTTTTTACAAGCGACCGTCGAGCTGGCACTGCAGCACCCGGAAGTCGGTGCGTCGTTTAAAACCTACCTGCAAAATCTCAGCTTGGGCTAGCAGGCTGGTCGAAAAAGCTGGGCGCCTACGGTAGACGGTGTTAATGCTTTAACGCCGCTTGAGCACGTGAAAATAATCGTTACCCACCGTTTCCTGGGTGACCAGGTCATTGCCTGTTTGGCGCGCAAACGCCTGAAAATCACGGGTTGAGCCCGCATCTGTCGACACAACCTTCAGCAATTGACCGCTGAGCATGTCCGCCAGCGCCTTTTTAGCCTTCAAGATAGGCAATGGGCAATTTAAACCGCGCGTGTCGAGTTCTTTGTCGATATTCATGAATGTCCTTGGCGTTGCTGCGATTTTAAGGTTTTTTCCATGCCACAAATTCGGGCGAATAGCCACGTGACTTCAGCCAATCCGCCAGCGCGTAACCCGTCCCCGAAGGCCAGCATTTAACCGCCCCAAAGTCGTAGAGTTTGTATTCGACCAGTTCAGGTGACAGTACAACGTCCCCTTCGCACACGGCGTGATAGGCAATGATGATCTGGTTCATCTTGAGGTGTTCATAAACGCCAATCAGGTCAATAGCGGTGGTGTCGAGGCAGGTTTCTTCCTTGATCTCCCGCTTGATGCCGTCTTCAGGGGTCTCGGCTGCTTCCATAAACCCGGCAATGAGCGCAAACATGCGGCCAGACCAGGCGGCGTTGCGGGCCAACAGAATTTGGCCGTTGTATTCAACCACCGCCGCCAGCACCGGGGTGGGGTTGTTCCAGTGGGTAAAGTCGCACGCGGGGCAACGCAGGCGGGTTTTATCGCCGCCGTCCTCGGGCTGGGTCACCAGCCTAAGCGGGGTGGCGCACTGGGGACAAAACTTAAACGTATGAGACATGGTAGGGTAAAGATAAGTGCTGTATGTTTGCAAAACGCTATGTATTAAATAGCATCGAGCGCTTTAAATACAAGGGCCGAGGTGCTATTTGACACAATAAAGCGTTTGTTCAGATGTTCAGTCTGCAGTGCTGCATGCTGCTGATTTGCCCGATCAGGCCGGAAAGACGCCAGTGGACAAATAACGGTCACCCCGGTCGCAGACGATAAAAACGATGACCGCGTCACGGCACGTTTTGGCGATTTCTTGTGCCACCCAGCACGCGCCTGCGGCTGAAATACCCGCAAAAATGCCTTCTTCACGCGCCATGCGGCGGCACATGTCTTCGGCGTCCAGTTGGCTGACTTCCACCGTTTGGTCTATGCGGCTGGCGTCGTAGATTTTGGGCAGATAAGCCTCGGGCCACTTGCGTATCCCCGGAATCCGCGAGCCATCAGAGGGCTGGGCACCAATGATTTGAATGGCGGGGTTTTTAGTTTTCAAGTACCGCGACACGCCAGTAATCGTGCCGGTTGTTCCCATGGCGCTGACAAAGTGCGTGACCTTACCAAACGTGTCGGCCCAAATTTCAGGTCCGGTGGTTTCAAAGTGGACGCGCGGATTGTCTTCATTCGCAAACTGGTCCAGCACCCTGCCCTTGCCATCTGCCTGCATGCGCTCTGCCAAGTCTCGGGCGTGCTCCATACCGCCGCTTTTGGGGGTCAGCAGCAGCTCGGCCCCAAAGGCTTTCATGGTTTGGGCACGTTCAATCGACAGGTCTTCCGGCATGATCAAAATCATTCGGTAACCCTTGATGGCAGCGGCCATTGCCAGCGCAATGCCCGTGTTGCCCGATGTCGCTTCAATCAGGGTGTCCCCCGGCTGAATGTCGCCGCGCTCCTGGGCACGCTGGATCATGGCCATGGCGGGCCGGTCTTTGACCGATCCTGCAGGGTTGTTGCCCTCCAGCTTGCCCAAAATCACATTGCCTCTGGCTGCGTTGTCCGCCGCGCCCAGTCGCTGCAAACGCACCAGTGGCGTTTTACCCACAGCGTCTTCAAGCGTCGGAAAGTTAAATATCGTGTCGTGCTTAGGAGAGTTCATGTTGCTACTGTGCCATAATTAAAGGCTGCATGCAGCGTCGCCCGGGTGGTGGAATTGGTAGACGCACGGGACTCAAAATCCCGCGCCGCGAGGCGTGCCGGTTCGATTCCGGCCCCGGGCACCAGAAGTAAAGCCGTACCGTGACCAAGACGTACGGCTTTTTTCTTGTCAAAAAATTACTTTTATGCGCAGCCCTCAATACTGCCGCTCACTAAACGGTAAAACCGAGACGGTAAAAACTAAAATATCATACTGTTTTGACCGTGGGCCCAACAATTCAGGCATCAAGATGCTACTTATTCAATAGCAAATTCAGCGGTTAAGAGCTTAGGCCCTCACGAATTGTCGGATAACGCAGCTTTAGGCGCAACTCAGCCTTTAACCGGTGATTGCTCAGTCGCCTGGATTCACCCATAAAACTCAACTGCATGGCGGGTAATGCCAGTTCGGCATCAGCACGCGACATGCGGGGTGGGTGGGGCAAACCGTAGATGTCGGCCGCGAGGTCGAAATAATCGCCCATCTTCAGGTCCGTGTCGTCGCTGGCGTGGGTGATACGCTGCGGTTGGCCCCGGTGCAGGGCTGCAAGACAAGCGCGCGCCAGGTCGTCAGCATGAATGTGGTTGGTATGCACGTCGTCAGCCGCCACCAGCACGGGCGTGCCTTTGAGCAGCCGCCCACGCGGCGTGCCGCCTTCACGGTCGGGGGCGTAAATACCAGGAATACGCAAAATATGTGTTCGCACGCCCGTGCTACGGCCCCACCACCGCAATTGCGTTTCAGCATCAACCCGCCTGTGGGCTCTGGGCGTGGCGGGGTGTACCTGCCGAGTCTCTGTCACCCATTGGCCCTGGCAGTTGCCGTACACGCCGCTGGTTGAGCCATAGACCAGTGCTTGCGGCAAATTGCGAAGCCGCAATGCACGCAGCAAATGGCGGGTACGTGGGTCTGTGTGCAGCTGCGGGTCGTCGTTTGGCGGGGGGGCCAAATGCACCACATGCGTGGCCAAGCCTGCCAGACGGCGCAAGCTGGCCGTATCGTCCAGATTACCCAGCAGCGGTGTGATGTGGTGCCCTCGCAGTTCACCCAAGCGTGCGCTGGACGATGTGAGTGCCATCACGCGGCTGCGGCCCGGCAGAAAACGCCCCACCCGAAGGCCTACATCACCGCAGCCCACAATCAAAACACGTTGGCGGCGAAAACGTGCGGGCAGTGCGCCCAAAGGGTTTAAATTTGAAGGCAAAATTGACCCGTCTAAAAAATCGAATTGATCAGCATCACCACCAGGACCCGGCACCATGAGCTTTAACATCACTGTACAACCTAGCGGACGCAGCTTTGTCGCGCAAGACAACGAGTCTGTGCTGACTGCGGCCATGCGTCAAGGCATTGGTCTGCCCTATGGTTGCAAGGACGGTGCTTGTGGCTCGTGCAAGTGCAGAAAACTACAGGGCACGGTCTCACAGGGGACGCACCAAATAAAAGCGCTGTCGGTTGAAGAGGCCGCCCAGGGCTTTATTTTGACCTGCTGCGCCACAGCAATGACGGATGTGGTGATTGAATCACGTCACGTCACCGACGAAAGCGCTTTTCCCATCAAGAAAATGCCTACCCGTGTGGCCAGCCTGGCCAAGATCTCGCACGATGCGATGCTGGTGCGCCTGCAGTTGCCTGCAGCCGACGTCTTTAAATACCACGCAGGGCAATATGTCGAATTTTTATTATCTAGCGGTGCCAGACGCGCTTATTCGATGGCCAATGCACCGCACACACAAGCCGAAACCCCGCAAGTCGAGCTGCATATTCGCCACACGCCGGGCGGCAAATTTACCGACCATGTTTTCAGCACCATGAAGGAAAAAGAAATCTTGCGAATCGAGGGGCCCTACGGCAGCTTTTACCTGCGCGAAGACAGCACCAAACCGATGGTGTTTTTGGCCTCTGGCACGGGTTTCGCTCCGATCAAAGCCATGATTGAGCACATGCAGTTCAAGCGCATCACGCGCCCTGCCGTACTTTATTGGGGGGGGCGCCGCCCGGCAGACCTGTACATGCACGACTGGGTAATGGCCAAGGTGGCCGAAATGCCTAACCTTAACTACGTGCCGGTCGTCTCGGACGCACAGCCTGCGGACGGATGGAAAGGTCGCACCGGCTTTGTGCACAGTGCCGTGTTGCGAGACTTTCCCGATATGTCGAGCTTTCAGGTGTATGCCTGCGGCGCGCCGATTGTGGTGGATTCAGCCCAAGCGGCTTATATTCAGGCCGGGTTGCCAAAAGACGAATTTTTTGCGGACTCGTTTGTCACCGAGAAAGACAAAGCCCAAGCAACGGCATAAACCACCGCCAAGAAAAAAGCCCCAAGGATTGACCATGGGGCTTTTTTTGGCTGAAGCAAGTCATCACTTAGCAGCTGGGTTGACCCCTTGACGGTCGTGTTTTTGCCGATAGATCGCCCTGCTGGAATGGTCAAGTTGACGATTAAGGTTGCGACGCTCTTTGGCGGAAACTGTGCCGTCGGCCTTGGCTACGGCCTCAGCGTTGGCAATTTTGGCTTCGCGCTTTTCAAGGTTCGCGGCTTCTTTTGACGTCAACGCACCTGATGAAATGCCTTGTTGAATCCGCTTTTCCTGATTGGCCTGACGTTGGTCAACTTTTGGTGTGACGGTTGGATTGGCGGGTGCCACAAGGACCGCAGGCGTCTGCGCGAATGCAGCACCGCCAGCAGTGATGGCCAGTGCTGCTATCAGTGTGTGAATTTTCATGATGGATCCGTGGCTTGGGTTATCTAAACGATCATGAAGCGATTGCCTCACACACATCCAACGGGCTTCACGAGTTACGGCCTACACGGCGCGTGTAAAGCTTGTGTCAAGGTTGTGTGATGCTTGCGTCGTGGCTGTGTAGTGGAATGCGATAACGCGGTATCAGCGAACTTTTGCAACAATGGCCGGATGTTTCAAAAATACTCCACCTTCATAGCCATTACCGCGGTGTCAATCCTGACCGCTTGGGTTGCCAACCCCGCGCTGGCGCAAACCAAGATCACCCGTATCGTCGTTCCGTATGCGCCTGGTGGACCGATTGATGTGACCGCCCGGTTGATGGCCGAGCGCGTCAAAGACACGCTGGGGCCGGTCATCATTGACAATAAGCCCGGTGCGGGCGGCAACATTGGCGCAGATGCGATTGCCAAGTCGCCACCCGATGGCTTGACGATTGGCATTGCCGCGGTGGCTACCCATGCCATTAACCCGTGGCTTTACAGCAAAATGCCTTACAACGCGGCAACCGACTTTGCACCCATCACGCAAATGCTGCGTGTGCCCAATGTGCTGGTCATCAACACCGACACCGCCTCGCGTTTAAAAATCAACACACTGGCAGATTTGATCAAGTATGCTAAAGCCAACCCGGCCCGGCTCAACTACGCCAGCGGCGGCAACGGCAGCGCGGGGCATTTGGCGGGCGAAATGTTTAAATCCCGAGCAGGCGTTTTTGCGGTGCACATTCCGTACAACGGCGGCAATCCGGCGCAGTTGGCTTTGCTCAGTGGTCAGGTTGATTTCAATTTTGACAACCTGGCGACCGCGTCTGCCAACATCAAGGCCGGCAAACTGAAAGCGTTGGCCGTCACCACTGCCGCACGCAGTTCCTTGCTGCCAGATGTGCCCACGGTGGCTGAAACCCTCAAAGGCTTTGAAATTGACACCTGGTGGGGCTTGGTTGCCCCAGCAGGGACGCCGCCAGAAGTCGTGGCCAAACTGAATGCGGCATTCGTGGCGGCTTTAAATTCGCCCGAAGCAAAGGCTCGGTTTGCAACGCTGATGGCAGAGCCGGTGGCATCAACACCAGAGCAATTTGGCGTATTTATGAAAAGTGAGTTGGCCAAGTATGAAAAGGTGGTGAAGGCCACAGGTGCCAAGGTCGATTAGATTTAAACCCACACCTGTCATCAATCCCCCACCGCGATCTCAATCCCTAAGCAAGGTCACTCCCCCAGGTAAGCCGCCCTGACCCGGGGGTCGTTGAGCAATTCTTTGGCATCCCCATTCATGGTGACGATGCCAGATTCCATCACATAACCCCGGTCGGCAATCCCAAGCGCCCGGCTGGCATTTTGCTCAACCAGCAAGATCGTCACGCCTTGACTCGAAACGTCTTTCACGACTTCAAAAATCTTGTCCACCATGATGGGCGACAGTCCCATGGATGGCTCGTCTAGCAGCAGCACTTTGGGCCGACTCATCAGCGCCCGGCCCATCGCCAACATTTGTTGCTCGCCACCGCTCATCGTGCCCGCCAACTGGTCTTTGCGTTCCCGCAGACGTGGGAAGATGGTGAACATCTTTTCCATGTCCGCCGCAATCTCGGCTTTGTCGGTACGAATGTACGCACCCATTTGCAAATTTTCGATGATGGTCATGCGGCTGAAAACACCGCGCCCTTCAGGCACCATGGCTAAACCGCCCTCAACCAAGTCCCAGGCGCCTTTGCCTTTGATGCTTTTACCCAAGTATTCAATATCGCCAGATGCAGTCGGCAGACTTCCCGTGATGGCTTTCATGGTGGTGGTTTTACCCGCACCGTTAGAGCCAATCAGCGTGACAAGCTCGCCCTCGTTAACGTGAAGGTCAACGCCCTTGACCGCCTTGATACCGCCGTAGGCTACTTGCAGGCCTGTGATTTTCAGGAGTGTGGTTGTCATGTTTTTTATTCCGCCTAATGTCCAGAGCCTAAATAGGCGGTGATCACTTTTTCATTTTTTTGTACATCGGCTGGAGCGCCTTCGGCAATCTGTTTGCCGTAGTCCAGCACAGTGACACGATCACACAAGCCCATCACCAGTTTGACGTCGTGCTCAATCAGCAAAATGGTGCGGTTGTCTTTACGGATTCGATCAATCAGCTCGCGCAGCTGGACTTTTTCAGTCGCATTCATGCCAGCGGCGGGCTCGTCCAGCGCAATCAATTGCGGGTCAGTCGCCAACGCCCTGGCAATTTCCAGACGCCGCTGGTCACCATAGCTCAGCGTGCGGGCCTTGAAGTCAGCATATTTGCCAATGCCAACATAGTCGAGCAGTTCTTGGGAACGCTTGGCGATGGCAGCTTCTTCATTTTTAAAACCAGCTGTCCGAAATACCGCGCCCAACAAGCCAGATTGCGTGCGGATGTGCCTGCCTACCATCACGTTCTCTAACGCGGTCATTTCGGCAAACAACCGAATGTTTTGAAACGTGCGCGCGATGCCTGCTTTGGCGACTTCATGCACGGCTGTAGGCTTGTAGGGCTTGCCTGCTAACTCAAACGTACCGCTGTCCGGCGTGTAAAGCCCCGTCAGAACGTTAAAAAATGTGGTTTTGCCCGCCCCGTTGGGTCCAATCAAGCCGTACACCTGGCCGCGCTCAATGTGGATGCCGACATCGCTCAGCGCCTGCAATCCGCCAAAGCGTTTGGAGACACCTGAGACTTTAAGTATGGTTTCACGCATGGCCATCGTCCTTACGGGTTAATTGCGTTGCTGGTGTTGCCAGAATTACCAGCAGCCGGGCCGGTTGGCTTGTTCAATGTTTTGCCGTGTTCCGGCGTGGGCCACAGCCCGCGTGGACGCACCAGCATGATGACAATCATGGCTACAGCGATCAGCAGTTGCCGCAAAATGGCGGCGTCCAGACGGCCGTCTGTCATCTCTTGTAGTGGGCCCGCAACGTAGCGCAGCACCTCCGGCAATGCAGCCAGCAGCAAGGCACCCAAGATAACGCCAGGCAGATGGCCGATACCGCCGAGCACCACCATGGCCACAATCATCACCGACTCCATCAGGCTGAAAGACTCGGGTGAGACAAAGCCCTGGAATGAAGCGAACATGGCACCTGAAACACCACCAAAGGTTGCACCCATGCCAAAAGCCAGCAGCTTGAGATTGCGGGTGTTGATGCCCATGGCTTTGGCTGCGATTTCGTCCTCACGAATTGCCATCCAAGCGCGCCCAATGCGTGAGGTTTGCAGCCTGTGGCAAATCACCACGGAGACAATGACCAACACCAGAAAGAGGTAGTAATACATCGACACCGAATTCACCGTGAAGCCGAAAAACTGGTGGTCTGCGCCTAAATCAAAGCCAAAAAACGTGATCGAGTCGATTTGGTTGATGCCTTTGGGGCCGTTGGTGATGTTAATCGGCCGGTCAAGGTTGTTCAAAAACACCCGGATGATTTCACCGAAACCCAGCGTCACGATGGCCAGATAGTCGCCGCGCAATTTAAGCGTGGGCGCGCCCAACATGATGCCCAACAAACCGGCCAAGGCAGCGGCCATCGGAATAACGGCCCAGATGGGCAGGTGAAGGCCTTGGGGAAACGCTTCAGCAATGAACGGAAAGGCTTGCGCCAGGTGCGGCGAGCCTAACAGTGCAGCCAAATACGCGCCAACGGCAAAAAAAGCGACATAACCCAGGTCAAGCAAACCAGCATAGCCGACCACGATGTTCAAGCCAAGTGCCAGCAGCACATAGAGCAGCGCCATGTCCAGAATCCGCACCCAGGCGTTACCGCCCTGTTGGAGCAGCAGCGGCAAAATGAGCAAGCCGATGGCGATCAAAATAAATTGGATCAGTTTGTTGGATTTCATCATGTGTTGTCTTTCAAGGTGTGCAAGGGGTCGCAGGCATCAGCGGGCTCAAGCCCGGTCCGCGACACGTTCACCCAGCAAACCCGAAGGGCGCAGGGTCAACACAATAATCAGCACGGTAAAGGCCAATATGTCCGAGTATTGGCTGCCCAGCACGCCGCCCGTCAGGGGTGCCAAATAGCCGGCACCGATGGATTCAATCAAGCCCAGCAAAATACCGCCCAGCACCGCACCGCCCAGATTACCAATACCGCCCAACACCGCAGCGGTAAAAGCCTTCAGACCCGGTAGGAAACCCATGGCATGCTGCACCGTGCCGTAGTTTGAGGCGTACATCACGCCAGCCAAAGCCGCTAACAGTGCGCCGATGATGAAGGTGGCAGAAATGACGGTGTCCGGCCGCACACCCATCAGCGCGGCGACTCTGGGGTTTTCAGCCGTAGCGCGCATGGCACGGCCCAAGCGGGTGTAATGCACCAGCCACATCAGCACGGCCAGCGAGACGGCGGTGGCACCCAAAATAAACACCTGCGTCACCGTGATCACCGCGCCAGCAACTTCAAATGGCTCGGACGGCAACAGCGTTGGGTACGACTTGTAATTGGGTTTCCAGATGATCATGGCCAGCGTTTGCAACAACAACGACATGCCAATCGCCGTGATCAGGGGCGCCAGTTTGGGAGCGTTACGCAGCGGTCGGTAAGCGATCTTTTCGATGGTGAAGTTAAGTGCGCCGCAGACGACAAAAGCAATCAGCAGGGAAACCAGCAAAATAATCCAGCCAGGCGTGCCAGGCATGGACGACTGCATCAGGCCAATGATGGTCCAGCTGGTCAGCGCACCCACCATCAAGACCTCGCCATGCGCGAAATTGATCAGGTTAATGATGCCGTAGACCATGGTGTAGCCCAGCGCAATCAGGGCGTACATGCTGCCCAGAACCAGACCATTGATGACCTGTTGCAGTAATATTTCCATAAACAATGTCTCCCTAAAACGGAATCAAAAAAGAAGCACCCAACAGAAAATTAACAAAAAGCCCGCCTTAGGTACAAAGGCGGGCTGATTGGCGAAATTGTAATTAAGAAGCCTAGCGAGAATCGCGCCAACGGCCTCGTTTTCGGAGGGTTTACCCTTAAAAATAATTCGCCAGGAAATTTTTAATATTTCATTAGGCGATCTAATAAAGACTGATTTGATGCGCGCAGCCTAATGCCGGCTGGTGGGAGTCGCTGCGGTGAACTCAAGACACCGCAGGGCTATTTAAACGCGGCGTTTTTAGACCGCAGTGCCTGCAATTTTTCAATGATCTTGATCTCCAGCCCGCGCGGCACAGGCCGATAAAAACCCGGCGCAGGCATGCCTTCTGGCAGGTAGTTTTCACCTGCGGCAAAACCGCCTTCCTCATCGTGGGCGTAGCGGTAGTTTTTGCCGTAATCAAGCTGCTTCATGAGCGGGGTCGGGGCGTTACGCAAATGCAGGGGCACAGGGCGTGTGCCGTCTTTTTTTACCAAAGCTCTGGCTTCGTTGAAGGCTTGGTAAACCGCATTGGATTTGGGTGCCACCGCCAGATAAACAACACATTCGGCCAGCGCCAGTTCACCTTCCGGTGAGCCCAGGCGTTCATACACCTCTGCAGCCGTGACGGCAATGCTAAGCGCGCGCGGATCAGCCAGGCCAATGTCTTCGCTGGCCATGCGAATCAGGCGGCGCGCCAGGTATTTGGGCTCTGCACCGCCGTCCAGCATACGCACCAACCAGTACAGTGCTGCATCCGGGTCCGAGCCGCGCACCGATTTGTGCAGCGCCGAGATGGTGTCGTAAAAAACTTCGCCGCCCTTGTCGTAACGGCGCATTTTTTCGCCCAGTGCTTTAAGCAGCCAGTCGGCCGTCACGTCAGTGACCGCCCCTGCTTTGTCTCGGCCTGCCGCTACTGCCAGCGACTCCAGCGTGTTGAGCAAGCGGCGAGCATCGCCGTCGGCATAGGCCACCAAGCTGTCAATGGCATCAGGCGCTATGCTTTCAATATCTGCTAGCGACCTATTTTCAAGGGCTACCGCTACAATTTTCTTTAAATCTTGGTCTGAAAGCGGCTGCAACACATAAACGACAGCACGCGACAACAACGCCGAATTGACTTCAAACGAGGGGTTTTCAGTGGTCGCACCTATGAAGGTAAACAGCCCACTCTCCACATGCGGCAAAAACGCATCTTGCTGGCTTTTGTTGAAGCGGTGGACTTCATCGACAAACACGATCGTCCGCTTGCCGTCGCCCTGGCCCCGCCAGACATTGGCCTGCTCAACCGCTTCGCGGATGTCTTTCACACCACCCAGCACCGCCGACATGGTGATGAAGTGTGCGTCAAAGCTGCTCGCCATCAGCCGGGCGATGGTGGTTTTACCCACGCCCGGCGGGCCCCATAAGATGCAACTGTGCGGCTGGCCAGACTCAAACGCGATGCGAAGCAGCATGCCTTCGCCCAGCAAATGCTGTTGCCCAATCACTTCGCCCAACGTTTGTGGCCGCAAACGCTCAGCCAGAGGGATGGTAATGGGTGTTGCGGCGCCTGTGGCCATGGCATTTAAACCAACAAAAGACCTACTGACGGCTGACATCCGCGCCTGCAGGCGGCTTGAATTGAAAGCTGGCTGCCGGCAGCGCTGGGTTGACTTCAAACTGGCTAAACGTCATGACCGAACGCTGGCCAAAGCTGTCCAAAATCTCCAGGGCTGCCAGTTCTGTGCCTTTATCTGTGGTTTTAAAACCCACCGCGATGTTCTGCAGTTGGCCCTCTTTGGTTTTGGGAACCGCCTGCACCCACTGCAAACCGCCTTTTTCAGCCAGTGCCGTCAGCGTGAAGTCGGCCTGCAAGGCTTTCAGGTCAGCTGCAGCGGCAATCACCGCGGCTGGCGTGCCGTCAAGAACTTGGGCCAATTTGCGGGCGGTTACCTGGTTCAGGTCCACGTCATGTAGCCACAGCGTTTGGCCATCTGACACGATGGACTGTTCAAATGGCTTTTTGTATAAAAACTTGAACCGATTGGGCCGAAAAAACTCGAAGCTGCCGGAGGAAGTTTTGGTTTTTGGGGCCTGGTTGTCTTTCGCCGGGCTGGTGACCACCTGGGTAAAGACCGCCCGGCCGCTTTTGGTGGTTTTAACAAAGCTTTCTAAGTCTTTTAGGGCCGTGACCCCCGTGTCTTGTGCGCAAGCAGCTCCTGAAATAATAGCAAATGAACATCCCAGAAGGTATCTGGACAAAAACGCAGTTTTGAATTGGGTCATGTTAGGAGTATCGGCTAGGCGTCAAACGCCGCGTGTGGTCATTCGGCCCGTGCGGGGACAAGAATTTCCCGTTGCCCGCTGCCTGACATGGCACTGATCATGCCGGCCTTTTCCATCTCCTCTAACATCCGGGCCGACCGGTTGTAGCCAATTTTTAAATGCCGCTGCACCAAAGAGATGGATGCTTTGCGGTTTTTCAGCACAATCTCAACCGCCTGGTCATACATCGGGTCTTTGTCGTCCCCCGCACCGCCAGAAGCACTGAGGTCACCGCCCAGGTCACCCGCTTCGCCATCAGCCACGCCGCCTTCCAGCACGCCGTCGATGTAGTTGGGCTCGCCCTGCTCTTTGAGGTACGCAACTACCCGATGCACCTCGTCGTCGCTGACAAACGCGCCATGCACCCTGATCGGAAATCCCGTGCCGCTGGGCATGTAAAGCATGTCGCCCATACCAAGCAGGGCTTCGGCACCCATCTGGTCCAAAATGGTCCGGCTGTCAATTTTGCTGCTCACCTGAAACGACAACCTGGTCGGAATGTTGGCCTTGATCAAACCCGTGATCACGTCAACGCTAGGCCGCTGGGTCGCCAGAATCAAATGAATGCCCGCTGCGCGTGCTTTTTGTGCGAGCCGGGCAATCAGTTCTTCGATTTTCTTGCCCACCACCATCAT
This sequence comes from Polaromonas sp., assembly GCA_031424935.1. Lineage (GTDB taxonomy): Bacteria > Pseudomonadota > Gammaproteobacteria > Burkholderiales > Burkholderiaceae_C > Polaromonas. Next base: position 30,716 of record JANPIK010000063.1, read on the forward strand.
CAGGTCGGCCAGTTCGTCAATCACCACCACAATGTACGGCAGGCGCTCCAGCGGCTCCGGCTGGTCGGGTGTCAGGCTGAAGGGGTTGCCTATCAACTCGCCTTTGGCTGTCGCGTCGTCAATCTTGACGTTGTAGCCCGCCAGGTTGCGCACACCCATCTTGCTCATCAGTTTGTAGCGCTTTTCCATCTCGGCCACGCACCAATTCAGCCCGTGTGCAGCTTGGCGCATGTCTGTGACCACCGGGCACAGCAGGTGCGGAATGCCTTCATAAACGCTCATCTCCAGCATTTTGGGGTCAATCAACAGCAACCGCACGTCGCGCGCATCGGCTTTATAAAGCAGGCTCAAAATCATGGCGTTGATACCCACCGACTTGCCTGAACCGGTGGTACCTGCTACCAGGCAGTGCGGCATTTTGGCCAGGTCTGCCACCACCGCATGGCCTGCGATGTCTTTGCCCAAGCCCATCGTGAGCAGACTTTTAGCCTCGTTGTAGACCTGCGAACCCAAAATTTCGCTCAAACGGATGGACTGGCGCTTGGCGTTGGGCAACTCCAGCGCCATGTAGTTTTTACCCGGAATGGTTTCAATCACGCGGATAGAAATCAAACTCAACGCGCGCGCCAGGTCCTTGGCCAGACCCACCACTTGCGAGCCTTTCACACCCGTGGCCGGCTCAATCTCATAGCGGGTGATCACCGGGCCCGGTGCGGCGGCGACCACACGCACGTCCACCCCAAAGTCTTTGAGCTTTTTCTCGATCAAACGCGACGTCATCTCCAGCGTTTCGGGCGCCACGCCTTCTTGTTTTGACGGTGCGCCGTCCAGCAGGTCAACCTGCGGCAATTTAGAGTCTGGCATGTCTTTGAAAAGCGGCTTTTGCCGCTCTTTGACGACCCGTTCGCTTTTAGGAATGTCAACCAAAATGGGCTCAATCAATCGTGGTGCAGGGTGATGCTCTTTGATCTCGATGCGCTCGTCTGTCAAAACATCTTCACGCTCCTTGGCGGCTTTTTTGCCAACCGCCAAGTCCTCAGCGATTTCACGTTTTTCGCGCTGCGATTCAATGCGGTCGCTGATCCATTCGCCCAGCCGCTGAGCCGTATGGGCCCATGAAAACCCAAAAACATAAGAGGCTGCCATCACCCCGGCAGCTATCAGGACCAGTCCAGAACCGGCAAAACCCAGCCATTTGACCCCGGCGCTGCCTACCCAGTAACCTAACGCCCCGCCCGCGTGGTCTGGCAGGCGGCCCTCAAAGCGGTAAAGGCGTGACCACTCTAGCGCACTGCTGGCGGCCAACAGCAGCAGCAGACCAACCCAGAATTTGATTTTTTGGCCCGGTGGCGACTTGGGCGGCGATGCACCCGCACGTAGCCACTGGGCCAGCGCGGCAAGCCACGCCGACAGGCCAGCAGCCAACAACCACCAAACGGAAAACCCGAACAAAAAGTAACTGGCATCAGCCAAATAAGCACCCAGCCTGCCACCCCAGTTCAAAGCACCCAATGGCGCACGGCCGGCCGCCTGTACGCTGCCCGATGTGGACCAAGCCGGGTCAAGCGCCGTGTAACTGAACAGCGCGAGCAACCAAAAAAGCAGACCCAACAGGCCGAGAATCAGCGCGACTTCTTGGGTAAATCGGCGCACACCGCCAGGCGCTGGCGTGTTTAGCGTGTTTAGCGTGTCTAGGGAGTAAGTCATAAGCCGAGCAAGCTTACCGCAGATCAATTTACTGACGGTGGGTGAAAAAGCTGATTCGAGCGATTTGTCAAAAGACCTGCTCGAAAGATTTATTCCAAAGAATTTAGCCGCTCTTTAACCACCATCGAGCCGTCGCTGCGGGTTTCGATGAATCCGCGCTCTTCAAGGTCTTTCATGACGCGGCTGACCATTTCGCGAGAAGCCCCCACCATCTTGGCCAGATCTTGCCGTGACACCTTGTCGCGTATGACAGCGTTACCGCTGGCATCCACCACGGCGAACTCCAGCAATGCCCTGGCGACGCGGCCATAAACATCCATCAAGGCAAGCGACTCGATTTTGCGATCTGCATGACGCAGGCGCTGCACCAGGCCCTTCATCACAGCGTAGGCCATGGACGAGTTTTCGGGCAGGCAGCGGGCAAATTCCAGTCGGCCCAATATCAAAACGTCGGTTTGAACCTCGGCGCGTACCGTGGCGGAGTGAGGTTCGTTGTCAATCAGACTCATTTCGCCGATGTGGTCGCCCGGCTGCATGGTCGCCAAAATAACTTCGCGCCCGCGCAAGTCCGTGGTCACCACGCGCGCCCTGCCCGTCAAAATAATGGCCAGCGAGTTTGATTTTTTACCCTGCTCGACAATCGACTCGCCACGTTTGAATCTGGACTTGACCACGGCTTCAGCCACCGACTCGGCCTGGCTGGTCGTCAGCATTGCGAACAAGGGAACTCTGCGAATCAGTTCCAGGTTGGACACCATCGTGGACATATTGTTTCTCCTCAAACCTTACAGCAGTCGGGACAAAAATCAAGTCCCTACAATGGTTTGTGTTCGTTAATCTCGACGCCTTGTGACCGCGCTCATGCGGTGATTGCGTTTGACTTTAACTTAGTTCTTAAGTTTACCCAGCAGGTTTTTCACCCATGAAACATTCGAAAGTTCTGATATTAGGCTCAGGCCCGGCGGGATATACCGCAGCCATCTACGCGGCTCGCGCCAATTTGAATCCTGTATTGGTCACTGGCATCGCCCAAGGCGGTCAACTCATGACCACCACCGATGTGGACAACTGGCCTGCTGATGCCCAAGGGGTGCAGGGTCCAGAGTTGATGCAGCGGTTTTTAGAGCACGCAGAGCGCTTTAAAACAGAAATCATTTTTGACCACATCCACACGGTCGATTTTTCAAAACGCCCGTTCACATTGACGGGCGACAGCGGCGTGTACACCTGCGACTCGCTGATCATTTGTACGGGTGCATCGGCCAAATATTTGGGACTGGCGTCAGAGACCGCTTTTATGGGCAGAGGCGTTTCAGGCTGCGCAACCTGCGATGGGTTTTTCTACCGCGAGCAAGACGTGTGTGTCGTGGGCGGCGGCAACACCGCGGTTGAAGAAGCGCTTTATTTGTCCAATATCGCGAGCACCGTGTACCTGGTTCACCGCCGTGACAAATTCAAGGCCGAGGCGATCCTGGTTGACAAACTTCATGAAAAAGTCGCCGCCGGGAAAATCGTTTTAAAAACCTTCAATACGTTGGACGAAGTGCTCGGTGATGCAGGCGGCGTGACTGGCGTGCGACTGAAAAGCACCTCGGACGGGTCAACCCAAGACATCGCTTTAAAAGGCTGCTTTATTGCGATTGGCCACCAGCCCAACACCGACATATTCGCCGGTCATCTGGAGATGAAGGGCGGCTACATCATCACCAAAACCGGGCTGGATGGTTTTGCCACCATGACCAGCGTGCCCGGCGTGTTTGCAGCGGGCGATGTGCAAGACCATATCTATCGGCAAGCCATCACCAGCGCCGGAACCGGCTGTATGGCAGCGCTTGACGCACAGCGGTTTCTTGAGCAGAACACTTGAGCCCTGGTTGCCGCTGGAATTACAGGCTATAATCTGAAGCTTCGCTGGAAAACGCGAGTTGAAATAACGCCGTTTTCCGCATCCGATTTTATTTTTTACGGAGAGTGCTCATGGCACGCGTCTGTCAGGTAACGGGCAAAGGCCCGATGGTAGGAAACAACGTTTCCCATGCCAACAACAAAACCAAGCGCCGGTTTATGCCTAATCTGCAATACCGTCGCTTTTGGGTTGAGACCGAGAACCGTTGGGTGCGCTTGCGCATCACCAGCGCTGGTTTGCGTTTGATCGACAAAAAAGGCATTGACGCGATTCTGGTGGATCTTCGTGCCCGTGGTGAAGTCTAAGTTCGAGATTAAGGAAAACAATCATGGCTAAAGGCGCACGCGAAAAAATCAAGCTGGAATCAACCGCCGGCACAGGTCACTTCTACACGACCACAAAAAACAAGAAGACTACACCTGACAAAATGTTGATCATGAAATTTGATCCAAAAGCACGTAAGCATGTGGAATATAAAGAGATCAAACTGAAGTAATCTTGGGTTTGATTTGACACATGAAAAGCCGCTGGCAGACATGCTTAGCGGCTTTTTTACGACTGTGTTGTCACAATTAATATCAATATCAATATCGACATCACTATCGATAAGCCAAGCCTGTGAGTGGTGCGTCGCTTGGACTCAGGTAATTTTTAGCTTGATCCAATCTGTTTTTTAATGGTGAACTTATCGGGCAAGTTTCAACGATACAAACAAACAAACAAAGAAAAAAGCCGCTTGGGAAAACTCCCCAGCGGCTTTTAACCCTTCTGAGTTAACTCAGGCTCGGGCTGCGCGCAGTTTTAACGAGAACTCATTGAGTGCCGCAATTCCGCTCTGTTCAGCCCGATGGCACCAGCCCTGCAGATCCGCAGTCAGTTGCTCGCGCGAAGCAGAAGTGGTGAGCCACATTTGGCGCAGCTCTTCACGCATGATGACCATTTTGTCCAGCACGGGGTGTTCAGCTCTGACTTGAGCCAACTGCGACTTGGCAGATGCAGGCACTTTGTCATCATCCCGGTGAAGCCAGCGGTTGGCGGCCCGCAGAACTGACACATCAGCATTTCTAGATTTCAAAGCAGCGACTTCAGCCTTACCGGCATCGCGCAGGGCGCGTGCAAAGCCCGCCATCACTTCATAGCGGTGTGCAATCAGTGCCTCGAGCGTTTTTTCATCGGCGACAGGTTGGATACTGCCCAGTTGAAGTTTTGGCGGTACTTTTTTAACTTTTGCCAAACCTACCATCTCGAGGGCACGAATGTAACCCCAGCCAATATCAAACTCGTAAGGTTTGACCGAGAACTTGGCCGATGTCGGGTAGGTGTGGTGGTTGTTGTGCAGTTCCTCACCGCCGATCATGATGCCCCAGGGTGAAATGTTGGTGCTGGCGTCAGGTGCTTCAAAGTTGCGGTAGCCCCAGTAGTGACCAATGCCGTTGATGATGCCCGCAGCAGTCACAGGGATCCACATCATCTGAACAGCCCAGACTGCCAAACCCGCAGCACCAAACAGCGCCAGGTTGACGATCATCATCAGGCCGACGCCCTGCCAGCTGAAGCGCGTGTACAAATTGCGCTCGATCCAGTCGTTGGGCGTGCCATGACCATATTTGCCGATGGTTTCCTTGTTTTTGCTTTCAGCACGGTACAGCTCTGCACCTTGCGTCAGTACTTTTTTGATGCCATAAGCCTGAGGGCTGTGCGGATCTTCCAGCGTTTCACATTTAGCGTGGTGCTTGCGGTGAATGGATACCCACTCTTTGGTGACTTGGCCGGTACCCAACCACAACCACAAGCGGAAAAAATGTGCAGGTAACGCGTGCAGGTCCATGGCGCGGTGCGCTTGGTGGCGGTGCAGGTAAATGGTCACACTGGCAATGGTGATGTGGGTCGTCACCAGCGTGTATAAAACGATCTGCCACCAACTTGCAGCAAGTAGGCCGTGAGCCAACCAGTCAAGGGCGGCATTCAAATACATCATAAAAGTCCTTTAGACAATCAACGACAGTTAGCGAAAGCGTGGCTTTGCTTTCGAGCGCAACGATCAACCTCAACAATCGATGCACAAATTAGAGCCTCTATTCTATGCCGGTTGGTGGGAATTATCAAACCCCTGCCCGCAGTAGGTCAGTCGCAGGCAAAGCGATAAAAATCACCTATCAAACGTCAAAGTTAGTCAACGTGTAACTAACTCCCGTTATATATTACGATTTTTGCCAGGTTGCTGCGAAGAAACCATCGGTTTGATGCCGGTACGGCCACAGGCGAAGGTACGCACCGCTGCACAACGATTCAGCATTTTCAACACCCGCATGGGTCAAGAGTGGGGCTACTTCGAGGACGTTAAAGTCTTTGTTAGCAGCTGTAAATGCTTCCGCGATTTCTTCATTTTCTTCACGCAAAATGCTGCACGTCGCATAAACCAACCGCCCGCCGGGCTTTAGCAGCCGTGCGGCGCTCTGCAAAATGGCGGTTTGCTTGGCGACCAGCTCAACAATTGCCTTTGGAGTTTGGCGCCATTTCAAATCCGGGTTACGCCGCAAAGTGCCCAGGCCCGAGCAAGGCGAATCGACCAGCACCCGGTCAATCTTGCCTGCCAGGCGTTTGATGCGGTCGTCGCGCTCATGCGCAATCGCGACCGGATGCACGTTCGACAAGCCGCTGCGCGCCAGGCGTGGCTTGAGCGCTGCCAGCCGATGGCCCGACGTGTCAAACGCATACAGGCGCCCGGTGCTGCGCATCGTCGCGCCAAGTGCCAGCGTTTTGCCGCCCGCACCAGCACAAAAGTCCACCACCATTTCACCGCGTTTGGCCTCAACCAGCAGCGCCAGCAATTGCGAGCCTTCGTCCTGCACTTCGATCGCGCCGCGCGTAAAAGCATCTAACTTGCCCAGCTGCGACTTGTCAGCCAGTCGAAGCCCCCAGGGTGAATACGGTGTAGCTTCAGTTTTTAAACCCGCCTTGCTGAGTTCTTTTTGAATGTCAGCGCGCTTGCCCAAGAGCGTATTGACTCGCAAGTCCAGCCCCGCAGGCGCATTCAGGCTTTCAACCAGCGGCCAAAAATCGTCCCCTAACTGTGTTTTGAGCGGCTCGACCAGCCAGTTCGGCAGGTTATGGCGATGCAGCTCCATCAGGTCTTCAGGCTTGACTTGGTCGCAGCGCTTGAGCCAATCGATTTCCTGATCGGTCAAAGCGGCCAATAAAAAGTCGCGATTCGCAGCAAAGCCAAGAATAGCCAACCGCCGCTCAGGCGCACCATGGCCGTGTTGGGCCAAGTAGGCGTAGAGGTTTTTCTTGCGCAGCACGTTGTAAACGGTTTCGGCCAGCGTGGCACGCTCACGCGGCCCCAAGCGAAACTCGCGGAAATACTTCGACAACATCATGTCGGCGGGCTGGTCAAATTTGAGAACGTGCTTGAGCAGGTCAGAGCAACTGTCGAGAAGGGCTTTAGGATGCATAACCCCTATTGTCCCATCACCTCCTGTTTAACTCTTATGTCAGAAACACTTCCACCTTTAATAACCACCCCGCCCGGCCTGTACAAACATTACAAAGGCATGTTGTATGAAGTGGTCGGCACAGTACGCCACAGCGAAGATTTAAGCCCGATGACGCTGTACCGGGCACTGTATGGTGAACACGGCCTGTGGGTACGGCCGGCGGCGATGTTCAATGAAGAGGTGGTGATTGATGGCGTGCGTCAGCCGCGCTTTACCCGGCAAGCAGATAAATAAATAAAAGCTGTCGTCGATAATCACGGGTTATGCCCGAAATTACCGAAATAGAAAAACAAGTCAAGCGCCGCCGCACGTTTGCCATCATCTCGCACCCCGACGCGGGTAAAACCACGCTGACCGAAAAGCTGCTGCTATTTTCAGGTGCGATTCAAATCGCTGGCAGCGTCAAGGCCCGTAAAGCTGCACGCCATGCCACATCCGACTGGATGGAAATCGAAAAGCAGCGCGGTATTTCGGTCGCATCATCGGTCATGCAGATGGAATACCGCGACTGCGTGATCAATTTGCTCGACACGCCAGGCCACCAGGACTTTTCAGAAGACACTTACCGCGTTTTAACCGCTGTTGATGCCGCATTGATGGTGATTGACGCGGCCAACGGTGTTGAACCTCAGACCCGCCGCCTGTTGCAAGTGTGCCGGGCACGCGGTACGCCAATTTTGACCTTCGTCAACAAAATGGACCGTGAGGTGCAGGACCCGATGACGGTGATGGACGAGATTGAACGAGAACTCGGCATGGCTGTGGTGCCGTTTACCTGGCCTGTCGGTATGGGAAAGCTGTTTCACGGTGTGTATGACCGCCGCGAAGATCGCATGCGTGTGTTCAGCCCCGGTGAAGACAAAGCTGGTGGGGATGATGAAATTCTGGCGGGGCTCAACAATGCCGAGGCTGCTAAACGCTTTGGCGCTGAATACGAACAAGCCAAAGGTGAAATTGAGCTGGTCGCTGGCGCTACGCCAGAATTTGACCGTGAGCTGTTTTTGGCAGGCAAGCAAACGCCGATGTTTTTTGGCTCAGCCATTAACAATTTTGGCGTGCAGGAGGTTTTGGACGCGTTGGTCGATCTGGCCCCCGCCCCAGCCGCTAGAGGCGCCATGCAGCGAGTCGTTCACCCTGAAGAGAAAAAATTCTCTGGCGTCGTCTTCAAAATTCAGGCCAACATGGATCCTGCCCACCGCGACCGCATCGCGTTTTTACGTGTGGCCAGTGGCGAGTTCACACGCGGCATGAAGCTTAAAGTGGTGCGCAGCGGCAAAGAGCTGCGGCCCAACACGGTGGTCAGCTTCATGAGCCAACGCCGCGAACTGCTGGATACTGCTTTTGCAGGCGACATCATCGGCATACCGAATCACGGTGTATTGCAACTCGGCGACACGCTGACCGAAGGCGAAGCGCTGCAATTTACCGGTTTGCCGTTTTTTGCACCTGAAATGTTCCGCGCGGTTGAGGTGGCGGACCCGCTGCGAACCAAACAATTGCGCGCGGGTTTGACGCAGTTAGGCGAAGAAGGCGCGATTCAGGTCTTCCGCCCGATCGCAGGCTCTTTGCTGCTGCTGGGCGCAGTGGGCCAGCTGCAATTTGAGGTTGTTGCACACCGGCTGGAGCATGAATACGGCGTCAAAGCGCGCATCATGCCCAGCAACTTCAACCTGGCGCGCTGGGTGACCAGTGACGATGCCAACGAGTTGAAAAGATTTATGGACGCCAATGCTCACCGCGTCGCGCTGGATGCAGTGGATGCACCCACACTGCTAGTAGACCACAGCGCCACACTGCGGGCGGTTGAACAACAGTGGCCAAAAATCAAGTTTCACGCGCTTCGTGAGCATGCGGGTTTGGTGTTTCAGTCAAAAATGTAGATTTAATCTGTTTTGTTTGCGATTTAATGCTGTGGCCCCTGCAATTATTAATTAGTTTGCTATGTTATAAATAGCAATCGAGTTTTTTTAAGAGCAACTTGAAAATGGTCTCCAAACGCGCCCTGCGCGGTACAGAGCCGCTGGGCTATGTGACCCCTGTTGGCCCGAGCTACTGCCCACTTTGCGGCAGGGTATTGGAGCCAGGTCGTAGTGTGGACGAACACCACCTGGTGCCGCGCAGCCAGGGCGGTAAGGTCAAAAGCGCCATCCACAGGATCTGCCACCGAAAGATTCACGCCACGCTCAGCGAGCGCGAATTGGCCAGCGACTACAGCGATTGGACCGCCCTGCAATCCCACCCCGAGATTGCTGACTTTGTGAAATGGGTGGCCAATAAACCCGCCACCTACTACGACAACTCGCGCCGACCTGCGCGGCGACGTTGAAACCATCGGCCAATGCACTAGAACGCACACCTACGAATGGCTATTGATGAACCGTGTAAAAACTCTCAGAATCGGCGCAGGCGCAGGCTACGCTGGCGACCGCATACCGCCCGCGGTAGAGCTTGCTGAAAAGGGCAAGCTGAACTACCTGGTCTTTGAATGCCTGGCCGAGCGCACGATTGCGCTGGCACAACTGCAGCGCAGCCAGAATACGCAACTGGGCTTTGACCGATTGCTGGCGGCGCGCCTGCGTGCGGTCTTGCCGGCCTGCATGGCTCAGGGTGTCAAAATCATCAGCAATATGGGGGCGGCCAACCCCTTGGCGGCGGGGCATGAGGTGGTTCGGGTCGCGCGTGAGCTGGGGATTGAAAAACTCAAAGTTGCTGTGGTGTTGGGCGACGATGTGTTGACGCAGATTCAGGGCCAGAATTTACCGCTGATGGATGATGCCTGCACACTCATCTCATTGGGCGACTCGGTCATTTCAGCCAACGCCTACATCGGGGTTGAGGCGATCGTTTCCGCGCTAGCGCAAGGCGCTGACGTGGTCATCACCGGGCGCGTGGCTGACCCAGCGTTGTTTTTAGCGCCGCTGATTCATGAATTTGGCTGGGCGATGGATGACTGGGACAGATTAGGTAAAGGTACGCTGGTCGGGCACTTGCTGGAATGTGCCGGGCAAGTCACAGGGGGGTATTTTGCAGACCCCGGCTACCGCGATGTGCCTGACCTGGCGCACTTGGGCTTTCCGCTGGCGGAGGTATCAAGTGATGGCAGCGCCGTGATCACCAAAGTAGCAGGCTCTGGCGGCTGCGTGACGTTTCAGACCTGTGCGTCACAACTGCTGTATGAAATTGAAAACCCTGCTGCCTACCTGCAGCCCGATGTGGTGGCCGACTTTTCAAACGTGATGCTGACGCAGATCGGCCCCGACCGGGTTCAAATTGGCGGGGCGACGGGCCACCAACGCCCAGACCAGATAAAAGTCACCATCGGCCACCGCGATGGCTTTATTGGCGAAGCTCAAATATCTTATGCAGGCCTGGGCGCCCAGGCGCGAGGCCAGCTGGCTTTGGATGTGCTGAAGGAACGGCTAACGGATGTGAAAGCCCTGGACAGCCGCTTTGAGCTGATCGGCGTCAACGCGATTCATGGCCCGGCTTTGGCTCAGGGCTACACGCCTTATGAAGTCCGCGCCCGAGTCGCCATGCGCGTCGCGACCCGGCTTGAAGCCGAGCACGTCGCCATGGAAGTCGAAGCACTCTATTTGAACGGCCCGGCCAGTGGTGGTGGCGTGACGCAAACGGTACGCGAGGTCATTGCGGCTGCGTCGGTGTTGATTCCGCGCGCCTGGGTGAAAACTTCTATCGAAATACTGGAGGTCTGAATGCTTTTACGTGACATTGCCTATTCGCGTGCGGGAGACAAAGGCAACCGCTCCACGCTGTCGGTGATTGCGTATGACATCAAACACTTTGCCGTGATTGAACGAGCAGTGACCGCCGAACGTGTGAAACTGCACTTCACGGGTATCGTCAAAGGCGATGTCGAGCGCTACGCTATGGCCCAGCTTGGGGCTTTAAACTTCGTGCTGCACGACGCGCTGGGCGGTGGCGTGACCCGTTCGCTGCGACTAGACGCACATGGCAAGTGTTTGGGGTCAGCCGTCCTCAGCCTGGACATCGACATGACACTTTTTTGAGCTTAAATTTTCGAACAACTTTTAACTGGAGACAAACCATGACATTCAAATCACTCATTCTGGTGGCCGCTGCCACCTTGTCTTGCGCAGCTTTCGGCCAGGCCTACCCGAGCAAGCCGATCAAGGCCATCGTGCCGTTCGCCGCAGGCAGCGCCACCGACCAAATTGGCCGCGCCTTTGCCGCCAAGATGAGCGAAACACTGGGCCAAACCATCGTGGTTGAAAACCGCCCCGGCGTCAACGGCATGCTGGGCGCTGACGCGGTCGCCAAATCGCCGGCCGACGGCTACACCATTTTGATTGGCACCAACAGCACCAATGCCGCCCTGAAAAGCCTGATGAAAAAGCTGCCGTATGACCAAGACACGGCTTTTGCGCCATTGGGGTACATGGGCTCCGTGCCGCTGATCATCGCTGTGAACAACGACGTGCCCGCCAAAACTTTAAAGGAGCTGGTGACGCTGGGCAAAAGTAAGTCCGGCTTGATCACCGCCGCCAGTGCCAGCACATCGCAGCTGGTATCGTCTGAAATGCTGGCCAGCATGGCGGGCATGCAGTTCACCAGCGTGCCGTACAAAAGCGGCCCCGCCGCCATGACAGACTTAATCGGCGGGCAAGTCATGCTGTTTTCAGCGGACTTCACAGTCATGCTTCCGCAAATCAAAGGCGGGAAAATTCGTGGGCTAGCGGTGACTTCGACCAAGCGTTCGCCCGCCATTCCTGACCTGCCGACCGTGAACGAAGCGCTTGGGATAAAAGACTATGAGCTGATCGCCTACTTCGCCATGTTTGCGCCAGCAGGCACCCCGGCAGGCATCGTCAGCAAATTGAACCAGGCCATCAACGCCGCAGCCCAAAGCAAGGATATTCTGGAAAAGTTTGCCGACAACGGCTTTGCCGTCGAGCCCGGTACGCCAGAAGCCCTGGCGCAGCGCAGCAAAACCGAGACCGCCAAATGGGCCAAAGCGATTGCTGATGCAAAGATTGAGCCGCAGTGAAAATACCTATCAAATATGCCTCTAGCCCAAGATTTATTTGGGTAAGTAGCTACTGATAAGATAGCAAAAAGCCAGGCTCGCAGGCCTGGCTTTTTCATGATGGGCTATTGACTTACTTAGGCAACAACACTTTGTCGACGACGTGAATCACACCATTGGACTGGTACACGTCAGCAATCGTCACGGTAGACATACCGCCTTTTTCGTCAGTAATCACGACTTTGCCGCCAGCAGACTTGGCCGTCAGCATGCCGCCTGCCACGGTTTTGAACGACGTGCTGCCATTGCCGTCCATGATCATTTTGGTCAATGCCGCTGCATCAACCTTACCCGGCACGACGTGGTACGTCAGGATGCCGGTCAGCATGCCTTTGTTTTCAGGCTTAAGCAGGGTGTCAACCGTGCCGGCTGGCAAGGCAGCAAAAGCGGCATTGGTCGGTGCAAAAACGGTGAACGGGCCAGCGCTTTTCAGGGTGTCAACCAGGCCCGCGGCCTTGACAGCAGCCACCAGCGTGGTGTGGTCTTTGGAATTGACGGCGTTATCAATGATGTCTTTGGAGGCCAGCATCGGCGCGCCGCCAACCATGACTTGAGCAAAAGACGTGGCTGCGCCCAAGCCCAGCATGACGGCAAAAGAGACAGAGGCGAGTTTGCGAGAAAATTTCATGGTGCGTCCTGAATAAGTTAAGGAGTGATCGTGACTGAAGGGGAACAAAAGCCGAAAATAAATTCAACCGGCTGATCTGAATACGTTGCGCCTTGGCAATCAGATTCAACTTCATCGTCTTTCGCCGGGCATCACCCTTAACTTTCGCCTGTTTGAAGGGTAAGCGTTTGTAGCAAACCGCGTATCGCTTGCGGGTAAAGCAAATGCTCCTGCGTTAAAACGCGGGCGGCCAACGTGGCCGCTGTGTCCAGCGGCAACACCGGCACCACCGCCTGCGCCAAAATTGCGCCGTCATCAAGCTCAGGCGTCACAAAATGCACGCTGGCACCGGCTACTTTGCAACCCGCCTCCAGGGCGCGCTGGTGGGTGTTGATGCCTTTGAAAGCTGGCAGCAGTGACGGGTGTATGTTGACCATCCGCCCGTCATAGTGCGTCACAAACGCAGGTGTCAAAATGCGCATAAAGCCTGCCAGCACCAGCAAAGCAGGCTGATAAGCGTCAACAGCGGTTTGCAAAGCGGCATCAAACGACTCGCGGGATTGAAATTGTTGGTGATCCACAACCTGGGTGGGAAAGCCTAAGGCCCGGGCAGCGGTAAGGCCATCCGCACCGGGTTTGTTGCTGATGACGCAGGCAATCTGTGCTTCATACTTGGCGCGCCACTGTTCTTTTTGTGCAGTATTGGCAATGGCCAGCATGTTCGAGCCGCTGCCAGAGATCAAAATAACAATGTTCTTTTTACTTTTCTGCATAGCCTATTAGTTTATGACCCTCAGAACCCTGACTCCGATCGAAGCGCGCGTGCTGGCCACCTTGATGGAAAAAGCCCGAACCGTACCTGACAGCTATCCCCTCAGCTTAAATGCGCTGGTACTGGGCTGCAATCAAAAAACCAGCCGCGACCCACTGATGGATGTGAGCGACGACGAGGCACGTATCGCGCTGAACAGCCTGAAAGCGCAAAGCCTGGTGTTTGAAGGCTCGTCCAGCCGCGTACCGCGCTACGAGCACAATTTTCAGCGTGCAGCGGCAGTCACCGAACCCCAGGCAGTGGTGATGGGTTTGCTGGTGCTGCGGGGGCCGCAAACACCGGCGGAGCTACGTACCAACGGGGACCGGTGGTACAAATTTTCTGATGCAGCCGCGGTCGAAAGCGTGCTGCAGGAGCTGCAGCTGCGCGGCGACACAGGTGGCCAGGCCATGGTGCAAAAATTGCCGCGTATGCCGGGTGCCAGAGAGCAGCGCTGGGTACATTTGCTCACTGGCGAGCCTGACCTAGAAGCACTCATGACCAGTACGCCCACCACGTCAGAAGCCTCCGACTTGCTGGCCCGCGTCACAGCGCTTGAAAATTCGGTGGCCCGGCTCAAGACTGACAACGCCTTGCTGCGCGAGCACCTGGCCAACATCAGCGAGCAACTGGGTATTGCCTTAGCGCCGCTGGAGGATTTGTCCCCGCTATGACAGATTAAAAAGCACATCCGTGCTAAAACTAAGCCAGACAGAGACGTTTACATCACTCAAGTGCCACGGAGACACGTATGGATTTAGCTTTCACCCCTGAAGAGCAAGCATTTAGACAAGACATTCGCGCCTGGGTTCATGACAACCTGCCCGCGGATATTCAGCACAAAGTGCGCAATGCCCTGCGCCAGACGCGCGACGACATGCAGCGCTGGGCCAAAATTCTGGGCCGCAAAGGTTGGCTGGGCCACGGCTGGCCCAAAGAATTTGGCGGCCCTGGTTGGAACGCGGTGCAAAAGCATTTGTTTGAAGAAGAATGCGCCCTGGCTGGTGCGCCTCGCGTGGTGCCGTTTGGCCCGGTGATGGTGGCGCCGGTCATCATGGCCTTTGGCAACGCCGAGCAACAGCAACGCTTTTTGCCCGGTATTGCGAGTGGTGAGGTGTGGTGGAGCCAAGGCTACAGCGAGCCGGGTTCGGGTTCCGACTTGGCGTCGCTTAAATGCAAGGCCGAGCGCGTGGGTGACAAATATATCGTCAACGGACAAAAAACCTGGACCACGCTAGGCCAGTACGGCGAATGGATTTTTTGCTTGGTGCGCACCAGCAGTGATGGCAAGCCGCAAACCGGCATTTCGTTTTTACTGATCGACATGAAGTCGCCGGGTGTCAGCGTCAAACCCATCGTACTGCTGGATGGTGAGGCAGAAGTCAATGAAGTCTGGTTTGACAACGTTGAAGTGCCCGCCAACAACCTGATTGGCGAAGAAAACAAAGGCTGGACTTATGCCAAGCACTTGCTCAGCCATGAGCGCACCAACATTGCTGACGTCAACCGCAGCAAACGCGAGCTGGAGCGGTTGAAAAAAATCGCCAAGGCCGAAGGCGTGTGGGACAACTTCAGGTTCAGAGACGAAATCGCCAAGCTTGAAGTCGATGTGGTGGCACTCGAGATGATGGTGCTGCGGGTGCTGTCGGCAGAGAAAACAGGCAAAAATTCGCTCGACATTGCCGGTCTGCTCAAAATCAAAGGCAGTGAGATACAGCAGCGCTACAGCGAGTTGATGATGCTGGCCGCCGGGCCGTTTGCGCTGCCGTTCATAGAAGAAGCGATGGAGGCCGGATGGCAAGGCGACGCTGCGGCAGGGGCGCTTGGCGGTTTCCCAGGCGGCGTATCGGGCAATGCGCCGCTGGCATCAACCTACTTCAACATGCGCAAAACCACCATTTATGGCGGCAGCAATGAAGTGCAGCGAAACATCGTTGCGCAAGTTGTACTCGGCTAAGGACTAAAACCATGAACTTTGATTTCACAGACGATCAAGAACAACTGCGCGATGCAGTGCGCAAATGGGTCGACAAGGCCTACACGTTTGACCGCCACCGCAGCATCACAGCAGCCGGTGGTTATTCACCTGAAGCGTATGCCGAGTTGGCCGAACTTGGCCTGACCGGTTTGTATGTGCCTGAAGCGCACGACGGCATGGGCATGAGCCCGACCGAAGGCATGGTCGTGATGGAGGAGTTAGGGCGCGGCATGGTTCACGAGCCGTTGAGCCAAGCCCTGATTGCCGGGGCGGTGCTGGCGGGTTATGCGCCCGATCCAGTCAAGGCAGCCTGGCTGCCAAAGATTGCAACAGGCGAAAGCTTGGTGGTATTGGCATACCTGGAGCGTGCTGGGCGGTACAACATTTCAAAATTTCAAGCGAAAGCCGCCGGGGCCCAACAAAACTGGTCGCTGACAGCTACAAAAAGCATAGTAACCTGCGGTGACCACGCAGACGCCTTTCTGGTCCCAGCGATGGCCGACGGCAAGCTGGCGCTGTTTTTAGTCCAGCGCAATGCATCTGGCGTCAGCACACGGGGCTACGGCACGCAAGACGGCGGCCGGGCGGCAGAGGTGGTGCTCAAAGATGCCGCCGCCACCTTGGTGACATTGGACGGTAAAACCGCCCTGGCCCATGCCGTGGACATTGGCATTGCCGCAACTTGCGCCGAAGCTGTCGGCGTGATGGACAAAACGCTTGCCATCACGGTTGAATACATGAACACCCGCAAACAATTTGGCGTGGTCATCAGCAGTTTTCAGGCCCTGCGCCACCGGGTGGCCGACATGAAGATGCAGCTGGAGCTGGCCAGATCCATGAGCTACTACGCCAGCCTCAAGCTGAACGCACCGGCCGCAGAACGAGCAGCCGCTATGGCCAGAGCAAAATACCAACTGGGTGTGTCGATGCGCCAGGTGGGGCAAGAGGCCGTGCAACTGCATGGCGGCATTGGCGTGACGGACGAGTACATCGTCAGCCATTACTTTAAAAAGCTGACGCAGCTGGAAATGACTTTTGGCGATACGCTGCACCATTTGGGTGAAGTCTCTAGCAACATGCAAGAGACCGCTGGCGTGTTTGCCTAAACTGGCGCGGTCTCGGCACCTACGGGGAAATCGATGGACTCCCGAATAGCGCGCGGCCAACAAAATTCACATTTTTTGTAAATAATTACACTACTGTCCGGTAAATTTCATCCAGAAGTTGAGCAAACCTAGCCCTGGTGCTGGTTTCAAGACGATTTAAGATTCCGGCGATTTCAAATACCGGCTTTTTCAGTGCGCTAGCGTGGTCTCATTTTTTTGAGATCTACG
>JANPIK010000064.1:0-13706 GCA_031424935.1 Polaromonas sp.
TGTTGGCCGCCGTGACTGGAACGGCGCAGCCGGCCTCGGGCTGCAACAGTCGCCCCTTGGGTGCGATGCGCTATCTGGCGGCCGCCAGTCCGGAATTTGTAGAACGCTATTTCGCAAAGGGGGTTGGAGTGAATAGTCTCAAACTGGCACCAAGCTTTGTATTTAATAGCAAGGACGAATTGCAATCGCGCTGGGTGACCCGCCTTTGTCAGCGCCATATAGAGTTGCCACGTCACTCTCTGCCGTCTTCACATGCCTTTGTCGCCGCTTCGGTGGCGGGAATGGGATGGGGACTGCATCCGCAAGCGCTCATCAGTGGTGAGCTTCAAAATGGGTCACTTGTGGAACTTGTGCCCAACTCACAGCTGGATGTGCCGCTGTATTGGCACCAGGCTCGGACTGCATCCTCACTGCTGGATGGGTTGACTCTCGAAGTGCTTGCTGCGGCAAGTTCGGCACTGTTGCAACGTTAGGTTCATTTGAAGCCAATTGGCCCCTTCAATGTCAGTTCACAGAAAGGCGAATCGCAAACTGCGAATCCCATTTCGGGCCTAGAGCTGCTATCGACGACGAAGCGGTCATTGCGCACCTTCACTTCAACGCCAGTAAGCGGACATTTACCGATTCCAACAGGCGGTCTGAAAATGACTCCTAACTGCAAATTCAAATTTCAAAGTAGAAATTGATCCATGTCTACAGAAGTCGATGAAGTCCATTTCTTGGCTTCATTTGCTAGGCATCCCTCGGACTGAACGTGCGGGGGAAATACACAAGTGACTCGCGCGTCTTGAGGCGGTAGCCCATAGCTGGGCGTGGTGATCCGACGTCGAGAGATCCATCTTCTTTCAAAAAATCTGCTGCCAAAGCCCGAGTGCGGAAACCGCTTTTGTCGATAGGCCGCCCGAGCACCACCTCATAGACCTTTTGCAGCTGCGGGAGTGTGAATGGTTCTGGCAGGAGAAACGCTGGCAGCGAGGTGTACTCCACCTTACTTCGCAAGCGTTCGAGGGCTGCCTGCAGGATCTGGCCGTGGTCAAACGCCAGACGTTTTCTGGGGGACAGCTCTTCAACAGGATGCCACTGAGCCGGCTTGGCCTTGTCCTGGACCAACTGCACAGATTCGGCGGGTAACAGTGCGAAGTACGCATGCGTCGCAGACCAGCCGCGCGGATCCCGTGTTTTCCCACCCCAGCTCCCCAGCTGTTCCAGATAAGGACCCTTAACACCAGTTTTGTCGAGCAGTTTTCGCCTGGCGCAGGCCTCTAGCGAAACGTCCTTCTTCACATCCACAAAGCCGCCTGGCAAAGCCCACATACTCGGGAAGGGCTCTTCGGATCCTTCGGGTCGCTTGACCAACAGAACCTGCAGTTGCTCATTTAGTACGGTGAAGATCACTACGTCCACGCTGGTCAATGGTCGTTCAAAGCTCAGATCATTGGTCTGGATAGCCATTTTTTGCGCTCCTGTTTGACAAACTTTAAATAAGTTGTATTATGCAACTTATCAATAGGTTGTTTAGTACAACCTATTGATAAGTTTACTACAAGGAGAAAGCACATGTTAGGTATCCGATTCATCAAATCCCAGCCCACAGTTCACCTGATTCAGTTCAAGAGGGGGAAAGTAGTCCGGGAGGGCGCCGGCCAGTCCTTCTACTACTACGCACCCACCTCCACAGTGGTGGCAGTGCCGGTTGCCAGCGCTCATCACCCCTTCATGTTGACCTTGGTGACCTCTGACTTTCAGAACGTCACAGTACAGGGTCAGGTTACCTACCAGGTCAAAACTCCCCAGCTGACAGCCCGTCTGACATTGTGGTGACACTGGGCCAGGACGGTATGGTGGCCAACACCTTGAAATACCTCGATGGGCAGCCGCTGGTCGGCGTCAATCCGGAGCCCAAACGCTGGGACGGTGTCCTGCTTCCCTTTGAACCATCGCAAGTCGCTTCGGTATTGCCCGGGGTAGCCGGGGATATCCGCTCGACCTCCCTGGTAACCATGGCAGAGGCCAGACTGTCTGATGGTCAGGTATTGCGAGGTGTCAACGACCTGTTCATAGGCCCGAAAAGCCATACCTCGGCGCTTTACGACATCGAGTTCCGCGGGATGAAGGAAGCACAGTCATCTTCCGGCCTGATTGTCTCGACCGGCCTCGGCTCCACAGCCTGGCTCAAAAGTATCGTTACCGGCTCCGTCGGCATTGCCAAGGCCGTAGGGCACGGGCAAGGCGAGGGTTACGAGCCCATGCCGCGTGACACGGACCACCTGATTTTTGCTGTGCGGGAGCCGTTTGCAAGCCGGGCCTCTCAAACAACTCTGCTCTATGGGGAGATCGAAGAGAGGGAAGTGCTGACGCTGCGCTCGCGCATGCCGGACAACGGGGTGATCTTCTCTGACGGCATGGAATCGGACTTTCTGAGATTTACCGCAGGCATGGAAGCCCGGATCGGCATATGTGCCACCAAGGGGATCCTGGTGGAGTAAGCCCAAAGCGCTGCTGCGAGAATCGGCGGCATTGAACTTTCAATATCCAATCCGCGCCAAGATAGACAACATGATGAAGGGGGACTGTCGTGACACTAGCGTTTCAGGAAAAACCTTTGCATACCTCAGCTGCATACGGCTTGCCGCTAACTGGACTGATTCGTAGCCAGGGGCGCAAGCTGGTTTATCTGGTCGGATAGGCTGGGATTGCCAGAATATCCGCTGGTCTACATCACGTTAGCCACTTGGGGCATCTCTATGCATCGTCACTCTGAACCACCCTTAGCACTTGCGTTTATTGATGTTGAGCGGCAGAAAAAGGGGCACAAAAACTGTCCCCTGTGTGGGTCTTTGCACAGCGGCACTGTCGATCATCAGATACCACGAACGCTACATCCCGCCTTTTCCATTTTCTCGCGCAACTTGGTGAGGGCGTGCAAATGCAACAGCATCAAGAACGACGCAATTTCCGGCATCTTGCAGGTACAGCGAATATTGCATCCGTACTTTGACGATTGCATGGCGAAACGCTTGGTTCGTGCAGAAATTCGGGATTATGGCCCAGCGCCGAAAATCAGTCTGCAAATTCTTATGGATCGTCTGGACCCGGACTTTCCTGCTGTCGAATATCACGTGAATAGAATCGTTGACAGAACACAAGTGAAGGAATTTCTCCATGATCGTTGGGCCAAGTTAATCCGGAAACCCACCAACTTAGTGCCCATGCTATCCAATACATTTGCCACAAAAAATGAGCTTGTCGGAATAATCAACGACCAGTGCTGCCGTACTGATGACGTAAATGAGTCATTAAATAACTGGGAATCCATATTTTTGTCTGGTCTGCTGGAGGAACAAACACTGAATCGGTTGTTCCTCCAATTGACCGCACCTGGTTATGTAGCCGGGAGTTCTTTAGCTTGGGTTTAAAAAATGCTGATTTATGCCAGTAGGTTAGACCGTGGCAGACAAAATTAGTTTTTTTCGCTATCCTGGGATTATTTAAGCTATCTATGCGGATGGCTTTTCACGTCAATAAAGTAACTTAATGGCGAGGACTGCTACCTATACAAGAGTCTGTCGTATTTGCGGTGCGGACTGTCACCACATAAGTGCCAAACGCATGTTTAAGGGGCACAACAAACAAGGTTCAAAACGCACTGATTCCGCCGGAATTGCACTTACTGTTTTGTAGACGGAATTTAGAACGATGTACTTGCTTAGTGAAGCGAATTAGGAAGATCGAGCACGACTAAATACATTTTTCTGTTAATTCTGTTACAAATTGCATGCAAATCGCATAAACTGCCGAGGTTTTAGAACTAAGCGGAATATAAGTGCTATTTACAAAAAGCGCCAATGCAAGGGATGTACCAAAGTTCGAATCTTCAGAAGTCATATGGGCACTAGGCAGCATCTGCGCGTTACACCAACGCCCATTTTCGAGCAGCATGATGGCTCAGGAGTTCCCGGCGGAAGTCGCGGAGGGACATAGCCATTACAGCGAATCAACGCTGCTACACGGTGCCCACAGGCTAGGCTTTCGCGTCAAACGCGTTGCGTTAAAGGGCAAAGACTGCGCCAGTCTTCCTTTGCCGCTGTTGGTGCAAATCGCCCCTCAGGGCGGCGATTCAACACAAGCCGTGAGCCTGGCCCTAGTCACCGCCGCAGACACGACATCCCTTGTCGTGTTCTACCCTGGCAACGCCGAGCCTCAAACCCTCAGCCATACCGACTTTGATGCGCAGCATTTCCACCGATTCGGCGGTGCTGCCTGGCTGTTTGCGCCAGAACCGCAAGCCCCAAGCGATGATGCGGCCATCTCGACCGCATCGTCGCTGGTGGGTGAGGCGCGCGCTGCAAACGGGCCCGCGCGCGGCACCGCAGGCGTTACCCAAGCCTTCAACTTCCGCTGGTTCGTGCCCGAGTTGCTCAAGCATAAAACCGTTTGGCGCGATGTGCTGTTGGCCTCCTTGGCGCTGCAAATCGTCACGCTGGCCACGCCGCTCTTTACCCAGGCCATCATCGACAAAGTGGTCGTGCACCGCACCCAAAGCACCCTGATCACCATCGGCATTGCCATGGGCTTGCTCACAGTGTTCAGCAGCGTGCTGGGTTGGGCACGCCAATACCTGGTGCTGCACACCGGCAATCGGGTTGATGCCGTGCTGGGTGCCGCAGTATGGAACCACCTTCTCAAGCTGCCCCTGCGCTATTTTGAACGCCGCCCCACCGGCGTGGTGGCCGCGCGCCTGCATGCGGTGGAAAACATCCGCGAGTTTGTCTCTGGTGCTGCCGTCTCGCTGGTGCTGGACTTGCCGTTTTTGTTGATCTGCCTGGGGGTAATGCTGTGGTACAGCGTTCTGCTCAGCGCCATTGCGGTCGGTATCTTGAGCGTGATCGCCATCGCCAGCCTGATCATGGCCCCCATCTTTCAGCGCCAGCTGAATGACCAGTTTCTGCTGGGTGCCCGCAATGAGGCTTTTGTGACCGAACACATCGCCGGGTTTGAAACCGTCAAAACGCTGCAGATGGAGCCGCAACTGCGCCAGCGCTACAGCGGCTACCTGGCCAGCTTGCTTGCCAGCGCCTTCCAAACCAAGCAAATTGCCAACACCTACAACACCGTTGCCACCGGTTTGCAGCAAATCATGACGCTGGCCATCCTAATCACCGGTGCCTGGATGGTGATGAACCCGACGCCTGAATCTGTCTTCACCGTTGGCATGTTGGTCGCCTTTCAAATGTTTGCGGGCAAGCTCAGCGAGCCCGTGCTGCGCATCGTGGGCCTGTGGACGCAGTTTCAGCAAGCCTCACTCAGCGTTCAGCGCCTCGGTGACGTGATGAATTCGCCCGCCGAGCCCTATAACCTGACGCCGCAGCGCCGCAATGACGGCAAAGGCCTCATCAGCATTCAGGGTCTCGCCTTCAAGTACGGGCCAGACCGCCCTTACCTGTATGAAAACCTCAACCTCACCCTGCAACCCGGCCAGGCGATTGCCATCATGGGCCCCAGCGGCAGCGGCAAAAGCACCCTGGCCAAGCTGCTGCTGGGCTTTTACACCCCCAGCAGCGGCAGCATTCAACTCGATGGCATTGACGTGAGTAACCTCAGCGCCAACGAGTTGCGCAGCTACTTTGGCGTGGTACCGCAAGAAACCATTTTGTTCAGCGGCAGCGTGCTGGACAACCTGCGCATGGGCAACCCAGCCGCCACCTTCGAGCAAATCACCCAAGCCGCCCAACTGGCTGGCATCCACACCACCATCGAGAAGCTGCCCCAAGGGTATGAGACCGAAATTGGCGAGCGCGGCGCGGGCCTGTCAGGCGGGCAAAAGCAGCGCATCGCCATTGCCAGAGCCCTGCTCAAGCGCCCCAAAATATTGATTTTTGACGAAGCCACCAGCGCGCTGGACGAGCATACCGCCGAAGGTTTTGCGCAAACCATCAACCAGCTCAAAGGCCGCGTCAGCATGCTGTTTATCACCCATGCGCTGCCCAAGGGTCTGCAAGTGGATGGGGTTTGGCGTATCGGCTCTTAACTTTTCAACCTTACACCTTTCGCCTTTCACCGTTCTCTTTTCTCCTACTCATCATCATCAGCCCACCATGAACCACCATGTTCATTCAAATCAATTTTTACCGCTCTGTTTTTAAAGCCATTAGCCTGGCCGCCGCAGCTACTGCCATCGTGCTCGCTAGCGGCTGCGCCACGCCCACTGGCGCAGCATTCACCAACGAAGCCGCAGTGCCAACGGGGCAGGCGCAAGTCTATTTGTACCGCGACTCATCGATCTACGCCATTGGTCAAAGCTTCACCGTGCAGTTGAATAAAAAAGACGTGGGTGAGCTGTTTAACCGCTCCTACATGCCATTGCAAATGTCCGCAGGCGAGCACTTGCTGAGCGTTAAACCCGGTCTTTTAGGCAAAACTTACGAAGTCACGCTGCAACTGGCTGAAAAGCAGACCCAGTACGTCGAGTTTGAGTTGCCGTCCTTCCCTCTGGGCAACGCCTTTCACCTGGGTTCCAGCCTTACGCCGCGCACAGCGGAACAGGCACAAACTGCGATGAAGGCATTGAAAGGTGTGAAGTGAATGCATCTTGTGAACAAGTAATCCACAATTTCGTTTAAGTCCAAAGCTATGAGTTATGAACAAAATATACATGAAATATGCCTCTAGACCAAGGTAAATAAAGCGCAAGCAGCTACTAAATAAGTAGCATAAATTAAAATAGGAATACTTGATGAAATCATGGACTGTCAAAACAATTGCTATTTTGCTGCTGTGTCATTCAGTTATAAGTTTTGCACAAATTGGCAGTAAACCGCCCACTGAATCGCAGCGAGTTCTCGCAAAAATCATGGATGACATTCGAACCTGCGACAAGACGGTTCGATATGAGTACGACAGCAAGACCCGCAGTCTCATTCCGCCTGAGCTGAAGATGCTCAAAGGGTTAAAGTTGAAGAAGCTCTATCGCGAAATTGCGGTGTTTGAAATCAATGAGCGGTATGAAGGGCTTACAGCGAGAGTTCTATGGATCCGTCGCAGCGGTGCAAACAACAATCCACCTGCTCATTCTGTTGCGTTCAACGAGAGTTTTAACGTTGTACGCCAGCGTTTAGAGACCCGATGGCAAATTCAGTTTATTGACGGCCTGCGCCCTGGTCCTGATGTCTTTCTTGACGGGCTCTACGCAGAGATTGAGATGATGGTGGGTACTAAGTCGCGAACACTTTCAATCGCAAAAATGCCGAGAGATGCTTACCCGCACGTGACAAAACCTGATGTGGGTTGCAATCATGTCGACAACTAATCACTATATTTAACTAAAAAACTCAAAGGAACAAATAATGTCCTCAACTCTTGCTTTTGGTGCCTATAACCCCGGCACCGGATTTTTTAAAAATCCGCGCTCATTTTCCCTTGCTCCGGTTAACAATCCGGCGCACAACAACGTTGCTAAGCCTCACGATGGAGACGACTGGGGTACGCGCGGCACCACAGGTCTCAATGTGGCAGCTGCGGCTAGTGGAGTAGTAGTGCGTGATAAGAATGATCCGACAGGTTACGGTAACTATGTGGTCATCGAACACAGCCGGGCAGACGGCACAAAATTCCGCACGTTGTACGCCCATCTTGCGCAAGCTTCGCCCTGGTCAGTCGGCGACACTGTTTTGGCTGGCCAAACGCTCGGCGAAGCTGGCACCACAGGTGGCTCTACTGGCATCCATTTGCATTTTGAAGTAATCGAAGGAGGTGGTGACACATTGCCAAAAGGTGGCACGGGTAGGCTTGACCCAGCATCCTTCACAAGCTGGGGCAATCTGCCCCACATGATCGGCACCGACACCAGCGGAAACACACTCATAGCACAGACGTACTTCAGTGTCAGCACCAACACCTTAGTTGAGTCGATCACTACGCTAAGCCCCACAAGAGCGTTTGTGAGCTCGGTCAACGTCACTACCAGTGCCATTTTCAGCGCGCCCGGTGTGATTGTTGGCTACGATAAAACCATCCTAGAGGTGGGCCCCAGCCCTGTTCAGCGCCAGTACTTGATGGATTCAAATGGCCAAATTGTTCAGACCAAAATAATCAGTGCTAACCCTGCAGTAGCTGACATCACGACACGTGGCGGCATCACCATCGAAAGCTCAGGATTAGGTGTTTTTGCGCGCATCCCTGGCGTTGAGGCCGTGATCGAGGTTCGGCAGGATGGCAGTTTTCAGGTTCCTACGGCGACCGGCGTTGCTACCGTTCAATTAAATGCCAATCCTCTCTTCGGCGGCACCGTTACTGTGGCGGGTATCACACACCAGTTTTCAGGCACTGAAGTTCTACAACGCGGTGCTACTGGCTTGTGGATTGTCGACAGTCCCTACGGCGCTAGCAGTTCTACAAACCGTTTGCTGAACGGAACAACTGGTGGCGGTACCTTATCTGAATTCAGCATATCGCCAAACGGCGCACAACTGGCCCTGCAAAGTTCAATGATTCCCAACGGTGCGGGCAGCCTCGATATCGTATTAGAGAAATCCATCAGCGACACCCCAGGTTTTGCGGGTGGTTTTGACAGGGAGGTTGACACCAACATTGCGGGGAATACAGTTCACTTGGCTTCCTACGCCGTTGCGAATGGCGCGCCGACGACAGATTTTGGTGGGTACCCAGATGATGCGAGTTTTGTATTGACCGGCCTGACAATTAATGGTGAAAACAGCGTCAACAGCAAACTCGTGATCTCCGCGTTGAATGATTTGGCGCTCACGGCTGATGATGTCTTTTTAGGTCAAAAAGCAGGCGAATTTGCACAAATCGTCGAAGCCGGCGACAAAACCAACGCCGAAGGCACCACCCCCAGCATGGTGACCATCACAGGCCGCGTCGACTGGTGGAACGACCCCGCCATCAGCAACCTGGCCAGCGATACGGTCAGCCTGATCAGCGCCCTGCGCGGCGGCAAGCCCCTGCCGATTGCCACCGCAGGCTTTAACTTCGCCAGCCACAACTTCAGCGACCCGGCAGTGGCGCAGATTGCCGGAGCGCTTTCAGCGGTGGGCAGTGTGGCGGGCCTGGTGGACTCGCTTCAAAAAGGCGACCTGGGCCGCATCCTGATTGATGGCGGCGGTGCGGCCAGGAGTTCTTTGACGATCTACGCCAACAGCATTGGCCAGCAGATCACCTCTCAGTACGGCAGCATCGCAGCAGCCAGGTTGGATATCGACATCACCAACGACCCCGCTCTCATCGAAATTGTGGGCAAATTTGATGGTGCCCAGGCCCTGCTCCAAGACCTCGGCCAAGGTATTGCAGTGCTGAACATCATCAACAGCGTCGTAAATGGCGATATCAAGGGGGCGGTGATAGCAACCGCAACCTTTTTGGCCACACTGGGCTACATCGATCCTTTGATTGCATTGGGTTTGTCGTTCCTTGACCTGTTGCTCGGCTCTTTCAGCAGCCCCAAACAGTTTGAAGCCGAGGGTGGGTTTTTTGACGTCCAAGGCGTGATCGGCGTGAACCTCGGTAACCACGACGGTGGGGCGGGCAATACGTTTGTGCAAACCATGACTGCCCTGCTGGAGCAAACCCAAAAACAAGCCCAAGAGCTGAGCAAGACCTATGGCCAGGAGATGGGTGTGATTGCTGTGCGGCTGCCGGTGATCTCCTTAAAGCCAACTGGGATACTTTTGAACTACAAAGACCCACTAACGGGCGAACAATTCACGCGAACCTTTAGTCCGGATGGCAAATACCTGACACCCGGCGATCTCTATCTAGGCCGCGGGGTTGACCCAGCGGATAGACAGGCGGTCGGTAACGCTTACCAGGTGGCCAACGCTGAAAACTTCTTTGACAGCTTGGCCCAGCAGTTCAGTGATGCGGTGACGGCCAGTGGCGCGATTGCGCCGCTATGGGAGGTGGAGACTGTCAGGCGCCAGCGCCCGGAAATGGAAACCATCGACGTTTTTGATGGGGATGGCAAACTTGCGTACACATTACCCCGACCCTCTGAGTATTACGGTGGCTATCCATTTGTCGGCCAAACGACGGAGCAGATTGCTTCTCAGACCGGCACCAGTTACAGCCTTTTTTACGGCAATCCCGGCGATGCACGACCAGGCAACAGGGGCAACTACGGCCAACCCAATGACGCAAGCAGCCAACAAACCGCCACCGTCATCGCCCTGGACCTGAATGGCGGTGAGGTGAATGGCGCTGGCATCACCGTCAAGCGCAAGGAAACGGGCAACGGCGTGTTGTTTGACGTGGACAACGATGGCTTTGCTGAAGAGACGGACTGGATTGGGCCACGGGACGGCATCTTGGTACTGGACAGAACAAGCAGCGGTGCGGGTGGCGGTACAGGCCAAGCCGCGGACGGGCAAATCAACAGGGGGGCGGATTTGTTCAATGACACGTGGGTCGATGGCACCAGGCGCCAGCTGTCTGTGCTCAATGAGATCAACGGGGACAACAGCAGTTTTGCAAACGGCACTATCGACGCCCAGGACCCGGTGTTTGCGCATTTGAGGGTTTGGCAAGACATCAATGGGGATGGAGTGGCGCAAAGTGCGGAGCTACAAACGCTGGGCCAGCTGGGCATTAGCAGCCTGAATTGGGACGCCTCCGGCCCGTCTAACATTGGCAGCTTCATCCAAAACGGCAAGACGCAGCTGATGCAAAGCGTGAACCTGCAAGCTGATGCTGCCGGGGTGGCGACAGTACAAGTGGGCAACAGCTTGCTGGTGCAAAAAGAGGTGGGTGGACAAGACTTGTATGCCACCGCGGTGATTGACTACGGGGCCAGCACCAACGCAGCAGTGCGTGCATTGCATACGCACACCAGTAGCAACGGTGCCTTGACCGCAGTCGACGAGGTGCTGGACGGTCAGGAAGACTTGAGTATCACCATCAGTACCAAACAATTGCTAGCAAATGACAGCTCGACAGGTGGCAAGGTGCGCTTTGTGGGGCTTGTGAACGTTGAATCAGTAAACGTTCGGGGGGACCGGATTCTTGCGCCTATTGCTACCAACGGCGGAGCGACTTACGACGACGTTAAGCAAACCATTACTTTCACCCCAAGCGCCAATTTCAATGGTCTGGCCAGCTTTGACTACATAGTCGCAGATGAACAAGGTACCCAGATCACAGCCACTGCCATGGTGGATGTGGGGGCGGTAGACGATGCGCCTACGATTACCGTGACACCTGCCAGTCGGCCCGCGGGCTGGAAAGATTTGATCATCACCAGCAATGCTGCGGGCAACGCGGTATATGCGCTCGCACCCACAGTATTCAGCGCCCTCGCCGCACGTCCCGCCGACCCAGGAACGCAAATCAATAAGCTGGGATACCTGGGGGGTACGGCAACATCGCTGCAGCCAGACAGCGTCGGTATTCTTGGGTTTGCATGGGGCAAACTTTACTTCGCCCCACTTTCACAGCCGGGCAATGCTGCGACGCAAATGGACTGGCGGGAAGTGTGGGTTGACCCGGTAAATAACACCAGCGGCACGATCACACTCAGCGATGTCGACGACCAAAGGGTCGTTAGCATCAGAGTTGCCACCAATAGCCAGGGCGAAGCCATAGACGGCCAGTTTGGTGACACCACGGTGATTGACATTGGCGGCACTGCCAGTTTTACGTACACGCGCACCAGTTATTTTGGCCGGGAGGCGCACAGCGAGGTGACATTGGGTGGCGAAAACGGATCTACGGAGACCTATATTCCAGCCACGGTTGGGCCAGACGATGCCTTTATGCTGGAGATCAAGCAGCTCAGTACAAGCACTGAGCAGATCACCACTACCTATAAGAAGGTGATCGTCAGTGGTGCCGATATGTTGTTGAACCCGCAAAACGAGGATGGATACCTAAAGTTGGTTGACGGCGCCTTCCTGCCACCTGCCAACCCATTTATTGATAATGGCGGTGGCTTTCCCATCGTACTGGATCTGAACGACAACGGTTTTCGTTTTATTGGTGTAGAAGATTCCAGCGCTTTCTATGACCTGGTGGGCGACGGTGTGCGCCGCGCTACGGCCTGGACATCAGGGCAAGACGCCCTGCTGGCGTTCGATGCAAACAACGACGGCAAGATCATCGGCAAGGCTGAGATCAGCTTCAAAGACTATTTGCCGGGTGCAGCAACTGACCTGGCAGGCCTGGCAGCGTTTGACACCAATGCCGACGGCTTGTTGTCCAGTGCCGATGCGCAGTGGGGCAAGTTTCGCGTGTGGCAGGACAAGAATGAAGACGGGGTGCAATCCGCAGATGAACTGACAACCCTGGCTGAGCGCGGCATTGCCAGCATCAACTTGACCAGCAACAACGTGGTCAGCAGTGCAGCTGGCGTCACGGTGCATGGCGTGGGCAGTTATACCCGCATCGACGGCACGCAGGCCCGGCTGGCGGATGCGCAGTTTGCGTACACCAGCGAAACGCTGGGCAGTGTACGCAACGACACCGTTGACTTAAGTGTCAACCCGGTGGCCCAATTGAGCACAGGCGGCGGTAACGACGTGATCACCGGTAGCGCCAATGCCGACAAAATCAATGCTGGCACGGGCGACGACTTTGTGACTGCTGGTGGCGGGAATGATCTGGTGATTGGCGGTGCAGGCAACGACCAGATCAGCGGTGGCGACGGGGATGACACGCTTTGGGGTGGCAATGGCAATGACAAGCTTTTGGGCGATGCGGGTAACGATGTACTGTACGGCGGCAGCGGCGACGACTACCTGAACGGCGGCAGCGGTGACGACCATCTCTGGGGCGGCACCGGCAATGATGTACTCAGCGGTGGCACGGGTATAAACACTTACCACTTTGCGCTGGGAGACGGCAACGACCTGATTCGGGACGCGGGCACCAACGGTTTGCGCATCGTTTTTGGTACAAACTCTCTTGGCCAAAGCATCAGCCCGCAAAACATTCAGGCCGAGGCGCTTGAAGGCGGCAGGGGTTACATTCTGCGGTTCTCCGCGACGGACAGTCTGACCATACAAAACATGGGCAGCGCGCAGTTCACCAACAACACCGTGCAGATGGCATTGGCGGATGGCTCCAGCGTCAGCATGGCGCAATTGCTGGCTGCCACGCACGTCAACCATGCCCCTACAGTGGCCGTTGGGCTTACGCGCCAGACCGCCAGGCAAGCTAACCCCTGGACTTACACGGTGCCCGCCGGTACGTTTACCGACGTGGATGCAGGCGACTACCTGAGTCTGACTGCAACGCTGGCAAATGGCGATGCATTGCCAATATGGCTTGGGTTTAACGCCACGACGCGTACCTTCTCAGGCACACCACCGGCTGCAAGTGCAGGCACACTCAGTCTGAAAGTAGAGGCCACAGATGCGTTTGGTCTGCGTGTGGCAACCAGCTTGAATGTTGACATTCTGGCAGCGGCCAACCGTGCGCCCACAGTAGCAAATGCACTCGTTCAGAGGACTGTCAATGAAGACAGCGCGTGGACGTTCACTGTGCCGATCAACACTTTTGCAGATCCTGATGTGGGGGATACCTTAAGCCTGTCTGCCACGCTGGCCAACGGTGCACCGCTGCCCACGTGGCTGAGCTTTAATGCAGCCACCAAAACCTTCAGCGGCACGCCTTTGAACGCTGACGTTGGTACGCTTGCTATAAAAGTCACAGCAAAAGACGCGCTTGGCTTATCCGTCAGCAGCACGTTTGACGTACAA